>NZ_KV757582.1 GCF_001712795.1 Nostoc sp. KVJ20
TTGAGTAGATGCACTGAATTTATCTTAATTAGTGTACTTTATTAGACTGGTAAACGCCATATGTGTACCCAGAGCAATTAAAAAATCTAGAGCCGCTACTCTTTTACCCAACTCCTGATGCAGCAATCGAAACATTTGCGGGATGGGAGCAGTGCGGGTACTATCTGGAATTAAC
Organism: Nostoc sp. KVJ20; assembly: GCF_001712795.1. Taxonomy (GTDB): domain Bacteria; phylum Cyanobacteriota; class Cyanobacteriia; order Cyanobacteriales; family Nostocaceae; genus Nostoc. Next base: position 176 of record NZ_KV757582.1, read on the forward strand.
ACTAAGATGCGCTGTCCATCTAACTTAGGGTCTGCGAAAGCTTGATGAATTAGCGTAGAAACTTGCTCATCTGAAAGTGTGCCGTTATTTACAGCCAGTGAATACATGATTAAACTCCACTGTAGATACTAAATCCACCATCTACCGGCACAACTACCCCGTTAACGAAACTAGAACCTGAACTACATAACCAGATCAAAGTGCTGAGTAATTCATCTGGTTTTCCGAAACGTCCGGCGGGGGTATGCTCAATGATTTTTTGCCCGCGAACGGTCAAACTACCATCAGAATTTAAGAGTAAATCTCGATTTTGTTCGCCAATAAAGAAACCTGGTGCGATCGCATTTACTCGCATTCCATCACCATATTTTTGGGCGAGTTCTACCGCTAACCAGCGAGTAAAGTTATCTATCCCCGCTTTAGCGGCTGAGTAGCCAACCACGCGGCTAATCACTCGGATAGCAGACATAGAAGAAATATTGACAATGCACCCGTGGGGCTGATTTTTTTCCACCATTGCTTGACCAAAAACCTGACAAGGCAGTAGAGTGCCAAGTAAGTTGAGGCTAACTACTTCCTCAAAGGCTGCATGTGGCATATCAAAAATAGTCTCATCGGCAGTAATTGTGGCAGCCGGAATATTCCCGCCAGCCATGTTTACCAAGATATCTATTTCACCCCAACACTGTATAATATAATCCCTGGCGATTTCTAATTGAGAGCGATCGCTAACATCTGCCACCACAGCGATACTTTCTCCACCGTTAGCAGTAATTTCAGCCACCACCGCCCCCGCCCGTGCTTCATTGCGACCCAAGACCACAACTCGCGCTCCAGCCAGAGCCAAACCCTTTGCCATAGACCCACCAAGCACACCAGAACCACCAGTAACTACCGCTACCTGCTTTTTTAAGCTAAAAAGTTTATTTAAAATCAAGTCTGACATCAACTATTCCCCCGCTTATTTAAATTCGTAATTCGTAATGGGCTAACGCCCCGCTCCGCTAACGTAATTCGTAATTAAAAAAGTCAATATTTAATCTGGGTTTGCAGATTTCCTCTGTAGCTAGGAATAGGGCTTGTTTTCAAACTACTTGTTTAGCCTATAAGTTTTTAGATCCCCCTAAATCCCCCGATAAATTGGGGGACTTTAAGAAACTCTTAGTCCCTCTTTTTAAGCTACGGTGTATACACAAGTATGAAATAGCTGATTAACCAAGGGTTTACCCCACCCTAACCCTCCCCTTGTAAAGGGGAGGGAACTAGATTTTCTTGTTTCCCCTGATGTTCTTGCTTATTACGATTCTCTCCAGCCTCTTGCAAAGGGGAGGGAACTAGATTTTCTTGTTTCCCCTGATGTTCTTGCTTATTACGATTCTCTTCAGCTCTTGCAAAGGGGAGGGAACTAGATTTTCTTGTTTCCCCCCTTTCCAAGGGGGGATTAAGGGGGGTAATTTGACTTGTGTATACACCGTAGCTTTTTAAGGGGGTTGTTTGAAAACACGCCCTAGTCCTAATAGCTTGATTTTGGAGAATTGTCACTCCAATTTGTAAGCAACCTTAGCGAGGTCATAAGCCAAAGCACGAGCCATACCATACCCTTCCTCCTCCTCAACCAATCCCCGCGCAACCAATCCAGCCAACCAGTTACAAGCTACCCGCCGCCAGACATTATGACGAGCCGGAATCGAAACAAAAGCCCGTGTATCATCATTAAATCCAGCAGTATTATAAATTCCCGCAGTTTCCATTACCTGATTGAAATAGCGCTCCATACCATTTACGCTGTCGTGAAACCACCAAGGTGGGCCAAGCAATACGGTAGGATAATGACCAGCTAACGGAGCCATTTCTCGGCTATAAGTGCTTTCATCCATACCAAAAATGATTAAGCAAAAGCGCGGATCATTGCCGTAAGCTGACAACAATGGGTGTAGATTTTGAGTCCACTCTATTTTTATGGGAATATCAGCACCTTTATCAGATCCAAATTTCTCAAATAAAGCCGAGTTATGATTACGCATCACACCACAATGCATTTGCATTACCAAGCCATCTTCCACACTCATCCGCGCCATTTCCATGAAGATATGACCGGTAAAATGCTCTACATCACCTGGATTCAACTTGTCGGTTAATGCTCTAGCAAAGATAGCTTCGGCTTCTTGGTCAGAAAGGCGCGTAGTATAAGGTGTAGCTGCACCTTGATCGGTAGCTGTCGCGCCCATTTTTTTAAAGAAAGCTCGACGTTCTTCTAAAGCTTCCACAAAAGTGGCATAAGTACTAATTTCTCTACCGACAGCACTTTCCAATTTGGTAAGATTTTCGCGCCAACCAGGAGCATCTAAGTTAACTACTGCATCTGGTCGAAAAGTTGGCCTAATTTGAGTGAAACCTTCTTCGTGGAGCGAGCGCTGATTCTCTAGGTTATCACTGGCGGCATCGGTAGTACAAAGCACTTCGATGTTAAAGCGTTTGAATAAAGCACGAGGGGAAAATTTAGATGAAGCTAACAAACCTTCTAGATAATCATAGATATGTCCAGCATTGTGAGAATTTAAAGGTTCATCTACACCAAAGACGTTAGTTAGTTCCTCTTTCAGCCACAACCCAGAGGGAGTACCCTGGAATAGATAAAAATGGTCTGCGAACAATTGCCAGATTTTGCGGTGGTTGGTTTCTGCTGGTGAACCATCATTAGTATGTATACCCAAAGCTTGCAGAGGTACGCCCCGACTATAGAGCATCCGCAAAAGGTAGTGGTCAGGAATAATCAGTAATTCCGTCGGTGAACCAAAACGGGCTGCGGGGTTAGCTAATAAAGCTGGATCTACGTGTCCGTGTGGGCAAACTAAAGGTAACGCAGATATACTGTCAAAAAATTGATGTGCCAGTCGTCTTTGAACTGGTTCTGGAGAAAAACAGCGATCGGGAGATAAACTCGGTTTTTTAGTTAACATACTTTTTATTTGGTTAAAAGTTTCAAATAAATTGTCTTCAATCTTAAATTGTTAATAATGCTGCACTACTACCACGCTCTACTAAAAAAGGAGATAAAACGAGGTTTTCTACAGTTTTTTCTTCTAATAAATCGAGTAACATTTGCATAGCATAGCCACCAATTTCTAACATTGGCTGGCTAACTGTGGTCAGTGCTGGTGTAACGTAACTGCCTAGAGCAATACCATCAAATCCGACGAGACTTAAATTTCGCGGTACTAAAATACCTAATTCTTGGCAAGCTAACAGAGCGCCAACCGCCACCATATCGTTGTAACAAAATATGCCTGTAACTTCCGCAGATAATAGTTTAGACAGCATATTTTTCCCGGTGTTCACATCGCTGGTTCTGGTATCGTATTCGTCACTAATTGAAACCCAATCAGTATTTGGTGGAATACCAGCTTCCGCAAGGGCCATTTGATATCCTTCTAGGCGCTGCTGGTTTGACCTGCTGCGATCGCCTACACCAAGATAACCAATAGCAGTGTGTCCCAAACTTATTAGATGCTCTGTGGCTAATTTAGCACCTAAGCGATCGTCTATTGCTACTGAGTGAAATATTTCGGATTGATCTTCGGTCTGACTATTAATCAGAACTGTTGGCACAGCAATTTGCGTAAGTTGTTTGATATGCTGCTTACTAATTCGTGAATCAGCTACTAAGATCCCGTCCACCCTGCGGCGATGAAAAGTATCAATAGCTGCCATCTCCTGCTCAAAATTTCGGTGTGAAGCACTCAACAAAACACTCAAGCCTGCTGGTCTGGCTATCTTCTCGATTCCCTCTACTACCTCAGCAAAAAAGGGATCTGCGATTGAAGTTACTACTACACCAATAGTATTAGTACGCTTATTTTGCAAACTTTGAGCAATAGCATTTGGCACATAGCTCATCTCCTGCGCCAGTCGCTTAATTTCTTCTCGCACTTTCGGGCTAATGAGAGCGTTATCTCGCAAAGCGCGTGAAACTGTAGAATGAGAAACCCCTGCTCTGCGGGCAATATCTTCAATTGAAATTCTTCGTTTATTCATTTTTTATCTTAGTAATTAAATATTGCACACGTGTGCATTTGTATGTATTATAGAAAATAATCATTATTTGTCAAGAGATTTATACAACTCACATTTTGCATGGAAAGGAGTTAGGAGTCCTGACTTTTACCTCCACCCATAACTACAACTACGAATTAGGAATTACGAATTAGCTTAACTTTTCTTAATAAAAATATGATTCAGCAGTCAATGATTATTATCGTCATGGGTGTATCCGGTTCTGGCAAAACTACCATCGGAAAACTATTAGCAGATTCGTTAGAGTGGGAGTTTAGCGACGCTGATAATTTTCACTCGCCAGAGAATATTGAGAAAATGCGATGCGGTATCCCTCTGAGTGAAGCAGACAGGATGCCTTGGTTACAAGATTTGCAAACAGCTATCAAGCAATGGTTGCAAGAAAATAAAAGTGTGGTGCTGGCGTGTTCGGCTTTAAAAGATAGCTATCGGCAATTTTTGCTCCTGGATAGCGCCAACGCCAAGGGCGATCGCATCAAGCTAGTTTACCTCAAAGGATCTTATGAGTTGATTCAAGCGCGATTGCAAGAGCGTAGCAATCATTACATGAATGAAAAACTCCTCGGAAGTCAGTTCAATACTCTTGAAGAACCGTTAGATACCATATCTATGGATGTTGCACAGCCACCCCAGATAATTGTCCAAAACATTAGAACGGCTTTGGAAATTTAGCTTATTGATGACAACCATAAGATTAAGATTAATCACGTATCTACGAAAACACGAACTTTTGGCAACTAAATTACATCAGATGTAAGTCTAAAGAAATTAGAAAAGCAACCACATAAACTGGAGTGGTAGGAGAAAAATAGTGTTTCTAAGATTAGCGCAACAACATCAACAATTCGTCCAAGACTTGGTAATGAACCTGCAAGCCCTGACAATTATACTTGAGCGACGTGGTTATACTGCGTCTTGTTATACATGCGGCGACCAAATGAAGAGTGCTTCATTTATAGTTAGCCTCAGAGAAAAACACCTAATTCGGTTTTTAGTCTCTGATTACGGGATTACTTGGATGGAATTGTGGGACGATCGCGAATTAATGAAGTTGGAGGGTGCAGAAGCAATAAATCAGCTAGAAGAGTTGGCTAATCTTGTTAAGTATTCCACTGCTGTGCAATTAGCAATTTGATACCACCTGCCTGAGTCCGACAACAAAAAAACATAAATATAGGTTTTGCACAGGTGTGTAATACAAAAGATTAGCTTATATTAGTCAATTCATACACAGGTGTGCAAAAAGCAAAAGTACCATTTTTCTTCGGAACCAAAAAGATCGAAGTAAACCATCCATAGCTGTACAAATACGAGATGAAACTTAACACACAGTTTTGCACACGTGTGCAAAAATAAAAAATAAGTTTAAGACAGGTTTTGCACACCTGTGCATAAGGGAGCGCAAAAGTACCATTTAACAAATCAATATCGACAAGTAGGAAGATATGTCTCAAACTCTAAATAATGTCATTGCTCAAGCTCAAAACAATCCCTTACATTCCCTAGAAGAATGGGAAGAAGACTTACTGAATCGCTATCCCGATCCGGAAAGCATAGTTAAAGAAGGTAAAACCACCGAAGAGTATAGAAATTATGAAACGACTATTAGAGATACAGTAAAAGAGTTTTATCGGTTAAACCATATTAATCAAACATACGATTTTGTACTTCAAAAAGAAAAAGAATTTTTAAAGTTTGATAAGAAAGAAATGTCTGTTTGGGATGCAGTCGAATTTTTAAATCAATTGGTTGATGATTCCGATCCTGATACAGACATGGATCAATTACAGCATCTATTGCAAACATCAGAAGCTATTCGCGCTGATGGTCATCCTGATTGGATGGTACTTACCGGCTTCTTTCACGATATGGGGAAAGTACTTTGTCTATTTGGTGAGCCTCAATGGGCTACTGTAGGCGATACTTATCCTGTAGGTTGTGCATTTTCTGATAAAATTGTTTTCTCAGAATTTTTCAAAGAAAATCCTGATTATAATAACCCCGATTACAACACTAAATATGGAATTTATGAGCCAAAGTGTGGATTGAGTAATGTACATATTTCATGGGGGCATGATGAGTATTTTTATCAGATGATGAAAAACTATTTGCCCGAACCTGCATTATATATGCTTCGCTATCACTCATTTTATCCTCAACATCGTGAAAATGCGTATGAACATTTGATGGATAAACACGATCAAGAAATGTTTAAATGGGTGAAGTTATTCAACCCCTACGATTTATATTCCAAAAACCCTATTCCTCCTGATTGGCAGAAATTAAAACCATACTATGAAGATTTAGTTGCTAAATATTTGCCTGCAACGTTAAAGTTTTAAACTGATTGAAGAAGAATTCAGAATTCAGAACTCAGAATTCTGAATCCTTGATCTATGAAGGGATAGAGCAAGAGCAAGATATTACATCTGTAAAAGCATAAAACAGATATGTAAATTTTCTTCATCCCTAATCAGGCTTTAAAATATTATCTTGTGTACTGCTCTATTGCCTTTAAGCTCGACTTTATCCATTTTTTGGCAAGACTCAATCTTACTCTGAAATCTTTGTGGGACAGTAATTTTACTTTTTCGCTCTCACCGATAATCAGTGACATGGAAAAAGTTTTTCCCAAAAATCTAGGGTTTTGCCGTATCAAGAGAACCAAGTTTTTAATTTTGGATAAAGTCGAGCTTAGAGGATGTCCCAGAAGTATCAAATATTTCTTGATCCCCCCTAACCCCCCTTAAAAAAGGGGGGAACAAGAGTCTTAAAGTCCCCCTTTTTAAGGGGGATTTAGGGGGATCTCCAAGGCTTAGATGTATACAAAAAAACTTTTCAGACATCCTTTAAGTGATGGAGGAGCAATAACAAATAAATACTCTTGACAAGCAGATTTGAGTTAACTTAGAAAATCCAACCAAAGGATGTTTACATTTCTCAAAATATAGCATTCACAATCCAAGGTTCTCTACTATAACAGTATCTTTTCTGAAGGAGTTTGATTGAGAAATGTTAACGTTTTTAACATTAAATCAAGTATTGAATAAGCTGATTTATGCAAAGGCTTTTAAATGAATACTTTGGGTTATATCGAAAGATTTAAAATCTTTTGTATTTGTAAAGTTCGATAAACAAAATTAATTTTTACACCGGAGCGGGATAAAATGAAAAAAGTCAAAACCAATAAAGATTTACAAGTTTAATAAAACCAGTTTTTGGAAGTTTCACTTAAAAGCTGTTTTCAGGCTACACACTACTACCGAAGTAATCTCACCAAAAAATAATGCGATTATTTGAAGTAGTGTAATGTTCATGATTTTGCTTTCAAAACAAAACATCTAGTTTAGTGAAACTAATAGCACTAACTCCAATTGCGTCAAAGCAGAAGACCTTTTGAGTTGAAATACCAAAAGCTAGTAGTATCACTTGGTTAGGTCTAAAAATTTCAGACCTACTTCATATTTTGATGATTGTGCAGATTTATATTCTGCTGATCTTTCTCAAATTTAAATCCGTTGTTAGAAATAAATATGAAAAGAATTTCGCTCATAGTTGGCATATTAGGTTTTACGGTTGTTGGTTGCACGAATGGCACTCAAAATGGCAACGCTACGACTAATACTACTAACACTGCTACCAATATAAGTGCAGAGAGTCTTGGTACTCCCAATAGAAAATTGCAAACAATCGGCGTTGCGTTGGGTGACTTGGGTAATCCCTTCTATAATGCAGTGCAGAAGGGGGCTGAGACAGAAGCCCAGAAACTTGGGGGTAATATCAGAGTTAATGCGGTTTCCAGTGGCTTTGACTTGAACCAACAAAGCAACCAAATCGAAAATTTCACGGCTGCGAATACTGACCTAATTATCCTCAGTGCTGTTGATAAAAAAGGAGTTAAACCCGTAATTGATCAAGCAAGGCTGGCAGGTAGGGTTGTGATTGCAGTAGATTCAGCCGTTGATGCAGATGTAGATGCAATGATTAGCTCCAACAATACCCAAGCTGGTGAGGTTGCTTGCCAATATATTGCCGATCGCCTCAAAGGTCAAGGTAGTGTAGTCATTCTCAACGGAACTCCGATGGACTCAATCAATCAGCGAGTTAGTGGCTGTGAGAAGTCATTATCCAAATATCCTGATATCAAACTCATCTCTAAAGACCAAAACGCTGAAGGGACAAGGGATGGAGGGCTAAGAGTCATGAGTGATGTGCTTACAACCTTTCCCAAAATTGATGCCGTTTTTGCCACTAACGACCAAAGTGGTGTCGGCGCAGATTTAGCAGCTAGACAAGCAAGACGTAAAGAATTTTTTATTGTTGGGGTTGATGGATCACCAGATGCAACCAAAGCAATGGAAGATAAAGATGGAGTATTTGCTGCAACTGCTGCTCAAAATCCCGCAGGGATGGCCCAAAAAGCAGTTCAAATTGGCAACGATATCATCAAGGGTAAAAAACCTGAGTCATCTGACATTCTGATTCCAGTCACCTTGGTTACTAGAGAAAACCTTAGCAGCTATAAAGGCTGGTAATTTGTAATTCGTAATGACGCTCCTGCGTCGCTAACGTAATTCGTAATTACAAGATGCGGAAAAAGGCTTGATACAGGATAGTTGCAGTACTTTACCCTGTTTTTTAAATACATCGTTTTGAAATTTGGTGTTTCTAGGAGATATATGAATGTGAAAAAGATTGCGATCGCATCTGGCATACTAGGGATCATCAGTGGTAGTATTATCGGCTGTACAAATACTTCTCCCGATGGCACTGCTACTAACCCTGATACAAAACCTGCTACCAATACCAGTGCAGAGACTAAAACCGCCACTGGGAATGGAAAATTAAAATCAGTTGCCTTTACCGTTGGTGATTTAAGTAATCCCTTCTTCGTCCTCATGGGACAAGCAACTGAGGCAGAGGCGAAGAAAATTGGCGGGAAGGATGTCAATGTTACCGTAGTTTCCAGTGCCTATGACCTCAACCAACAAGCCAATCAAATTGAAAATTTCACCGCTTCCAATACTGACATCATTATCGTCAATGCTGCTGATAAAAGTGGTATTAAGCCGGCAATTGAAAAGGCAAAACAAGCAGGTAGGATTGTCATTGCAGTAGACACTGGTGCTGAGGGAGGTGTAGATGCCACCATTACTACTAATAACGTCCAAGCTGGAGAAGTTAGTTGTAAATATATTGCCGATCGCCTCAAAGGTAAAGGCAATGTTGTCATAGTTAACGGGCCGCCAGTTGACTCGGTGATTCAGCGAGTTAGTGGCTGCGAGAGTGTATTGTCCAAATATCCTGATATCAAAATCCTCTCTAAAAACCAGAATGCAGAGGGTAGTCGGGATGGAGGACTCAGAGTTATGACCGATTTGCTGACAACCTTTCCAAAAATTGATGCGGTTTTTGCCATCAATGATCCGAGTGGAGTTGGCGCAGAACTAGCAGCTAATCAAGCACAACGTAAAGATTTCTTTATTGTTGGAGTTGATGGTGCGCCAGAAGCTATTACTGCGATCGCAACTAAAGATGGTATATATGCGGCAACTGCTACTCAAAATCCGCGAGGGATGGCTGAAAAAGCAGTTCAAGTTGGCAACGACATCTTAAATGGGAAAAAACCAAGCAGTTCTACGATTCTGATTCCAGTTAAGTTGATCACAAAAGATAACGTCAGCACAGAAAAAGGCTGGAAGTAATAAAAATTGTGAATTTGCAATTGGAAATTATGTCTTTTGATATAAGTCCTTTGGTGCATTTGTAAAGTTTTTGCACATACCTAGAATGTCTGGCTGTTTTCACTTAAATTAATACCAAACCTCATCTTTATGCCTGTCTTTTCTTTAATAGAAAGATGGGTTTAGAAAGAGGTTAAAACTCTGCTGCACCCAATTGATAACCGCTATGTATGTGCATCAGTGGAAAGTTTGAGTGTCTATTTATAGCACTTAGACTTTCCCAAGAATCTCTCTGAACTAACGTTAACAACAAAGGATGAAAATATCTCTTGACAACTCCTAGTCAGCTTTGAAAACATGATTTTGCGATCAATCAAATATGAATTTATTAATTTCTAATTTAGGTTCGCGAATTTTAAATTTTTTTACAGGTTTTGCTCATGACAACAAATATTGAAACTTCATTTTCTGATGCACCAGCCACCACCCCGGTGTTAGAAATGCAAGGGATTACAAAACGATTTCATGGTGTATCTGCGCTCCAAAATGTTAATCTCACCATTTATCCCGGAGAAGTTCACGCCCTCATGGGTGAAAACGGAGCGGGTAAAAGCACATTGATGAAAATCCTGGCAGGGGCTTACATTGCCGATGAAGGAGAAATTCGCATCAATGGTCAACCCTTAAAAATTACAGATCCGGCGACAGCACGCAAGGCGGGTATTAACCTCATTTATCAAGAACTGAACGTTGCACCGAATTTAACCGTTACCGAAAATATGTTTATGGGTAGCGAGTTGCGGCGAGGTCAGCTTTTAGACCGCAAAGCGATGCAACTGGAAGCAGAGGAAGTGTTGGAAAGCCTGGGAGCTAATTTTACCGCCCAGACTATAGTTGGTACTTTGTCCATTGCCGAACAGCAGCAAGTGGAAATTGCCAGGGCGCTGAAAGATAAAAGCCGCGTTTTGGTGATGGATGAACCAACAGCAGCCCTATCTGACCGCGAGAGCGACCATTTATTTGAGGTAATTCGCAAACTACGGCGTGATGGCATTGCCATTATTTACATCAGCCATCGGATGGAAGAAATCTATGCCTTAGCTGACCGGATTAGTGTGTTGCGTGATGGTCAATATATTGGCAGTCTGACACGCAGCGAAATTTCTCCCCAGCGATTAGTGCAGATGATGGTCGGTCGCTCCATGCAAGACTTTTACGAACATCAACGGCAAATGCATCCTGGCCCAGTGGTGCTGTCAGTCAGGAATATGAGCGACGCCCGCAAGAAAATTGAGCCGGCTAGTTTTGAACTTCATGCTGGAGAAATTCTGGGTTTAGCGGGTCTAGTTGGCGCCGGACGCACAGAACTATCCCGGCTGATTTTTGGTGCTGACCGCAAAGCCAGTGGTGAAGTATTTCTGAATGGCAAAAAACTGGAAATTAATAGCCCCAGTGATGCGATCGCGGCGGGAATTGGCTACGTCCCAGAAGACCGCAAAGACCAAGGTTTATTTCTGGAGATGAGCGCCCGCAAGAATATCGCCATCAACACACTCAAGCAGGATGCAAAGGCTGGAATTGTTAACTGGGGTTCAGTTAATCGGCTGTCAACAGACGCAGTGGAAAACTTTAATATCCGCCTAGCCAATTTGGAAATTAGAGCATTGGATCTTTCTGGTGGTAATCAACAGAAGCTACTGTTAGCGCGTTGGTTAGCCATTAAACCGAGAGTATTGATGTTAGATGAGCCGACACGCGGCGTAGATATCGGTGCTAAAAGCGAAATTTACCGAATTATGAGTGAATTAGCAGCGCAAGGTGTTGCTATTTTAATGGTTTCCAGCGAACTATCAGAGATTGTCGGCATGAGCGATCGCGTCTTGGTGATGCGAGAAGGACAGCTGGTAGGCGAACTGGATGGCAGTCTTGGCAAAGAAATCACCCAAGAAAAGATTATGCACTACGCAACTGGAGCATCGGAGGTATTAGCATCATGAGTCAAACAGTCAGACCACCTATCAATAAATCAGCCAATAATTCCGCAGCTCGCAACCGGAAATCAATCAGCACTCTGTTAGAAGTTGCGGGTATTCTGCCAATCCTAGTAATTATCTGCATCTTATTTGCATTCCTTTCTCCCAACTTCCTCACCGGCGGTAACATCATTAATATCTTGCGTCAGTCATCAATTAATATTGTGCTGGCGACAGGAATGACCTTTGTAATTCTCACCGGCGGTATTGACCTTTCAGTTGGGTCAATCTTAGCTGTTTCTGCCGTAGTTGCCCTGCTGGTATCGCTACTACCGGCTTTAAGTTGGGCAGCCGTACCTGCTGCGTTGCTTGCAGGATTGTTTTTGGGCTTACTCAACGGTGCACTCATCACCTTCTTGGATGTGCCACCTTTTATTGTCACCTTGGGTTCACTTACAGCCTTGCGGGGTGTGGGCTTCTTGATTGCCAAGGGGACAACGTTAATTAACCGGGACATAAATTTTGCTTGGGTGGGTAATAGTTATGTCGGCCCCCTGCCGTGGCTAGTGATAATTGCGCTACTGACTGTGATAGCTAGCTGGTTTATCCTGCGGCAAACTGTTTTAGGAGTGCAGATATATGCCGTTGGTGGTAACGAGCGGGCAGCAAGATTAACAGGGATTAAAGTTAATCGGGTGTTGCTATTCGTCTATGGTATTAGTGGATTACTGGCAGGCTTAGGAGGAATCATGAGCGCCAGCCGTCTTTATAGTGCCAGTGGTGTATTGGGTCAAGGTTATGAATTAGATGCGATCGCAGCTGTTATTCTAGGTGGAACCAGCTTTACAGGTGGTATTGGTACCATTGGTGGCACACTTTTAGGTGCATTAATTATTGCGATTCTCAACAACGGTTTAACCTTGTTGAACCTCTCTTACTTCTGGCAACTAGTCGTCAAAGGACTAGTAATTATTTTGGCAGTAATGATTGATCGGTTACGCAGACGTTCTAGACGATAAAAGGGACTGGGGACTGGGGACTGGGGGGATGAGGGAGATAAACAAAACTCTTAACTCAGCACGGGCTAAATGCCCCGCTACCGCTAACAGCACTCAGCACTCAGCACTCCTAACGCCCAATTCCCAATATACAAACTTATGTCTACCACTACTGTTCGTCGTAAATCCAACACATTTTATGTCATTTTGATTGCTGGTGCTGCTGCTCTCGGCGGCTTCCTGTTCGGTTTTGACACCGCAGTAATCAACGGCGCGGTTCGCGCTCTTTCCCAAACCTTTAACGCCAACAGTGTGCTAACAGGTCTTGCCGTATCACTGGCATTGTTGGGGTCTGCGGTAGGAGCCTTCTATGCAGGGAAAATCGCAGATCGTTATGGTCGAGTCAAAGCAATGGTAGCAGCTTCGGTGTTTTTTACCATCAGCGCCATTGGTTCCGGGATAGCCTTCGGAATCTGGGATTTTATCTTTTGGCGGGTATTGGGTGGGATTGCAGTTGGTGCTGCTAGTGTAATCGCCCCAGCTTACATTGCGGAATGTTCTCCTACCCATTTGCGAGGAAGATTAGGATCTCTGCAACAATTAGCGATCGTAATTGGGATTTTCATTGCCCTAATATGCAACTACTTTATTGCGGTGTCAGCAGGTTCAGCCGAGTCACCGTTTTTGTTTGGTATCGCGGCTTGGCGCTGGATGTTTTGGACGGAAATTCCTCCCGCCGTGCTTTATGGAATGGCAGCCTTAATGATTCCCGAATCTCCCCGGTACTTGGTTGCTCAAGGTCGAGAACCAGAAGCAGCTAACGTTCTGACCAAAATTTTGGGGGGTAACGTACTGCCAAAAATCGAAGAAATTCGGCAAACAGTGCTTCGAGAACGCGAACCCAGGTTATCTGACCTTTTAAGCAGAAGTGGTGGACTCCTCCCAATAGTTTGGATAGGAATAGGCTTATCTGTATTACAGCAATTCGTTGGGATTAATGTAATCTTCTACTACAGCAGCGTTTTGTGGCGGGCAGTCGGGTTCTCAGAAAAAGATTCCCTATCAATTACCGTGATTACAGGAGCCGTCAACATTATTACAACATTGATTGCGATCGCCTTTGTAGATAAATTTGGTCGCAAGCCCTTACTCATACTAGGGTCGATTGGCATGACCTTTACTTTGGGGACAATGGCTTATCTTTTTGGTAATGCTCCTTTAGATGCTGCGGGGAATCCCAATCTCACCGGAAGCGCAGGTACCGTAGCTCTCATTGCAGCCAACCTTTATGTATTTTGCTTCGGTTTCTCCTGGGGGCCAGTGGTTTGGGTGCTATTGGGAGAAATGTTTAATAACAAAATTCGAGCTGCTGCACTTTCGGTTGCTGCTGCCATGCAATGGATTGCGAATTTCCTCATTTCCACAACATTTCCTCCCATACTCCAATATTTCGGTCTAGGTTCTGCCTATGGACTCTATACAATTGCGGCGGCTACCTCATTCTTTTTCATTCTCTTTTTTATAAAAGAAACCAACGGAATTGAGTTAGAAGATATGTAATTTGTAGTATCATCAAGTCTGATTTTGCCATAAGTATGATGACAGCTTAATAAAGTTAGTAGTAAGCACTTTAGTGCTTAGATAAGAGCTACAGCCAGCCACTACGAACTTATCCGAAAAATGGGTTTAAAACCCCATGCTTCCAGCACGGGTTTAAAGTAATGAGTAATGAGTGGATGAAAAACGGGTATTTACTCATTACTCATTACTCCTTCTTCCCCGTGCGTACCCTTCTCCTGACGGAGACGCTGCGCGAACGGCAACGCCAAGGGCGAACACGGCGGTGAGAATGTCAACAAAATTAATTTGGTGAACTAAATACAAACCCTCGCTTCAGCCAATCAGTAAAAAGATGGAAACTATCAATACGGCTCTTTGTTCTTCTGGTTTATCTGGCATGGTATTTCATGCGCCGTTTATTGATTTGCATCCCGGATTTAAATTAGCCGGTTCTTGGGAAAGAAGCAAAAAGCTGATACAACAACATTATCCTCATGTAAAAAGCTATCCTTCTTTGGAAGCATTGCTAGCAGATGATCAAGTAATCTTAGTGGTAGTAAACACACCCACTTATACCCATTACGATTATACTAAACAGGCATTGCTTGCAGACAAACATGTAGTGGTAGAAAAAGCATTCACCACAACAGTAGCAGAAGCCGAACACCTGAAAGAATTGGCACAAAAGCAGGGAAAACAATTATCTGTATATCACAACCGGAGGTGGGATAGTGATTTTAAAACAGTAAAAAAAATTGTCAAAGAAGGCTTGCTAGGTGATATTATTGAAGCAGAATTTCAACTTCAAAAATATAAACCAACCCTTAGCCATAAACAACACGTAGAAGTTCCAAGTCCGGGGGCAGGAACATTAAACAACTTAGGGCCGCACTTAATAGACCAAGCTTTGCATTTATTTGGGATGCCTGATGCTGTTTTTGCAGATATCCGCATAACTAGGCTGCGATCGCAGGTAGATGATTATTTTGAGTTGATACTATACTACGACAAATTGCGCGTCAAATTAAAAGCAAGTTTTCTTGTGCGTGAGCCTGAACCGGGTTATATCATACATGGCACTAAAGGTTCTTTTCTCAAAAGCAGAGCCGATAAACAAGAAGAGTATTTAGTAGCGGGTATGAAGCCTAATACACTTGATTGGTATACAGAGCCGGAAAGTGAATATGGCTTGCTTCATACAGAAAAAGACACAAAAGTAATTCGGGAAAAAGTTAAAAGCTCACAGGGCAGTTATTTAGATTATTACGATGCGGTGTATAAATCCATTGTTAATAATCAGCCAATTGCTGTTACTGCCGAAGATGGAATTAATGTAATGCGAATTATAGAAGCGGCTATTACAAGCAGCAATGAGCAAAAAGTCATAGCGTTGCTTTAAGTGACCTAAAACCTAAACTCAAAATATCTAACTTTAACGCTGATTATCTCATAACCTCGAACCAAAGCTTCTAGTTTGACATACTCACCGAGAAAGAAGGGGAGGGGATTCTGGAGTAATAAGTAATAAGTAATAAGTAATGAGTAAATACCCATTTCTCATCCACTCACTACTCATTACTCATTATTCATTACTCATTTAAAGTCCTGTCACCGAGATAAAAAGCCGTCCTCAAAGGACAGGGCTTCTCTACGAGACGCTTCGCGAACAGACCCAAGTTTTTGGTAATCTCTTTGGTTACAAAGTCAGAATTCAACCATCTTGAACTAATAAGTCAATGATCAAAACTCTTTTTTATAGCTTTTTTCTCTTATTTTTGGCAATTCCAGCAGTTTGGGCAGCACCTCCAGAAGATGATTCTAATAGAAATTTGCAGGGACAAGTTACCTCAGTTTCCCAGTTTTCTGATGTACAACCAACCGATTGGGCATTTGGTGCATTGCAATCTTTGGTCGAACGCTACGGTTGTATTGCAGGTTATCCCAATTCCACCTATCGCGGTAATCGTGCCTTAAGCCGTTATGAGTTTGCCGCAGGTTTAAATGCTTGTTTGGATCGGATTAATGAGTTAATTGCCACAGCTACTAGCGATTTAGTTAATAAGCAAGACTTGGCAGTGCTACAAAAGTTACAGTCAGACTTTGCGGCAGAATTGGCAACTCTGCGTGGGCGAGTGGATACCTTAGAGGCACGGACAGCAACACTGGAGGCGCAGCAGTTTTCCACCACTACTAGGTTGAATGCTCAAATTATTACCGCCATTAGTGATACCTTTGGTAATAGGGTAGGTGGTGAAGATGATGAATCCAATCTCTACTTTGCAAACCGGGGTCGTCTCAACTTAGAAAGTAGCTTCACCGGCAAAGATTTGTTGCGAGTCCGGCTGGAGTTTGGCAACTTTACGAATTCCAATGGTGGGAGCCAAATTGCCGCAGCCACAGGCACGGGAATGACACGCCTGAATTTCGACAATGACAGCAACAATACACTGATAATTCCCCACATCCGTTACTACTTCCCGGTTAGCGATTCCCTTTCCTTTGTCGTCGGCCCCACAGGCATTGGCTACAACGACATTACAGACAACGTGACTCCTGCAACTATCGCCGATGACGGTAACGGAATTCCCTCACTATTTGGCAAAAACAGTCCCCTCTTCGAGCGGGGTGGCGGTGGTGCAGCCGCTAACTTGAATATCAGCAAAAACTTAGTTCTCACCTTGGGCTATTTAGCGAATAATCCCAACGTTCCATCAGCGCAAAATGGGTTATTTGATGGTGGTTACAACGCCCTTGCACATTTGGTATATTACGGCAAGCAAGGATCTATTGGTGTCGCTTACTCTCATGGCTATACCCCTGCTGGCTCTGTAGATATCACCGCCGGTAGGGGCAGTGCTTTATCAGGCGCTCCCTTTGGAAACACCATTGCTACTTCCAACAGCATTGTTGGCGCACAAGGATACTATCGCTTTTCCCCAAATTTCCAGATTCACTCTTGGGGTGGATATATCTGGTCAACTGCCAAAAACTCAGGTTTGAGTGATATTTCCAATGGCAGAGGTGGAACAGATTCTCTCTTCGTGAACAATGGTGATAATGCCAATGCTTGGTTTGGAGCGATTGGGATGTCGTTTCCTGATGTGGGCGGTAAGGGAAACTTGCCGGGAATTCTCTTTGGTATACCGCCGCGTGTCTCTAACAGTGATGTTCGTCAAGATAGAGACAACGCTTATCATATCGAAGCATTCTATCGTTACCGACTAAATGACAACATTTCAGTTACTCCTGGTTTTTGGGTGATTCTCAACCCAGAAAACGACAGCAGAAATGATACGCAGTATGTGGGTGTGCTTCGCACAACTTTCGATTTTTAAATGGATGTCAATGGTTTGCTTGACCAACAGAGTGCTGAGTATTCAGCACTCTTTAGGGACTTACAGTGAAAAACAAAAATTATTCTTCTGTGATTACCAAATTCCACAGCGCATCAATTCCACTGCCTACATTTTCTGAATCATGGTGTTGTGAAATCCATTTGGCGACAGTAGCAGTAACATTGCTGGAGTTTTTGCCCAAGTTGCCCAAAGCTTCAGCAGCAAAGTTACGCACACTCTGACTCTCATCTTTGAGTAAACCCAGCAGTGCTTCAACTACCTGTGGCGAGGCGTTGCCCAACTTGCCCAAAGCTTCAGCAGCTAAGTTACGCACACTCGGACTCTCATCTTTGAGTAAAGCCAGCAGTGCTTCAACTACCTGTGGCGAGGTGTTGCCCAACTTGCCCAAAGCTTCAGCAGTAGAGTTACGCACACTCTCACTCTCATCTTTGAGTAAACCCAGCAGTGCTTCAACTACCTGTGGCGAGGCATTGCCCAACTTGCCCAAAGCTTCAGCAGCAGAGTTACGCACACTCTCACTCTCATCTTTGAGTAAACCCAGCAGTGCTTCAACTACCTGTGGCGAGGCGTTGCCCAACTTGCCCAATGCATCAGCAGCAGAGTTACGCACACTCTCACTCTCATCTTTGAGTAAACCCAGCAGTGCTTCAACTACCTGTGGCAAGGCGTTGCCCAAGTAGCCCAAAGCTTGAGCAGTAGAGTTACGCACAATCTCACTCTCATCTTTGAGTAAACCCAGCAGTGCTTCAACTACCTGTGGCAAGGCGTTGCCCAAGTAGCCCAAAGCTTGAGCAGTAGAGTTACGCACAATCTCACTCTCATCTTTGAGTAAAGCCAGCAGTGCTTCAACTACCTGTGGCGAGGCGTTGCCCAACTTGCCCAATACTTGAGCAGCAGAGAAACGCACTATCTGAGTCTTATCTTTGAGTAAACCCAGCAGTGCTTCAACTAGCTGTGGCGAGGCGTTGCCCAACTTGCCCAAAGCTTGAGCAGCAGAGAAACGCACATACTGACTCTCATCTTTGAGTAAACCCAGCAGTGCTTCAACTAGCTGTGGCGAGGCGTTGCCCAACTTGCCCAAAGCTTGAGCAGCAAAGTTACGCACAATCTCACTCTCATCTTTGAGTAAACCCAGCAGTTCTGCCAATACTTCCTGTTGTTCACCTAAAGCTACCCGATATTCTCGCAGTAGCTCTTTATCTATCAAATCTGCTGATGCTTTCAACAGTTGTAGTGCTTGAGCTTGAAACTGGGTTTCATTTAAATTGCAAAGAATTTGAAAAACTTGTGATTTAACTTTCTTACCTACTAAGCGATAATTGCTAACTTCAAGCTCAACTAATCTCTGCAAAATATCTGTAATCAATTTGCCATCAGATAATTTTAAATCTTCTGCTAAACAAGTCCCTGCAAATAAAAGATTGCGGTGCAGCCATTCTTCATAAGGAGTCTCTTGTTGCAGAATTTCATCAATAATTCTTTTCGAGTTCTTTGGATTTTGTTGAGCTATTAACAGCAACAACACCTCTCGCCAGTGGGAATTGTGTAGATAATCTCGAATGTGATCTAGTACTTCCTGAAAGTCTCCTGATTGGCGATCGCGTATTTCTTCACCTGCCAAATATTCCTGAAATGTCTTATGCACAAAGGCATATCTATCTTGACCTTGTTCGTTTAATAAACCACAGCGTTCTGTAATATGCTCAACTAAACGTTCTGCTTCGGCTTTAGCTTGATGACTCTTAACTTGAGAATTAGATTCACAAATATATTCACTTAATTGCGTAATTAGCTCATCTCTATCAATCAGCGTACCGCCTTCTTTCTCGCTACTTTCCCCTTGAGAATGAATCCAGTAAGCGAGGTGTTGCATCAATATTTTGATATCGTCCAATTGAATATAATTCAGCTTCCGAGACTCAATGCCCTTGTTTACATCCCAGTTAATCAATAGTGTATCAACTGCCTGTTCATAGAGTTTATGTCGCTGTCTAGGCAAATGTGCATCATAGCGATGAATCAAAGCAATAATTGTCAGTAGTAAAGGATTGCGTGCTAATAATTTGATGCGTTTTTGTGTTGCTAATGCTTTTTTTAAGCTTTCTTGACGCTCTTGTGCTTTTTCTCGGTTGTTTGGCAGTCTGCTGTTATACCATTGCTGAATAAATAAATTAATTTGACTATTATCAAATTTTTCTAGATGATAATGAGGAAATTCATCTGTACCAAAAAACTCTCGACTATAACCTGCTGGACGCGAAGTTATAATTGCCCGATTTTGAGAATATTGTCCGAGAAAGCTCTGAATTATCTTTACGAATTCATGGCGATCGCTTGGTTTAGCGATTTCATCTAAGCCATCAAGTAAAATCAACGCTCTCCCATCGTCTAACCAATGTTCAAAGAAACCTTTGGGCAATTCTTTAACATGAATACTATTGGCAAAATTGCGTACATATTCTAAAAGATTCTTTGTTGGAGCTTTGCCTAAGTCTCTAATTCTAATCAAAATGGGTAGTAACTCTAAGTCTGCTGATAAACCGAGTTTTTCAGTCTGCTGTTCAGCCAGCATCACAGCAAAGTAACTCATCAATGTTGTTTTACCAATTCCTGGTTCTCCCAACACAACAAATTTATTGCGTGTACTTTCTTTCAGCAGTTCTTTGGCTGAGAATTTCTTGCCACTACTTTGTTGTTCCCAAACTAAATTTTGCTGGCGTTGCTGGTTGGCTGTTTCTTCTAAAGCCAAATCTAGATTTAATTTTAAACCTATGCTTTCTCTAACTTCCACCTGCTCAACTACATTAGGCATCACAAAAATTTGTGGTAGTTTAGCAAATTTCTCTTCTTCTTTTGTTTTTACCTTGATGCCGACAAATTCAACACCATCAAAGTAGCCTAGTAGTTGTTTGAGATAATCTGATTTAGCAATTTGAAATTTTAAATATGTATTGGTGTGTTCAAAATAAGCATCTACAAACTTTTTCAGCCAATGTTCAATACTTTTATCGCTAAACTCTAAGTTTGGCTTTTCTGATTTTATTTTGTGGAATATTTGAATTAAAACTTGTAGATTGGGGGTTGTTTTCTCTGTAAAAGGCTTTTGTAACTCTTCTTGAACTCCTGTATCTTTGAAAAATTGATCTAGAAGTTCTCTAGTTTGTTTGTCGTCACAATGATAGAACAAATGCTGTTCATAAGATTGCTTATTATCCCATTCATCAGCAGATTTGGCACCTGCTTTTAAAGCTTTTTCTAAGTCTGTAGGATTTAATGCACTATTGATTTTTTTAGCAATTTCTGGAGCTACTGCTTTTACTACTGGGCCCACAATAGCTAATAAATCTACGCTCATATTGCTTGGTATATATAGTTTACATACATACTACACGTTTACCCCCCTTAATCCCCCCTTGTAAAGGGGGGAAATAAGAAATCTTGTTCCCTCCCCTTTCCAAGGGGAGGGTTAGGGTGGGGTAAAACTGACGCGAAAAACCAAGTGAGTAAGCTATTTCTGGCGATGCCTACGGCTGGCTACGCCTACGCATTTGTTGATTCTGCGATCGCATTTGCTATTTCGGCATACTCATTTGCTATTTCGGCGATCGCATTTGTTATTTCGGCGATCGCATTTGTTGATTCGGCGATCGCATTTGTTGATTCGGCGAACTCATTTGCTATTTCGGCGATCGCATTTGTTGATTCGGCATTCGCATTTGTTAATTCGGCATTCGCATTTGCTATTTCGGCGTATTTTAGCCAATACGCGCTACTTTTGCATATTCCGCTTCATTTGTTCTAACTCATCCTGAGTTTCCCAACTACGGAACTTCTCTTCTAAGTCATCAAAACCACCAGAAAAATTGCTAGTTTGATTCGACCAACCAATGCTTTCCGAACGCTGCTGGGTTTGCGCTTTTGCACGGGCTGTCTGTGCTTCGGCCGCTTTAGCTTGCACTTCCTGTCGCCGTTGCTGAATTTTTTGCAGTAGTTCCTGAGATTGGTTAATGCGTTCTTTCAGCCCTTGCATGTGTCCCCAGCGCTGATTTCCTTCGCGCAACAGGGCTGCTTCTCGCTCACCCGCCGCCGCTGCCAAATCCTCTCTATTGGCGTTTTTGGCTTTTTGAATCCGGATATGCCAACGCTGAATTTCTTGCGCGGTGGAGAGAATTTCTTCTTCCGATCGCTTCTCTTGTAATTTTAAATCTGCGATCAGCTTTAATGTATCTTCTTCTTGCTCACGCAGCTGTTCTAGCAGCGCCTCTAACTCCAAATGTGGATTGTTACGCAAGAATTCTTCTAAACGGTTTTCTAAAAACCGACTCAAATCATCAAATAAGCCCACTGCTAGAACTCCAGAGATCGGGTGCGTGACTATTTTATTGTAGTGGTCAGGTGGACTTCTGGGTGTTAGTTAGATTTCAAAATTGGGAAGAATGTATTTGGTGAAACTACGCAAATAACCCTGACTTACAAAATAAGGCTTTAATCAGTATGAGTTCTGATTTTCAACCGCCACCTAAGAGCTTGTTCATACTAGCTTCTGTAGGAGGAGTGCTTACCGCTGCGATCGCGATCGCAATTTTAACTGTTTGGTCTAAGCAACTTCCTAAAACTTCTGTAGACCAAACTGCCTCACAGCAGTTGGTACAACCAGATAAAATCCAAAGCCCTATCTCTACTCAAGAAGCTGAAATAATTGCCAGCTTTGATGCTAAATCTTTAGTGTTGCCAGGTCAACCCATCCCTAAAAACCAACTAACGATCGCCATAATTCCATACGTTGCTCCTGGAGTTGGAAAGCTGACTCCAGGGGAAACGACAACTGCTCGTCAGGCTTGGTCATACTTCCAGCGCAACTGGAACGATGAAACTGGCTTGGTCAATTCCGTTGATGGCTTTGCCTCTGTCAGTATGTGGGATCAGACAGCAGCGATCGCAGCCTTGGTCAGTGCTAGAGAACTCAATATCGTGCCTGTGGCTGAATTTGAAGCCAAAATGAGCAAAATGTTGAAAACTCTGGCATCAATGCCTTTATACAAAGGGGAACTACCCAACAAGCTTTACAATGCTAAAACTCTCGTCCCTGTTAACTATGGTCAACTAGAAAAACGGGAAGAAATTGGTTGGTCAGCCATCGATTTGGGCAGGATGGCAATTTGGCTGAAGATTGTCGGGGCAAAGTATCCAGAAATGCGATCGCAAACAGAAGCAGTTTGGAAACATTGGCAAGTCAAGCGTCTGACCAAAAGAGGACAAATGTATGGTACTGCTGTTGTCAAAGGTAAAGAACAGTACAACCAAGAAGGTCGCTTGGGTTATGAGAATTATGCTGCTTATGGTCTGAAGCTTTGGGGCTTGGATGTTAACAAAGCCTTAGATTATCAGTCTCACGCTGCCTTTGTTGATCTTTACGGAGAGGGAATTCCTTACGATCAACGTGACTATAAAAACTCTGGTGCTAATAACTACGTTCTTAGCGAACCTTATATCTTAGATGGTATTGAAACTGGATTTCAAGCTTTGCCTAAAGCTTATGCTGATCGGATTTTAGCTGCTCAAGCAGCGCGTTATGAAGCCACAAAACAATTAACTGCCGTTACCGCAGACAACTTAGATCGCTCTCCATACTTCGTTTACAGCAGCCTATTTGTCAACGGAAAACCTTGGACAACTATTACAGATACCAGAGAACAGCATAACAATTTGCGATTCCTCAGTGCCAAAGCTGCGATCGGTTGGCATGTACTTTATAACACTGATTATACTCGCCAGTTATTTGATTTCGTTCAAGGCAACCTTCAGTCTAAAGAAGGCTGGTACAGCGGTTTTTATGAGTCTCTGCGTCAGCCAAATAAAACTCTTACCGCCAATAATAACGGTGTTATTTTGGAGAGTCTACTGTATAAAAAAGTTGGGCAACCACTTACCTTTTGGGCAGGAGTCAAGAGTCATAAATCAACAGAGAAGGCTATCAGAAAACCGTAAGTTATACCATTTCACAAAAATCTTGATACATATAGATTTTTCGTAGGGGTAAAGCACTGCTCATTGGTGTCAACTTAACGCGAAACCTCACGTCCGCCAGGGATTGTAAATCCCTGTCTCATAGTTAAAGTCCTCTGAAGAGGACTAAAGAGCGCGAAAATTTTCGCAATTAGTCAGGGAATTATATTCCCTGGTGGGTGAACAACACCTAATCAGTACACTATTTTTGGCTTAAGTTGACATGCATGAGCACTGCTCATTAGTGTCAACTTAACGCAAAAACTATGTCCTGTAAGGGACTGAAGTTCCAAGAATCATAGCGAAAGTCATCTGAAGATGACTAGATATCCCGAAAAATATTCAGTCTACTTCAGTAGANNTTGACACCAATGAGCAATGTGCGAATTTGCAAAACCAAAGGAGATGAAAACATCGGGATTTCCTCCAGGTTCGGATGCCTAGCCAACTAATTATATTCTCACGCAAAAAAACAAAGACGCAAAGTTATAACTTTGCGTCTTTGCTTTTTTGTCAAAAATTATTCTCAGATTTACTTGTTAGGCTGAGGAGTCATCCGCAGATAGGGTTTGATTTCCTCGTAGCCTTTGGGGAATTTCTCTTTGAGTACTTCTGGATCTTTGAGTGAGGGGACAATTACACAATCGTCTCCATCTTTCCAGTCAGCTGGTGTCGCCACGCTGTAATTATCAGTCAATTGCAGAGAATCAATCACCCGCAAAATTTCATCAAAGTTGCGTCCTGTGCTGGGGGGATATGTAAAACTTAGGCGGAGTTTCTTATTAGGGTCAATCACGAAAACCGATCGCACTGTCACCGCCGCATTCGCATTCGGGTGGATCATGTCGTAAAGGTCAGAAACCTTGCGATCGGCATCTGCCAAAATTGGGTAGTTAAGGGTGGTGCTTTGAGTTTCTTCAATGTCTCCCACCCAGCCTTTGTGGGATTCAACGTCATCAACGCTGAGTGCGATCGCTTTGACATTGCGCTTGTCAAATTCTGGTTTGAGCTTGGCAACTGTGCCGAGTTCTGTTGTACAAACAGGTGTAAAATCAGCAGGGTGAGAGAACAGCACAACCCAGCTGTCACCTGCCCATTGGTAAAAATCGATGTCGCCGTGTGTTGAGGCTTGCGTAAAGTTGGGTACTGTGTCACCTAGACGGAGAGCCATGTGAGATTCCCTGTAGTTAAGAAAGGCATATATATTCTAGTATGCCATCATGACATAAAACCCCGATTTCCCAATCGGACTATAGCAGTTTGAAACAAAATTTTAGGTTGTCAGCACTCTTGGATAAAGGACGAAAGAGAGTTAAAATTTATTGACTAAAGTACATATATATGCTTTAGTTAGTGTGTTTTCCCTACAAGTTTTTCTTTACCGCAAATCTACATATTGACCTAAATCCTTATCCCTGATAATTTGTCCCATTTTCTGATACTCTCGACGCATAGCTCGAATTAAATGTACCATCTCAATTACTCCCCCATCATCTGCTGCTAAAAAAGCTGCTGTCAGTGCAATATAGCGAATATTAGCCCCCGTAAGCTCAAAATTTTGTGCCAATAATTCTAAATCAAGATTGTGGCTACAGGGGGCATTTTTGGGGAAAACTCTCTGCCAAATTAGGTGACGATTCTTTGTATCTGGTAAGGTAAACTCGATAATAAATCGGAGTCGCCGCTCAAAAGCTTCGTCAATATTACTACGGATATTTGTAGTTAAAATTGCAATACCTTCATACTCTTCCATTTTTTGTAACAGATAACCTACTTCGATATTGGCGTAGCGATCGCGGGCATCTTGCACCTCAGAACGTTTGCCAAATAAGGCATCAGCTTCATCGAAAAAAAGAATGGCATTAGAATTGGTTGCAGCAGTAAAAATACGATTGAGATTTTTCTCTGTCTCGCCGATGTATTTACTAACTATTTGAGACAAATCAATTTTGTAAAGGTCTAGTTGCAGTTGATGGGCAATCACCTCTGCTGCCATAGTTTTACCTGTACCGGAAGAACCAGAAAACAGAACATTTAGACCTTTTCCTAAAGATAATTTATCTGCAAAACCCCATTTTTGATGTACTAAATCTCGGTATTCTGCTTCTTTGCAAATATCTTGTAGTTGTGTGATTTGGTTGGGGTGCAATACAATATCATCCCAGGTATATTTCGGTTCGATTTTACGGGCTAGGCTAGCTAAATCGTGACCTGATTGAGCGCGAGCTGCACTACATAAGTTTAAAAATGACGGTAGTGGTTTTTCTTTAGTTGAGTTAATTTGTTGCCAACGGGCGGTATTATAGGCAGTAGCGACAGCATCGGCAATTTGGTCTGGGGTTAGCAGAAAGCGATCGCTCAATACATCTAACTCTCGATCCTCAACAGTTATCTGTGCTGCTTTTAGGTGAGTTTGCCAACATTGTCTGCGTTGACTAGACTTAGGAACTGTAAAGGGAACTGTAATTAACCCAGTTGCACCCATAGCTGTGGGTATCCAATTTTGTACCCCTGCGAGGATGGTAATACCCCGATTGTTCTCTTCTAGTTCTCTGAGGAAGGATTGATAGAGAATTTGATTTTCCGGTAGGTAAAGAATATCAAGGTTATCCAGATACAGCAAACGGTGAAAAAACCAGGCTTCTCGCCATAAAAGTTGCAGTTTTTCCTCAAAGGTAGCTTTATCCTCTACCATCCGTGCTAAATCGGCGATTAACAAGGGAACATCCAGGCTTTTGGCGAGGATTTGGGCGGTGCGGCGTTTACCCGTGCTATCAGTTCCTTGGAAATAGAGCAGTAGGGGTTGTTGTTTCTGCCAGTCTTCTATCAACAAGGCTTCTAGTGCTGTTTGTACATCTGCCTTGAGATATAAAGTATCGAAATATATGGTTGGTTCTAGTAGTTGACAACAAGAAGTGAGTCGGGAATCTAACCCCGGTTGATGCAATAGTAACCTCACCACTTGGGAGTCGAGTATTAGACGATGAGAAAGAAGTGTAGATTGCTGTTGATGAGGTTCTGGGCAGAGATGGAGCAGACGGTGGTTAATTAGGGGTGAGTTAGTAGTAAAATGCTTACGTCGTGATAGCTTTTCAGGAACGCTAGAACAGAGCAAGTTTAAGACCATATCTACTGTAGGTCTTTTGTTGCTTATATCATCTTGGAGATAGGCATAGAGCTGTTCATAGTGACGATCTAATTCTGGTGCAAGAGCGATCGCTAATATATCTAAGTCAAAGGCAGATAACCCAAAAGTCCGTTGCAACCAAGCTAAGGCAGAATCCAACCGAATTTGAATTGATGTTTGCTGTGATGATATATCTGTTTTTTGCAACCATGACACTCCCAGTTCTCCCTCTGCTTTTCGGTGTGTTTGGAGAACATGAATAGCTTGTTTGATTAGCCAATCTAATCTTTGTAGGAGAGGTTGCAACCCATTCAAATCGAGACTAATTTCTATTTCTTGGGAGATGGGTTTGGTAAATATCTGCCCTCCTTCTGCTGTTGAATCCACCGGATATTCCTTGAATGATAAATGAAAGTGGAGCAAAGTTCGTGAGCGATGGCTACACCTACCGTAGCCATCGCACTGCACTGTGATGGGTTGATTTGGTGCTGTATCTGTTAACACACCATAGAAGAGAAGGCGATCGCACTACAATAACTTTCTTTTATATTTGATCAGCTATTTCCCTTACCAAAGCAGCAGGTATCTCTACTGTCATGGTAGTTGCCTTTTTTAATGTTTCTATATAAGTTGGGATATCGACTTCTAGCCCAAGGTTTTTTGCTTCAGCATCTCGCTTCACACTCCCTTTTGATGAGATGAAGTTAATAGACGATCCTTTGTGAGTGTTTAATATTGCCTCCATATGCTTTTCGTGTTCCTGATCGAATGTCTCGTTCCATTGACTAACATTTGCTTTTTTGGCACTCTCGTACCTTCTTTTGTCAAAGAACCCTAAACTTTCTACATATTCTTTTTCCTTCGCTTTACGCCCCTTTTCTATTTCGGTAGCTTCACCATGTGTATCTGTGTCCCCTATTTTTTCACTCAGCAGCTTCACCATACTCTTGATGACTGCACCACCCCCCATTGGCAATACAACTTTGCCGTCCTGGTCTAGATGGTTTTTCGCAACAATTTTCAGAGCGAAAGGAATCAAAGCTGTAAGCAATCCTCCACGAGCATCCTGTGTTGCATCAGTGTGGAGGACAGTATAACCTCCTCTAGGAGGTTCTATTTTCACCTCTCCAAGCCATACCGAACCTTTGAAAGTTATGTCTTTTCGGGCTTCAACATAATAATATTTTTCGTCTTGAGAGTAGAGAATTTTTACTCCTCCCTCCTCTTTTAGCACTTTTATTTTAGTCCTATTATCCTTGCTGGTATCTTCCGCTCCTCCGCGTTGGATGACACCCTGAGGTGCTTTTGACATGACATAATTTTTAACTTGGAGAAACTTATCTGCCTCTCCCCAATCGTTATGTTTTTGGGTAACAGCAGACTGCACTACAGCACTATTTTGCTGGAGTACATGAGTCAACTCATGGGCAATCAATTCTTGTCCCCCTCTACTCCCCGGCTGATATTCTCCCTGCCGGAAGAACAAATCCTTTCCTGTGGTAAACGCCTTAGCCTGAATGGACTGATTCAACTGGTCAGCCTGAGCATCCGTATGCACCCGCACCCCACTAAAATCTGTTCCCATCGCTTGCCCCATTGACTTTTGCAGGCTGGCATCCAAAGGCTGTCCACTTCCTCTAGTACTATTAATCGCAGATTCCAAATTCCTTGATGCTTCACCCGCAGCAATAGCTTCTCGACGTTGCACTATTTCTGGTAGATGTTTTCGTTGCAATTCTTCTTTATTTGCTTGCTGACGTTGTAAAGTATTAGGTTGTATTTGCGCTGAATCTTCCTTTGGCAGTGCATTCGTTTGTGGTGTGTTAATCTGCTGCACCACATCCTTGGCTACCTGATCCGCTTCTTGCTCATACTTATCCCCCGCTTCCCCTATTGTCAGCTTCGCCTGTATTGGTGCAGCTACCTGCCCCGAATCACCCCAAAGCTGGGCGGAAATTCCCTGAAATTCAGGAACCCACGAGGTTTGCTTACCCGCTAAAATCTCTCGCGTTGACCTTGAACCGATCGCACTCTCTAACTCCTGTCTCTCATCCCCACTCACGCTATTTGGGTCTTGTTGCACTCTCTGCACAACTGAAGACAATGATCCATAACTAGGACTAGAGGCAATCTCTTTACTTATTGGCGTTGATGACAGCGAGGGTGCAACTTTTTGAAATATTTGTTTTCGGTACATAGTTAATCTCCGGCATTCGATTAGGGATTGCAATAAAAAATACTGCTGAGATATACTTAAGTATTTATGTAACTTATAGTTTTTGCGTATTTATTATATATAGTATTAGTAGCCTAAATTATTACATTGGTATTTCACAACACTGAGAAAAGTCCAACTCAATTATTATCGTTGCAGAAAGATTTTGCAACGTCAAATTCCTTATTTTAAATTGAATCAATCGATTTTAGCAGATTTTTCTGAAATTACAGTTTTTGCAAATATTACTAATAGTTACAATATTCTTGACAATGTTTCATGTATATTTTATTCATAAAGCTAGTAACTGGTTGTATTATTTTGAACTAGCAGTTATTTTCTTTCATAAGCTTTCAAAATGAGCAGTGTCATAAAACAAACATTGTTTAGATTATGTTAGATGGTCTAGACACTACTTTAGAATTGCTACTGAAGCGAGAACTTCCACCTGATGTTCCTTCTGGAGACACGGAAGTTTTTATTAGTTTTGTTACGCCTTATCAAGGAGCAATTAAACAAAAGCCAGCGATTAATTTATTTCTTTATGATGTGCAGGAGAATCTGGAGTTACGCAGTAGTGCTTGGTCAGTGGAACGCCAAACTAATGGCAGAGCAATTAGAAAACGTCCCCCAGCTAGGGTAGATTGTTCATATCTAATTACTGCTTGGCCACAAAATGAAGAGGATGTCCAGACAGAACATCAACTTTTAGGAGCAGTGATGAAGGTGTTGCTGCGACATCGAAAACTTCCCGAACCCTTGATTGCAGATAACTTGGAAGCACAAGAACTTCCTTTAAGACTAATTAGTTTACGTCCCAGTAACTTACAAAGTTTTGGGGAATTTTGGCAAGCAATGGGGGGGAAGGAAGGAACTAGACCCAAGGTTGTCTTGCATTGTACTGTCACCATCTCCGTTCCTGTAGATGAAGCAGGAGAAGAAGCGGGACTGGTGGGAGTTCATCGACCAAACTCTTAGTTTCAGGAGTAGCGATGCTCGAACTATCTATAGTTAACCAACAAATAGCGATCGCAGGTAAAGTTCTGCAAGGAGAAACGCAAAAGAATATTTCTGGTGCAATAGTTGCAATTATTGAGATGCCAGAAAAATTCCGGGCTATTTTATCTCTAAAAGCACTGCAATCCGGTTCGCAATGGGAAAAAATTCCTGAGCGACCTGACCGCAAAATTACCAGCAATGATGGTTATTTTTACTTTACTAATTTACCCCCTGGGGAATATCTTTTAGAAGCATCGTTACCTATCAGCCCAACGCGATACAACAAAGCTAGGAAAGAAGTTCAAGTATCTTCCCCTATCAATGGCAAAATTACCGCGACGATGGCAGATATTGTGCTTTCACCCACGGGAATTAAAGGAAAAATTACTGATGCAGACGATTCAAAAAAGTTGATTACAAATGCCAAAGTACAGATTCAAGATAGTGGAGATAGTACCATTAGTGACCAACAAGGTAATTATCGCTTAATCGGATTAGAATCGCCAAAATCAGGTCAGCGTACCATTACCATGATTGTCTCTGCGACAGGTTATCAACAAGTTTCTCAGCAACTCAATATTCAGCGTGGGCAAGTAATTGCAGAGCAGAATTTTGCTCTAAAACCAAAATAAATACTCAATTTTTTTAGGATAAGTAAATAGGCACAATAATCAACTATATGAGGAAAAATAAACTAAGCTAAAACTCTTATACCTATTGCCTATTGCCTATTCCCTATTTGCCTTCTTACTTATATCAAGGAGCTAATGAAATGCCAACCTATCTTTCTCCAGGTGTTTACGTCGAAGAAATAGCTTCCGGTTCTGCCCCAATTGTAGGAGTTGGAACCAGCATTGCCGCTTTTATTGGCACGATTAAAGCCAATGCTTGGTCATCAACTAATACTAACAACACCTCAATTAAGTCTGTGGGTAGCCCTACAAGTCCAGTTGAGATTGGTGAAGGTAAAGGTGGAAACCAAAAAAATTATTCCCTATTATCAGGAGATTATCCACTAGTTACCACAGTGGGGACTTATGGCTTCTTCGTTGGTGGGAGTCCTGTTAATTTAGATGATACAAACCCTATTACCAATAGCGATGCAGACAAATCTGCAACCGTAAAATTTAAAGATGCGATTCCTTCAGGGGAAAAAATTACCGGATATTACCAAGTTCAACTACCTGTAACAGTAATTCCCAGCGACTCCAACATCGCTCAAGAAGGGGAAATTAAATTAATCACAAACTTTAGTGAATTTAAGAAATTCTTTGGTGACTTTTTACCGCCTAGTGGCGATACCCAAGGACAAAACACCTTAGCTCATGCAGTTTATGGCTTTTTCAGAAATGGTGGAACTCGTTGTTATGTCACCTGGATATCTGGAGAAAATCAACTTGCTGGCGTTTTAGATGCCTTTGAAGCTATTGATGAAATCACTATCGTCGCTGCACCAGGAAATTTAGCCCTCAGAGATGATATCAAAGACCATGCAGAAAAACTAGGCGATCGCATTGCGATTCTGGATAGTCTAGATACCATCGACCTTAGCAGCACAGGAGTTGTGAATACTCTTAAACCCTTCAACTCTGCCTATGCAGCTTTATATTTCCCGTGGATTCAAGTTTTCGATCCTGCAAGCAATAGCAATATTTATATTCCCCCAAGCGGTCATATTGCAGGAATTTATGCACGGGTTGATGGGCAAAGGGGAGTACACAAAGCCCCTGCCAATGAAACTATTTTGGGAGCCTTAGATTTAAAATATAATCTCAGCAAAGCCAAACAAGATGGGCTTAATCCCGATGGAATTAACGTTATTCGCAAGTTAAACGGGAATATCCGCGTTTGGGGTGCGCGTACCTTGGGCGGAGATGCAAATACAGAGTTTAAATACGTCAATATTCGCCGTCATTTTAGTTACCTGCGAGACTCCATTGATAAAGGGACTCAATGGACAGTTTTTGAACCCAATACCCCCGAACTATGGGCAAAAATCCGCCGCAATATCAGTGCTTTTTTATTGATAGAGTGGCGCAAAGGTGCATTGTTTGGCACAACACCCCAAGAAGCCTTTTATGTGAAATGTGATGCCGAAACCAACCCCCCAGAAGTGCGGGATTTGGGTCAAGTTGTCACAGAGATTGGTCTAGCAGTGGTGAAGCCGGCAGAATTCGTGATTTTCCGTCTGAGTCAATGGACTGGGACGGGAACGTAGGGGATAGGGAATAGGGGATAGGGAATAGGGAGTAGGGAGTAGGGAGTAGGGAATAGGGAATAGGCAATAGGCAATAGGCAATAGGTAGGAGGTGATCTCAAGGAAACAAGTTTCACAGGAAAGTATGAAAGTGGTTTTTCCCTACTCCTCACTGAAAATAATGATAAATGACCAATGACAAATGACAAATGACCAATGACAAATGACAAATGACAAATGACAAATGACCAATGACAAATGACAAATGACAACTTTAGAGCCAAAAATACCAGGTATCTCTTTAAACTATGTCGTTCCCACTCCACAACCTGAGTTACTGACAGGTGTTCCGGTATTCTTTGGCTTGACATCGCTTAAAGAGGGAGTGAACGAACCAAAAAAGCTAACCTTGGCGACGCATTTTCAGCAATATTTTGGTCAAGCCAAGGGATATCTAGCAGATGCAATCAAAGGATTTTTTGAAAACGGAGGTCGTCTTTGTTATGTTATAGCCTTATCTGATAATACTCTTAAGGCTCTCCAACAAGGTTTAGAGACCAGCGAAGTCTTAGAAAATGTTGATTTGGTTTGTGTTCCCGACATCATGCTTGGTTCAGATGCGGAAGTTATTCAAAAGCAGCAAGCTATTTTAAAACATTGCGAGCAGATGGGCGATCGCTTTGCCATTCTTGATGCTTTGAATGATGTAGGAAAACTAAATGACCAACGCAAACGACTTTCTAGCCAAAATGGGGCATTATATGCACCTTGGCTAAAAGTAGAATTTCGCGTCGATCCGATTCCTCCCTGTGGTCATATTGCCGGAATATATGCAACTTGCGATCGCACAGTCGGAGTACATGGCGCACCTGCTAATATTCCACTTGCAGGGGTACTGGATCTCAGTTTTCCCCTGACTCCCACAGACCAAGAACAGCTTAATCCAAAAAACGCAGCGGGAGTCAATTGTATTCGTAGCTTCCAAGGACGAGGTATGCGAGTCTGGGGAGTGCGTACCCTCAGCCCCATCGCTGAATGGCAATATGTCAACGTGCGTCGCTTATTTCTCACCTTTGGACGCTGGGTAAATCGTAACTTAGCCGATACAGTCTTTGAACCCAATGCTTTTCCTTTATGGGTGCGGCTGCAAAGGGAATTAAGCGTTTATTGTGAATCTTTATGGCGACAAGGTGCTATCCAAGGTGCTTTGCCCCAAGAGGCATTTTATGTCAAATGTGATGCCGAAACTAATCCCCCTGAAAATCGAGAAATGGGACAAGTAATAGCAGAAGTTGGTTTAGCCCCCACTATTCCAGGGGAATTTATTCAACTTTTAGTTGTTCAAAGTAGTAGCGGAATTACATTGATATGAAGGCAATAGGCAATAGGGAATGGGCAATAGTAAAAAAGTGGAAAAAGGAAGTAGATATGTGTTGAGTGTTTCAAAAATTAAATGGGAATTATATAACACAATACAGTTCAGATAAGACGAAAAAACTTGTAGAGGCGGCGATTTATCGCGTCTTCAAAGACCAATTACCTACACCAATAACCCTTAACCCAAGCGTATTGTTATATAGCAATACAGTTCAGATAAGACCAAAACACTTGTATAAACGGCGATTTATCGCGTCTCAAAAACTGATAATTGTTAATTCAAATTTATTGCAGGAGATTCTATTATGCCAACAATTTCTAATCCTCACGACCCATACAGTGGTTATAATTTCTGGGTGGAATGGGATGGTATTGTCCATGCTGGTTTTCGTGAATGTAGCGGTTTGACAGCAACTCGCAATGCAGGAACTTACCGAGAAGGAACAGATAAAGCATTAAGCCAACGTCAAATTCCCGGTCTTAATACTTATGGCAACATTACCCTAAAACGGGGAATTACCGACAATAAAGAACTGTGGGAATGGCACAAAAAACTACAAAATGGTGAAACAGATCGGCGTAATCTTTCCATCATTTTAGCTGATGATAAAGGAGAAGAAAAAATTCGCTGGAATTTAGAAAATAGCTGGCCTACTACTTGGAATGCTCCAGATTTTAATGCTACCTCAGACGAAGTAGCAATAGAAACTCTCGAATTAGTTCATGAAGGTATCACCATTGGTTAATATTTCCCTTCCGCAAAATCATGCAGCAAACTGAATTTCCTTTTATCTTGCCTCAAGGATATCTCGACTCGGAAAGTAACACTCACCGCGAAGGCATTATGCGCCTTTCCACTGCCTATGATGAAATTGCCCCTATCCGAGATCCAAGGGTGCAAAAAAATCCTGGTTATTTGGTGATTATTCTCTTAGCAAGGACGATAGTCCAATTAGGAACATTAGACCAAATTAATACCAAAATAATTGAGGGTTTATTTTCAGGAGATTTAGTCTATTTACAGGATTTTTATCAAAGGATTAACCAAAACGGTCATAGTCGTTTGCGGGTAGCTTGTCCCCACTGTGACGGAGAGTTTGAAGTGGAAACTATTCCCGTGGGGGAGTAGTTTGCTACCCCACAGAAAGACTGCTGGAGGAGGTAGCTTACCTTGCCTACCATTTTCATTGGTCTTACGAACAGATTATGACAATGGAACACCGAGAACGTCAGCAGTGGGTGACGCAGGTAGCACAAATTAATCAGCGACTTAGCGATTGAACAGGAAAAAAATGAATCCCAAACTTATCGCACTCAATGCAGCTTTAGCCGCAGGTTCAACAGCCAGTTTACTGGGACACGACCCCTACATGGCTTATAATTTTGCCGTGGAAATTGGAGGAGTTGTTATTGGTGGTTTTAGCGAGGTTAGCGGTTTAAGTAGCGAAATTGAGTTGGAATCTTATCAGGAAGGAGGCTTAAACGATTTTACTCATAAATTCCCCAAACATACTACCTATCCAAATTTAATTTTGAGTCGAGGATTAGTGAATATTGATTTGTTTTATATTTGGTATAAAGCAACTAGTCAAGGGTGGATTCAGCAGTTGAATGGTACGATTATCTTACTTAATAATCAACAAATTCCGGTGATGTGGTGGACGTTTAAAAAAGCATATCCCGTCAAATGGGAAGGGCCAACTTTTAACGCTAGTAGCGATGAAATTGCTGTAGAAAAAATTGAATTGGTGCATCAAGGAATTTCTAAGTTATAGGGAGTAGGGAGTAGGGAGTAGGGAGTAGGGAGTAGGGAATAGGGAATAGGTAAGGAGGTTTTTATAGTTGTATTCAGCTTCGTAAAAATCGTATAGGAGTTTTATGTTGCATCATGGCAAATTTATCTAATTGGCAAGATTCACTTGATGAGGGGTTAGTAAATCGCCTCCATCGTCCCTTGCGTCAACCGGGAATGATGAAAATGGCGATGAGTCAGCGCATTATTAATCGTTGCGATCGCTTTTTAAATCGTTTACCTCTTTTGAATCAACAAATGCAACGTTGGGGTAATACTAATACCCTGTCATCTGAGCCTATACCGATTGTTTATGCACAGCCTGTTTCATTAGCAAAAGAACAAGAAGTAGAGAATAGGGTACATAATTCTCTGCCAACTGTCTCCCAAGTTGAGCCTTCGTCTAATATAATTCAAAGAAAAATAGATTCTTCTGAATCTTTACCAATTAGAACAGTTACTAATACTACCCCTGTACAAAATATTACAGATTTATCAAGTTCTAATTTTACAGATGAGACAACACAATCTTTAACTTTTGAAACGCCAATTAATAAAACCCCTATATCTTCATCTGAAGTTCCAGTAATTTCGCCACAAACCATTGCTGAACAATTACCAAAAATAGCAGAAATGGCGTTAATAGATTTGACAAACTCGCAAACATCTTTGCCTAATAGCGCTGAATCAAATCTCAATCACCCATCTCAATTGAATGTAGATACCACTTCTATCTCTTCACTAAAAATCCCCATAGTTTCGCCACAATCCATTGCTGAAAAGTTACCACAAACAGCAGAAATGTTGTCATCA
The DNA here is from genome assembly GCF_001712795.1 of Nostoc sp. KVJ20. Classification (GTDB taxonomy): domain Bacteria; phylum Cyanobacteriota; class Cyanobacteriia; order Cyanobacteriales; family Nostocaceae; genus Nostoc. The sequence goes on from NZ_KV757582.1 coordinate 36,347, forward strand.
CAAGAATTTACCAGCCTTCCTGATGTAACACTACCTATTATTCAAGCAAAACTTAATATTGATTCCAGAACACAGCGATCTCTTCCTATTGTTAATGATTTAAATAATTTAGCTGATAAACAACAAACACAAGCAGAGAATTATGGAGACAATATAAGCTCAGTCAAGCACGAAAAATTAATATCTCAAATCTCCTCAAAACAACTTCCTATAGTCACTGCACAACCTCTAACTACTCAAGTTAATTTGAATCAGCAAAAAATATCATCTGCTATCAATTCACCAACTTTTCAAAATCAACCTGCAACGACCCTCAACACACAATTTATTACTATTTCTAACTCACAAATTAATCAAAATAATCACAAGCAAAACATATCTCCTCTTCCTGTTGTTTCTGTAACTTCTCCAAGTAACCTATCCTTACAACCTGAATCTTTGCCTTTAAAGATAGCTAAAACTACCCCATCATCAAAGAGTGATAGCCAGCAATCGAACCTACCGAACCGCAATTCAATATCAAATACGGATTCTTCATCACCTCCTAGAAGTTTCGCCAGTCCTGTATCACCAACAGAAACCTCGGTTTCGCCAATAGCAACTCAATCCAATATTGACGTTGATGCGATCGCTAGTCAAGTTGAACGCAAACTAATGCGACGGTTAGTAATTGAAAGTGAACGCAGAGGAAAAAATCGATGGCACTAGAGAAACTAACTATCAAAGCTGAAAAAAATAACCCAGGAGACTTTGCTGATAAATTTAAAGTTCTTTTTAATCCTAATCAAGTGGAAATTGTCAAAACAGGCTGGTCAATGGGAAATTATGGCCCAGTTGCATCTAAAGAATTAACTCAACTTAGTCTTGATTTGTTCTTTGACACCACGCTGATAGGATTTCCCCCAGAAAATGTCCAAAACTATACCCGCAAAATTTTTAGTTTGACTCAGCCTCGCATTGGCAAAAATCCCAAACGTCCCCCTCGTTGTCAACTGATTTGGGGAACTATATCGGGTAAAGATAGCTTGTTATTACCTGATGGTTTTTTAGAAAGTGTTACTAAAAAACTGACTCATTTTCTTGAAGATGGTACGCCTGTCAGAGCCACCTTAACCTGTAAATTTAAAGAATGGAAAGAACCGAAAAAAAAGGCAAAGATTGCTAATCCCATTGATGATCCTGTGAGAATCGTTAAACGAGGAGAAACTTTAAGTAGTATCGCCACTGAAGAATATGGAGATCCGGGTTTATGGCGTGTAATTGCCGCAGAAAATCGTTTAAACAATCCTCGTATCTTAAATCCTGGAACTGTGCTGACAATTCCTCCTTTGCGAATTACTAGCCTGACTCAGAGGAGTTAAATCATGCCAAATGATGCTTCCTTATTAAATCCTAATGTCAAAATTTTGGTTCAAAGCAAACCCTTAGCCGCAGAAATAGCAGCTGATTTGGTATCAGCTTTAGTCTCTGAGGATTTGGAAGCGCCTGGTATGTTCGAACTGCGATTAGTTACTTGGGACTTATTAAAACAAGAAATGACATGGGTAGATGACAAAGTATTTGATGTTGGTAATGAAGTAGAAATTCAAATGGGATATGAACAAGAACTCAAAACTATCATGGTGGGGGAAATTACGGGATTAGAACCAGAATATACCCAGGATGTAGCACCTGTATTAGTAGTGCGTGGTCATGATTTACGCCATCGTTTGTTGCGAGGAAGTCACACAAAATCTTTCCTCAAAATTAAGGATAGTGAAATTGTCAGTCAAATTGCTAGAACTAGAGGACTTACAGCCAAAGTTACCGATACTAAAGTGAAGTTAGAATATATTTTGCAGCATAATCAAACAGATTGGGATTTTTTAAAAGAGAGAGCTAAACGCATTGGTTATGAAGTTGCAGTAGATCAAAAAACTCTCCATTTTCGCCCCCATGAGAACGCTACAGAGAAAGTTTTGACTTTAACTTATGGAGAAGATTTACAAGAGTTTTTACCACGCTTAAGTACGATGAATCAGGTACAACAGTTAGAGGTCAAAGGTTGGATTGCTAAAGAAAAAGAAGAGGTGTCGGGTAAAGCAACAGTAGGAAAAGAAGGTGGCACAATGGGAGGTTTAACTTCTGGGACAAAAGCAGTCAAAAAAGCCTTTGGTGAATCGAGCTATACGATAGTAAATCAACCTTTGTTAAGTAAAGAAGAAGCCGATAACATGGCATTAGGGCAGTTTCAGGATATGGCGATCGCCTACATTACTGGTGAAGGAACTTGTCAAGGTAATCCCAATTTACGCGCCGGGAAAGTGATTGAAATTCTTGGACTTGGTAAAAGATTTAACGGGCTTTATTATATTAAAAGCACGGAACATAGTTATTCACAAAGTCAAGGTTATAGAACTTCATTTACTGTGGGGAGAAATGCTACATGAATGGACTAGAGTTTTTATTATCAAATAACCAAAACAATCATTTTTACGGCGTAACTGTTGGCATAGTTACTAATAACAAAGACCCAGAGAGATTAGGAAGAATTAAAGTGAAATTTCCTTGGCTATCTTCAGAAGAAGAAAGTTACTGGGCTAGAATCGTAACTCTCATGGCAGGAAATGACCGGGGTATTTATTTTTTGCCGGAAGTTGATGATGAAGTTTTGGTTGCTTTTGAACAAGGTGATATGAATTTCCCTTACATTCTTGGTGCTTTGTGGAATGGGAAAGATAAACCACCAATAACAAATGAAGATGGGAAAAATAATCAACGAGTCATTAAATCTCGAAGCGGTCATAAGATTGTTTTAGATGATACTGAGGAGAATGAACAGATTATTATTCAAGATAAGACTGGTAAAAATAAAATTGTGATTAATTCTCAAAAAAATAAGATGAATATTCAAGTTGAAAAAGATTTAACTATTGAAACTAAAGGAAAAATTATCTTAAAGAGTAGTGATGATGATATATCAATTGAATGTAAAAATCTGCAAATAACAACTCAACAAAATTATCAATTAGAAGTAGGTGCAAATTGCACTATTAAAGCTAAAGCTAAATATGATTTGGAAGCACAGTCTGGTTTAGGGATTAAATGTGCAAATGGAGTGAAAATAAATGATGGTTCATTAGAGGTGATGTAATGGATATTGATTTTCTGGGTGTGGGATGGACTTTACCAATTCAACTTGATGAAAAGGGTCAAATTAAAGTCGCAAAATATGAAGATGTTGTACGTCAATCGATTTGGATGATTCTCAGTACTGCCAAAGGAGAACGGGTAATGCGTCCTGACTTTGGCTGTGATATTCACGAAAAGGTGTTCTCTCCTAATAGTTTAGGAACGGTTGGACAAATTGTTAGTGATGTGCGCGATGCGTTAATTGAATGGGAACCTCGCATTGATGTTTTAGATGTTGATACAATTTCCGATCGCAACCAACCAAATGTGATTTTAATTCAGGTAAATTATCAAGTTCGGACAACAAATAATATTTTTAATTTAGTTTATCCTTTTTACTTACAGTAATTTTTATGGCTTATTTACCGCCCAAAATTGACCAACGCACCTATGAAGAAATTGTTCAGCAAACTGAGAAGTTAGTAGAGCAATATACCGACTGGAAACCTGCGCCTGAAGATAAAACGGATGCGGGTAGGGCATTAATTCGCATTTTTGGGCGGATGGTAAAATTAGTCAGCGATCGCCTCAACCAAGTTCCAGAGAAAAATTTTCTGGCTTTCCTTGATTTAATTGGCGGAGAACTCAAACCTCCCCAACCTGCTAAGGTTCCTTTAACCTTTTATTTGGCACAAGGAAGTCCCGGAGATGGGTTAGTTCCTGCTCATACTCAAGTTTCTGTACCACCAGCAGAGGGTACAGACGAAGAAATCGTGTTTGAAACGGATCGAGAATTAGTTGTCACAACGACGCAATTACAAGCAGTATTTGTGCGCGAACCAAGTCAGGATAAGTACGCGGAGCGCACTTTGGAAGCAACAGGAGAAGAGGATGCAGCTTATTTCGCCTTTGCTGGCGATCGCTCTATTCCCCATTCTCTCTATATAACTTGTCCCGAAATTTTTGCTTTATCAGAGTTAAAACAAATAAAACTAATTATTACTACGGATAGTGCTAGTCAATTCCAAAATTTACCGCTGAATTGGTCTTATTGGGATGGTTTGCAATGGCAAGAAATTCCAACTCCTGGACTGAGTCAAAAAAATAATCAGTGTACGATTACTTTTACCAATTTATCTATTCCAACTCCTTCTGAAATTCAGGGAAAAGTAGGGAGATGGTTACAAGCAAAGTTAACTAATATATCTTTAAATTTACCTCAAGTTACTAAGATTCAAGGTAGTTTAAATGTTAAACAATCTAGTTTGATTCCTGAAAATTGTTTATTTAATTCTACTTCTATAGACCTGACCAAAGATTTTTATCCCTTTGGCGAACAACCAGAAACTAACGATACATTTTATATTGCTTTAGATGATACATTTATTAAACCAAATACAATTATTACTATTGATATACAGTTAAGCTATAAACCTGTAAATATCAATAATTTAAAAATTAACTGGGAAATTGGTAACGGTCAAATATGGCAAGAAATAGCAAATGAAAATAATCAACTAAGATGGATAGATAATTCCTCAGCTATTCAATTTACTGAACGAAATATTATCCAAGCAAAGTTACAATTTCCCAATGCAGAAAATATACCTTCTCCTAGCACTGTGAATGGCGAAACTCGTTATTGGATTCGCGCTCGAATGACTCAAGGTCATTATGGCAAAGCCGCAGATGAGCGCAAATATCCTATCTATGATGACTTGGCAGTTTTGAGAGAGGAAATCAAAAAAGGAACAAGCGAAATTAAAGTTGATAGTCTGGATTTATTCAAAGTTGGTGATACCATTCGTCTTCTTCCCAATACCGGGGGATTTCCAGAAGAAAATCAAATTACCAAAATTACTCAGACAGATAATAAGCTAACGCTAAAAAGCGGAATTTTGAATACAATTTTAGACGTTGGCACTCGGATTATGCGTAAGTTGATTATCACTGAAACGATTCCTCCAACTTACGATCCACCTATAATTAAATCATTAAAATTAACCTACGATTTTACCATTACAGAAAACGCTGTTTATTTTGCTGCTAATGATTTTACTTATTCTCAGCCAACAAGCTTTAGCACAAAATTAAAACGAAAGGCTGCTAGTGGAGATAAATTACTATTTTTGGGTGAAGTTAAAGGATTAACTGTTGGTGAGTTTTTAACAATTAATTCTGAAAATTATCAAATAGAAACGATAAACTCCGAAAGTAATCAAGTTATACTCACCTCAAGGATTCAGCAGGATATAGCCAGCAATACTGACGTTAATCGTTATTTTACGCCCTTCACTCCTACCGTTGATAGAGAATCAACTCTTTATCTGGGATTTGATAAATCATTTGAGAATAAAACCGTTACTCTTTATGCACAAGTTGAGCCGCCATTACCAGATGAATTATCAGCTAATATTACAACAGAAACTTTCATCACAGAAACGGCAAACACTGGAGATACAACACTAAATCTTGCTGATGTAACTGGCTGGAAAAATGGCGATCGCCTACAAATTCAAAACCCTCTCAACGCTAAACAATACAATAACTATACGATTAGCGATATTAACAACAATCAAGTCACCATCAATCAATCTCTGCAACAAAGTTATAATACTGGTAACTTAGTTATTCATCCCAAACAACCGGAATTAGTTTGGGAATATTCTAGCAATTTAGGTTGGCAACCATTAGGAGTACACGATGAAACTCAATCATTTTACCAACGAGGTTTAATTAAATTTATTGCACCAACAGATTTCAGCAAAAGAGAAACCTTTGGTAAACAACTTTATTGGTTAAGAGTTCGTTGGCAAGGAGGTAATTTTTGGGTTAAACCTCGTCTGCGTCGCTTATTAACTAATACAGTTTGGGCAGTTCAGGCAATTAGTTTACGAGAAGAAATCTTAGGTTCAAGTAACCACGATCCAAATCAAATTTTTGTTGCCAATAACACCCCCATTTTGATGGGACAACAATTAGAAGTCCAAGAAGGAGAAATTCCCGAAGTAGAACCCGATCGCCTCAAAGTAATTCGAGATGATTTAGGAGAAATTGAGTCAGTTTGGGTGCTTTGGCAAGAAGTACCAGATTTTTATGCTTCTAGTGCTAGCGATCGCCATTATATTTTGGATCGACAAACAGGCGAAATTCGCTTTGGAAACGGACAAGCCGGGATGATTCCCCCCAGTGGACGGAATAATATTCGCCTGTCTTTTTATCAAACAGGAGGCGGTAAACAAGGAAACGTCACCTCACAAACTATCAGCCAACTGAAAACTACTATTCCCTACATCGATCGAGTAATTAACCTCGAAGCAGCCGCAGGTGGGGCGCAACAGGAGACTTTAGATCGTCTCAAAGAACGAGTACCCAAGCAACTACGTCACCGCGATCGCGCTGTCACCTTTGAGGATATTGCAGATTTAGCTTACGAAGCTTCCACGGATGTCGCCAGAGTCAAAGTAGTTCCACCAGATTTGCTGACAGCTAATTTTAGTCCATTGAATCAAAAACTTTGGCTCGATCCTACCAAAGCAGATGTGTCATTTGAAGATACTCTCAATGAGAAATTGCTAACAATCAACAATGAGAGTGAAAGAACTAGCTTTGCAAACATGATGTGGGAAATCAACCGTCGTGCAGGGCAAGTTAAATTGATTGTTTTGCCCCATAGTAGCGATCGCCAACCAATCCCTAGTTTAGCTTTACTGGAGCGAGTCGAAACCTATATTCGTTCCCGTTGTCAGCCAACAATGGATTTAATAGTTACCGCCCCTAAATGGCAAGAATTCACTGTGAATGCAACTATAACTCCTGTATCCCTCGAAAACGCAGATATTGTAAGAAACAGTGTTAATCAACGCTTAGAAGCCTTCCTCCATCCCTTAACCGGAGGTAAAGGAGAGGGGTGGCAATTTGGCCGCTATCCCCAAAAATCCGATCTTTACGCTATTATTCAATCCATTTCGGGAGTCGATTATGTGAACTCTTTAGAAGTATTACTTACAACAACAAACTCATCCCTCAGCGCTGATACTTTAATTTATTCTGGTCTTCATAGCATTCAAATTCAAGGCAATAGGCAATAGGCAATAAGCAATAGGCAATAGGCAATAGGCAATAGGCAATAGGCAATAGGCAATAGGCAATAGGCAATAGACTGGTGAATATAAGGAATACAATATGTCAGAAATTCGTGATTTTAAAGATTTAATAATTTGGCAAAAAGGCATCGAAATAGCAGAGAAGTGTTATTTTTTAACTAAAAATTTTCCTAGAGATGAACTCTTTGGGATGACTCAACAGATAAGAAGATCATCTGCTTCTATTCCAGCCAATATTGCGGAAGGATATGGAAGAAGAACACCTGGTGATTATGGAAGATTTTTAAACATCAGCCAAGGCTCAATTAATGAATTACAAACTCATCTTATCTTATCCTCTAGAGTAGGACTATGCACTGTCAAAGATATAGAATTGATTATTCAGCATCTTCAAGAAGAAACTAAAATGATTATTTCCCTTCTCAAAAAGTTAAATAATTAAAAACTATTGCCTATTGCCTATTGCCTCTTGCCTATTCCCCATTCCCCATTCCCCTTATGACTCTACCATTACCCAATCTCGACGATCGCACCTACGCCAACTTAGTAGAAGAAGCCATTTCTCAAATTCCCGTTGAATATCCTGAATGGACAGATCATAATCCCACAGATACCGGAATTATCCTGATTGAATTGTTGGCATGGTTAACAGAAATGACTCTCTATCGAGTTAATCAAATTCCTGATGATAATTATGCCAGTTTTATGAGTTTACTTAAAGGAGAACAATGGAATTTACCAATTAACCTTTCTGCCCAAGAACGGCAAAAGACTTTGCAATCAGAAATTAAAAATACTTTATTGGAATTGCGGAAAACTTATCGGGCGATTACTCCAGATGATTTTGAAAAATTGGTACTTATCGATTGGAATCAATCCCCAGATTATGACGGCTTAAAAATTGCCAGAATTAAATGTTTAGCACAACGTAATTTATCTCATTTAGATGCTAATACTGTTACCAAAGGACATATTAGCTTAGTAGTTGTTCCTGAAAATAATCAAGGAGAAAATCAATATAAAAACTTATTTAACTTTCTCGACAACAGGAGACTTTTAACTACTCGCCTACATATTGTAGAACCTGAGTATGTATCTATAGCCGTAGAAGTAGAGTTAGTGCTTGAAGATGGCGCACAAGCAGAAGCAGTTAAAAAACAGGCGAAAAAAGAAGTTGAAATGTTTTTTGATCCGCTGCGATCGCAAAAATATTGGCAGGGAAAAGGATGGCCTTTTGGTCGGAGTGTTTATATATCCGAATTATATAAGCTATTAGATGATTTGGAGGGAGTAGATTACGTTGAAAATCTGCAAATTAAAGATAAAAATAATACTTCCAAAACAGAAATTAATTTAGCAGATAATCAGTTAGTTAAACTCAATATCGAAAATACTAAATTTACAATATTAGTAGAAGTTGACAATGAACGCAAAAAACTCTGAACTAATTAGTAGCTATCAACAATATTTACCGCCAATTCTCCAAAAAGATGCCTTTATTGGTCAATTACTGCTAGCATTTGAAACAATTCTCAGCGGAATAAATGAAACTTCTAATCAAGAGCAAATTACTACTCCAGCAGGATTAGAAGAAATTATAGATAATATTCATATTTATTTCAATCCTCAACAAACTCCAGAGGAATTTTTACCTTGGTTAGCAGGATGGGTAGCCTTGAGTTTACGGAATGATTGGCAGGTAGAAGTTAAAAAAGCATTTATTCAGCAAATAGTCCGACTGTATCGTTTGCGAGGAACAAAACAAGGATTAATCGAAATTTTGGGTATTTATTTAAAAAACTCAGGATTTGGTGAAAAGGTTGAAGTCTTCGATGAATTTGATAATTTTCCTAATTATTTTCAAGTTCAATTAACTTTAAAAGACCGCGATCCTGATAAGTATTGGCGACAGGCTAAAATTGCCAAAGCTATTATCGATCGCGAAAAGCCAGCACAGACATTTTATACTCTAAAAATTCTTGTGCCAACGATGCAGCTAACTAAGCGATCGCACATTGCTTATCCTTTTAAATTATTTGAACCTCTACAAAATCAAAAATTTGCTATAGAAGTCATAATTACTCCCAACGGAAGTAATAGCATTCCTATTAATCAATTGGCTAAACAGTTATTAGTTCAACTCCAAGGTCATTCAAAATTAATTACTCCTGATTCGTCGAAGATAATTATAAACAATCAATATTTTACCATTCAACAAGATTTGAATTATCAGCATTTTCAGGAAAATTTGACAGGTTTCAATGTTGCCTTGTCAAATCGGACTGATAAAGATTTTGTCGGAAATTTAGCAATCAAACTTTATTTTTATATGAATGGTAGAGAATATAGCAATACACTATTAGAGCAATCTATAAATTTATCACCTGTCCTTAAAATTTATAATAAAAACAATACAGGAGAAATTATTGAAGGAAATACAATTTTTAAACAAGCTAGTCAACCGCAACAATCAGGAATGAAGATAACAGAATCTATATGGAGTCAACCCTACACTTTTCAGACATTTGAACCACCCAAAATTCAAGAATTGCAGCCTCAGATAACTTCAATTCTTGAAAAACTCGAACTAGAAGCAATTGTAGAAATTACTCAACCTAACACCATCACCTCAGATATACTCAATAAAATTACAGTTCGCCTTCAAGATGATGTTTCAGAATTTCATTTATTCACACCAGAAACCATCAGAGAAAAGAATAAGATCACAATCAAGCGTACCCTTTACTACCAACAATTTACCCAAACTATAGATAGATTAGATGTGGCGATCAAAAATCTCAATAATATTGATATTGTTGGTAAAGTCACTGTTCAAGCTTTCTTGAAGATTAATCAGCGTTTATCGACTTATCAATTACTAGAACAAACCTTTAACCTCACAGCCGTTTCTCCTTATAATATTCTAGAAATTTGCCGTAAAAACGAAGAAGGTCAAATTATTTCTGGTAACACAATTCTCGGAACAACTAGTCAATCATTGAACTAAATATCAGGATAAAAATGGCTAAAACTACTGATTTTACTAACTTTGCGAACGAACGTCCTAACTATTTTCCAGGGCAATATTTGCTAGAAGATGATTTTGAACTCGAACATAAATATCTTAGCGATCGCCAACGCTATTATAATCAGAGTCTTCATATTTCAGGAATTATTGAAGGAATGGAAGTTGAAGTTATTCAAGATAAAAAAGCTGTTTTAATTAAATCTGGCTCGGCTATAAATATTAACGGAGAACTAATTGTTTTAAAACAAGACATTACGTTTTCCGATTTCAAAAGTGTTACTAACGGTGAACTCTACATCCAATATTCTCAAAAACAACAAGTTAAACAGCAAGAAGACGTAACTGATAGCTACACTCGTTGGATTGAAAATCCTATTTTGGGATTTGCGGCTACAACTCCTGAAAATAGCGTTAAGCTAGCAAAACTAACAATTTCTCAAGATACTATTACTTTTGATGCTAACGTTCGAGAATATTCAGGTTTATCTTTACCAAACTCTAATAGTAAAGCTTTGACTCTGCGTTCTGGGGGAAATGCAAATGCAAACTTAGCCGTTTTGACAGGTAGTTTAAAGATTGATGGTAATTTAGAGGTTAACAACAATATTTTAGTCAAAGGTGCAGCTTCTAGTTTGTTAGGTATTGGCGATGAATTTTCGGAAGGAAATACTGGCGGAAATCGTGAATGGATGAAACGAGGAGTGAGAATTTTTTGGAATTCAGATAATCTGTTTATTGGCTTAAAAGACGAAGGTAGTAATCGTAAAGATGCTGTAGTTGCTTGGGGAGACGATCCACAAGAGGACTTACGATTTATTAATATCCAATCTGGAGGAGCCATTGAGGGAAATGAAGTTATTAGAGTCAAAGCAAATGGCAATGTTGGTATTGGTACAAATAATCCAGGAAACTACAAATTAAATGTACAAGGTAATCAGTTACTTAACGGTAGTCTAAATATTTCTGAGACATCATCACCATTAAATCCAGTTGCTAAGTTAGATATATCAACTGCTCCTCGCACAGGTAATCATCCGAATGCTGTTAAAGGTTTATATGTGACAGGCGATTTTAATGCTGATAGTGATGGGATAGAGTTTCGGCATACTAACGGAACTCAAGGAATAGGCTTTGGTTTCAACACAATTTATGCAGCAGGAAGCAATAACGATCAAGACTTGAACTTAAAGCCAAAAGGGACAGGAAAAGTTATTACCAAAGGTAGTTTAACCATTCAAGAAGGTAAAATTAATCTCAATGGCAATCAACAAATTGTTTTTACAGATATAGATGCAACAAACAATCTAAAAATACAACTTTGGACAGGATATGGACTCGGTATTAATGGTTCTACTTTATTCTATACAGCTAACGGCAATCATTCTTGGCGAGATCATCAAAATAACGAAAGAATGTTATTAGCCACAGGTGCAAATGCTGGTTTAACAGTAAAAGGAACAGGAACTTCTTCTTTTGCTGGTAATTTAACTGTAACTGGCTCTTTGTCGGTGGGTGTATCTGTTGGCAGTACGACAAATATTGACCTATCAGGTCATATTCAACTCAAAGAATATGGACAACAAAAAATAGCTTTTCTTCAAGCAAGAGACGACTCATCAAATCGAGATATTGGCTTGAGAATTAGAACCCAAACGCAAGGTAGTACACAAAGAACTCTTGTAGACGCATTAACCATTACTCCTAGTGGAGAAATACAGGGAAAGATATGGTATTCTAACGAATACGTATGGAGCAACGGTCAACCGGAAGTCAAGATGGGACATAGTAGCAAATGCGTAGCATTTATCACATACGTGCAAGGAAAATTTGCTGGTGGCGGCGAACAAGTTTTTACTTATATAAAAAGTGACGGATATTGGTATCTTGGAGGAAAGCAGGGAAGTGCAGGTGCCGATATAGTCGCCAAAGCAAGATGTATAGGTTCTCCTGATTAGTGCGATCGCCAAACTGATCAAAATAAATTTTAAACTCAATATGACTCTATGGCTGACTTCATTCTCATCACTGGCGATAAAGCCATGTTTAACCCCACTTTTGGACAAGCCATTGTCACCGTGCGTCCAGGAGATTTAATTGGCACAGGCAAGGATAAAATTAACCAGAAAGTAGTCTGTGTAGATGGCGACGAGAAAAAAATCATCGTTCCTGGTTGTAGTTATATAACCCCCCAATATACTATTCCTGGAGTGGGGATACTTTCGATTGAATCTCTTGCTGGTAATCAAAAAGCTAAAAAGACCAAATCTGCTGGTAAACCTGTATTGCTCAAAGGCGGATCATTTAAAGCCAAATTTCAAGTAATGCTTCCCGCACAACAACCCTCTGTACCCAGTCCCATACCCGATGCTACCCCCCAATATTCCGGTAGTGGTACATTTATGTCTCTGAATCTAAAAGTTAAAGGAACATAGCCCTTATCAAGCTAGGTTTTTAAGACTTGTGTGTACACCGTAGCCTGATAAGGGGGACGAAATCAAAGTCCCCCAATTTATCGGGCAATTTAGGAGGATCTAAAATTTTTGATCCTGACAAAAAGACTTTTCAAACATCCTCTGAATAGTTTTTACTCATGTTCCTTCAATGTGTTCCGAGAGTGAGAAAAAAGGATAATTAAATAATGAAAGAACAACTGGAAAAACGCCTTGCTGAACTCAAAGCAGAATTGGTATCAGGACAAAAACTCATGGCAGACTTAGAGACGAAACAAGCCAATCTGCGGGATACCTTACTACGGATTAGTGGAGCAATTCAAATTTTGGAAGAGATCACATCTTCCACTGAACAAAATGGAAATCAAAACAATACATACGTACAAGAGGAATTAAACGTTCAATAGACATTTATGGTTCAAAATTTTTCCCACATTACAGCGCTTCCGGCTATTATGCAATACAGTTTTTCTCCTTGCCCTCTACTTTCAAAGCTTTCAGATTTGGGGATGTACCTCATAGCTGCCGTAAGTGCTGTATTGATAAGCATATTCCTCGTTCCCAGTCTCCGGCTGGGAATGCATTCATTGAGTCTCTGACTCAATATCTGACTAGAGGCAGAGCCTCTAATCAGGCATTCCTATGCAGAGCATAGGAACGAGATAAAAGAGGGATATAATTCCCCCTCACAAGACCAAAATCAGCGAACGTACAGTAACTAGAAAAGTTTTCCCCCAAAGACAAACACCGTTGTTTAAAGCACGGTGCTTCTGTCAGTTCATGCTAAAACTTCTTCACAAGCAATATTCAAAGATATTTCTTTCCAAGCATCCACTTCTTCTTTGATATACGTGACCATAGCATCAATTGCTTCGACTGTATCTGCTCCTAATGCCAATCTCATTGGTGGGTTATCACTATCAACAGCTTGAATTATTGCTAGTGCTGCTTTCTTTGGATCTCCTGGTAACTTGCCAACTAACTCCTGTACACGCTGGTGGATATTACTAATTAAAGGCTTATAGTCCTCAATTTGAGTTTCAGTTAAAACAAAAGAACGACTGAAAAAATCTGTACGCAGCCCCCCAGGTTCAACTATGGTGACTTTGATGCCAAAGGGTGCAACTTCATTAGCTAATGAACCAGAAATTCCTTCTAGTGCAAGTTTGCTACTGCCATAAATTCCACCACCAGGACTTGCTGCAAAGCAAGCGATTGATGAAATATTTAGGATATGTCCACTACGTTGCTGTCGCATATAAGGTAGTACTGCCCGCAGCGTTTCTAAGACACCAAAAAAGTTTGTTTCAAATAGACGGCGAACTTCTACATCGCTAATTTCTTCCAAAGCTCCCGCAACTTCACATCCGGCATTGTTGACAAGTACATCAATGCGTCCAAAGTGAGCAATTGCCTGTTTTACTGCCTCTTGCACTTCTTTAGGTTTTGTCACATCTAGTTGCACTGCTAGGGCACGTTCTGGAAACTTGAGTGCTAAATTTTGAACCTGCTGTGGATTCCGTGCTGTTAGCACAACTGCCTCTCCCTTCTCCAACAATATCTCTGCCAATGCTTGACCAAGACCACTGGAAGTACCAGTGATAAACCATACTCGTGACTCAGAAACAGACGAAGTTACCATAAGAGATTCTCCATTTTTAGGAAGCTTTAAGTTTTAACTAGAGTTGCTAGTAGTTCGCCAAGGAAACTTGGCGGGGTAAAGGGGAAGGGGGAAGGGGGAAAGGGTTTAAATCCTTTACCCTTTTCCCAGTCCTCACAAGCGCATTTTTGGGTTGGCAGACTACTAGTTATCAAATTTTGCTCAAGGTGCAAAAGTTTTCTAAGTGTTATGCCCACTTTCCTGCATTTTTTGCCGGAGACTAAGTGGCCTCATGTCAGTCCAAACTTCTTTGATGTAATCCAAACATTCTTGTTTCAGACCATTTTTACCAACATCATTCCAGCCAGCAGGATTTTGGCGATCGCTTGGCCAAATTGAATACTGTTCTTCATGATTAACCACAACTTTGTAAATTGTCGTCTCTTCTTTGTCATCTTGATACATAATTTCTTCTCTTCTAGTTAAAAATCACTTTTGATTTACTTCTGTTAGACCAACGGGGTGCAATACTGCGTAGGTTTTGCCTAACAGAATCCCCGAACAATTTTCCCAATCCCCAGTCCCTAATTCCCAATCCCCAATCCCTTTTTCAATTCTGTGTGGCACAAATTTTTCAGTTCTACAAATGTCAATATAAACACAATTAACATAAATAAAATATCTGCTAAAATCATTCCATAATATATACCCCTTACTTTCCAAAAGTTAGCAAAAATTAGTATTATCGGCACATTTAAAACTAGAGTTCTAATTAAAATAACTGTTAACACAGTTTTACCTTTACCTCTAGCTTGAAATAAAGTATTACCAAATAATGCCAAAGGCCATATTGGTGTTAATACACAAAGAAGTCGAAAATTTATTACATCATAATTTGTAAAATTAACCTCTGGCAACAGTATTTTCAAAAACACTGTTGGTGATAATTGTAAAGGCATCCAAATTAAGATTAATAAAATAGTACCAATAATTGCAAAAGTTAAATAAGCTTTCTTAATTCGTTCATAATTTTTAGCTCCATCATTGATGCCAATAATAGGTTGTAAAGCCTGTGCAAATCCACCTATGGGGATAAATACTAATGAAGCTACTCTTGTAGTTGCCCCAAAAAAAGCAAGATCATGATGTGTACCATAAAGAGAAATTGATTTAAAAATTACCGAACCTTGCACTAATTCCATTACTGGAAAAAGTAGTGCGGATACTCCTACTGATAAGATTGCAGGTAGTAAATCTATTGCCATCACCATTTTTTTAGGATTAACGGGAATGGAGCTTTTACCAGAAATAAAATAAGTTAAATTGAGGATTGTATTCACTGCCATTGCAATAACTGTAGCCAGAGCAATGCCTTGAATACCCCAATGAAAAACACTAATAAATAAAATATTCAATAATATATTAACTATCACAAAACTTAAGTCAAATATTGTAGATAATCTAATTTTGCCTTCTGATTTGATAATTTGGCTAGAAGCTCCCCCTAGCATATAAAATATTGAACCCAGTATATAAGTTTTAAAATATTCTGTACCCGCAATAGCAACTTCATCACTTCCTCCCATGAAGATAATTAACTCTTCACCAAATCTGTACCCAATGCTGGTAATAATTAGGGATAATGCAATCCCCATTACAATTAAGTTGCCAAATATTTGGGACTGAGTTTTGATATCTCCAGAACCAATCGCTCGACTGAGAACAGAACCAGAACCAACACCAACTAAGAGAGAAAATCCCTCTATTATACCTATAAGTGGCAGTGCAAGTGTAATACCTGCAAGAGCAGTTTCACCAATAAATTGTCCTGCAAATAAAGTGTCAAGAAAATTGTTCAAGCTAAACATCAATATTCCTAAAGTACTAGGAATTGATAACTTGAACATCAATTTAACAAGGTTGCCTTGAAGGATTTCGTTTGTAACTTGAGACTGTAGTTGTGAAGTCATTTTTAAGTTCTCGGTTTGCTGCTGTTTACTCAATCTTGACCAAACGGCTGACGCGATATTGTTTCACCGCTTGTAATTCCATATCTGTTGCTGAGTTCAATGCACTCATAACTTCACTACAAACTTCAACTCTGGCTTCATAAGCACCTGATAGACTTCCATCAGGGGCTGCATAATCAATACGTACTTCTGCCCAATTAGGCTCTTGATCTTGAGTAACTTTTTCTATGTCCAGTATTTTGCCAGCTTTCAAATAATTACGCCAAGTCCAGTCTGACTGCATCCAAATTTCCCGCTCTGTGATTTGCTCAAATTTAGTGATACCTGCCCATCCCCGATAGTATTGACGCAATCTAGAAACTGAAGCATTTTGTTTGACTAGTAAATCCAGAACTTCGGGGTTTAAATGTCCCCATAAGCACCCTTGAGGTAAGTCAACTAAAGTAGGTGCAAACTGATGCCCACCAAAGTGATTTGTTTGCCAGACTCTTAAGTTTCCATTAGCAGCAGGTGCATATTCTTTGCGTAATTGCCGATATAGAGGAGTTCCAAATTTACCACAGGCAAGGTCAACTTGAGCGTGAGTACAAACCATAAGTTCGCGGATGTGACTGGTTTGTTGCTGATACTGCTGAAACTTGGATAAATCGTTGGGCTGTTGTACTAATTGTTGGAGTATTGCTGTGACTAAATTAATTGCTTCCTCTTCTGGAACAAGAAACTCTTGTTTTTCAAATTGAGAAAATTGTTGTGCGGGACGGTAATAATATAGGACACGGGTAAATTTTGGGATAGAATAATCGCGATCGCGAGCAATCAACATCGGTCTTAGTTTGATTCCATGCTTCCCGATTAACTCTTGGAATAGACCTATCAGAGGCTTGATTTGCGGATCTTCCTGAAAAATGTTTGCAGACCAAGGTTGAGGAAGTTCCATAATTAGCCAATAGTCGCAAGTACCTGCTGTTCCAATTGGGTCTTCTTTATTAGCTTGAGAAACCAATGAGCAGAAACGACAATCTTTTAGGGAAAACTGGTCGGTTTGTTGGGTCTGCATATTTAATCCCATCCCATATTTTTTTGTAGCAACCCATAAAATTTTTCATAAAAATGCTCATGTGAAAATAACCTTTTATAGAGGAAAAGTAGTCTAGTTTCCCATTTGGATGGTGTGACAAAATATTGTCTTTTGGGCTTGCGAGCTTCTAAGGCTTCTAAGATTGCCTCTACGACTTTTTCAGATGGCATTCCATTGCGATTGCCTTCTACAGTAAGTTCTTTATGTATTCTTTGATTTTTACCATATATGGCTTTGGCTTCAGGTGACATATTAGCTAAGGTTTTCTGATAGCTTGCCTCTACTTTTTCATGTACTTCTGTGTTAAATGATCCTGCTAGGATAGAAAGAACTTCAATTTGGCTAGAACGTAATTCCATTCGCCAACAATCTGTAAGAGATTCCAGCGCAAACTTGGAAGCAGACAAGTGTCCAAAATATGGTGTAGCTACTCTGCCACCAACAGCACTAATATTGATAATCCGACCTTTAGCTTTACGAAGCAATGGTAAGAATGCTTGGGTAACGGCAATATAACCAGTCACATTGACTTCAAATAACCATCTCACATCCTCAATGGGAACACACTCCAATGGCCCGTGTACTACTGCAACAGCATTATTTACTAAAGCAAATAATCCTTCATCGTCGGTTGCTAGTGAAACAAAGTCTAGAGCAGATTGAATCTGTTCGGCTTTTGTGATGTCTAGGATAATCGGAGTTAAATTACCAGATGCATCATGTTTTAATGATTCCGCATCTTTTTCTGTACGGACTCCGGCAAAGACGCGATATCCTTGTTTATCTAGCGTCAGCGCAGCGGCTCGACCTAAACCCGATGATGTCCCTGTAATTAGCACAGCGCCTTTTTTACTTTGAGCCATATTTGTTACCTCCATAATAGATATTTATTTGCAATTTCTAGAGACTAAAGTAAGCCAGCAACAAGTGGTTGTGACTGTCCTTTATGCTGCCGCCGACCATGCATAAACATTTTTACGCCACTAGCTGGGTAAGAAATTAAACCGCCGAATTTTGGTTTTTCTGGTCGCTTGTCAACTAAGGTGAGTTGATAGTTTGAAATAATTGTCGCTAATATAAGCTTCATTTCAAATAAGGCAAAACTTCCGCCAATACAAACACGAGTACCGCCGCCAAAGGGCAAAAATTCATAAGGAGAGAATTGCTTTTTCAAAAAGCGTTCTGGCTGAAATTGTTGCGGCTGTGGATATAAATCTTCTCGTTGATGTGTCCGATAAATATTACCAATTAGCACTGTTCCTGGACTCAACTCGTAGCCCATAATCTCAACTGGCGACTCTACCAACCTGGGAAAGGCAAATAATTGAGTTGGGTAAATTCGCAAAGCTTCATTACAAACAGCACTAAGGTAAGGTAGTGCAACGATATGCATGGGATCTGGATGTTCACCAAGGTTATCGAGTTCTTGCAGCAGTTTTTCTCTAACTACAGGTAAATGGTGAATCCAATATAAAGCCCAAGCGATCGCAGTTGCCGATGCATCTTGAGCTGCAAATATGGGCGATAATAGGAGGTCACGTATTTCCTCATCGCTTAATGCTTCACCTGCTTCATCACGAGCAAATATCAGATCGTTGAGCATATCAGTGCGTGAAGAATCTGCTTGCTGACGACGTTCTTGAACTTCAGTCTCTAGCAAACTGAAAAGTTCCTCCCGTAGATGAAGTAAGTATCTCCTGGGACTCCACCGATCTAAACCCTTTGGGAGAAAGGGTAACTTCATCATCAGTTGGTAAAGAATTGATTGTTGATATTTAATAATTTCAGCGAATAAATACTTGATTTTTTCATAACGTTCTCCCTCACGCAATCCCATCACCACCTCTATACCTACGCGCAGGGTGATATCTTCAATAGTGGGGTAGGCGACGAAATGTTTGGCGAAAGCCAATGAACTCATAATTTTTTCTGTAAGTTCGCAAATACGCCGCCCACAGGCTTGCATTCGATCTCCGTGAAAAGCTTGCATTAAAACCTTGCGACGATGTTTGTGGCACAAGCCATCAAGTTGCAAAATTCCTTGGTTTCCTGTCAGAAATGCGAAATCTTGGTTTAATTCACCCCTAGCTGTAATTTCTTTAGTATTAGTAAAAATCTCCTTTATCCCCAAGGGATTACTAACGTAAACTATCGGTGTAGAACCAAGCATGATGGTAACGATGTCACCATAGCTTTGGGATATAGAATCCATATAGCCAAAAGGGTCAGTCTCAAATTGGAGATTGAGTAGCCAGGAGGGGGTTTTCGGCCCTGGAGGTAGTTTCATCAGTCTTCTTGACTCCTGTTGTCTATAAATAGAGTGGCGCTAAGAAAAGATACAGCCCTTGCTCTGAATGTTTCTCAGCTTCTACGGCTACGGTGTACACACAAGTCGAAAAAAGTTCGATTTCCTATTTCTCTCGTTCCCATGCAGAGCATGGGAATGGCTGATGCCTCCATAGACATTGAGTCAGAGACTCAATGAATGCATTCCCAGCCTGGAGGCTGGGAACGAGATTACACAAGCCTTTGGGCTTTTATTAGTGCCATTCGTCTATAATACATTATCCAAGGCATTATCGATATAGATTCTCAATTGTTTAGCTAGTTCCTGAATCTGAGGTTCGACAAAAATTGAGAAATGATCTCCTGGAATTTCCACAACTTCAATAGGTAGACGGGAATATTTACCCCAACCTAATAAAGGATCGTTAGTCTGAAATTCTGGACTTTCAAAATCATGAATAATTTCCTCGCTAGCTCTAAAAAGAGTCATTTGGTGAGGATAAACTTGCGGAATATAATCTCGCATGGCTTGGACATGGACTTTGAAAAGTTTGTAATGTTGGATAAAATCTTGAATTTCTGCATCACTAAAAATAAAATTAGCTTTTTTATTGACTAAATGCAGTTGTTCTTTTAGTGATAAATCCCGAAGTTCTTCAAAAGGAAGGGAAAAATCGATATTATTATCGGTTTTGATTGATTCAGCAATGCGGAGTAAGAACTTAGCATCATCATCATCTGTGGGTTTAATAGCTGTTTTTGGTAATATGGCATCGATAACAACTAACAAACCTACTGTTTGACCTTGCCTTTGCAGTTGTTGGGCTATTTCAAAAGCAACTACACCACCATAACAAAAACCTCCTAAAAGATAAGGGCCGTGTGATTGTACTTGACGAATTTCTTTGAGGTAGCGAGTTGCGGTTTCTTCTACAGAAATAATTTCTGGTTCTTCTTCTCCAAGGGTATGTTCTAAACCATAAAATGGGTATTCTTCACCTAGCCTTCTAGACAAGTTAAAGTAGTTATTAATGGTTCCACCAGCGCCATGCATACAGAAGAAAGGAGTCTTGGAACCAGAAGGTTGAATTGCTACTAAAGGAGAAGCAGAACCCTCACGATATGGCTGAGTGACAATAATCGCTAGTTTTTCAATTGTTGGGTTTTCAAATAAAGTAGACAAAGGTAGATTGTGCCCAAATTTGTCCTGAATTTGAGCCATTAAACGTACAGCTAAAAATGAGTGACCACCCAAGTCAAAAAAGTTATCTGTGACTCCGATAGGGTTGCTATTTAGAAGATTTTCCCAAATTTTTACTAAAGCTAATTCTGTAAAATTACGGGGAGAAATAAATGATCGCGTAATATTTAAGCGGATAGCTTCATCCGTGGAAAGAGCTTGCTTATCTACTTTGCCATTGGGTGTAAGGGGGAGCGCATCTAATACCACAAAAGTAGCAGGTATCATGTAATTTGGCAGCTTTTGTTGCAAATAAGGCAATAGCTGTGCTGCAATATCTTGATTGTCTGTGACTAAATATGCAATCAAACGGCGATCGCCTTCAGGAGCATCGTGGACAATAATAATACATTCTCGCACATCTTTGTGTTGTGCGATCGCAGCGGAAATTTCTCCTAGTTCCACTCGAAAACCACGAATTTTTACTTGGTCATCACGACGACCACAATACTCCAGATTACCATCGCTGAGGTAACGCGCTAAATCGCCTGTTTTATAAAGTTTTTTTCCTGGAATAAATGGGTGATCAATAAATCTTTCTTGATTTAATTCTGGACGATGTAAATATCCTTTGGCTAATCCATCTCCACCTGTATAAAGTTCACCAATAATTCCTGGTGGTGTTAATTGTAAATGTTTGTTCAACACATATACTAGAGTATTATCAATCGGGCGACCAATGGGAACACTATTTAAATTATCTGGTAATAAACTAGTATCGTAATAAGTAACATTAGCAGAAACTTCTGATGAGCCATAAAGATTGATCAGTTTGGCAAATGGCACTACTGTTTGGAAAGTTTGAACTAACTCCAAAGATAGTGCTTCTCCACTAGCTATCCAAAGTTTGAGTTGCGATAAATTTCTAGTAAGATGACTGTAAGTATCCAAAAGTAAGCGCAGCAGTGAGGGAACAAGTATAATTCGCGTCACTTTGTTATCTGCTAGAGCTTGAATAAATAGTTGCGGTTCTTTGACAGTTGCATTACTGATAATCACAGTAGCAATTCCCTGAAGCAAAGGAGCAAAAATTTCCCATACTGAATCTACAAAGCTAATAGCTGTTTTCTGACAACAAACTTCTCCTGGGGTAAAGGGATAGGTTTTCCACAGCCAGTGCAAGCCATTGACAGTACCGCGATGAGTGCCAAGAACACCTTTAGGAGTCCCAGTAGAGCCGGAAGTATAGATAATGTAAGCAAGACTCTCGGCTTTTGCAGTGTTAATGGGGTTTTCTAGACTTTCTTGAGCAACTTCGTGTTCGTGAATATCCAAGCAAACAATTTTAGCTGAAGAGTCAGGTAGCTTTGTTAATATTTCTTGTTGAGTGATTAACACCGCAGCTTGGGAGTCAGAGAGCATGAAACTCAAGCGCTCAAGAGGATAATTAGGATCAAGAGGAATGTATGCACCGCCAGCTTTGAGAACAGCTAAAATTCCTACAACCATTTCTGGTGAGCGTTCTAGACATATCGCTACAAGGGTTTCTGTTGTGACACCCAGTTTTTGTAAATAATGAGCAAGTTGATTAACCCTTTGGTTGAGTTGACGATAAGATAATTGTTCAGACTGACTAATTAAGGCTAATGCATCAGGCGATCGCTTGACTTGTTCCTCAAAGAGTTGATGAATAGATGCATCGTGGGGATAATCTGCATGAGTCTGATTCCAGTCAAATAAAACTTGCGATCGCTCTTTTAAAGTTAATAATGATAATTCTGAAATAGGCTGCTCTTGGTTATCAATAATATTTTCTAATAATGTCTGGAAATGTCTAATAAATTGGGTAATTGTAGCTGAATCAAAAATATCAGTGTTGTACTCCAAACACCCTGCCAATCCCTCTGGAGATTCAGACAACGACAGAAAAATATCTAGTTGAGCCGTACCACTATCGAACTCCAAAGTACGCAAAGTTAAACCAGAAACTTCCTGCACAGACATTGGTGTATTTTGCAGGACAAACATCACTTCATAAAGTGGATTCCGGCTTAAGTCTCGCTCAGGTTGCAATTCTTCTACAAGCATCTCGAAAGGCAAATCTTGATGTGCATAAGCATCAAGTGTCACTTCACGCACGCGATGTAAAAGTTCGCGGAAACTGGGATTACCACTAAGGTTATTACGCAATACCAAAGTATTCACAAACAAACCCAGCATCTTTTCTAATTCGGCTCGATTGCGGTTGGCAATTGGAGAACCGATGAGGATGTCTTCTTGGTTGGTGTAGTGATATAGCAAGATGTTAAATGCTGCCAGCAAAGTCATAAACAAAGTGGCATCTTCTCGCTGACTTAATTGATTGAGTGCATCTGTCAGACTTTTAGAGAATGCAAAGTATTGTTTAGCACCAGTAAAACTAGTAATAGTAGGTCGTGGACGATCTGTAGGTAACTGTAATATGGGTAATTCGCCACTTAGTTGTTGCTTCCAGTAATTGAGTTGAGTTTTGAGCAAATCACCTTGCAAGCGATCGCGTTGCCAAACTGCAAAATCTGCATACTGGATAGGAAGTTCCGGTAAGGGATTCGGCTGATTTGTTGAGAATGCTGCATACAGCGTTGCCAACTCTTTCAAAAACACACCAATAGACCAACCATCTGTAATAATGTGGTGCATAGTCAAAAGGAAAATATGTTCTTCTTCACCTAAGCGGAATAAAGTCGCCCTGACTAAAGACTCTTTAGCTAAATTGAAAGGTTTTTTGGCTGACTCTGCTGCAATTTGTTTAATCTCTTCTTCCCAATCTCCACCAGATAAATGCTCAAGATTGATCATAGGTAATTCCCAGGTTACATCTGGTGTAATCTGCTGGGCTGGCTGTCCATTGACGAGTGTAAAACTTGTCCGCCAAACTTCATGACGACTGATAATTTCATTCAAGCTTTGCTGGAGTGCTTTAATATTAAGTAACCCCTGTAAGTGAAAAGCACTCGGAATATTATAGAAAGAACTCCCGTGGTAAAGTTGGTCAATAAACCATAGCCTTTGTTGAGAAAAGGACAAAGGAACATGATTAAATATTTGACGTTTGGGAATAGTATCAGCTTTAAATTTTCCTCCCTTCCATTTTTCTAAAAGGGCTTTTTTAGCTGGGGTTAAATTAGAGTATTGTTGTTCCATTGCTAACAATTATTTGATATTTTTTAAGTAATATATACACAAAGACAGTTCAGAACGAGCAACAAAACCCTCATGTAGAGAAACGATTTATCGCTCATGTAGAGACGCGATTTATCGCGTCTTCAAAGACTACGATGCACCAGCCAAAAGAACAGCAACCTGTTCTTCCGATAATTCTTCAATCTTCTCTAGAAGAAGTTGTTCAATCATTTCTGCCTGTTTAGCTGGTATCATAGCTTGCACTAACAGGTCACGCAGTGGTAACTCTACTGGAAACTTAGCTCGTAATCGAGAAACTAGTTGAGTTGCAATGAGAGAATCTCCTCCCAACTCATAGAAGTTATCGTAAATACCAACTTGTGCAATTCCAATAACTTCTTGCCATATTTCAGTAACTTGTTTTTCCAACTCATTAGTCGGAGCAACATAGGAATTACTGATATTAGGTCTGAAATAGGAATAGGATGAATCTAATTGACTAGAAGGTTTTTCATGTAATGCGATTGGTTCGCTACTAAAAGAAGGTGATGATGATTTTGCATCAATCCAATAACGTTGACGTTCAAAAGGATAAGTAGGTAAAGGCAAACGCAAAGGTTGTTGATGAAGATAAAATCCAGACCAATCAATCTCAACACCAAACAACCACAACCGACCTAAAGCTTGCAATAAATAAGCAAAATCAGATTGTTCTTCCTGAACATGGGGTAAACAATTCACCACCAGTTGTTTAGAATCAGATTGTAAATGCTGTTTTGTCAAAGTAGTTAACGTTCGTCCCGGCCCTACCTCCAAAAAAACACCCTCAAATTGCAAAAGTTGTAATATACCATCAGAAAAACGCACAGTCTGGCGCAAATGTTCACCCCAATAGCTGGGATTAGTCGCATCACTATCACTAATCCAAGTCCCAGTCACATTGGAAATAAAGCGAATACTTGGCACATTCAGTTTTACCTGATTTACAACCTCAACAAACTCTGGCACAATCGGTTGCATCATTTCACTATGAAAAGCGTGAGATGTGTGCAACATTCGACATTCAATTCCTTTGAGTAATAATTGATTGTGCAGTGCAGTTATAGCTTCACTCTTACCAGAAACCACACAAGAAGACGGGCTGTTAACCGCAGCAATTTGCGTATCATCAGTTAACAGCGATCGCAAATTTTCTACTGGTAATGGAATTGCTAACATACTACCTGTGGGCAACTGTTGCATCAGTCGTCCCCTAGTGGCAACTATAGCCAAAGCATCTTCTAGAGAAAAGACACCCGCAATGGTTGCAGCGACATATTCTCCGATGCTATGTCCAATCATTGCTTCTGGATGTACTCCCCATTCCATCCATAATTGAGCTAGGGCATACTCAATAACAAATAATCCTGGTTGAGTAAGGGCGGTTTGTTGTAGTTGTTCGGTAACTTTTGTTTCGTCTTGAAAAAGTATCTGGCGGATGTCAAGATTTAGGTGGGGCTGAAGAATCTCGGCGCAAGTATCAACATGTGTTTTGAAAGTAGTTTCAACTTCGTAGAGTTCCCGCGCCATGTTGACATATTGCGTCCCTTGTCCAGAAAACATGAAGATAACTGGACGGTGACTGGGTTTGTGGTGGTAGGTAAATACACGTTGCGGATTTTGGCTGGTTACAGCATCTACGGCATCGTTTTGGTTACAACATACTAATATACGCCGATGTTCAAATGCTTGACGACCAACTTGTAGGGTGTAAGCGACATCTGCGAGGTTAATTTCAGGATGTTCTTGAAGATGCCTGACTAGATTAGCTGTAGCTGTTTCTAAAGCTGTGCTAGTTTTGGCAGAAACTACCAACAATTGATACTTTCTCCCCTGCTCCCCTGCCCCCCTGC
>NZ_KV757583.1 GCF_001712795.1 Nostoc sp. KVJ20
TTATTATTCTCCCCCTGCTCCCTCTGCTCCTCTGCTCCCCTGCTCCCTCTGCTCCCCTGCCTCCCCTGCTCACTCCTCAACTCCCCGGTGGTGGACAAGCTGGGAGTCGAAAACCAAATAGTGCGCCTCGTGGTGAGCGATTCTCTGCCCAAATTGTACCCCCATGAGCAGTAATAATTTGTCTGGTCAAATAAAGCCCTAGCCCAGATCCGGAAACGTGGCGATCGCTATTTCCTTGATAAAATCTCTCAAATAAGTGGGGTAACTCTTTTTCGGTAATGCCGGAACCAGTATCGAGTATTTTTACCACTTGATCGCTAGAATAACCTTCAAATACTACTTCCACTTTACCGCCACGAGGGGTATGGTTAATGCCATTACTCAGGAGATTAGTAAAAACTCGCCCAAGTTGCAAAGAATCGCCATTTACCCAAAGAAAGCTCCGAAAATCTGATTCGCCATAGTGCAGAGAAATATAAACCTGGCGTGTTTTCGCTAGTTCAGTCAGGGTAGCGATGATTTCCTCCGCCACAGTCACCAAGTTAACTGGTGATATCTGTAGTTTCAGCCCTTCAGTATCATTGCGGTATACGTCTAAAAGTGTTTGGACTAATTGCAGTGTACTGCGATGACTACGAGCCATTGTTTGTAGGACTTTTGCTTGTATTGGTGTGATTTCACCAAATTGCTCATTTTGAAAATATTTCAGCGTTTCAATTGCTCCTAATAGGGGTGTTTTCAAATCATGCGTTAGGGTGGAAACAAAATCTTCACGCATGGTAGCTAGTTGTTCTTGGGAGCGTAATTGTGCTTGGGTATAAGCGATCGCTTCTTCATTGCGGTGGTTGCGATCGCTTAACCAACCTGTTACCATCAACGCCAATACTGCAATCAGCCGATTTGCTAACGCTGGGAGATGAATCATTTCTCCTCCGGGGACAAGCAAATTCAACAATGTTAATCCTGTAGCGGCAAGAGTGATCCCCAATACTGCTTTCCGATTCAATCGAGAATCTGCTAACAAAATCGTCCCTGTGTAGAGGTAGCCAAATACGTACTCAGGTGGTGTCAAATATTCCAAGACTATAACGATCGCAAAGGCGATCGCTATTAGCCCATATATCTCCCTACGTTCATTTATAGGTTCTTTCATAGTCAATAATCGACTTAACATCGTCATTTATGATTTACTAAAAAATCGTGACTATACAATCTGCATAACTATTTAATTCACCAATTATGATCTATCTGTAATCTATATCTGCAAACGCCAACTTTGAGAATTAACCCGAAAATTACGATTATCCAGATGCAGGAAAGGTGAATGGGAACTGGGGACTGGGTATTTGCCTACAAGGAGTGGGGTACATACCACAATCTTCCTAATCCCTAATCCCATTAAGAAAATCCTCTAGGATATTTATATAGGACTCATATTTGATTTTTGAACAAAACTCAGTACACCTTTATTCTTTCTTCCCAGTCCCCAGTCCCCAATCCCCAGTCCCTTACCTCTACGAGTGATTCAGAAATCAAATCGGATTGCTATATTCTTTGAAAGTAGCAAACTTTGAAAATGTATTGTATAAACAAATAATCCTAACTAGTTGAGATAGATGAATTAAGAGTAAAAATTAAATATTCTTAACAAAAACTTTAACAAGTATCTGGAAAATAGTAATAACTGAAAATAGTAAATACTTCAATCTGTTATTTCTAAGAATTGGCTTGCTAGCACTTAAATTTAATTTAGCGCAAGATATATGGGACAAGGTTTTTTGCAAATTAGCTTAACGCTGTGTATTGTGATAGCAATCACTCCACTATTCGGAAAATACATAGCACGTGTCTTCTTGGGAGAAAGAACACTGCTTGATTTTTTAATGAACCCCATAGAGCGAAGTATGTTCGTACTTGCGGGTGTCCGGAGGAAGGATGATATGACAGGTTCGCAGTATATCCGGGCTGTACTTGTTACTAACCTTGTCATGGGGATTTCAGTATATTTTTTGATCTATTTTCAGAGAGTCTTACCCTGGAATCCAAACGGCTTCGGTGCGCCCACCTGGGATGTATTGCTACACACAACGATTTCATTTGTTACCAATACCGACCAGCAACATTATGCTGGTGAAACAACCTTGAGCTATTTTAGCCAGGTAGCGGCTTTAGGCTTTTTGATGTTCACCTCCGCAGCTACCGGTTTATCTGTGGGAATTGCCTTTATTCGCGGGTTGACTGGTAGAAAGTTGGGTAACTTTTACGTCGATATCGTGCGTGGAATTACGCGAATATTGCTACCGATTTCGATTATTGGCGCGATCGCCTTGCTTGTAGCAGGTGTACCACAAACATTAGCCAAGACTATGGATGTGACAACCTTAGAAGGCGGGACGCAATATCTTGCCAGAGGCCCGGTGGCATCCTTTGAAATGATCAAACTTTTGGGCGAGAACGGCGGAGGTTTTTTTGGCGTAAACTCAGCTCACCCCTTTGAAAATCCTAATGGCGCTTCTAACTTGATAGAAATGATCGCCATGATTTCTATACCCGCCGCCTTGATTTACACCTACGGTATATTTGCTAACAACATCAAACAAGCTTGGCTACTTTTTTGGATGGTGTTTGTGATTTTTGTCGTTTTGGTGGGAGTGACAGCCGTGGGAGAACTGCAAGGTAATCCCCTGGTTAATAACGCCTTTGGATTAGAACAGCCCAATTTAGAGGGTAAAGAAGTTCGATTTGGCTGGTTACAAACGTCATTTTGGGCAGTGATGACTACCGCTACTATGTCTGGTGCGGTGAATGGGATGCATGATTCTTTGATGCCACCAGGATTATTTTCGACCCTCTTCAACTTGTTTATCCAGGTTATCTGGGGCGGTCAGGGAACTGGAACAGCTTACCTATTTATTTACTTAATTCTCACAGTGTTCCTAACTGGACTAATGGCAGGACGCACCCCAGAGTTTTTAGGACGCAAAATTGAGAAGCGGGAAATCGTCCTTGCTAGCGTAGTGCTGTTAATTCATCCAATTCTAGTTTTGATTCCCAGTGCGATCGCCTTGGCTTATCCCATCTCCCTATCTGGAATTAGCAACCCTGGCTATCACGGCATTTCCCAAGTAGTTTATGAATACGCCTCAGCAGCAGCAAATAATGGCTCCGGCTTAGAGGGGTTGCGAGATAACACCCTATGGTGGAACTTGAGTACTTTAGTTAGCTTAATAGGAGGACGCTACATTCCGATAATTGCCATTCTACTCTTAGCTGATGGCATGTCTCGCAAACAACCAGTCCCCGAAACCCCTGCTACCCTAAGAACAGATTCTCTGGTATTTACCGGTATCACGGCTGGAGTGACACTGGTTTTAGGAGTGTTAACTTTCTTTCCCGTTCTAGCTTTAGGCCCCATAGCAGAGGGTTTAAAACTAGCATCTGGCAGTTAGAAAATTTATGAGTTATTAGTTATTAGTTTGCAATTAAGAGAATACCAAAAAATAAATTATCCGGTTTCGTAGGAGAGCCAGCGCGTTGCGGTGTTAGCGATAACGTCATGCACCTTCATCAGATGGTGCATTAGGCATTCTACAGGTTGGATCTTTTTTCATTGGAAGTTCCTAATAACTCCTAACTCTAAGCATGTCAAGGTAATGTGTAGCTTGAATTTCATATTCATTCAAACAAAATTTTCACTTGTTCTTTTAGAATTTTGAAAATTCCGACTTCAGAAGCTCAACTTCCAAGTTCTGAGCTAGTAATGAATACAAGACTCACCCTGGCAGCGCTACTCCTAACCTCCCACACCTCCCACACCCTCCACACTATGAGTGAGAAATCCGGGCTAACCCCTAACTCCTAACTCCTAACTTCTAACTCCTAACTTTATTTATTAATCCAGTGGCAACTAACTCCAAAGCTAGACGCCCAAATTCTCGTTCTGGCGATCGCCGCCAAGGACGTAAAAAGGCCAGGGCAAGTAATAAGTGGCTGTACTTAAGGGCAATTAGAGATGCTTTTGTCAAGCTCAACCCTAAGTATGCAATTAAAAATCCAGTGATGTTTGTGGTTTGGGTGGGGACAATCATCACCCTATTGCTGACAATCGATCCCAACCTATTTGGCCCAGCCCTGCAAAAGAACCCGCAACTTTTCAACGGTTTGTTATCGGGGATTTTATTCTTTACAGTTTGGTTTGCCAATTTTGCCGAAGCATTGGCAGAAGGACGGGGTAAAGCCCAAGCCGATGCCTTGCGGTTAACGAAATCAGAAACGATCGCTAAAAAACTTGCTCCCGACGGCACAATTAGTGAAGTTTCATCCACCAGTCTCAAACAGGGCGATACCATCTACGTCGTTGCTGGCGATATCATCCCCGCCGATGGCGAAGTAGTTATGGGTGTCGCCTCAGTGGATGAATCGGCAATTACTGGGGAATCTGCACCAGTATTAAAAGAATCAGGCTCCGACGTTTCTAGTTCCATCACTGGCGGGACGCGGATTATCTCAGATGAACTAATTATCCGCATTACATCTGACCCAGGCAAAGGCTTTATTGACCGGATGATTGCCTTGGTGGAAGGGGCAGAACGGAGTAAAACACCCAATGAAATTGCCCTGACAGTATTGCTGGCAGTTCTGAGCTTAGTATTTTTATTAGTCGTGGTAACTCTGCCCGCACTTGCATACTATGTCAATAGTCCAGTCAGCGTGCCAATTTTGATTGCCCTATTAGTGGCATTGATTCCTACAACCATTGGCGGCTTGCTAAGTACCATCGGCATTGCTGGTATGGATCGAGTTGCTCAATTTAACGTCATTGCTACTTCCGGACGAGCAGTTGAAGCATGTGGTGATGTCAACACTTTAATTCTCGATAAGACAGGTACAATTACCATCGGCAACCGTTTAGCGGAAGAATTTATTCCTATCAACGGTCATTCAATGTCGGAAATTGCTAATGTTGCCTGGGCGGCTAGTGTCTTTGACAATACACCAGAAGGTAAATCCATTGTCCGACTGGCAGAAAAGTTAGTAGCACGGTTTGATTTCGACTCCAGTCAGGCAGAAGCAGTCGATTTTTCTGCCAAAACACGCATGAGTGGTACTAATTTACCTGGTGGGTATGAGGCGAGGAAGGGAGCAGTAGAAGCCATTAAAGGATTTGTCCGTTCCCGCAACGGACGCGATACGCCAGAATTAGATGCTGCCTATGAACGAGTTTCTCGCCTGGGAGGTACACCTTTAGCAGTTAGCCTCGATAACGAAATCTATGGAATTATTTATCTCAAAGATATAGTTAAACCTGGTATCCGCGATCGCTTTGAGCAACTGCGACGGATGGGAGTGAGTACGATCATGCTAACTGGCGATAACCGAATTACAGCTTCTGTCATTGCCAGAGAAGCTGGGGTTGATGACTTCATTGCCGAAGCCACACCAGAAGACAAAATCAGCGTCATTAAAAAGGAACAAGCAGCAGGCAAACTGGTTGCCATGACAGGAGATGGGACTAATGATGCTCCAGCTTTAGCCCAAGCTAACGTCGGTGTTGCCATGAATACAGGAACGCAAGCTGCCAAAGAAGCCGCCAACATGGTCGATTTAGACTCCGATCCCACAAAGCTGATCGATATCATTAATATTGGCAAACAATTGTTGATTACTCGTGGAGCATTAACGACATTTTCTATCGCTAATGATATTGCTAAATACTTTGCAATTATTCCAGTGATATTTGTCGCTGCTAACCTGCAAAGCTTGAATATTATGAATTTGACTAGCCCTAAATCTGCTGTACTATCAGCGCTAATTTATAATGCTTTGATTATTCCTGCGTTGATTCCCTTGGCATTAAAGGGTGTGCGGTTTAGACCGCTGACAGCTAATCAGCTACTCCAACGCAATATCTTAATTTACGGCTTAGGTGGTGTGATTGCACCGTTTATCGCTATTAAGCTGATCGATATACTGATTACAGTTATAGGCTTGGCTTAAGGACAGCAAAAGTCAAGACGCTGTGAAACTAGCACATCTTGAACAAAGTAAAATAATAAACATTTTTACTTTTACCTGTTGAGAGGGAGAACAAGAAGAATATGAATAAACATCGTTTTCACTCAGCACTGCTTCGGCTATGTCCTTTGTTTGGTCGCAATGGCATAAACAACACCTATCACTCGCTATTTTTATCCTGCTGTGCTTGAATGTGGTAACTGCCCCAGTTGTTTATGCTGTTGCTAACAGCACCCTGAAACGTTCTACTGCGTGGGCAAAAGAATTAAAAAATTAAAAATTAAAAATTAAATTCTAGGAGCAATTGGAAAAGTTTTTATGGCTATTATTCGAGAAACCATCAGAGCAATTTTTATAACTCTAATGCTTTGGTTGTTGACTGCAATTATCTATCCTCTGATAATCCTTGTAGTGGGTCAAGTCTTTTTGCCTTATCAAGCTAATGGCAGCATCATGCTGAATCTAAATAATGAACCCATTGGTTCGGCTTTGATTGGTCAGCTGTTCACATCTGAGCGATATTTCCATCCTCGTCCCAGTACTATTAGATATAGCCAAGGCAAAAGAGCTAGGCCAACTGGCATATCTGGAGCTAGCAATCTCGCTGCTAGCAATCCAGAGCTACTAAAGCGGATTCTAGAACAGTCCAATCAATTGCGAGACGAAAATCTTCAACCAATCGCCGATATAATTTATACCTCTGCTTCCGGTTTAGATCCACATATTTCCTTCAGAGCAGCACGGCAACAATTGACACGGGTTGCTGGTGCGCGGGGAGTAAAAGAAGATGAGATTCTACCTTTAATTAATAAGTATACTGATGGCAGATTTTTATGGATTTTTGGTGAGCCAGGGGTCAATGTTCTCCGATTGAATTATGCTCTTGACTTGCAAGATATTAATCGTCAGCAAAATTAATAAAAGTGAATGGGGCATTGGGCATAGGTAAAGTGCCGTTTTCTGATGAAATAGGATTGCCATACAAATACCAAGAATGAAATGTCAGACAATAGTAATGCTAGTTCTGCTGGCACTGCACCTTTAAATTCTGGAAGTTACTCGCTTTATCCGGCACGACGACGGGGAAAGCATAAAATATTTATTGGCATGGCTCCTGGGGTAGGTAAAACTTACCGAATGCTGGAAGAGGGACATGCACTCAAACAGGAAGGAATTGATGTCGTTGTTGGGCTTTTAGAAACTCACGGACGGAAAGAGACGGCTGAAAAAGCAGAGGGACTGGAGATTTTACCCCGTAAGCAATATCCTCGCGGTGAGTTGACGCTAACGGATATGGATACAGATGCTATTTTAAAGCGATCGCCTCAATTAGTCTTAATTGATGAACTTGCTCATACCAATGTCCCTGGTTCCCCACGTGAAAAACGCTACGAAGATGTAGAAGTAGTTTTAGCAGCAGGTATTGATGTCTACTCCACAATGAATGTCCAACATTTGGAAAGTCTTAATGACTTAGTAGCCAGAATTACAAGCGTGATAGTCCGTGAGCGTGTTCCTGATAGGATTCTGGATGATGCAGACGAAATAGTAGTAGTGGATGTCACACCGGAAACACTGCAAGAACGGTTGTTAGAAGGAAAGATTTATGAATCGCAAAAAATTCAACAATCCCTCGATAACTTTTTCCAACGCCGTAACCTGATTGCTTTGCGGGAGTTGGCTTTGCGGGAAGTAGCAGACAACGTGGAAGAAAATGCGATCGCCACTATCCCCAACGGGCAATTTTGTAATATTCACGAGCGGGTTTTGGTGTGTGTATCCACCTATCCCAATTCAGTGCAACTGTTGCGCCGGGGTGCGAGACTGGCTAACTATATGAACGCGCCACTTTATACCTTATTCGTTGCCGATCCAGAACGTTTCCTTAGCAAAGAGGAAAGCTTACACATCCACACATGTGAGAAACTCTGTAAAGAATTTGAAGGTACTTTCATTCGTGTTACCAACGGTAACATAGCTAATGCGATCGCAGAAGTCGCCGAGAAATATCGGATTACCCAAATTGTAATTGGAGAGAGTCAGCGATCGCGCTGGCAAATGCTCATAAAAGGATCTTTGACGCAAAAATTAGTGCGCTTGCTCAAAAATATCGATTTACATATTATTGCCAGCGAAAAAATGGTTTCACCCAAATAAGGAATCAAATTTCCCCAAAAACCTCAGAAGTAAAGCTCCCATGCAGACCATAGGGGATATGATGTTTCAAATTTAGTCGCGCGATCGCTCCTTTAGAGAAATCACTAGCATCCAAAATTACCAAATCTGAGCGGTGATGGGTAGCATCATAAACCAAAGCTAATACCCAACCATCATCTTCCTTTTCGGAACCTGGGCGCGGGACAAAAATCGGTTCACCCACAAAACCACGGGGTGCAGCACTCCATATTTGTCTTTCTCCAGACTCTAAATCAATTTTCAGCAATGCTTGTAAGGGAGCATTACCAGTCTCAGCATGAGCCGCACCTATATATAGATATCGATAAAGATGTCCTACATTCGCCGGATGTATGCTAGGAAATTCACAACAGCGGCCATCAATCAATTCCCGTCGGACTGTTCCATTCTTGAGATTCAGATAAAATCGCCAAAGTTGTCCAGGTGAAAGCGCCTCAAAATCAACGTCCCGAAAATCGCTTTTAGGTTCCACTTCTGGCAAATCTTGATAGCAAATGGAGTCAATCAAAACTTCCTCTCCCACTTCAAAAGCATTAACGTGGTGGAAGACGAAACCCGATTGAGTTTCCAGAATTTTCATCTCTTCTTGCCCTTCTTTAGGGAAGCGGGGAATAATTAGAATTTGAGTAGGCTGATTTTGCTGAAATTTAATACATTCTCCTGCCGCACGTATTCCCAAGGCGAAAGGTATGGGATTGAAGGTGACAGGATTTTGAAAGAATATACAGTAATTGGGAGTAATTACGAAATCGTGAATAAAACAGAAACCTGGAACCTTATGAGCGTGCCGTCTGATAATTTCACCGGTTGGGTTTAGCTCAAAAATAGTAATTGTGGTAGATAATCCTGGCTTAATTGAGAAATTTACCAGGCAAGATGCACCTCCATCTTGATCGCAATTTTTTTCCAAACGGGGATGTGCAGCGAAAGCTTCACCTGCTGACAAAACACCATTAAAATATTCATTCCCCAAGGTTTCAAGAGTGTAGGGATCGAGGCGATGTGCTTCAGATCCTTCCCAGAGTGCTAGCAGTTTACCACCCCAATGGATAACATTTGTATTAGCAATATTTTTGAGTTTAAAGTCAAATATATTAGCTAGCCAACCACCAGGTTTTTGAGTACCAAAAGTACCGCGATAGAGAATTTTTCCCGCCTTTTGCTCTGCCAAATAGCCAGTTGTACGGACAAAGCGGTTGCGAAAATGGGCACGACCATTAGTAAAGGTAATTTTGCTAATCATCCCGTCCCCATCAAATGGGTGATGAAGAGATTGCCCATTCACATCCAGTAAACCAGGGCCATTTCTAAACAGCGTACCTTGTAATTCTGTAGGAATTTGCCCTTCTATATCATCAATCCAATAATCAAATTCTTGGGTGAGAGATTGATATCCTCCTTGCCAGTCTGCACGGGTGTAGGATTTTTCTGTAACTAAGCTCTCTTGACTTTTAAAACTCTGCATATACTTGGTTTATTATTGTTATCTTGAACAAAAAGATGTAGCTGCTAAAATTAAGTTATTTGCAACTTTACGCCGCCAGTTACTACAACAGCAAAGCAGTAGACTGGCTTGAATTTGCATGAGATTTCTTACACTATTCCACTATTTTCGACTCTGATTCTCTCAGTACCAACTCAGACATCAAATCTGGCAAAAACGGTTGTTCTCCATCTTTGGGTGTCTCAGTTTGTTCCTCAGCAGCAGGTAGCCAGTTGATAAATGGTAAGGGCAACAGCGTGCTGAGGTTAGTAATTACCACCAATAACCAAAGTGACTCAAAGTTTGTTGCAGTGATCCCCAGCCAATAGGTGATTAATGCCCCGAATGCATGGGAAACCGTTGCTGCTGAATTAAACACCGACATTAACAAGGCAAATAATGTCGCTTCCACACCAGGGGGACAAAGCCTTGCTGCTAGAACCATCACTTGCATAAAGGCAATTTTCCCCATCACAGTGAGAATCAGGCTATCACCCAAACTAAACCAGTGGTCATCTATACCCAATAGCCTGTTTGTATGAGTCACTAACAACAGCATCGTCATCCCCAAAATTGAGGAAAGCACAGTACTCCAAGCAAAAATCACCCGAAAAGGGATGCTCTTGAGGAAACGTTGAAAAATCCAAACACCTGCCAAAGAAGCGAAACTTCCCACCAAGTTTACCCGCCCCAAAAATTCTGGTTCAAAGTGGAGTTCGTTGGTAGCGAAGTAGAAAAAGGCTGAGTCAGCATTTGGGGTAGCTTGCCAGATGAAGACAAAGGCCGTTGGTAGCCAAATTCTTTTTTGGGTAATGGCTTGACGTAGCTGCTTCAGTTGATCTTTGATTGCTAAAGGGTTGGTGTGATTACTATCTTTAGCATCTTTGCTGACAGGGGACTCAGCAATTAACCAAGCTACCCCTGAGACAATGAGAGGGAAGAGGGCGGTAATTCCAAAGACAGTACGGGTAGTACAGTATTGGAGCAGCAGACCACTGAAGTATGCTGTGATTAAACCTCCGATCGCAGAAGCACCCCAACACAGAGATTGTAGTGAACCAGCTTTCGCTTGGGATTCGCCTCTGGCTCGTTCTACAACCAGCGAGTCAACTATCACATCACTCATGGCGACAGACAGAGAACCAAGAGCGATCGCTAAGGTAGCTGCCCAGCTAGTATGAACTATTGTGGCCAAACTCACCCAGGAAGCAGTTCCCAGTATCCCGGATAAAATCAAGTAAGGACGCCGACGATAGCCAAATATAGGCAAACCATCAGAGATAAAACCAAACACCGGCTTGATCATCCAAGGTAGGAAGACAATTCCCAATAGCGCCGACACCTCGACTGGACTCAGCAGCAGTTCATCTTTGAGGAAAAAGCTCACGGCTAGACGTGATAACCCTAAAATTCCTTGGACAAAGTAAACGGTGAGAATTGCAATCAACTCAGCATTGGGTTCATTACCCAAAAAGATTTTTTGTGTTAGTGAGTCTTTGATCTTGGACAAGCCAGATGATTGAAGCACCATTCGATAAATATTTTTTAAGTTTTATCTACTTTTCTATCATATCGATTCTTAAGACCTGGGTTTTAGGATCATTTCTATCCCAAGTTAAGCCTGTGGACAATGCCCACACCTCTAAGCAGGAAGCAATTCGGGCATTATCTAAGTGTTGTAGAGCCGCTGATCATAAAATGAATGGGAAAAAAATTAGGGCGAGCTTAAGTAAGCTCGCCCTAATTTTTATTGAATGTTGACTTTTCAATGGAACTTTTTAAATCCAGGTTACGGCACACTACGCAAACGTAGAGCCTGGGGATAGTTAACTATGCCATCTGATGTTTTTTTGACATAGCTAGTAACATGAATTAAACTACCTCTTGCTAATCAACAAAAGAATCTTTATCAATGCATCCGACTGAAGAAGCTGCTGTCCCTACTCGCGTTATCGGTTTAATTAGTGGCACGTCCGTAGATGGCATAGACGCTGCTTTGGTAGAGATTTCCGGTACAGAATTGGATCTCAAAGTTGAGTTGCTAGCGGGCGCAACATATCCTTATCCAGCCGAACTCAGAGAAAAAATATTGGCGGTTGGTGCAGGCGTTGCCATTTCAATGGCAGAATTGGCAGAAATAGATGATGCGATCGCCATTGTCTTTGCCCAAGCCGCTCAAAATATTCAAATTGATCATCAGCCAGCAACTCTCATTGGTTCCCACGGTCAGACAGTTTATCATCGACCACCTGCGGATAGGGAAATAGAAAAGAAAACCACTCCTTATTCCCCACTCGGTTATAGTCTGCAAATAGGGCGCGGTGAATTAATTGCCCATCTTACGGGCATTACAACTGTGAGCAATTTCCGTGTTGCTGATATCGCTATTGGTGGTCATGGTGCGCCTCTCGTACCCAGAGTAGATGCCTATTTACTCAGTCATCCCCAGGAAGGGCGTTGTATTCAAAACATCGGTGGTATTGGCAATGTTGCTTATATTCCACCTCGACATGGCGACTGGCTCTCAAAAATTCGCGCTTGGGATACTGGCCCAGGAAATAGTCTGTTGGATCTGGCGGTAGAGCATTTAAGCGCTGGTGCTAAAACTTACGATGAAGATGGCAATTGGGCAGCGAGTGGTACTCCTTGCCATCCTTTGGTAGAACAATGGCTCAACCAAGACTACTTTCATCTACCGCCGCCCAAATCGACTGGACGAGAGTTATTTGGTGTGACTTACCTGCATCAGTGTTTAAAAGATGCCCAAGCATACCAACTTAATCCTGCTGACATACTGGCAACCCTTACCGAACTTACAGCTGCTTCAATTGTTCACAGTTACCGCACTTTTTTGCCGGAAATGCCACAACGGGTACTATTATGTGGCGGTGGTAGTCGAAATCTCTATTTGAAACAAAGATTACAGTTATTATTGACATCAATACCAGTCTGGACTACAGATGAAGTCGGATTGAGTGCAGATTTTAAAGAAGCGATCGCCTTTGCAGTTTTAGCCTACTGGCGACATTTGGGTATCCCTGGCAACTTACCTACTGCCACTGGAGCACCTCAAGAAGTACTTTTGGGAGAAATACATCAAAGTCAGTCCTGAGTCCTAAAACAGGAACAATAAAACAGGAGTCAGAATTCAGAATTCAGAATTCAGAATTGGTGAATACTCTACCCATAAAGGGATAGAGTTTTAAGGCGAGAATATTTTAATTTTTTCGCGCCACTTGCGGGCAAGATTTTAAACCAATATTAATTACCCAGTCGGACTCCAATTCAATTCTGAATTCTGACTCCTGAGTTCTGAATTCTTCTTATAACAAGACAAAAAAATTTCTTTATCGAGGATGTTGGAGGCAGATAGCGCAGCGTTAGCGAGTCCGCGAGCGTCGGGCAGTCAAGAGTAGAGGAAAACTGCCCGACGCTCCTTTCCTGAGCTACCGCTGCGCTATCTGTAACAGCCCGCATAGGGTCTTGGGTTTAAGACAAGAACTCCAAATTTTTAATTTGGTGGCTCTTTTTCAGGAGGGGTTTGAATCCCATAAGTGAAAAAAAACCTTCTGCCTCCTGCCTCCTGCCTCCTGCCTCCTGCCTCCTTCAATCTTCACGGGCTAAACGCCCCGCTATCGCTAACACAACTTAGTACTGCTATAACTGTAGTCTTGGCGGTACTCGATCAAGGCAGGGAATATAAAAGGTGGCTCATACTTTTTTATTGGAACCAGGACGCTGGACAATGCAAGGAAATTGGCTAGAACGTAATGGTATGCCAATCAGTGTCAAGGGTATGACCTTGGTAGCTTGGAATCGAGATAACTGGTTTACTATGGCTACAAAACTGATATTCCCAGGTAGCGATCGCTCAGAAATCTCTCTACAATACAAGGGGCGGCTACATGATGGAGAGCGTCAGTATACTTTTTTACTACAACATAATATTTTGGGGCAGGTTGAAGGCGAAGGCTGGATTGGTCTAGATACTATCGTACAGCGTTACTGGGTACTAGGCGATCGTCAGCGTCGTAGCGGCTTTGAAACCCTACACCGGATTTCGGAAGATACATATTACCTCAGTAGTGGCATCTTGGCTGGTCATTTTTTAACTAACACAATGGAAGCTAGTCTAGAGCGTCAGCCAACCTAACCCGAATTTCTCACTCATAGAGTCGGATAGTGTGGAGTGTGGGGGAGGTGTGGGAGGTGTCGTTGCACAAAGCGCTCAATGTTTGCCCATTCTCAATTCCTCCCCACACTCCCCACGAGCTTAAGGAATCATCATTTATTCTCACTTAACTACTGAGTTGTATACTAAAAAATAAATTATCAAATTATCGTCAGACTTTTAGTATTTTTACCGAATCTTGTAGTCTAGAGTCCAGTTTTATGAATCCTAAAGTCTCTGTCATTATCCCTGCTTACAATACTGAAGCTTATATTGCGAAGTCAATAGAATCAGCTTTAGAGCAAACACTTACTGATATTGAAGTTATTATAGTCGATGATGCTTCAAGTGATAAAACTGTCGAAGTCGCTAAAAGTTTTAAAGACCAACGTCTCAAAGTAATAGTTAATCAACAAAATCTTGGGGCTGCTGCTGCACGAAATCGTGCCCTTAGAGCAGCCCAAGGAGAATGGATTGCTGTGCTTGATTCAGATGATTGGTATGCTCCAGAAAGATTAGAAAAGCTTGTGTCGCGGGCAAATGAAATAAATGCAGACATGATTGCTGATGATGTTTATTTAATCAAGGATGGTGAAACATCCCCTTGGAGCACATTAATTGAAGAAAGTGGAGAAAGTATAGATAAAACTCTCCAAATTGATATTGTTTATTTTGTAGAAACTGATGTCTATGGGCAACCAGGGTTGCATCTTGGTTTAAGCAAGCCTCTATTCAAACGAGAATTTTTGGTTAAGCACGGCATCGAATATGATGAAGACATCAGAATGGGTCAAGACTTTTGGCTGGATATGAAATGCTTAATCAAAGGATCTCGCTTTTTTCTTGAACCAAAACCTTATTATTTCTACCGTTCGCGCTCTGGCTCTCTTGTATATCAAAGCCAATTACCACGTCTAAATCAATACTGCAAAGCTACTAATTCTTTCATGCAACAAGAGATTGTGAAAAAGAATCCAGCTTTAATGCACGCTCTGTCTTATAATCTTGCAGTCTATAAGAAAAATGTAGCTTACCTTCAAGTTGTAGAGCCAATAAAACAAGGGAAATTGATCACAGCATTGACAGAAATTAGGAACAATCCAGGCTTTCTTTATGATTTTATTTCCCGATTGAACAAAATTATCGAGCGTCGATTTCAATACTATGTAATGGGTAATAAATCAAGTTTTGACATTTATCCTAATATACAAAAAAAACGAAAAACTACCAATTAGTAGCTATGACAGTTTTATTAATAAAAAGGCATCATTACATAGTTTTATAATGAGCCTAAAGGTCAAAAATATGGTCAGGCCATAAGAGGATTTTTTAAGAGTATTGGGCGACTATGATTAGCTACTACATAAGCAAAGTCTGCCTCCGTGGAAAGCATACCAATTCAAGGGTTTGATGACCTGCGGAGGTGAGTTTTGTCTGTGTAGTCAGGCCAGTGCGGTCTTCTCCGAATATAGAAAGCTCGTCTCGCACCGAAGGGGAGACGCTCTAGCGTGTAGTGCAGCCTCTCGTATAGAAGAGACTGCACTCTGCACTCATTACTCAATTTTCAGAACTCTGTGGTGAGTGTGGTACTTCCTAATTAAAGTTTTTGGCATACCCCAGAGTTATCTATTTAGTCAAAATTGGGCAAACTAAAACTACACCACAATTAAAGTGCAAAATGGTACAAAGCATCATTATAAATCTACCTTTTCTGCTTGTTTGATTTAGCATATTGCACCAGTTGTAATAACCGTCTTGGTTACAAACTGCTAGATTATGGTTTCAATCCTCTAAAAGACGACTGAAAAAGCTAGTACAGCACCGCCCAAATAGAGCAACGATTGAAAATCGCACAAAAGCCTATCCTATAAGCTTTTTGCCTTTTGACTTCCGACTTCTAGCTTGCGGTACGAGCGTAGAAAGTCATTTCTAGACGCAATAACTTTTTCCTCCCAAACACTTACAACCTGCTTTTGGATTCAAATTTTCTATGTCAGACCCCAACATTGGTCGCTTACTCAGCAAACGCTACCAACTCCAGGAGTTAATCGGTACTGGAGCAATGGGTCGGGTTTATCGTGCTAAAGATACTTTGTTGGGAGGTGTACCTGTTGCGGTTAAGTTTCTGGCTCTCTCAATCCAAAATGAAAAGATGCGATTGCAAGACCGCTTTGAGCGAGAAGCAAAAACCTGTGCTTTACTAGGGCAAAAAAGCATCCATATTGTCCGAGTTATGGATTATGGCGTAGATGACAATAACACCCCGTTCTACGTCATGGAATATCTACAAGGACAAAGCCTGAACAATATTATTCGCAAGCAACGACTGCCTTTACCAAGATTCCTGAGTATGGCGCGTCAACTCAGCCTAGGATTACAGTGTGCCCATGATGGCATCCCAGTTGATGGTACTATTTGCCCAATTATCCATCGTGATGTCAAGCCAAGTAATATGCTGGTGATTCAAGATCCCAGTTTTGGAGAATTGGTCAAGGTTCTAGATTTTGGTATTGCTAAATTATTACAGTCAGATGGTGACCATACAAAATTCTATTTAGGGACATTGGCTTATTCTTCTCCCGAACAGATGGAGGGTAAGGAATTAGACAACCGTGCTGATATTTATAGTTTGGGCGTCATGATGTTTGAGATGCTCACAGGCAAAATGCCACTGGTAGCACCAACTCACTCTTTTGGAGCATGGTATAAAACACATCACTATCAAAAACCACGTTCTTTTGCTGAGGTTGTGCCTGGATTAGAACTACCAAAAGAAATTGAAAATTTGGTGATGAGTTGTCTAGCTAAACTAGCACGCGATCGCCCCCAAAGCATCACTGAAATTCTCAGAGTTTTAGCATCTCTAGAAAAGCCTGAGCATACACGCAAAATTCAGCAAGACAGCCATGCTCTAGTTCCTTCTAGTACAGCTAGCCCTGAGCTTGAACAAAAGACTAAAGCCGATTTGCGGGTATCCTGGTCAAACGATGAAATCGCTCGTGCCATTTCCTGGCCCCAAAATAAACCAATTGCCGATATTGTCTTTCCCCAGACCATTCAAACCAATGGGGAGATTCTACCAGCCCTATGGGTGATGCTACCACAAGCAGAAATTCAAAAGCGCTTACTCTGTACCCGCTATAACCAATTTCTTTTCATCTCGATTCCTCATCCCATGTTGCTATGGATTACTGTCATCTATAACCGCAAGCATGGTGCTAAATGGTTGCCTTATTACCTTGATTTCAAAAGCAGTCTTGGTCAAGAAATTGCCAGATTACTCCAGCACACAGGTTACTACCGCTTGTTATTCTTTGCACGAGAAACACCAAATCGCTGTACCCATATCTTACTTTCCAGCGTTGCTTCTGCCCAACGCCAGCGATTACAAGAGTGGGTCGCAATGAGCAACACCTTAATGTCCTCTGCTGACCCACAAATCAGTAAAAGCTTACTCAAAAGCGAGTATGAAAAGATTAAGCCTCAAATTCTAACAAAACTAGAAAGTATTGATACAGATTCTCCATACGATCTTTCCAGCTAGTGGTCTGTCAATCCAAATTTGACGGCTTAGGACTGACACAGAGACGCGGAGAATTTTAAATAAAGCAAACTTGCCTTGAGAGACTACTAGGAATAATTTCTTAATGTTACCTGTTTTAGATGTAACTAAGGGGTCGTCACTCAAATAATGTAAACTTTTATAAACAAAATATATATAAAGATGTAAGTTCTAGTTATATGTATAAAGAGTGAAATCACTAGCTGCTCAATTAGTGCTGTCTAAATTCTCTCTGAATATTCCTCTGTATACATTCCAGTAAATTGTCAATTTACGCAGGTGTGATTCTCAGACTAGACGAAACAAGAAGAAGTTTGGCTAAAGTAAACAGAAATTTTAGTCTACAAAGCTGAAATTAAGTCTAGACTCCAACAGATATGCCGTAGAAAATGTTACTCATTCTTAGTTAATTTCGTGGATTGAACTTTTGCATAGCTCTTGTGGAATTACTTATCGAAGTTGACGCCCCGACATCCCCAGCTCTTTTCCTCCTTGGAACCAAGCAAGAGAAGGAGGTCGCCCACTGCGACATCAGAACGACTCTATGCCATAGTGGAACCGGAATCTAAGCCCCACTGGTGCTTAAGAAGCTCTTGATAAGTTGCCTCGCGCACAACCATTTGCTCATAGAGCTTAACTAAAAAGTCTTTAGCTTGGTCGTGGCTCATATTTTGTACCTGAGTAGCAAATGAGCAGATGCTGAATTGCTGTTCCAAAGATAGTTTCATGGGTTGATTCATAGTTAACTCCGAAAAAACAACGCGTAAAGGTGATATCGCTCACAGAAGTCCAAATGGGATAAGATTTGGACTCATATCTGTCCAACATTTGTTCCTCCGTATTACGAAAGATAACAATTGTTTGACAGATTGCCCACATCCGAAATGTGGACTTTTTCTGCTCTGATATCTTGCACCTAATCCTACTGATATACCACCCAAGTTATTTGAACCATATTCCGGAAAATAGGCTCTATTTAGCCTCGGATAAGTATAACTACCTCCCTGATTCCTTCCTGCTTCGCACAATTCTCCTTTGAGGAGAAGATCAGGTGCTATGCTTAAACGTC
The DNA here is from genome assembly GCF_001712795.1 of Nostoc sp. KVJ20. Taxonomy (GTDB): domain Bacteria; phylum Cyanobacteriota; class Cyanobacteriia; order Cyanobacteriales; family Nostocaceae; genus Nostoc. The sequence goes on from NZ_KV757583.1 coordinate 18,497, forward strand.
TTAGTTTTTCTGTTAAAAAAACCTAAGATGCTTTCTCCTCCAGTATGGAGGAAGCTTCGGAGGGCGGAGATTTTAAGGAGGTTGGGGAATTAATGGTAATAAGCGTGAATTATAGTCGCTCTACCTTATTGCGTGCAAGATGTCAATTAACCAATTTATGCAAATCTAGCCTCTTTAGGTCATTTTAGAGGCTAAAAATATTTGTATCAAATTGTAAAAAGGAAAAATGCTCACACTGAACAAATTACTGAGTATATTTACCGGATTTGTCCTTTGTCCTTGGAAAAAGAGCAATAACTAATGACTATTTTCTTCGAGTGAGACGATGACAACTGTAATGTTATCGTGCCCTCCGTGGTCTTTGGCAGCCTCAATTAGAGAGATGGCAGCTTTATCAAGCCAAGGACTATCTTGCAAACAGCTAGCAATCTTTTGCTCAACAAGTTCTTCTGTAAGACCATCACTACATAACAGCAAGCGATCGCCAGCTTTGACATCTAGTGGTTGTACATCAATCTGATGTAAGTCTTCACGTCCCAAACAGCGGGATAATACATGACGAAAAGGATGTAATCGTGCTTCATCTAAGGTGATGTCACCGATTTTGATTGCTCGTGCTACCCAAGTGTGGTCTTCTGTTACCTGTTCTAAGTGCGACTCCCGCAAGCGATACAGCCGCGAATCGCCAACATGAGCGCACCAAGGCGACTCTGGAGCGCGAAAAATCACTGCTACAACCGTTGTCCCCATGTCGGCGCGTTCGGGATGGTTTTGCTGATCCCGCAAAATCGCTTCATTGGCTCCCCACAAAGCTTGCTCTAGCAATTCTTGAGAAGATTTAGAAGATTCCCAATTTGCTACCAAATACGCCTGAATTTCTCCAGTAGCAATGCGACTTGCTTCCTCACCTCCGGCATGACCACCCATTCCATCGGCGACGACGAAAAACCGACCTTCTGGGTCGATATAGTAAGCATCCTGATTAGTAGAACGAATAAGTCCCGGATCGCTAAAACCCGTGAAATTGAGTTTCATAATTTTTTTTGCAACAATTAATACATACGATCGTAACGGTCTAGGCGTAAAAGTAGTCGGATCAGGATCACTGAGAGCGCCGCTACAATTAAACCAGGCACTAGTGCCCACCATACATAATTGCTAACCACTAAAATCGTAGCTGAAAGTGTGAAACCACTGATTAACAGAGCATAACTTATTGAGAGTTGAATACTGCTCTGTCGTCGTAGCAGGCGTTCGGTTTCTATAGATCGAACGCGCAAGCGCATATCTCCCTGCTCTAGCTTCTCCAGTGTATCCTCTAATCTACGTGGTAGACCAAAGGCGGTACTACTTACCTGAGCTGCTTGGCGACTTAATTCGTTCAGAAAGCTATTCCCCTCAGAACCATTCATATCGGTCATAAGTTGCATTGCATACGGTTTGGCAACTTCCATAAAGTTAAATTCTGGATCTAAACCCTTGCCTACCCCTTCTAGGGTAGAAAAGGCTCGCATCACAAAAGTGAAAGTTGCAGGAAATCTAAATGGCTGATTATAAGCTATTTCGTAAAGGTCGTCACTGATTGCCGCGACTGATTGGTTTTCAAAGGGCTTATCCATGAAATTGTCCAGCATATACTGGACGGAACGCCGGACTGGCCCCATGTCATCGGTTGGGGCGATCGCACCTAAATCGATGAGAGACTGCACAACGCGATCGCCATCTTTTTGGGCAATGCCAAACAGTGTTTGCATCAGTCCTTCGCGGATGTTGGACTTAATCCGCCCCATCATCCCGAAATCGTAGAATATGAGAGCGCCATTTGCACTGACGGCAATATTGCCTGGGTGAGGATCGGCGTGGAAAAAGCCACTATTGAGTAATTGTAGTAAGTAGGCTTGAGCGCCTTGACGAGCGATCGCTTTTCGATCCAAACCCGCTGCTTCTAAAGCTTCGTATTGGCTAATTTTAATTCCAGGAAGATATTCCAAAGTCAGTACTCTGGAAGTGGCGTAACGCCAGTATATTCTGGGGACATTCACCCAATCGTAGCCGCGAAAGTTCCGGCGAAAAGTATCGGCGTTACGACCTTCGTTAAGATAATCAATTTCTTCCCAAAGAATGCGGCAACATTCTTCGTAAATACCCAACCAATCTCTCCCCCGTCCCCATTTGGGATGGTTTTGAAAGTAGCGGGTAATTCCCTTGAGAATCTGTAAATCTATTTCAAATAACTTCTTTAGTCCAGGACGTTGCACCTTGACAACAACCGATTCCCCAGTATGTAGCACAGCTTTGTGCACTTGCCCCAAGCTAGCGGCAGCTAAGGGAATCGGTTCAAAATTATGGAAGAGTTCAGGAATTTTTTTGCCTAGTTCTTTCTCAATGGTCGCTTCTACTTGCTCATAGCTAAATGCCGGTACTTTGTCTTGTAACTTGGCTAGTTCTTCTACATATTCACCAGGGAATATATCAGCACGGGTAGAAAAAAGTTGCCCAACTTTGATGAAGGTTGGGCCTAAATCAAGTAGGGTATTGCGAATCCAAACCGCTTGGGTTTTGCGTCTTGCAGCTTGCTTTGCGTCACTCACACCACCCGGATAACTCCAAGATTTGTTGTATAGCCAAAGTTTGAACAATAAGGTCAAGACAAAAGACCAAATGTCCACAAAACGCCGTCTGCTAGAGTATTTTTCCCGATTCCAACGGTATGCCTTCTCTGAATAACCTTGTTCCATATACTTTGTTTACCGTTGGTTTGCGACCGAATCACTTGGAAGAAAAGACACTCTGATTCCTAAACTGTTTTTTTCTTAAGTGTCCTTTGTCATTTGTCATTTGTACATAATTTTTGACCAATGACTAATAACCAATGACTAATGACTAAAATTTATGCAGAAGTTCGGCGATAATGCTGCAATTCTGTTCGTAACAGGGCAATTTCTGCTCTTAATTCGTCAATATCTGCTTGCAAGTCACCGGAATCAGAACTGGTTTGTCTAGTACCTGTAGTAGATTGACCAGCATTAGCTGATTCTGCTGCCCGATTTGCCCGTTCTAGGACTTCTTCTGTAAACTGGCGCAGTTGCTCTCTAGCTTCTGCATCAAATTTGCCCAGATCGCTCAAAGCATCGGTCAAGGCGACCTCTAAACGCTCATTAACTACTTCTGCCACCGCTCTGCCTACGAAAAAGGCTTGCACAAGGGGATTACTCATAAATTTTTGTTACGTTGCACCGCAAGAGAATTATAACTTGCCTGTATGCTTTGCGGCTTCTATTGTAGAGCTAGAAATTTGGCGTTGGCGATCGCTTTATTGATGGCATTCCAGCAACTCTCGATAATATTGCTCTGGTGTACTCGGTAAATAAGTCGTCATTTGCAAAGTTTGTTCCTTCAATTTGAACCCTTGGGTAATGTTAATCCGGCTGAGGAAATCGATATCGTGGGAAATTACCCAAAGCGCTCCTTGGTAATCATTGATACCTACTACCATTTGTTCAACAGTTTCAATATCCAGGTTATTAGTTGGCTCATCGAGAATCAGTAAATCGATTTCTGAGATACTTATCATAGCGATCGCTAACCTTGCCAACTCACCCCCACTCAGTATGGAAGCGCTTTTGTGAACGTCATTATATTTAAAAAGGAAGTGTCCCAGTTGTTGACGCAAAAGCTGATAGCTGAGATTAGGATTGGCAGCTTGCATATTTTCCAAAAGTGTGTATTGGCGATTTACCAATTCGTAGGTTTGATCGAGATATACAGCTTTCATCGCTGGTGTGAGCAAAACCTCACCTGACTCCAAAACTGCTGTTTGGTTTTCTATCCCCAAAATTGCTTTGACCAAACTCGATTTACCAGAACCGTTTGCGCCGATAATAGCTATGCGATCGCCAGATGATATATGCAGTTGAATATTTTGAATCAATAAACGTTCTGATATCCTCAGATTTGCACCCTGGATATTAATTAGATTTCGGCGCTTTTGATTTTTTTCTTCTAGTTGAATACTCGTGACTTTGGTAGTTTTGACCTTTGTCTCTGCAACCTTTTGATTAGCCTTTGCTACTGCTGCTTCATGTTTCTTCTTCGCAGTTCCGGTAGACGCTTCAGCTTTAGTTTTAATTAGTCCGGCTGCCATTCTATCAATACTACCATTAAGGAACTTGGCGCGACCGTTACGGTTAGATTGGGCTGCGCGTTGCTGTTCTTGCATAGCTGTGGCTTGGGTACGTTTGAGTTCCTTTCTAGCGGCTTCGTGCGATCGCAATGCTACCTCTAACTCGATTTCTTTCTGTTCTCGATAGTGTGAGAAATTACCGCCATATACTTTCACGCCAGCAGGTGTAAGTTCCCAGGTTACATCTGTCACTTGATCTAGGAAAAAAGGCTTATGTGAGACAATTACAAAAGCACCGGGAAAATCTTGAAGAAACTGCTTTAAGCTTTCTAGCGCTTCCAAATCCATGTGATTTGTTGGCTCATCAAGTAATAGCAAGTTTGGTTCTTGAGCTAAACCGATTGCCAGAAATAGTTTAGTAATTTCTCCACCGCTCAAGTTAGTAATTGGTAAAGATAAGTCAAGTGCTGTGTGGAATTGTGTTTGTAAAATCTCCTCAATCTTCCACCATTCATCAGAGGTAGAAATCAAAAAATTAAGTACTGTATCTGCTGTTATTTCTTGTCTGATAGTGCTGATTTGTGGCAAATAATAGACAACATCATTACGCCAAACTGAGCCTGTATTAGGGCTAATTTGACCTGTAATTATCTTGAGTAGGGTTGATTTTCCTACACCGTTGCGACCGACTAAAGCAATGCGATCGCCCGCCTCGATACTCACATGAACTCCTTGAAACAAAGTTCTATCTAAGCTGAGATTATAGGCTAAATTCTCAGCTACCAATATTGATTTTTTCGGCATTCTTCTCAAACCTCAATTCGCAAATTATCACCCGCATTTTTCCAAAATCTGCGGGTAGATTAGACACAAAAAAGTAGCCGTAGACACTTGTCAATCGGTTTATTGTAGATATGAATGATGACAATATTTTTAGTGCATGACTATGTGAAGTAACCCTGTCAAACTAGTTGCGTTTATTCTTCGTTGACATTTGTTGCTTTGGTGCAACAGGTGTTTGGTACTACTTCATTTGTGCTATCTCGTTGGAGTTGTGATGAGGTTTGATATTGACTACAGTGTAACACTAAGGAATTTCGGAAAGCGAGGATGCGATCGCTTTTTCTATTTCCACACTCCCCAGCCTTACTAAAAAGACTTACAGCAGTTTGATTCTGTCTTAAATACTCTTGTGGGGTAGGCATCTTGCCATTGGTGTCAAGTTAAAGCCTCAGCCCAGATGTCAAGAGACCTTGCGGCATTGCGTCGGTGTCGTCGGCGAATAGCTTTAACCAAGCTCATATAGGAATCCGGTTTGATTACTGAAAGCATTTGCGTAGGTAGGCAATAGGCAATAGGCAATAGGATTTCAGAAGATTAAGGTGTACCGAATTTTTTTCAAAAATCAAATATGAGTCCTATAGAACGCTGATGCTCTACTAACCAAGGAATATGTAGTTGTGGGTTTTGCGTAGGCGTAGCCCGCCGTAGGCATCGTGCGCGATTAAAAAAGTATAAACTGCGGAAAACCATCTCCAGGGAAATACGTTCTAAGGGTTGTTGCAAAGCGACAGCTACATCAGCACACAAATGCTTATCCGAGCAGAGCAGTATTGGGATGCTCCAGTTACAACTGTGGTTGCGATCGCAAGTCTTCTAATACTCCCTGCAAAAATTTACCCCATTCCGCCGCCAAAGGGATTTCTGTAAACGGAACCCGCACTGAGTTAGTAGATTCGGAAAATAGAAATTCTAATTCTATAGAACGACCTTTTTCCGGTGGATTCTCTACATCTACTGATTTGTCATCAACTAAAAACTGGATTTGTTTGATATCAAGCAAAGAGAATGTTTCTAGTTTAATCGGCCCTTTAGGCGTGGGTTTTCCCCAAGTTAGATTATTGCCTTTTTGACCTAGTACGGAATAAATATCATACTTAGCTCGTTCAAATTGCTCTGCCCAGGCGCGATAGGCTTCAACTTTTTGATACTCCTTCGAGCCTTGCCAAGCCAACCAGAAAAACATTACTAATAGGGGCAACCACAAAAGACCACGTTCCATCGTTTAAAAAAATCCTCAGTCCTGAGTGAAACTTGTAACTAAAAGTGCAAAATCCACCAACAAGTGATGCAGATAAGTTATGGTAGTGAGCAAACTGGCAAAAAGCGGTGATGAGTTAATATGAGAAAACTTATATTATTGTGCTTGTTTGTCATTGGGCTGGGATCTGCCATATTTGGTTTCCTGAATTTTCAGGGATTGGCAGCTAAAGGAGAGTTTGAGACGATTTTGCTTGATTTTCGGGAAGATATTCCATCATCTGTGGTGGAACAGAATTTGCAAGCGATCGCCAAACAATATAACGTTACACCCCAATTAGACAACAAGTTTTCCAAAAAAGATAATGTGTATATTATCAAGGGCGATCGCCAACGGCTCCAAGAACTGAAAAAATCTCAGTTTGCCCAAGCTACAGAATTCATTGAACCAAACTATATCTACAGCAAGATTCCTCAACCAGGTGAAGCCGCTTGGCTAGGAGAATTTTTAAGACCCCAAGAAAATGAAGAAGCAAGTCCTTCATTGACTGGCCCCAATGACCAATATTACAGCAAGCAGTGGAACTTGCACAAAATCGGTATTGAAGGCGCATGGAGTCAAACCAAAGGTAGTGGCATCACAGTTGCAGTGATTGACACCGGGATTACCAAGGTTCGCGACTTGTATGAGACAAAATTCGTCAAGGGCTATGATTTTGTTAACGATCGAGAAGAAGCCACAGACGATAATGGCCACGGTACTCATGTTGCCGGAACTATTGCCCAAGCCACAAATAACAAATATGGCGTAGCTGGAATTGCTTACGAAGCCAGTCTGATGCCGCTGAAGGTACTCAGTTCTTATGGCGGTGGTACCATTGCCGATATTGCCGAAGCGATTAAATTTGCTGCTGATAAAGGCGCAGATGTGATTAATATGAGCTTGGGCGGTAGCGGTGAAAGCCAGTTGATGAAACAAGCGATCGAGTATGCCCATAGAAAAGGTGTAGTTATTATTGCCGCAGCCGGGAATGAAAACGCTAATGGGGCAAGCTATCCAGCCAGATACCCATACGTCATCGGCGTTTCGGCAATTGGCCCAGATGGCGAAAGAGCGCCCTATTCTAACTTTGGTGCAGGGGTAGATATCTCTGCTCCTGGTGGTAGTGAAGCTGGTAAGATTCTCCAAGAAACCATCGATGAAAAGGGCGAAGGCGTATTTCTGGGCTTCCAGGGTACAAGCATGGCTGCTCCCCACGTTGCTGGTGTTGCGGCATTAATCAAAGCTGCTGGCATTCAAGAACCAGATGAAGTTTTAAAAGTCCTCAAGCAGTCCGCACGAGTGATTCAGGATGATGGTTTGAACTATTATGGCGCTGGACAACTCAATGCAGAAGCAGCAGTCAAACTAGCCTTTAGCGGACAAATCAGTTTCCCAGATTTCTTTCGGTGGTTACGGGATAGTGGCTATCTTAACCCAGGCTTTTGGATTGATGGTGGTGCGATCGCACTAATACCAAAGATTTTAATGGTAGTTGGTTCCTATCTGTTGGCTTGGTTTTTACGGGTTTACTTCCCCTTCACTTGGAGTTGGTCTTTATCTAGTGGACTAATAGCTGGCAGTTCTGGGTTATTCTTCCTCAAGGGAATCTATATTTTTGATCTTCCCCAATGGCCTTTCCGGGTTTTGGGCAGTTCCATTCCCGAACTAGGAAATACCCTCCAGGGAACTGATGCCTTGAATCCCCTATTTGCTAGTGTACTGATTCCCATTGTGTTAATGGCATTGCTGCTGGGACATCCGAGTTGGAAATGGTTTGCCATTGGTTCAACTTTAGGTGTAGCAGCGTGCTTAACTATAAGTGCGTTTTTAGATCCGGCAGTTTGGGGATTAGGAAGTGGTAACTTAGCACGCCTCTTCCTAATTGTTAATGCCCTAATTTGTTATGGACTTGTTCGTTTAGCATTGAAAAACGAAGAAAAAATAGCATAAATGGGGAGTGGGGAGTGGGGAATGGGGAATGGGGCATTGGGCATGGGGCATTGGGCATAGCGCATGAGGAATCAATTTTTATAACTCCTAACTCCTAACTCCTAACTCCTAACTCCTAACTCCTAACTCCCTACTCCCTACTCCCTACTCCCTCCCACTCAGCACTCTTATGAGCATTACACTTACAGGTACAATCGAACGCCGTGATATTGGCACAGGCGCATGGGCGTTAGTCACAGAAGAGGGTGTTACTTACGAAATCCTCAGAGGGGCTGACAAAGACTTACTCAAAGCCGGACAAAAGACAAAAGTTAAAGGAAAGGTGCGCGAAGATATCATGACTACTGCCATGATTGGCCCTGTCTTGGAGGTCAAATCTTTTGAGGTAATTAGTTCTGATTAGCTGTAGAATTCAGAACCTCTTGCAGACGGCTTCTAAACTCCCCTTTGGGATGACCTCCTTTTACCTCACCCACAATCTTAAATTCCCCGTCTGGAGAATTGCAGAGGATATAAGTAGGCCATCCCATTTCTGATTTATCGGGATATTGAGTTAATAAAATCTTGCGATACTTGCGGTAAGCAGTTGTATCTTGCATCTTTACATCGATAAATTCTAAACCCAGTTCTTCTACCACCTTTTTGTCATAAAAAGACATTTTGTGGCAGATGCCGCATTCTTCTGAAGAGAACTTAATCACAGCTAAACTCATGGGTTGGCTACTCTTTGATTCTAGGCAAAGTTTTTTAGCATAATGCCATGAAATATTACCATATAGCTGGGCATTCGTGTCAACCTAAGCCTAAAACCCTACTCCGATATTTTTTCCTCCTTCGCTGCTTCTAGTAGGGAAGGTAATTTTGTTTGAGGTTCTGCCTTTAGCAACGTGGCTGTCCTGTACTAATGCGATCAATTCTCCTAGTACCGCAAGATGGAAGTCAAAAGAATTGTATTCCGAGCTTTTTGCGCCATTTCAAAGAGTTTTATAACCCGCGTAGGCGGGTTTTGTATGTGTAGCAGCGACTTCTAGTCGCAGAGGCAAGTAATAATTTAGACTTTTCAAACACCCTCTAAGACTTTTAGCAATTCCTAAACTTGGATTTAAGTCGGTAGTAAAATTGATTGAAGATTTAAATAATGATAGTAATAAGTTTAGAACTTACTAACTGTAAAAAATAATTGCGGTATCCACTTACCAAAATAGTTTTTTTTAGGGTTTTATTAATTATTCTTTTATGGTGAGTAGATCAACGCCGTAGGTGCAATTCATGAATTACCCCTACAGCAGATGTGGTTTTTCAAAACATTGATATTTGGTCTTTACTCTCAATACGTAAGGACTAATGTTGATTCAAAAAGCTGTCTACTGACTTCCTCTGTTGATCTCGGAGAATGAAAAAAGGTCTTGGAACTTACTAGAGAAGTTAAGGGAAAAGGTAAAGTGTAGTCAGATATAAACTTCGTTCTAAATTCTGAATTTTTGAAGCAGCTTTCAAGGGATAATCCTTCTTATACAGCAGCCTACACGGAGAAATTAATATGACATCTCCAGAAACGGTTATATGGCTACAAGAACGCACGAGTTTAGGAATTCTCTCGCCGGAAGTGTTGAATGCGATCGCTCAACAAATTGAAGAACAAGTAGTGAGTGCCGAAACTGACTTAGTTAGCGAAGGCACTCCTCCAGAAGCCCTTTATATTCTTGTAGAAGGTCAACTCGAAAGCAATAGCACCAATGAAACCAACCCAGCTTTAGCTTGTGGATTCCTTCCAGGAGCAGTGATTGAACTCAAAGAATTGCTGTTGGATGAATTAACTCCATTCACAATTACTACAGTAACGGAATGTCACTTGTGGGTTGTGCCTGCTGCTAAATTTCGTGAGTTAGCCACCCAATACCCCGAAATTGCTCAAGCTTTTTCGCGTCAATTGGCTCAAGAATTAGCTCAGGTTACATCTGCACTTGGCTATGAACAAGAGCGTTCCGTAGCTTTGCGGCCATATTTAGTCACCAAGGCGCAACGGGGAATTGTCGGTACAAGTCGCTATGCTGTTCGGCTGCGGGAGCAAATTCGTTTATCGGCTGCCGATCGCAAATCTGTGGATATTTTCGGAGAACCAGGGTTAGAAAAAGACAATATAGCAGCCCTCATCCACTTTGGTTCTCCAAAACGGCGAGAACCAATTATTAAAGTAAATTGTGGTATTCTCCAAACGAGCGGTGCAGATTTATTCGGTCGCGCTGGTGGTAAACCAGGATTGTTGGAATGGTTGGGAGAAGGCACTCTAGTTCTCAACAATATTCAAGAATTGCCCGAAGAATTATTACCTGCCGTGACGGAGTTGCTCAAAACTGGTACGTATACTCCCGTCAGTCGTTCTGGAGATTCAGTAGCCGAACCTCGCCCCAGTAAAGCCAGAATTCTGATTGTTTCAGAAAAAACTCAGCCGACAATTGAACGCTCTGTTGGTCATATTATTAAAGTACCACCGCTACGGGTGCGGAAAGCCGATATTCAGACACAAGTTGAATATTATACCAGTCTCTACATTCGGTCTAGAGGCGTTCCAAAACCCCACATTACCCCAGAAGCTTTGCGTCGCCTCCAGTCTTATGATTTTCCTGGCAACCTCAAAGAATTGAAAAATCTGGTTGAAAGGGCGATCGTGCAGGCTGAGGGTGCCAATGAATTAACAGAAGAAATTTTCTGGCCAGCCGAAACTAAGAAAAAACGATTTCGGGTGAATCTGTTAAATGCCTATCCCTCTTTACGGCGGTTTTTACGTAGTCCCTGGTGGCCCGATCGCATTAACTATGGTTTTACTGCAACGGCTTTTGCGATCACAGTTGCAGTATTATTTATTGGGCCACAAACCCGCGATCGCAATTTCGTATTAAATCTATTTTGGGCTTGGTGGTGGCCTTTCTTCTTATTTCTCTTTCCCTTTTTGGGTCGTGTCTGGTGTTCTGTTTGTCCCTTCATGATTTACGGGGAAATTACCCAAAAGTTATCTTTATGGCTGTGGCCTCGAAAACTCAAACGCTGGCCAAGAGAACAAGCTGAGAAATGGGGTGGATGGTTCCTCTTTGGCTTGTTCTCCCTAATTTTCTTATGGGAAGAACTTTGGCATTTAGAAAATACTGCCTACCTCAGCGCTTGTTTACTATTGTTAATTACCTCTGGGGCGATGATTTTCTCGGCTCTTTTTGAGCGGCGATTTTGGTGTCGGTATCTCTGCCCCATTGGCGGGATGAATGGTTTATTTGCCAAACTCTCAATGACGGAACTCCGGGCACAGCAAGGTATTTGTTCTGCTAGTTGCACAACTTATCAATGTTATAAAGGTGGGCCGCAAAAGGGGGAAGGGCTGGAAACCAATGGATGTCCTTTATACTCCCACCCAGCGCAGTTAGAAGATAACCGAGATTGCGTACTGTGTATGACTTGCCTCAAAGCTTGTCCCCATCGTTCCGTTGAATTTAACTTGCGTCCCCCTGGTATTGAACTGTGGACAACTCATGTACCCCGCACTTATGAAGTAGCATTATTGTTTTTGCTCTTGGGTGGGATATATCTACATCGCTTGCCAGAGTTGCAGTCTTGGTTGGGGTTAGAACTGGATTTAAGTCAGTTTTGGCAACATTTGGGATTATCGCTGCTAGTGTTAATTATCCCAGCGATTCTTACTTTTGCGGCTTATGGCTTGCTCCAAGTGTTCAACTTTAACCGTAAGCCTCGATCATTTGTAGAGCTTGCATACGGCTACCTACCATTAGTTTTGGGGGGAAATTTAGCTCACTATTTGCGTTTGGGCTTGGGTGAAGGTGGGCGGATTTTACCTGTCACTTTTGCTACTCTTGGTTTGAGTGGTGAACAATTGCCAATATTAGTTGCTCACCCGGCAGTGATTGCCTTCTTGCAAGGTGCAACCATAATTTTCTCAGTGTTAATGACTATATTATTAACGCAAAAGATTGCCAAGCAACCAGTGCGATCGCTCCTTTGGCAACACCTAGCTGCGATCGCTTTGGGAGTTAGTATGTGGGCGATTATCGTGTTTTAAGCTTCACATCCTCCACCAGGCGGTTTCTAATCGCCTGGGCTAGGTGCAAAATGTGATTTAAGAACATTCTTCCCTACGAACGTGATAGAAAATACTTATATGATTTATGATTTTTGACTCATAGTGTAAGGATTACAGATAATGCACGTTCTAAAAAGATCCATCAAACCTGCAACTTATATATCATTCCTCCACATTTACCAGACTACTTGGGGAACTGCTGGTGATATTTGTTTAATCCGTGAATCTGTAGCTAATGATAGTACAGCGAAGTTTGTCGGGCATAAAATCCAACTAGCAATTCCAAGAGGGCTGGAGCGCGATCGCATCGCCAACTGTCCGATAATTAAAGTTGCAGGTAATGTCGGCGACGGACATCCCAAAGAGCATCCATTGGAATGGGAGGCTTATGAGGGTGTAAATGAAGAAATAGCTTTAGCGGCTCTCAAACCTTGGGGATTCAAGTTAATTAAACTCTAATATGGCAAACCAGGCTTCTAAATCCGCGATCGCCTGAAAATCCAACAATGCTTCACCGAGATTTTCTAATTGTTCTAAGGAGAGAGTTTCAATCCGGTCTAGCATCTCTTGGGGTAATTCTCCCACCCGTCGAGTAAGTTGACGGAGAATGAGCAATTGCCCTTCTGCTTTTCGTCCTTCTTCCCGTCCGCGTTGTTCACCGCGTTGTTCACCTTCAGCGAGAATTTCTTGATAAATTACTGACTCGCGCATCATACCCTCCCGAAATAATTGTCGAATCAAGTCTTGATTGTATTTTAACCCCGCTAAGATTTGGGTATACGCGGAAATTTCTGGTCGTTGTCTTGGCTCAAGTTGATTAACTTTTCCCACAACTTGTTGCAACAAAGCTTGAGGTTGCGTGGTTGCGGTCAGTGGTGCTAATGGTAACAAAGCTGGCTCATTGAGGAATAGTTCAGGATTTTCTTCCCATAAGCGAATCACGCGATATTCATGACGGGTAGTTTCGACACAGAAGACAGTTTCAATTACTGTTCCTGGTGCAGGGGGAAGCAGTAATACGACAACTTGCGTTATCGGTAGACGATACAAACGGTACAAGCGTACCCAATAATCTAGCATCCGCAGGGGTAGGGGTGGCGTAGATTCTAGTTTGGTCTGAAATTCCAGATGGAGAATGCGTCCTTGTAGTTGTAAAAATGTTACATAATCAGCGCGAATTGGTTCGATGCTCAATTCGGTTTTGAGGACTGTGACGCTTGTTTGTGGTGTACCCAAAACCCAACTGGCAAAGGTAGCAGGATGTTTTTCGGACAGTAGTTTGCAAAGGTTATCAAAAGACATTTGCGATCGCTAACAATTGAACGAGGTATTGTTATTATCTCGTGCAGTGGTTTGAGTAGCCGATGTCTACGACGGGCTATGACGCTCGCGGACTCGCTAACGCAACGCTTACGGCGTCGCACCATCGCTCAAGGAAGCTCAATACTATACTCTGAGCGTATCTTTTTAAATTCCTGTAATATTTACATTAATATTCCATTTCTGGCTAGGTTGAGTTATCAGACGATAAAAAGATAACTGTAGCGATTCCTGATTTACTAATAAAAACCTAACCCCCTTCTCTTTTCCTACCAAGGAAAGGGCAGAAACAGCCTTTATTTCTAAATAAATTACGAATTACGAATTATACAAATGTATCTGCACATAATTAAAAAGTGATCGCCCTTTTTCCTTTTTCCCTTTATCCTGCTGTTGACAAATTCTTGATTTAATAAAAATCTGACTTCTCACGTTATGTAGAAAAGCTAATGCTAAACCTAAGCCCTGAGCAAACTTCATTACTAGGGAATGGAAGCGAGGTTTTCTAGAGAATAGTAAAAAGTCAGATATTGCAATGAGTAGAAAAAGAGATTGTGTCTCTCCTACCCCCAAGTAGAATCAATGCTCAGTTCACTTGGAACTAAGCTTAATAGATAGGCAAACGGATTAATCACGACCCCATTTGCGATCGCGCTCATAGCGACGGTAATTATCACGAATGTTGCGAAGGTTATTATCCCGGTCATAACGGCGATTATTGTCCCGGTCATAACGGCGATTATTGTCCCGGTCATAACGGCGATTATTGTCCCAGTCATAACGGCGGTTATTATCGCGGTCATAGCGGCGATTATTATCGCGGTCATAACGGCGATTATTGTCGCGGTCATAGCGGCGATTATTGTCCCGGTCATAACGACGGTTATTGTCGCGAATGTTGCGAAAGTCGTTCCGACGGTCATCATCACCATTTCTGTAACGACGACTATGACGTTCGTAGTTACCATCATCGTTGCGATCGTAGCTGTAGCTATCTAACTCAGCCAGATAAGACACTGGTGTATTAGCATCAGCTTTTGGAGAAATAGCCAAGGCTGAAGCAGATGCTATCAAGCCGGCGAGCAAAATAGAGGTAAAGCGATTCATGATGTGAGTCAAAAATTGTTGACAGTAATTTATGCAAGTCCAGTCTGTTTAGGAAGAGCAGATTCCACAAGTCTTTAGATCAATCCTATCAGTGTTGAATAACTCGAAAAGTTTTCTTGAGTGCGGTGATTAAGAAAACTTTTGTTGTCTGTGATACTTTTAAACTATTGATTTTGATTAGTCCACAGAGATGGACTTAATTTATGTATAGGACTCATATTTGATTTCTGAAAAAACTCAGTACAACTAAGAAGCCTTCTTGACTGTTGACTGTAGCAAGATTGCCTATTGCTTGTCTACGCAAATTCGTTCAGAAATCAAAGCGGATTTCTATAGTAGTGAATTTTATTCGCCAAAAACTTTTAAAACATTCTCTCATTGATATTCTTCAGCACTGCTACCAATTTTTCAATATGTGCTGCTTCATGAGTTGCCATTAAAGATATTCTGATACGGCTTGTGGGCACTGTAGGAGGACGAATTGCTGGGGCAAAAATACCAGCCTCTCTTAGCTGTTTTCCAGCTTTGAGTGCATCTGTAGCACTGGGCAATTGAAAACATAATATAGGTGATTCAGAAGGCAGTAATTTTAAGTTAGGTAACTGTTGTTGCAGTAAATTTTTCAAGTAATGTACGTTTTGCCACAATTGGGCACGGCGTTGCGGTTCTTGTTGCACTATCTTGATTGCTGCTAAGGCCGCTGCGGTATCAGCAGGCGAAAGCCCAGTGGTATAAATCCAACTGGGTGAGCGGTTTCGCAAAAAGTCAATTAGGGCGCTACTTCCCGCTACGTATCCGCCTAAACTACCCAAAGCTTTACTCAAAGTGCCGACTTGAATTAACTGTTTTCCCGTGTACCCAAAATGCTCGACACACCCAGCGCCAGTTTTTCCTATGACCCCAGTAGCATGGGCTTCATCGACTAGCAGCATACAGCTAAATTGATCAGCGAGATCCAACAGTGCAGGTAATGGACATAAATCGCCATCCATGCTAAAGACGCTATCAGTAAGAATCAAACAGCGTCGGTAGTTTTGCCGCTGTTCACTCAACTGAGTTTTTAGGACTGCAATATCACAGTGCGGGTATTCTACAACTGCTGCACCACTGAGAATCGCCCCGTTTTTCAGACTGGAATGATTGTACTGGTCTGAGAAAACTAAATCACGCTTGCCAACGAGGGCAGTAATTGCACCCAAATTTGCTAGATACCCTGAACTAAATACCAAGGCATCTTCTGTTTGTTTGGTAGATGCGATCGCTTCCTCTAACTCCCTGTGTAATTCTCTATGCCCACTGAGTAATCTAGAACCAGTACTACCAGTTCCAAATTCGGCGATCGCAGCAGTTGCAGCTGCCATCAACCGCTCATCCCCAGCCAATCCCAAATAGTCATTACTGGCAAAATTAATTACCTTTTGCCCAGCTAAAACCACCATTGCACCCGGACGACCATTGATAGGTTGTACCGAACGATACCAGTCTGCCCGATGAATTGTTGCTAAGGACTGTTCTAGCCAAGCATAAGGATCGCTGGGGATTAGGGATTGGGGATTGGGGACTGGGGATTGGGGACTGGGCATTGGGAATTGGGCATTGGAAGAGAGAATAACTTAATAACTAATGACAAATGACAAATGACAATTAAACTTGTTCGCTACTGAGATGAGCGATCGCTTGTTTAATCCAATCTTCGACATAGGCATCTTTGGGTAGTCCAATATCTTCACTGACTACATGGAGGGCGTGACTGACCTCATGGGCAGTATATCCCAAGGCGAAGAGAGTCATTTGCACCTCTTCGAGAATTCCTGGTGCTGGCCCACCTGTGGCGACGAAGAACCCGGCTGATTTGCGCCACTCGACTAATTTGCTTTTCAGTTCCAAACAGATGCGTTCAGCGATTTTTTTACCGACACCTGGAGCCTGAATTAAGATTTGTGTATTGCCAGCGATAATTGCTTGGACTAAATCTGGTAGTTCCAGAGTGTCCAGGAGTGCGATCGCTAAGGCTGCACCAATCCCTGTGACAGTCAGCAAGTGGCGAAATAAATCGCGTTCAGATGGCGAAGCAAAGCCATAAAGAAAGGGCACTTCTTCGCGAATTTGCAAATGGGTAAAAATTTGCGCCACTCCTCCCGACTCTGGTAACTGGTTTGCTAGGCGTTGGGGAACTTGCAAATCATACCCCAAGCCATTCACTTCCAGGGTCAGAATCACGCGATTAGCGCCAATTGTTTGGATACCAGCGACTATACCTTTTAGATAACTAATCATTACAAGAGACCAAAATAATTTAAGCCTTCAATAATTCCACCTGCACAAAAACCTTTTGCCAGGTAGCGATGATCAACGGGATACTCATCGTGCCATTGGAGTAACTCTTTTCGGGCATTCCCCACAATGATTCCCCGTTCGTTGCCTACAGCAAATAAAGCAATATCATTACCTGAATCACCACAGACAACTGTTTGTTCTGCTGCAAATTTCCACTTCTGGCGTAAAAACTGCATTGCCTGACCTTTATCGCTGCTATGGGGTACAATGTCAAGGTCAATACCGCTACTGTAGATTAACTTTACATTTAATTTAGATTTCTGCAACTCTGCTTCAAGTTGTGGTAGAACATTCGCAGATACTTCTTGTTCTAGAAAAAAACTCACTTTGAAGGGACGCTGTTCTGAATCTGGTTGCCGAACTAACTCGCGGTATTTCTGGGTAATAGATAATACAGTTTCCCGTTCCCATCCCAGAGAGAGGATTTCTGACCAATCTGAATCTGGAGTATCAGTACCATCAAGGTAAATTTCTGTACCGACAGAAAGAACGAGGGCATCAGGTTGTAAAAGATTTTTTTGGGCTTGGAGTTCTTTATAAAGTACAGGCGATCGCCCGGTAGAATAAACAATTTTAGTGCCATATTCTTGGCGATGTCTCTTCAGCAGTTGATTTAGTTCTGGCAAAGCGCTGTCATCGCCAACGGTGCGGTATACAAGGGTGTCATCTAAATCGGTTACAAAAAGAAATGGTTTCATAATTAAAGCTCTTGCAAAATTTCGTTATTCTACCGCGCGAAGAGAATTTTGCAAGAGATTTATTTGCTGAATTATTTGTGTAGGTTGGGTGGAGTGAAACGCAACCCAACATTACCACCTTATTATGTTGGGTTACGCGATCGCTGCACATTGGTGTCAACTTAACGCGAAACCTCACGTCCGCCAGGGATTGTAAATCTGTCTCATAGCTAAAGTCCTCTGAAGAGGACTAAATGCACATTGGTGTCAACTTAACGCGAAACTTCACGTCCGCCAGGGATTGTAAATCCCTGTCTCATAGCTAAAGTCCTCTGAAGAGGACTAAAGAGTGCGAAAATTTTCAGTCTACTTCAGTAGACTTGAGCAATTAGTCTCTTAATTATATTTCCTGGCGGGTGAACAACACCTAATCAGTACGCTATTTTTGGCTTAAGTTGACACTAATAATCGCTGCACCTAACCTACAAAACTACTGTTTTCAAGGTAGACGAGGTTTAGGTTTTACCCTTTACTCATATATTTCCACCCTGCCCTCTGCCTCCTGCCTTCCTCGATAAATTTATAAGCTCATTACAATGATTGTTGCAAATGCTTAAGCCTTTCTTATACATGGAAGAGTATTTGTTGCAAAGCATTAAGCATTTCCAACAACTAATTATACATTTCCTGCAAATGCTTAAGCCTTTCTTATACATGGAAGAGTATTTGTTGCAAAGTATTAAGCATTTTCAACAATCAATTATACATTTCCTGCAAATGCTTAAGCCTTTCTTATACATGAAAGAGCATTAGCTGCAAACGCTCAAATTTTGACAGCTAATGTTTAAATTTGAGCGATGTCTACAGAGACGTAGCACCAAAAAACAATGTAGAGAAGTGTTTCGCTGTGAATTTAGGCACTTTAGATCCCCCCTTGCAAAGGCTACAGTGTAGACACAAGTTGAAAAAAGATCAATTTCTCATTGTTCTTTCGTTTATCTCGTTCCTATGCTCAAATTAAATGAGTAATGAGTAATGAGTAATGGGTATTTACTCATTACTTATTACTCATTACTTAAAAAACGCGAAGAATAACTTTCCCCACTGCAAATTTTACTCCTCTTGGATTGGAAAGGATTGTGCATGAATTTTTGACCCCTAAAAAGTTACAAAGTCAACACACTAGGCTCTGCCTCTAGTCAAATATTGAGTCAGAGACTCAGTGAATGCATTCCCAGTCGGAGACTGGGAACGANNAAATGCTTATCAAGCTAGGTTTTTAGGATTTGTGTGTACACCGTAGCCTTAAAAAAGGGGGAACCGGAGTCAAAGTCCCCCAATTTATCGGGGGATTTAAGGGGATCTAAAACTTTTGATACCGACAAGAGGACTTTTTAAACATCCTCTTAATCTATAGGACTCATATTTGATTTCTGAAAAAACTCAGTACAACTAAGAAGCCTTCTTTCCTATTGCCTGTCTACGCAAATTCGTTCAGAAATCAAAGCGGATTCCTATAGTTTGATTTATTCCCACCAACTTACTTACAAGCGATACATCCAAAAAGTAAAGAATTGCCAAGGTTTGTTACACAAAATATTCTATGGGGAATTCTAAACTGACTAAAAAAATTCCCTGAAAAAGTTATGAGCGCAAAAGTGGATATAACTGTGACACTGGCAGGCTACCAAATTAGAGAGCAACTATACTCAGGTTCACGCACACTCGTGTATCGAGCTGTCAGAGAAGCAGATAACCAAGCAGTTGTGATCAAGCTTTTAAAACGGGAATACCCCACCTTTAGCGAACTCGTACAGTTTCGCAACCAATATGCCTTAGCCAAAAACCTAGATATTCCTGGGATTATTAAGCCCTATAGCCTAGAACCCTATAATAATGGCTATGCTTTGGTGATGGAAGATTTTGGTGGCATATCACTGCGACAATTTACAAAAGAACAGCCGCAACACTTAGACCAATTCCTAATTATAGCCCTACAACTAACAGAGATTCTCCACCAGTTACATCAACAACGGGTGATTCATAAAGACATTAAACCCGCTAATATCCTGATTCATCCAGATACCTTGGTGTTAAAGCTGATAGACTTCAGCATTTCCTCCTTGTTACCGAGAGAAACCACTGAAATCCAAAATCCCAATGTCCTGGAAGGGACTCTGGCTTATCTATCACCAGAACAAACAGGACGCATGAATCGGGGGATTGATTACCGCAGTGATTTTTATTCATTGGGAGTAAGTTTCTTTGAGCTACTGACAGGAAAAGTGCCTTTTGATTCTCAAGATCCGATGGAGTTAGTGCATTGTCATATTGCAAAACTTCCTCTGAATGTGTGCGATGTCAACTCTGAGATCCCTTTGGTTCTGGGAGACATTATTCACAAGCTAATGGCGAAAAATGCCGAAGACCGCTACCAAAGTGCGTTGGGACTAAAGCATGATTTGCATCTATGTATAGAACAACTAAACGAAATCAGGAAAATTGAGAATTTCTCGATTGGAAAGCGAGATATAAGCGATCGCTTCGTAATGGCAGAAAAACTCTATGGCAGGGAGCAAGAAGTTAAAATACTACTAGAAGCATTCGAGCGGGTTGCCAATGGGGCATCGGAGTTCATGTTAGTGGCGGGATTCTCCGGCATTGGTAAAACGGCAGTGGTGAATGAAGTACATAAACCCATTGTCCGGCAACGAGGCTACTTTATTAAAGGCAAGTATGACCAGTTCAATCGCAATATTCCCCTCAGTGCCTTTGTCCAAGCCTTTCGTGACTTAATGGGGCAGTTGTTAGGCGAAAATGACACCCAATTAAAGCAATGGAAGAAGAAGATTCTGACAGCTTTGGGAGAAAATGCTCAAGTAATTATTGAGGTGATTCCTGAGTTAGAGGAGATTATCGGGCAACAATCTCCAGTGGTGGAACTCTCAGGAAGTGCTTCCCAGAACCGTTTTAATCTGTTGTTCCAAAAATTTATTCAAGTATTTACTACAGTTACACATCCCTTGGTGATGTTTTTGGATGATTTGCAGTGGGCAGATTCAGCATCATTAAACTTGATTCAGGTGTTGATGGGACAAAGAGAAAGCGGTTTCATGTTATTGATTGGTGCATATCGTGATAATGAAGTTTCACCTGCTCATCCGTTGACATTAACGTTAGAAGAAATTAATAAAGCTGGCACTACAGTCAATACAATCACACTAGCTCCCTTGAGTCAAGAAAGTTTAAATTTGCTAGTTACAGATACATTGCAATGTCCGGCAGCGATCGCGCAACCTTTAACCCAGCTAGTCTATCAAAAAACTCAAGGAAACCCCTTTTTCAGCACACAGTTTCTCAAGGCATTACATGAAGAGGGAGCAATTGAGTTTGATCCTCAAGCTGGGCATTGGCAGTGTGATATTAGTGATGTGCAATTGCTCTCTCTGAGAGATGACGTGGTAGAGTTCATGGCAATGCAGTTGCAGAAGTTGCCAATTGTCACTCAAAATGCCCTGAAACTAGCCGCGTGCATTGGTAACTCTTTTGAATTAGCAACACTGGCAATTGTCTATGAAAAGTCTCAAGCTGAAACTGCTACTGACTTATGGAAAGCCCTTCAGGAAGGATTAGTAATTCCCAGCAATGATATTTACAAGTTTTATCAATCAAAATCAGAGTTGTTGATTGAGGAGAATGAACAGATAGAAGCAGATAATAAAGTGATTGTTTTCTACAAGTTTCTGCACGATCGCGTCCAACAAGCTGCTTATTCACTCATTCCCGATAACCAAAAACAACTGATGCACTTAAAAATTGGGCAATTGCTTTTAAGTGTAATGAACGAAACGGAAAAAGAGGAAAAAATCTTTGAGATTGTTAATCAATTAAATAAAGGAGCCGATTTAATTGTCTTAGAATCTGAACGGGAAATATTAGCGAAGCTAAATCTAGTTGCTGCCCAAAAAGCAAAATCTGCAACCGCTTACGTTGCGGCAATTGAATACACCACTAAAGGCATAGAACTTCTCACAGCAAATTGTTGGCAGCAATCCTATGAATTAACGTTAGCTCTGCATGATTTAGCCGCAGAATTAACTTGTCTGAGCGGTTACTTTAGGCAAATGGAGCAGATAGTTGACGAGGTAGTGCAAAATGCTCGTCAATTATTAGATAAAGTGAAAGTCTATGAAGTAAAAATTCTGGCTGATGTAGCCCAGAGTCAGCAACCCAAAGCCATTAAAACCGCTCTTTCTGCTTTGGAATTATTTGGAGTGTCGTTTCCAGAGCAGCCGACTAACGCAGAGATTACTGAAAGTTTGCAACAGACTCAAGATGTATTAAAAGAAAAACATTTAGAAGATTTGTTGGAACTGCCGGAGATGAAAGACCTCCGAGGTCTGGCAGTGATCCGAATTTTAGCGACTGTAACAGCAGCAGTCTATCAAGCGGTTCCAGCATTACTGCCGTTAATTGTGTGCAAGCAGGTTAGATTATCGGTTGTTTATGGTAATGCTGCGGTATCAGCACAGGCTTATGCTTGGTATGGAGTAATTTTGTGCGGTATTGGAGAAATAGATTTAGGCGATCGCATTAGCGAACTGGCAATGGGACTACTATCACGCTTCGAGAGTAGAGAATTTAAAGCCAGCACGATTAACATGGTTTATCCCTTTGTGAAGCCCTGGAAACATCATATTCAAAATTCACTCGCTCCTTTGCTTGACGGATACCATAGCGGTCTGGAGATGGGTACTTTAGAATATGCTGCCTACTGTGCCTACAATTATTGTTCGCTGTCCTATTTTCTCGGAAAAGATTTGTCAATCTTAGAACCAGAGATGAAGGTTTACAGTCAGGCATTGGATCAACTTAAACAGGAAGTTGCTCACAATTATTTGAGAGTCTTTTACCAATCAGTTTTAAATTTATTGGGACAGAGTAAGTGTCCTTGGGAAATTAAAGGTGTGGTTTATGACGAAGAAATGATGTTGCCCAAGCATCAGCAGGCTAACGATCTCTATGCAATGGGAACACTGTATATTAATAAATTAATTCTTTGTTACTTGTTCAATGAGTGGGAACAAGCAATGAAAGTGGCAGTTGATGCCAAACAATATTTGCATGGTGTATCCGGCTGTTTCATGATTCCGGTGTTTCACTTTTACGATTCATTGACTCATTTGGCGGTGTTACCCAACGCCCAAGGTAAGGAATCACTGCCCCAGGAAGTTGTTAGCAACCAGAAGAAGCTCAAAGAATGGGCAAACCACGCCCCTACAAACCATTTACACAAATTTTATTTGGTGGAAGCAGAGCAGTATCGGGTGTTGGGACAGATGTATGAAGCTATGGATTACTACGATCGCGCAATCGCATCCGCCAAAGCAAATGCATATATTCAAGAAGAAGCCCTCAGCAATGAACTAGCAGGGAAATTTTACCTCAACTGGGGCAAAGAAAAACTTGCCCAAGCATATATGCAAGAAGCGTACTACTGCTATGCCCGTTGGGGAGCTAAAGCCAAAATCACCGACTTGGAACAGCGCTATCCTCAGCTTTTGACCGCAATTGTGCAACACCCGCAACCATTACTTAGTCCATCTAACACAATTTTTGCCCCATCTTTTAATTCTACTCAAACCTCTAGCTCAAGCAATATTACAGAATTGCTCGACCTGACAACCGTTCTCAAAGCCTCTCAAACTCTTTCTAGTGAAATTGAATTAGAAAAACTCCTAATGATGCTGCTTCAGATAGTGATTGAAAATGCTGGGGCAGAAAAATGCGTGTTAATGCTGCTGCAAAGCGATCGCTTGGTGATTAAAGGGGCTATCACCGTTAATACTCAACCCATCGTTCTGCAAAAAATTCCAGTGGAGGAAAGCCAGGATATTCCTTTGAGAGTGATTTATCACGTCAAACATTCCTTACAACCTTTGGTGTTGGCAGATGCCACTACTCATCCAGTCTTTGCCAGTGATAGTTACATTTTGAGCCAACAGCCAAAAAGTATATTATGTAGTCCAATTCTCTATCGGGGTGAATTCGCGGGTATCCTGTATTTGGAGAATAACTTGACGACAGGAGCATTTACTAGCGATCGCGTCGAACTGCTTAACCTGTTATGTACTCAAGCCGCCATTTCTCTAGAAAATGCCCGACTTTATGAGCAGGCACAACAAACACTGCTAGAACTGCGTGCCAGTGAAGCCCGCTTCCAAAAGGTGGCTGACAATATTCCAGGGATGGTATTCCAATTCTGTTTGGCTACCGATGGTTCTTTCTGGACACCCTACGTCAGTTCAGGTTGCTATGACTTGTATGAGGTTGATCCAAAGGCAGTCATAGCAGGGGTACATAACATTCACCTCATGGCGCATCCAGACGATTTCTCAACCCTGGGACAGTTAGTTGCTGATTCTGCCCGAATGTTAACGCCTTTTAGTCACGAGTGGCGAATTGTGACTCCTTCAGGCAAAACCAAATGGATTCAATGTGTTTCTCGACCAGAACAGCAAGCTGATGGCTTGATTGTGTGGGATGGGGTGGTGATTGATATTAGCAATGTCTACGACGAGCTTCGTTTACGCAAACTGGCAGAGCAGCAACTACAAGAGAAAGAGGAGTTTCTGAGCAGCATCTACAACGGAGCCGAAATGAGCATTTTTGTTGTGGATGTGTCGGAAGATCGTCGCTTCTATTACGCTGGATGGAATGCTCTTTCGGAACGAGCGTGTGGAATTCGTAGTGCTGATGCCGTAGGCAAAACGCCCGCTGAAGTGCTTGAGGCAGCACAGGCTGAAATTATGCAACAACAGCTTACTGAGTGCGCTAGAACGGAAATGCCCGTTTATCATGAGCAGTGCCTAACCTTTGATGGGCAAGAAACTTGGTGGATGATCAATTTCAACCCACTCAAGAATAATGAGGGACGGATTTACCGGATTATTGGCACAAGCTTTGAGATTAGCGATCGCAAACGTGCCGAAGCCCAATTAAACCAGCGCACAGTAGAATTAGAGCAAACTCTGCAAGAACTCCAGCACACCCAAACCCAGATGATCCAAGCTGAGAAAATGTCAGGATTGGGACAACTGGTGGCAGGTGTTGCCCATGAAATCAACAACCCAGTCAACTTTATCTTCGGCAATCTTAGCCATGCCAATGAATACACCAAAAATATTCTCAGACTCCTGAAACTTTATCAGAAACATTACCCAAACGCCCATTCTGAGATTCAAGAAGAAGCCGAAACGATGGACTTGGAGTTTTTAGTAGAAGACTTACCCAAACTTATTTATTCCATGCGAATTGGAGCAGAACGCATTCAAAAAATTGTTGTCTCTCTACGCACTTTCTCCCGCATGGATGAAGCCGAGATGAAAGAAGTCGATATTCATGACGGCATTGATAGTACAGTGATGATTCTGCAACATCGACTGAAAGCTAAACCTGATTCTCAAGGCATTGAGATTGTCAAAGCTTATGGGGAGTTACCGCTAGTCGAGTGCTATGCCGGACAACTCAATCAAGTGTTTATGAATCTTTTGAGCAATGCCATTGATGCCCTAGAAGAAGCGAACAATCAACACCAACTCTTAACTCCTACCATTACGATTTGCACTACCCTGGTAGAAAGAAAACAAGTTGCCATTAAAATCACAGATAACGGCCCTGGAATTCCTGCTGATCTCAAGCAAAAATTATTTGATCCATTCTTTACGACAAAACCTGTCGGTAAAGGCACAGGAATGGGACTTTCCATTAGTTATCAGATTGTGGCTGAAAAACACAAAGGCAAATTACAGTGCGTTTCCGAACTGGGGCAGGGAGCCACATTCATCATCATAATTCCAATTTGCCAATCTTAAGCCCCCACGAAATTTTCAAGTTGGTGGTGCAACAATTCCTGCGCCGGTCTGAATCCCCGACTGATAGCGTACTCTGTAAGAGTTGCAAGCTACGCTTTTAGCGTCTCGTAGANNCTTGTCTACGACACGCTACGCGAACGATAGCGGAGCGGTAGCAAGTCTGCGAGCGTCGCGTCTTTATTCTGACTCCTGAATTCTGACTCCTGAATTCTGACTTCTGAATTCTTCTTCAATCATCACTCAAAGTTTCAATCAACAAATCTACCTGCTGCTGTCGTTGCTGCAAAAAACTTTCACACTGGCGCAAATATTCAACAGCACTTGCAAATTGCTCAAATACCGCTTCCAACTCCAACTCACCCGCTTCGATGCGAGTAATAATTCCCTCTATTTCAGCAACCTTCGCCTCATAATTCCAACCTTCCTCAGAACTAGAAGCACTCTTACGTTTAACCATTAACCTCTCTGCGTCCTCTGCGCCTTTGCAGTTCGTTCACTTCTATAACCTTCACTTTAACCCCACCCTGCCCTAACTGGATTACTAATTCTTGCCCCACAGCCAACTCTGCCGCATCACGAGCGATCGCCCCATCTTCCCTTCTCACCACCGCATAACCACGCTGCAACACCGCTTTCGGGTCAAGACTAGCCAACTTTTGCCGCAATAATTCTAGATGTTGCGTTGCTTGCTGCGATCGCCCCGTCGTAATTTGCACTAAATGCTGACGCTTCCAAGCTAACTTTTCCACTTCCTGCTGCACTTGCCGATCTAAGCGCAAACGTCGCAAACGGTTTCGGAATCCTTGCAGTTTATTCTCAGCATTTTCCCTAAAGTCATGCACCGCTTCATGTAAAGCTACAACTCGCCCCCGATGCTCGGTATACAATTCTGAAAGTGCTGGCACAATCATTTCTGCCGCCGCAGTGGGTGTATGCACACAAGCATCTGCAACTAAATCTGCTAAAGATTCATCTCGTTGATGGCCGATACCAGTAATTACAGGAATGGAACAACTAGCCAGCGATCGTACCACTCGTTCATCATTAAAACAAGCCAACTCTTCCACCGCGCCGCCACCCCGCGATAAAATTAGCACTTCGGCGCGTCCATCTCTTTCCACCCGCTCAATTGCTTTCACGATAGATTCCGGTGCTTGCTCACCTTGTACTGTGGCGGGAGAAAATAAAACGTGTAAACCTGGATACCTTTGCTTGAGAGTTTTTTGAATATCACCCCAAGCAGCAGCCGTTGGTGAAGTGACGACAGCGATCGTTTGGGGGTGGATGGGGAGCGATCGCTTTCTTTGCGCGTCGAATAATCCCTCAGCCAGCAAACGATTTTTTAGTTGTTGATAGCGTAGCGCCTGTAAACCAACGCCAGCAGGTAGAGTTTGCCAAACTGATAACTGATACTCTCCCCGTTGCGGATACACGCGAATACTACCCAAAATGATTATCTGCTCACCGGGAACAGGCATTTGGGCGAGTTTTGGCAATTGGCTATTCCATACCACACACTTAATTCCGGCGGTGCGATCGGTATCTTGCAGTGTAAAAAATAACCCACTCCGATGGTGGTTAGCGCTGGAAACTTCGCCAGTTACCCAAACTTGCCGCAATTGTTCATCTTGCTCTAACAGCAAGCGGATATAGTCAGTTAATCCAGATACCGAAAGCGCTGTATCGAGAATCAGAGAGTCGGGAAGGTCGAAAGTCATCAAAGATATACGAAAGCAAAAGCCTAATCAAATTTTAGCAAATAACGTTAATTGATAGCTATTTTGTTGAATAATCAAACTGAAAATATCCAAAAAATCTATTAGACTTAAATTAATCACTAAATAGAGTTTAAAAGCATATTAGACTTAAATCAATCACTAAACAGAGTTTAAAAGTATAATGGAAAAAATAGAAATTGAACTAGACAGACTCACTTTTGAGCGAGCAAAAACTCTGGCAATAGTCAATCAATCAACTTTATCGGAATTGATTAGTCACGTAATTGAACGTTTATCAGAAGTTCAGAAAAAGAACGATCCCTTAATGGGATTATATGCTGATGTTACAGAAATTGTTGATGAAATTGTTGCCGAGGCGATGGAAAAAAGAGGATATACTGGATCAGATGAATAAAGTAGAAAAATCCCTATAATTTAAATGTGTTTATTCCGATATTTCCTAAAATTTTCCAACTGGTGACTTCCAGGCTTAGGCATCCGATTGAGGAGGTAAAATACGTAAATCACATAGGATTGATTTATGAAAGTGATATTATTTTTTCCAGTTTAATTTTTCAGGGTTTCTAAAAAAGACTTCATGATTCCCCCCCCCAAAATTTTCGATGCAAGCAACACTAAACAATGTTAAAAAAGCAGCTAATAATTCACCAGTAGAGTCCGCTAAATTATGTAAACAATAAATATCTTCTAAAACATCACTTGAAGTTGAGCATAGCTCTAAATCCACTTCTCTTCTCGTGCTTCGTAAACCAGTTTTTGATATTTTATCAATTTGAATAGTTAAATTGCTTGGTTGGTAATAAAGATGAAATTCTCCAACGGTTATTCCATTTTTTAAAATACTTTCCCGCTCTAATTTCTCCATTTGCTGTAATTCTGCAATCGTATATTTTTGTATATTGTGGTTACTCATTTTAATAAACTCCGTTGCATTTGTTATCAATGTCATAGCACAAAATATTTTTAAGTGCTTGTGTCAACATAATTTCACATATTCTGCTCACATATTCTGCATAACGGCAAAAACACACCGCTTAAAAAACCCCCCTAACGCCACCCAGGGCTGATTCATTCCATTTCAAACAGGATTTGTCAAGATGGTTAGCGAGAAAATTGTAAGTAAGCGTGACGAAGAGATGAACATTTAAGCACTTAAATATCAGTAAAATAGTTCATTTTATCGGCACGCTGGTAACAAAATAACCAATTTAAAATTGCTAGAACCCTTGATTTTTCTAGCTATTTAGGGAATGAATCAGCCCTGCTAACGCCACCGCATCCAATCCATGAACCCATTCCCCCACAATCCCCTTCATACCCAGTAGCACGTCTGAACCTGTAAGCTATAGCCTGCAAAGATTTGACACCCGATTAACCGGAATTTTTTACCCTTACTACACCATTAGCGCTCTCTATGAGGAAACGTTGACAACTACAGTTCTGATAAGTAATAAAGGAATACTAGGACTATTAATTGAGGTATTCCCATGAGTGGTATTTTGAAATTCGATGATCTATACGGCAAAACAATAGAAGAAGGTGAAGAACTAATAAAAGGTTTCAGCTATGAGTTACGAGTAAAGAATGGAAAGTCCCCTACAAAACCCACTCAGGGAGCTAACCAAACGATTGTAGTTGTCCTAGAAGACGGAAAAATAGTTAGCTTCAAAGTGATTTAATACAGCAAATTAGAGAATTAGAAAATGTAGCTAATTTAGAAGAATTTAAATCTTTAAAGCGTGAAATGAACGCCAAGTATAACTAACTAACTCCTACACCACCCAGAAACCCACCCCACTCATTCCCCCGTTATCCCAATTCTCACCCCGTAGCGCGTCTCTAGCTGTGGGGTTTTGCTTTGGTGGTTGAGTGCGATCGCGGTAAGGTAGGTATTCTCAATAAACAAGTAGAAAAAATAGGCTTTAAAGTAGATAGTGTAAAGAGTTGACAATTTTTAAATTGAAATATGCATTATTAGGAAATATTTCTGATAATAAGTGCGTCAAAACTGCGTCACTTTTTTCTGTTTTCAAAAAAGTGACGCAGAAAAAAAACGCTAAAAAGTGCATAGTTGTAAGGTTTTTTTTCAACTGGGCGCAAAAAACTGCTACTCTTGGGGAGATGATATGCTAATTGGTATGGGCGATCGCTCCTAATTTACCAACCTCCGCAAATGCTCACGAGTACGGTTCTGCTGAAAGTGTTGTTTAAATAATTTTTCTTTGAAAATCCCTTGCTTACCCAGCCAAAAAAAGCTATCTCTGAATGCAAGTTGGTATCATTGTGCAGAGCTACCCTAATTTGGTAGCGATCGAGTTACGATCTTGTCACACCCCTTTTTTGATTTGAGAAGTCCTATTCCAGAATTTTCTGGTTAAAATAGTATATCTGTTCTACTCAAACTCCGAAATCAACACTCCTTAAAACCATATATTTAGAGGCATTAGAGGCAGAAATGGCTATCAACACCGATACTTCCGGCAAGCAAAAAGCACTGACTATGGTGCTAAACCAGATTGAGCGCAGCTTTGGTAAAGGGGCAATCATGCGCCTGGGCGATGCTACCCGGATGCGGGTGGAAACAATTTCTAGTGGAGCGCTTACCCTAGATTTAGCATTGGGTGGTGGTTTACCCAAGGGGCGGGTAATTGAAATTTATGGGCCGGAAAGTTCTGGTAAAACCACAGTAGCGCTACATGCACTCGCCGAAGTGCAAAGAAATGGCGGTATTGCTGCCTTTGTTGATGCAGAACACGCCCTTGATCCTACTTATGCTGCGGCATTGGGTGTAGATATTGACAATTTGCTGATTTCCCAACCTGACACTGGTGAATCAGCTTTGGAAATTGTTGATCAGCTTGTGCGCTCTGCTGCGGTTGATATTGTAGTCATTGACTCAGTAGCAGCACTGGTTCCTCGTGCTGAAATTGAAGGCGATATGGGTGACGCCCACGTTGGTCTGCAAGCACGGTTAATGAGCCAAGCTCTACGTAAAATTACTGGCAACATTGGTAAATCTGGCTGTACAGTAATTTTCATCAACCAGTTGCGGCAAAAAATCGGTGTTACTTACGGTAGCCCAGAAACTACTACTGGCGGTAACGCATTGAAATTTTATGCCTCGGTGCGCTTGGATATTCGTCGGATTCAAACCTTGAAAAAAGGTACAGATGAATATGGTAATCGGGTTAAAGTCAAAGTCGCCAAAAATAAAGTAGCGCCGCCTTTCAGAATAGCGGAATTTGACATTATTTTTGGTAAAGGTATTTCTACCTTGGGTTGTGTTGTTGACCTAGCAGAAGAAACTGGCATTATTATCCGCAAAGGAGCTTGGTATAGTTACAACGGCGATAATATCTCCCAAGGACGAGACAACGCCATTAAGTATCTAGAAGAAAAGCCGGAATTTGCTGAAGAAATTAAGAAACTGGTGCGGGAAAAGTTAGATAAAGGCGCTGTTGTTTCTGCTAACTCCGTAGCTAAAGCCAGTGAAGAAGATGAAGAGGATGAAGTTGATTTAGAGCCAGAAGAATAAGGAATGTGGATTTATTAATCTGCAACCGCTAATAGAAGGTGCGTTATGAAGAGAGCTAACGCACCTTATTTTTTCCAAAAATCAAGATTTGGGCATTAGATTCTTCCTCCCCTGCTTGCGAAAGCGATGGGATATTTTTTTAGTTTGAAGTCCCTAACTGCTTGCCCACTGGACAATGCCATTAGAAAAAGAGTCAATTAATTTTTCTAAAGCTTTAATTTCATTTGATTTCAAAGCTTTCGACTTTAACAAATTTTGTATTTGCTTTTCCAAATCTGGAGTTAACTTTTTAGTTTGAATAATTTCTTGAATAAATGTATCCAGTGTTAAAGATTGATAAAGCTCCTGAACTTGAGCGGCAACTCCCTGAGTGCTAAAGCGGGACTGAACCCAATTTTGTGCAGCATTGCCATAGCTCTGTTTTAGGGTCGGATTTTTTAGCAGACTATGAATAGCGATCGCCAATGCCTTAGAATCACAAGGAGGAACTAAAAGTCCGGTTTCACCATGCACCACTGTATGCTGCAATCCTCCCACATTACTAGCAATTACAGGTGTTCCGGCTGCCATTGCTTCAATCGCAACTAAACCAAAAGGTTCGTAGTAACTCGGTACAACGCAGATATCCCCAGTGGTATAGTAAGTAGGTAAGAGCGCTTGAGAAATTCGTCCCGTAAAAACTGTAACTGCTTTCAATCCCAGTTCGTTCACCAAAGTTTGAATGCGTTGCTGTTCTTGGAAGTCTGCTCCATCTTCGCGGCTACCACCAACTAGATAGAGTTGAAATGAATCAGGCAAAGTGGCGCAGGCTTTTACTAGGGTTTCAACTCCCTTGCGGGGGTCAAAGCGTCCTACATACAAGATAATCTGAGAATCTGGAGCAATTCCTAACTGTTGGCGAGCAACTTCTTGACTTACAGAACCAAAGTGTTCGGTATCAATTCCGCACGGAATAACTTTAATACGTCCATGTTGCGAAATTAACTGACGTAAGTCTTCTACTTCTTGAGGGCTAGTGGATATGACATAATCTGCTTGTTCTAAAGTAGCTTTCTCCACACAATCACGAATTGCAGCAATCTGCGGCGGATTCTCCACATTGCGGTATTTAACTGCCCCTATAGAGTGATAGGTATGAACTTGAGGTAATTCCAATCGAGATTTAAGTTCCAATCCTACCCAACCAGAAAGCCAATAATTAGTGTGAATCAATGCATAGCTGTGCCCTGTTCGGTTTTGAAAATTCAGCCAAGCTTCTACAAATTCCGGTAGATATTCAAATAAATTATTTCTAGAAATGAATTCTGCTGGCCCAGCATTTAGACGAATAGTGCGACATCCTGGTGCTAATTCCACAATTTCTTCTTGATTGAGGTGTTCGCGTCGGGTAAACATATCAACCTGACAGCCGCGTTTTGCTAATGCTAACCCCAATTCTCGCACGTAGACATTTTGACCACCTGCCCCTTCTTTGCCAATTTCAGCTGTAGGGTCGCCATGAACTGAAATTAGCGCATATATGGGTTGAGAATTTGGGGGTTGAGAATTTTGGGGTTGAGAATTTGGCGCTTCTGGAGCAGAATTTTCTAGAGATTTAACTAAATTTAAAGAGGCAAGAGTATTCATAATTAAAATTTCCTTGTAAAGGACACAAAATTTCACAAATGAGATACTTGTAGTAAAGATTCTAATTTTACAAGTTACCTATCATCCAAATAAACGTGTAAAAACCTTCTAGGAAATATAAACTTCCCAACGTAGTTTTGTTCTGATATATTACGCTTGAAAAGTTGAAAGATCGGTTAGTAATGGGGGAAAAATCAGTGATTAGAAAAGTAATGTTATCTAAATAAATCTCTATATTAGGACTAATATTTTATTTTTTAAATCCACTTAGAGTATGTTAGCGATAGGAGAATGCAGCATCCTAAAGTTGTGGTGTGTTAGCCCCGGATTTCTCACTCATAGTGTGGGAGGTGTGTGAGGTTTGTTGCTTTTTTCTATCTCCCCACACTCCTTGGATTTCTCACTTGTGATAAATCCAGGTTAGCGGAGGTCAAAATTAAAATTCTCCAAGTCAATAATTAAATCGATTTGGAGAACTGGTAGTGTAATGAGGTTAATTTCAGTAATTTAATTGCAGTTTAACAATCAATTGTGGAGATAATGGGCAAATATAAGGTAGAAATCGGTTAGTTTTCTAAAGCTGCTTTAAGCGATAGCCCAATCCATGAACTGTCTCAATAAAATCATCGGCAGCACCTACGTCTTTAAGTTTATACCGTAAACTCTTAATGTGAGACTTAACAGTTTCTTCGCTGGGTGGATCATCCAGTGACCAAATACGCTCAATAATTCCGGCTCGACTTAGCACCCGCCGACCGCTCGAAACCATTAGTTCTAAAAGAGCAAATTCTTTGGGTGTTAGGTGTAAGGACTGGCCAGCATAGGTGACTTCATAAGTGCTAGGATTTAAACGCAGATTACCCCAACCAAAGTCTAGGAAAGATGTGGTGGCATTATTACGGCGCAACAGTGCGCGAACACGAGCCATTAACTCTGACATTTCAAAAGGTTTGACCATATAATCATCTGCCCCAGCATCCAACCCGGTAATTTTGTCACCAAGGGTATCGCGTGCTGTTAACATGAGTACAGGTATTGTGCGATTGCGCGACATGCTCCGCTCCCCAATAGGCGATCGCAAGCGTTGACAAAAACTCACACCATCTAACTTGGGTAAGGTAATATCTAGCACCAATAAATCATATTCCAAGACTTTGATGCAATCCCACGCTTGTTCTCCATCTTGAGCCACATCTACCACATATTGACGATCAATTAGGGCTTCCATCAGCATTTCTGCTAGCTGTACATCATCTTCAACTACCAAAATCCGCATTGTTAGAATATTTGTGAATTAAAAACTAGGATGAATCCCAATATCTAACCTTAATACTTTAATACTTTCAATTTGATTTAGGACGAGGAAATATTTGAAGAAGAATTCAGAAGCCGGAATTCAGGAGCGGAGCCGGAGACGTTTCCGTTAGCTCCGGTCAGAATCCCCCACAAGAGTGATTCTGACCCGCCACTCATTGTAGACTACCAAATTTTCAATTTGGTGGGGGTCTTAAACCCATTTATTCATCCTGAATTCTGGCTCCTGACTCCTGAATTCTGTTTGATAAAATTAAAATTCTCCAAACAAACAATTAAATTTATTTGGAGACATTTTAGTGCAAGGAGATTGATTTTGTATAAAATTTTAACAACTAGTTGTGGAGATAAAAGGCAAAAATCGGGTAGAAATCGGTTAGTCATAAAAGTAATTCTGAACTAGTACAGCACGGCGGAAATAAACCACCCATTCCCAATCAACAAAACCCTTATGCTGTCTTCATTTTTAATTTTTAATTCCACCTTGCGGTACTAGGCTTCTGTTGGAAAATATTTACTTTGATATAAGGTCTTGGATAAGATGTGGACTCTGAACGATTAATTGATTGTTTCTATGAAATGGTCGCTGGAAAGAAAATGGATTGCCTCTGGTTTTGGCTTGTGTTTATTATTAATGGGTACAGCTAGTCTCATTTCTTACCAAAATGCTACTCAGTTAATTGCAAGTAGCAATCAAGTGAAGGATACGCATGAGGTAATGAAAAATATTATCGACATTTTTGCTACACTAACCGATGCAGAAGCAGGACGTAGGGGTTATATCCTATATGGAGAGCAATCAGAACTAAAACGTTACTATCAGGCAATGCAAAGCCTAGATACTAAAGTCCAAAAGTTGCAGCAACAAATTGCTGATGACTCCTCTCAACAGCAGCAACTAACGAAGCTAAAATTCTTCATTACTCAAAGAGTTGAGTTATCTAAACAGTCAATTAATCTCAAAGAAACAGGTAAATCAAGCTTTGCTATTCAAGCACCTCTAATTATTCAAGGCAATCAAAACCGGAATCAAATCCGTGAAATACTTACCCAAATGCAAGCTAGGGAGGAACAGTTATTGCAAATTTCGGTTAGAGATTCTCAAGATAATATCCGCAACCGGATGTTAATTGAATTCCTCGGTACTTTCTTGAGTTTTGCTATTTTACTAGGGGTTTATGCCTTGCTTTATCAACAATTAGTTAAGCGCCAGCAAGCAGAAACTATTCAAAAAACTCTAGCTCAAGAAAAAGAACTTAGTGAATTGAAATTGCGCTTTTTTTCAATGGTATCCCATGAATTTCGTACACCATTGAGTATTATCTTAGGGTCTGCTCAACTATTGGCTCAAAGTAATCAGCAGTGGACAGAAGAGAAGAAACTTAAAAATCTGTATCGCATTCAATCTTCAGCTAGGTCAATGAACCAGTTACTAACCGATATTTTAACTTTGACTAGGGCAGAAGCTGGTAAATTGGAATTTAATCCAGAACTGATGGATTTAGAAGCATTTTGCATTAATTTAATAGAAGACCTCCAATTTTGTAATCAACAACAGCATACTATTAAATTTATCAGTCAAGGTAACTGTACTCATGCCAAATTAGATGAAAATATACTGTATTCGATTTTGACTAATTTACTCTCAAATGCAATGAAATATTCACCTCCAGAGGGAAATATTTTTTTAATTCTTAGTTGTGAACCACACGCAATAATTTTCCAAGTCAAAGATAATGGGATAGGAATTCCTTCAGAATTTCATCAGCATTTGTTTGAGCCTTTTCATCGTGCTAATAATGTAGGCAAGATTGTTGGTAGTGGACTAGGACTGGCTGTGGTGAAAAAATGTTTAGAAATACATCATGGAGAAATTTATGTAGATACTGAGATAGGAGGTGGAACAAGTTTCACTATAAAATTTCCCCAACAGGGAACAGTAATAGTCAAGAATAAATTAAGCAGCCATAATTAATGAAAATATCTTGCTCATGAACTAGTTTCGGATGGCAGTCCTGAATCAATATAGGAATCCGGTTTGATTTTTGAACTTACTTGCGTTGGCGAAAAATAGGCTTTTTGAGTTGTACGTTGTTTTTTAAAAAATCAGTACAACTAAGAAGCCTTCTTGACTGTTGCCTATTGCCTATTGCCTATTGCCTGCCTACGCAAATTAGTTCAGAAATTAAAGCGGATTCCTATAGTATGCTACGGGCTAGGAAATAAGACAGAATATTTTGATAGGTAAGAAAGTTTAAGTTGCACATCTGGTAAATTAATTTTAACAATCGATTCAGGAAAAATTATGGCACTATATCTGGATTCAGCGATCGCATCGGAAGCTGAAGTTGTTAAACTTTGGGGATGGGTGAAAGGTATTACCACAAATCCCACGCTGTTGTCTCAAAGCGATACTCCACCAGAAACCACGCTGAAAAAATTGGTTCGCTTGACGAATGGCCCGTTATACTATCAACTTATGGCATCTGATAAAGCTGGGATGCTAGCTGAAGGTAGAAAAGCTTTCGAGATTATTGGTTCACAAACGATTTTAAAGATTCCCGCAACACCGTTAGGTTTTGAAGTGGTGGCGAGTCTATCACCAGAAATTACCTGTTCAGTGACAGCGATTTACAGTGCAGCACAGGCAGCAGTAGCACGGGAAGCAGGAGCTAAAATTGCCATAGCTTATGTAAATCGAGCTACTCGGTTATTGGGTGATGGTATTGCTTTGGTGCGGGATATGGCTAGCGTACTCAAAGGCAGTGATACGGAAATCTTGGCAGCTAGTATCAAATCTCCTGAAGAAGCAGCAGCGTCATTGCAAGCCGGGGCGCATCATTTGACTTTACCACTGGCAATGTTGCAAGCGATCGCAACTCATGAATTTTCACAAAAAACTGTTGAAGAATTCGCTAAAGGAGGCATCGGTTTAAGTAATTCGTAAGTTGGGCATGATAATGTTCACTCTAAAATCTGAATAATCCATAAGGCAAATTTAGGTTAATTTACTCAGTGGTGTTGCTAAACCGTCAATGCTGACGAGATTTTTCTGCTGTTGATATTCTCTAACTCCGTCTTCGCCTTTTTTATTAGCCCAGTTTACTAGAGTCTGGCGCTGACCTCGATATTCATAGAGTGGTACACCAAAACCACAGGATATTTGTATTTTTTCAATATCAGCAACGATAATTTGACGAGTTCCAGGTATCGGCAAAAACTGAGAGTAAAGAGAGTTCCAGTCTGGAGAATTCGGTAGAATCGTGCTTCCTTGACCGTAAAGACGCAGGATACAGGGAGGTTCCTCAAAGGCGCAAAACATAAAGGTTATCCGCCCATTTTCTTCCAAATGGGCGGATGTTTCGTTAGCATTACCTGTGAGGTCTACGTAACCTACTCGGTTGGGAGAGAAAATGCGAAAGCAATCCAGACCTTTAGGAGACAGGTTAATATGGCCCGTAGGACTCAAAGGTGCAGAGCCAACAAAGAAAAGGTGTTGGGCAGCAATAAAGGCTTGCATTTCCTCAGTAATACAGTCAAAAACTTTAGACATAGACTGTCTGATTTATATTTGCAAATTTCCTATCTTCTCAGCCTATGTCTTAGCTCAGAATCTAGCAAGGCCTAATTGCCGATGTCTGATGACAAGGGGCTTATTGGAGGGGAGTGGGGAGTAGAGAAAAGTGTTACCGTCTGATGTATCGACTAGCCATTTGGATGGCATCAGCAATATCGACATCACCATCACCGTCAGCATCTAAGAAGGAATTCAGTACAGAATTTCCGCCAGCTTGGGGATTTTGAGCATTAGCACCTGATTGCAAAAAATTCAGTACCAAAGGTACGGCTAAAGGTAGCAATTGTTGAACTATCCCCGCATCTAACCCAGTGCGTTGGGCAGCAATCTGAGCTACCTGTTGTTGTATCTGAGGAGAAAATAGCGAGTTGACGGCTTGGGGGTTAGGAGAAGTCCCAGCATATTGATTCACTATACTTTGTGCGGCTTCATTCCCATCTGTGGCTTGCTTTTGTTGTAAAGCAGAACGCACTTGACCACCCACAATTGACAAAACTGATTGGATGGTAGATGGGTCTGCACCTGTACGATCGCTCAACTGCTGTACAGTGTTAACAATACTTCCCAACTGACCTAAACTGCCCTGTTGATTGGGATTAGCGACGGCACCGAGAATTTGATCGAAAAGTCCCATAAGTTTGTTTTTTCCTTTGTTCTCAAAAAGCTATGCCAAAACTAGCTTCGAGTCTTTATGTATAGGCAGACTTGCGTCAGTATTCTAAAACATTAAGACACGCAAGCTTCATAATGAACGAATAAAATTTTGAAAGCTACTAGCTTAAGGATGAGAAATTGGTAAAGCCAACGCAAATTCTGTTCCTTGATTTAGCTCAGATTTGCAAGTAATTTTACCTTGATGTTTTTCTACCACAATCTGATATGCGATCGCTAGCCCCAAACCTGTACCAATACCGCGTGGTTTGGTTGTAAAAAATGTTTCAAATATCTTTTGCTGATTTTCTGGTGAAATACCAGGGCCATTATCCACAATTCGCACGATCGCTAAATCATTCTGCCAACATTCTGTGATAATGGTAACTTCGGGTAAAAATTCGGGATTTTCAGCCAATTTTTCCTCTAATGCATCGATGGCATTGCTGAGAAGATTCATAAATACCTGATAAAGTAAACCTGTATAGCCTGGAATCGGTGGAATCTCTCCATAATTGCGAACAAGGCTAATCCCATTTTTCAGGCGATTGTTCAGAATCAACAGTGTACTATCTAGACAAGCGTGTAGCTCTACTAACTGCACTTCCCCGTCATCTAAACGAGAGAAATCTTTCAAACTCCGCACAATTTCTCGCGTGCGGTCAGCGCCAACTGTCATTGAGTTGAAGAGTTTTGGCAAATCTGCTTCCAAAAATTCCAAATCAATTTCTTCTGCTAATGTTTCCACCGCAGGGGAAGGGTGAGGAACTTCGGCTTTGTATGTTTGCAGTAGCGCTAATAGATCCTCAGTATAGGTTTTCGCGTGTACGAGGTTTCCAGAAATGAAATTTATTGGATTATTAATTTCGTGGGCGACACCAGCCAGCATCCTTCCTAAACTAGACATTTTCTCACTTTGAATGAGTCGGATTTGGGATTCGGCTTGTTGTTCTTCTAAAAGGTGCTTCACCTGTTGAATAAGCTGATTGAGGGAGCTAGTTAACGCTCCGACTTCATCTTGTGTAATTACAGGTGCTTGCAAGTCAAAATTAGCTTCTTGAGTAACTCTTTGGGCAATATTCGTCACCGCGTTAATGGGATAGGCGATGATTTTACTTGTGTAGAAAGCCAGGATGGCTGCGATCGCCACTGACACCAGCATACTAACAATAATAATCTGAGCTTGGATTAGCGCAGCCTTTTCTTGAGCTAAATGAGCCTCCTCTTGCCGTTTTTGAAGCGTTTTGGCAAAGTCGGTTAACTCATTGGCAAATTGATAAAACTTGAGAGCATCCTGACTTTGACTGAATTTCGAGATTAATTGCTGTGCTTTTAGTGCTCCCGATGGCTGTGAACTTAATGGCAAAATTTGCCGAATTAGTAACCTGAATTGTTCAAAATATCCGGCTATCGTGCTGTTATGCTTTGTGAACAGAGTTTGTAAATCTCTTTGCGAAATAGTTTGACTAAATTCCTGCACTTGAGCAAGCAAGGTTTCGGTATCCGCTACATCGCTTTTGAAATCAGCAATTCCCCTTTGCAAAGATTGCGGCTGCTGCAAAAAAGGCAGTATTTCTTGTTGGCGAATCTGTATTTCCAACAGTTCGCCTTGCAAACTACTTAACAAGCTTCCTTCTTCATCAACCACGATCATTTGTTGTTTAGCTTGCTGGAAATAGCGATCGCCTATTACCAACCCCGCTGTTGTTCCCAAAACTGCAATTCCCAAAGCCAAACCGTAGCCATAAAAAATTTTTTGCCGAATACTAAGCTGGTGAAATCCTTGTTTTACCCAGTTTAAGTATCTTAATTTAGGTGTCGCAATCATGGTACAACTCGCTGTTGAATTTTTTTAGTAGGTGTTTTTTCATCAAAAACAAGAAATCCAGCCGCAAGTGAGTAAGAACACATTTGATCCAAAATGCGCTCTTAGTTTATCAAAAGTTGCTTTTTTCTACCCTAGCGAAAAATACTGAAATTATGAAGATTAGAAGTCGCGGCTATACAGACAAAACCCGCCTGTGCGGGTTAAAAACCTTCAGTTCTCGAATGTATTGCCAAAAACATCAAATTCCATGACTTTTACCAATTACCCAATTACGCCGGAAAAACCGAGCTAAAGCTGATTCTTCTAAGGATAGATAAATTGGGCGTCCGTGGGGACAGGTGCGGGGGTTGCGAGTGCGTTGCCAATTATCTAAAAGTGTCTGCATTTCTTGTTGATTCATTGGTGTACCGTTACGAATAGCACTGCGACAGGCGACGGCTACTTGGGCTGTTTGTAAGTCGCCTCCCCAACTAAGTTCTAAAATTGCTTCTGCACAGTCGTCTCGCTGCTGCAAAGGGGCGGGGATATTACGAACTGCCCAAAGTTGTTCGCCAAAGGGTTCTATTTCTAAACCGATTCGTTGTAGTTGCGATACTTGCGCTGGCGATAATTGATAAAGAATTATTGGCGGTTCGACGGGTACAAGTTGCCAATCATCGCATAATTGCTCATATAAAACTCGCTCATGGGCAATGTGCTGTTCTACTAACCACATTCCACCTGAATGTTCCGCCACAATGTAAGTATTGCTAACTTGAGCAACAGCTTTTAAGGAGTTAGGAGTTGAGAGTGAGGAGTTAGGAGTTTTGGGATTTTCGTTAGGATTTTGAGGATTGAAATTGTAGCCGCCTTTGGCTTCTGCGGCTTTGAGTAATTTACTAACTCGTGTTGTGTGAACAGCTTCTTTAAGATTGTTAGAAGAGATGCTGAGTGCTTGGTTAATTGCTTGGGTAATTTGCTCTTGCCAATAAATGATTTCATTGAGATAAATCTCTGTTTTTGCTGGATTGCGATTCCAGTTAATTTGATTGGGGGAAATGGCAAGATGTAGAAAACAAATTGGATAGCGATCGCGTGGTAATGTTCTGTGAAATGCTGATAATATGGTTTGCTCTAGTTCCGGTGTCTTCACCATCCTGCCGTTGATAGCTACACGTACCCAATCTGGACGATGACGATGAGTGCGATCGGGTAATCCTACCACTAAGTTTAGTGCTGAGTGGGGAGAGACGCGATGAATCGCGTCTGTACAAGAGTCTGGAGTAGAGACGCGATTCATCGCGTCTTCTGTATAGGAGTTTGGAGGGTTGGGTATTTCGAGTTTTAGTTCTTGCAAGTCACCTTGTCGCACTTGCGGTAAAATCTGCGGTAGCAGCTGCCCAGTTGTGCTAGCGGGACAAATGGTGAACCATTGACGGTCATTTTGCCAAATCTGCCAGGTGATTTGGGGATGACACATAGCGATTTGTTGAATTGTGGCTTGCACGGCTTTCATTTGCTGTGCTGTTGTGGGTAATCCCTGACGACGAGATGAGCAATTACCGAAAAGATTGGAAACTGTAACCACTGTACCAGGTGCGATCGCAGTTACTTCAACTTCCACAACTTCCCCGGCGTCACCGTAAACCATCCGCCATCCTAATTTTCCACCTACAGGACGACTCAAAATTTCCAAATCTGCCAGAGTCGCCAAACTATGCAACGCCTCACCCCGAAACCCTAAACTGTTAATTTTCCACAAATCGGCACTAGATCGAATTTTACTGGTGCTGTGGGCTGTCGCTGCTTGTTGCAAATCATCTAAATTCATTCCACAACCATTATCTGCAACACGAATTCGCCATTGCTGCGGCCATAGAGAAACGACAATTCGCGTTGCACCTGCGTCTAGGGAATTTTCTGCCAATTCCCGCACCACAGAAGCTAAAGAGTCGATTACCTCACCAGCTGTAATGAGATATACGACTTCTGTTGGTAGAGCTTGAATAGTAGATGCCATAAATTATAGTTTATAGCTTCTAGGGCGTGTCATCAATTAGGTAAACTAGAATCAGAACTGGTGAAAAACTAGAATCAGAACTGGTGAAAAAGAATAAACATTCTTGAAAACGATGACGAGCAGATACGCACTACGAGATGACCAGTGGGAGAGAATCAAAAACCTGCTACCTGGGCGAGAGGGCTATGTGGGAGCCACGGCTAAAAATAACCGATTGTTTGTCGAAGCGGTGTTATA
>NZ_KV757584.1 GCF_001712795.1 Nostoc sp. KVJ20
CGAATGTGCCTATAGTCTGGGACTTGCTGCAATTGTTCGACGAGATTCATACTTGTTAGTTATCCATTTATTTCCACCCTATACAAATCATTATTATTTTTCTCTCGTTGTATGAAACCACCCTGCTTAGTCCCCCCTTGTAAAGGGGGGAAACAAGAAAAATCCGGTTCCCTCCCCTTTACAAGGGGAGGGTTAGGGAGGGGTAAAAAAATATTTGATACATCAATCACGACTTTTAAAACATCCTCTGAAATAAGTTTTAAATTAAGTACTAATTAGGTAGGCATAATTAAAATAACTTGTAATTCTTAATTGAATTAGTTGGGGTACAAGTCCCCAACAGAGAAAGACCAAAAATTACGAATTATGAGAGATAGCAGTGTCCGCCACCACAGCCGGCTGTGTGACATAGTTTAGGCGCACTATCAGCCATTGCACCGCCACTAACACTGAGTAATTCTTCTTCGCTCAGTTCGTTGGAGTCCACAAAGGTCAGTTCTGACAGCATTTGAGCTACGCTTTCGGCTGTGAAAGTATAACCTTTTTCTGCACTGGCAATTAGCAACAGTTTGATGGCTTCTGTTTGGGTAACTGCTGCTTGTATATTCTCGCGTAGTTGGCTATTTTGAAGTAGGCTTTGAATTTGTGACAACATAATTTTATTTTCTCCGATTTGGTGATAGTAATTGTTAATTGAATTCCCTCTTTTTCTTGATTAAAAAAGTAAAGAGGGAATTTGTTATGCAGCATTTCTTTCTGCGTTGAGCCTCAGTACCAAGTATGGAAATTATCCAAATTAAAATATTGGGAAAGTTGGATATAAAAAGCTGTTTTAGAAAAACAACCTGACCTTGGAGGCTACAATGCCAAGGAGAAGCTACATACCTTTTTTAGCAGTGTCCGCCACCACAGCCTTCTGTATGACATAGCTTAGGCGCACTATCAGCCATCAATCCACCACTAACACTGAGTAATTCTTCTTCACTCAGTTCGTTAGAATCCACAAAGGTTAGTTCGGACAGCATTTGAGAGATAGCTTCAACTGTGAAGTTATAACCTTTCTCTGCACTAGCGATCGCTAGCACTTTGATGGCTTCTGCTTGGTTAGCTGCTGCTTTTACTTGCTGTTGTAGTTGGGCGTTTTGAAGCAAATCTTTGATTTGGTGTAGCATACGT
This sequence comes from Nostoc sp. KVJ20, assembly GCF_001712795.1. Lineage (GTDB taxonomy): Bacteria > Cyanobacteriota > Cyanobacteriia > Cyanobacteriales > Nostocaceae > Nostoc. The sequence continues at coordinate 1,177 of NZ_KV757584.1, forward strand.
TTGTTCTCCGTTTTGATTGACTTATTGATACGGCAGAGATTGTGCGCTTGTTTTGGGCGGTGTTCTCTGCTTTTCTGATTTGAATTTAGAAAGAAATAGGGGAGAACTAGGGGAGATAAGTGCAATTGCGGAAAAATTTTTCAGCACGGATTAATTGGAGAATTAGGTATTAGGTATTAGTTATTTCTACCGATGCCCTCTACCTTTTCATAATGCTGATATCTGCGTAATTGCTGTAGTGTTTAAAGCCAATATGTAGTTTTGCTGTAGTTAAATATCCTAACGATCAACTAAAGATACAATCGCTATACCAAATTGATTGATCTATCTAGGAGATATTAAGGAGTTGGTGATGAGCGCTAAACAATTGGAGCAGGTGAAGCAATTGCAAGCTACCCTCACCAAAATGGAAGTGACATTAGGTGCGATCGCTGATGCTGTAGTCTGGGTAGGAGAAGACCGATGCATTCAATGGTGTAATTCTAGCTTTGAGGGTTTGGTGAATCAACCCCACAACACTGTCTCCGGCACAAAGTTAACTGACCTGTTACCCCTAGCACAAGTAGGACAACCAGTTGCTTTACATTGCTATCCTGATGTGCGGATACTCAATGGTGAGTACGAAACAGCAAATTATCAGTTCCAGCAGGGTGAGCGGGCTTTAACACTCCAAATTTCCGGTAACTGTAGCGGAATGACTGACGATCGCTGTGCAATACTGGTAATTCGGGATATTACGCAGACAAAACAAACTCAAGAATCGTTGCAAGAGATTGAGGAGCGTTTGCAGACATTAATTAACGCTACACCTGATATTATCTGTTTAAAAGATGGCGAAGGAAAATGGTTGCTGTCAAACCAGGCTAACTTAGAATTTTTACAGCTACAAGGCGTTGATTATCAAGGCAAAACAGACTCAGAACTAGCAGAATTTAGCAATTTTTATCACGATGCTTTGCTCAACTGCGACAAAACAGATGAACAAGCTTGGCAGTTGGGATGTGTGCATCGGGTAGAAGAAGTTATACCCCGACCTGATGGGACGGTGAGCAGTGTAGATATGATTAAAGCTCCCCTATTTCACCAGGATGGTAGACGCAAAGCTTTGGTGGTTTTAGGGCGGGATTTGAGCGATCGCAAACAAACTCAAGTTGCTTTAGAAAACTCTTTATCTCTGTTAAGCGCTATCTTTGAATCGATTCAAGACGGTATCTTAGTAGTTGATAGCTTAAGTAATATCACTAGTTACAACCAAAAGTTCTTAGAAATGTGGTCAATTCCACCAGAACTTTTGACAGAACCAGATCATCCTCAGCGGTTGGCGTATTTGGCAAAGCAGCTAAAAGACCCGAATATGTTTTTGCAACGAGTCCGAGAATTATATTCACAACCTGAAGTAGTTAGTTACGACTTATTAGAATTACAAGATGGCAGAGTATTTGAGCGATACTCCTGTCCTCAGCGCATCGGCGAACAGATTATTGGTAGAGTGTGGAGTTTCCGCGACATCACCCAACGCCAAAGGGCAGAAGAAGCTCTGCGGCAAAGTGAGCTACAATATCGCAGTATTTTTGAAGCTATTAATGATGGACTATTTATTACTGAAATAGAAACTGAAAAAGTCGCTGAAGTTAATCCTGCGGCTTGTCAGATGCACGGTTACTCTTATGAAGAATTTCTCACTTTACATCCATCTGTTTACATTCACCCAGACTCACATTCTGTTTTTTTAGAGTTTCTCGAAACAACGCAATCTGGTGAGCAATTTTATGGGCCAGCAGTTGATATCTGCAAAGATGGCACTTTGATAGATGTAGAAGTTAAAGGGACAACTTGCATTTACAATGGTAAGCCACACATCTTAGCGATAGTGCGCGATATTACTGCTCGTAAACGCACTGAGGAAGCCTTGCGACAAAGCGAAGTCCAGTATCGGGATTTGGTGCAAACAGCCAACTGCATCATTCTGCGTTGGGACGGTAACGGTAATATCATATTTTTAAATGATTACGGTCAAAGGATTTTTGGTTTCGATTTAGATGAAATTATCGGACGTAATGTTATCGGCACAATTGTTCCAGAAACCGAAACTTCTGGACGCGACTTACAAACATTAATGGTTGATATTTGTCAACACCCAGAAAACTATTTATTCAACGAAAATGAAAACTTATGCCAAAATGGCGATCGCGTTTGGATAGTCTGGGCAAATAAACCTATTTTAGATGCACAAGGAAACTTAGTCGAAATACTTTCAGTCGGCACTGATACCACAGAACGCAAACGTGCCGAAGCAGCCCTCCAGGAAAGTGAGTTAAAATTTCGCAGCATTGTTGAAAATGCCAATGATCTGATATTTGTCCTTTCGCCAGAGGGAATTTTTACTTATCACTCGCCAAATGTGACTGCAATTTTGGGTTACAGCCTGGAGGAAGTAGAAGGTCATTCGGTGGTGGAGTTTACCAAACCTGAAGATTTAGCAATTAGCGTCACCGCCTTACAAAAAGCTCTAACTGGCGAAAAGCTGACTGATATTGAGGTGCGATTGCGACACAAAGACGGTAGCTGGCGATGGTTCAACTTTAACACTTCCACAATCAACACTCCCAACGGTGAAATTGCGATCGCAGGTGTGGGACGCGATATTACAGAACGCAAGCAAGCTGAAGAAGCTTTGCGTCGTAGTGAAATGAAATACCGCAACATCTTTGAAAATTCCCAAGTGGGGATTTTCCGCACCTGCCAAAAGGATGGATTGATTATCGATGCAAATCAACGTGGTGCTGAGATATTAGGTTTTTCCTCTGCTGCTGACTTAATTGGCAAGTATTTCACAACTGACTTATATGTTAATCCAGGCGATCGCACGCGGATGCTAGCAGAGTTAGAAAAGGACGGTGAAGTTCGTAATTTTGAAATAGCACTGCGACGGCTCGATGGTTCGGTTGTTTGGTTACTGTTGTCACTGCGCCTCAATGCCGAAGAATCTTGTCTCGATTCTGTTTTTACAGATATTAGCGAACGGCAAGCCGCGCTACGCGAACGCAAACAGCAAGAACAGGCTTTACGCTTAATTGTTGAGGGCACAGCAGCAAAAACAGGTGATGAATTTTTCAATTCCTGCGTTCGTTACCTTGCCGAAGTATTGCAAGTTCAATATGCCTTAGTCACTGAGTTTGGTGATGAGCCAAAAACTAAAGTCCGCACTTTAGCATTTTGGTGTGGTGGGACTATTAACGAGAACTTGGAATATGATTTGCAAGGTACTCCTTGTGAACATACCTTGCAAGGCAATATGTGTCACTACCCCCAAGCAGTACAAACCGCTTTCCCCCAAGATGCAGATTTAGTGAAGATGAATGCCGAGAGTTTTTTTGGCGTTCCTCTAACCAGTTCATCCGGCGAAATCATCGGACATCTAGCAGTGATAGATGTTAAACCAATGAAGCATGATCCCGGACGGGAACTGATTCTTAAAATTTTTGCTGCCCGTGCCGGTGCTGAACTGGAACGGAAACAAGCAGAAGCAGCCCTACAGCAAAGTGAGTTAAAGTTTCGCACTATCGTTGAAAAGGTCAACGATATGCTGTTTGTTATTAGTCCTGATGGGGTATTTAACTATATTTCCCCTAATATATTGAATACCACCGGATTTGCCCCCAGCGAAATGGAGGGCAATTCCTTGGCATCTTTTACTCATCCTGATGATGTGCCAGTATGTTTTGAAGCCGCCCAAACTATCCTGGCAACAGGTGAGGGAATTTCCGGAACTGAGTACCGCGCCAAACATCGAACTAAAGGCTGGGTTTGGCTAACTGCTAATGCAGTCCGCACACAAGATGCCCAAGGTAATTTTCAGATTGTGGGTGTAGCTCGTGATATTAGCGATCGCAAACAAGCAGAAGCAGCTTTACAACGTCGGACTCAAGCAGAAAGTTTACTCAGTAGCATTTCTCGCCAATTTATTGACCAAAATTTAGATACAGCAATTAATTTTACATTGCGAGCGATCGCTGAGTTTATTAGTGCCGAACACAGTTGCATCTTTGAATTATCCGAAGATCAAAGGCGGTTCGACCTCATTCATGAATGGTGTGGCGAAGGTGTCGAGCCATTGATTGATCTTGCCAAAGGATCACCTGTAGAAAGTTTTCCCTATTTTTATGCTCCAATCCTGCTGGGCAACCATATACAAATCCCTTGTGTCGCAGAATTGCCACCTGATACACCAGAGAGAAAGCTATTTGAGGGGATGTCGTTTCAGTCTGTAGTTGCTGTACCCATGCTTCACTCTGGTGAAGTAGTTGGATTTGTCGGTACAGCGATGATCCACTTGTGTCAAACCTGGAGTCAAGAGGATCTGAATCTATTAAAGCTGGTAGGTGAAATAATTGCGATCGGTCGAGCTAGGCATCAAGCAGAAGAAGCGCTGAGAATTGCCAAAGAAGCTGCCGAAACTGCCAACCGTGCCAAAAGTGCTTTCCTCGCTAACATGAGCCACGAACTCCGCACGCCTCTGAATGCGATTCTGGGTTTTTCTCAGTTAATGGAACGAGATACTAGCCTCAACTCAAACCAACGTGAATCTTTAGCTACCATTAACCGCAGTGGCGAACACTTGCTCAATCTGATTAACGATGTTCTAGAAATGTCCAAAATTGAAGCTGGACAAATCATTTTCAACCCTGAAGACTTCGACCTTTATCTGCTGTTGCAAACATTACAAGAAATGTTTCAGGTAAGGGCACAAACAAAGCAATTGTTCCTCAGATTTGAAATTGCTCCCAATCTTCCCCGTTACATCCAGACAGATGAAGGTAAGCTCCGCCAAGTCCTGATTAACCTTTTAGGTAACGCCGTCAAGTTCACTCAAACAGGGGGAGTAACTTTAAGGGTCAGATTAGGGAGTGAGAGTAGAGGAGCAGGGGAGGCAGGGGAAGCAGGGGAGGAAAAACTATTATGCCCAATGCCCAATGCCCCATGCCCCATGCCCCATGCCCCATGCCCAATGCCCAATGCCCCATTTCTTCACTTTGAAGTCGAAGACACTGGACGGGGAATAGCACCAGAAGAAATGAATAACCTGTTTCAACCTTTTGTCCAGACGACAAGCGGTATCCAAACCAAGGAGGGAACTGGACTAGGGCTGACTATCAGCCGTCAATTTGTGCGGTTACTGGGAGGCGATATTCACTTGACGAGTAGCGTTAGACAAGGATCTACTTTTAGTTTTGACATCCAAGTGAATTTAGCCGCAGCTTTGAAAGCTGCACCAAAATTGAGTAAGGGGCGTGTACTCAAGCTGGCAGCAGACCAACCATCTTACCGGGTTCTGGTAGTGGATGACCGCAAAGAAAACCGCGATTTAATTGTGCAACTTCTTGGTAGTATTGGCTTTGAGATTAAGGCTGCGAATAATGGACAAGAAGCGATCGCAATTTGGCAAACCTGGCAACCTCACCTAATTTGGATGGATATGCGGATGCCTGTAATGAACGGTTACGATGCAACAAAAGAGATTAGAGCCAGGGAAAAAAATACAACTACAAATCACCGCACCGTAATTATTGCCCTAACTGCCAGTGCTTTTGAAGAACAACAGGCAAGTATCTTAGCCGCAGGTTGCGACGACTTAGTTCGTAAGCCATTCCGGGAGCAAGTGATTTTTGAAAAGATCGCTGAATATTTGCAGGTGCGTTATGTTTACGCAGAAGAAAGCCGTGAAGAAGCAACAGACAACAACCTAGAAAATATTGAATTTTCCATCTTGGATCTTCGCTCTGCAATTACCGTTATGCCTGCCCAATGGGTAACAGAACTTAATCAGGCAGCCGTCGAAGTCGATGCTGAAAGGATTTTCCAACTAATTGAGCAAATTCCACCAACACATTCTGCTTTGGCAGAAAGATTGGCAAATTTAGTCCGTAGTTTCTGCTTCGATGAAATTATCGGATTAACGGAGGATAACTTGTAATATCATGTCCGGCAAATTACTTGTGATATGTCATTGCGAATGCAACGTTCGCGGTAGCGTCTCGTAGAGAAGTGGAATGAAGCAATCACAAGCAATACTACACGCTTTGTGCATTTTTACCTCGGAATTTGATTTGGGGAAAAGGTTAAAAATTAGCGATCACAATTTTGATGATAGAACTTTTTTAGCAAATATTAGAGAAAAAATAAGCATTTAATTTGTATGGACTGTAACCATGCAAGTTAAATGCTTAGAGTTGATTAATTTGTGGCTAAAGCTGGTTCTGCCAAAAAATATTTCAGATTTTCTTGCTGAGTCGCAAATTTCAAATATTGAGATGCCATTTCTGGTGTTAGCAATTCTATCATTAATCTGTTTTCCACCCAGAACTCAATCACATCAAAGAAAGAATCGCGGTTACAGCGCACTACACGCCAACCTTCACGGACACCGATTTGTTCAATTTCTTCCTGACTACTTGGTACAGAAATAGCTGCATGAATATCTGTATAAATAGAGGTAATTGCAGTATGCACAAATACGCATTCTTCATCATTTTCACCAGGTTCAATTTGAGAGCCTAAAGGATAAAGTTCAATGGCTGTACCGTATTCATCAAAAGGTATAACCATATAGCTTCCTGGATTAGGAGGAAATGAAACAGCTTGCGCTTTTAAGATTTCTGCCAGAACTTGAGCAACATGACTAGGGTTTCTAACAGCAATTGAAATATGGTGAATCATGGAATAACCTCAGTTCGATATTTTATAAATTAGGAAACAATCGGGGAGAACTAGGGGAGAGAAAAAAGCTTAACTCTTAAATAGACTTCTTGCAAAAGTCGGGGTAAAGGGGAAGGGGAAAAGGGTAAATAAACTCAAAATCCTTTCCCTTTAACCTTTACCCTTTTCCCTCTCTTGCAAAAATATGTTTTTGCAAGAGGTCTAATGCTTATTAGCTTATTGAGGTCGCCCGTAATGAGCTTTACCTTTACCATCGGCAGTCTCAAGCACCAGAACTTGCTGCCCGTACTCATTCGTCTCAATCGACCACTGATAAGTCTCAGGCTTTGCTGTATTGCGGCTGGAGTAAGTGCGCCCGCTATTGCAAATTTGCCCTTTGGATGTGCTGTCACTGGGTTGGAAAGTCAGGCGTTGAGCCTCAATTTTAACTTTGCCTTTTTCCTCTATGAAGAGGTTAGACGCGCAGTTGTAAGTGTTAATTTGAAGCAGCCTATTTCGCTTGTAGTTTCCGTTAGATGCGAGTTGAAATTGATCGCTAGAACCGTTCGGGGCTGCTGACTGCCCTGTGTAACTATCTTGGTATTGGATGGACGAGATTCGACCATATCGCCACTCGCCCTGGAGTTCAGCAGGGACTCCAGTATCGTTTTTACCCGCTTGACTCGCGCTTGGGTAAAAAACAAGGCTAGCGGTGAGTCCTAAACTCAAGGCACTAGAAGCGAAAAGGCGGACAGTTTTTGGCATTGAATAAAGTTGGTTATTTGTTATTGAGTACATTTGACTTTTGTAGAAATAGATTTAATAACGCGAAATTTGCGTGTTTATATATAGCAGTTACCACTAGGATAGCTAGCTGTACACTGCATCCCAATGAAACGTTCACGCAAGAAATTGCAATCCATATTTGTTCAAAACAGGTTGCACTTTTTCCATGTTTAACGATGAACTATCTGCTACTTGACCCATTTCTTCATAAAAGTTTTTCGCACCTTTAGGTGAAATTAAAACCAGAAATTTAGCAGTAGCAGAACGAATCTTGAAGGCGTGTGGTGCATTGTGAGGAATGTTAATGAAAAAGCCTGGTGATGCCAAAGTTGTTTCTGTACCAACTTGGATGTCTAATTGCCCTTCTAGAACATAAAATGCTTCTTCCCAAGGGTGAGTGTGCAGTGGCGGGCCATTTTCTTCTGTATCCGTAATTTCATAAATTGTCCAAGCTTGATTTGTCTCTTCCCCAGTTACTTTTGTTGTGAACTGTGAACCAAGAATTGAGAATTGATTACCTTCTCCTGGTGCAATAATAGCTGGTTTACGTATAGTTGAACTTTGCATACAAGTTACTCCTTATTGTGTAATTTGGTAGGTGTAATCTACAAACTTGATTTGATGTTTTTAACATTAGAAATTAATCGGGGAGAACTAGGGGAGATAAATGGGTAATTGATATTTTTTTTGTAACTGATTATTAAGACATGGAACTAAGGTTAAAATTTCTAGAAAGAATTAGTAGCCTATTCTGGCTAAAGTCGATATTGCCATGCCTAAAGAGCCATTCAACTTGCCCAAAGCAGACATACTGGTGATTGATGACACGCCAGAAAACCTAAACCTCTTATCTGCCATGCTGACGGAACAGGGATATAAAGTTCGCAGCGTAACTAAAGGTTCTACGGGGTTACGGGGAGCAAATGCAGTTCCCCCAGACTTGATTTTGCTGGATGTGAATATGCCGGAGATGAATGGCTATGAAGTCTGCCAACACCTGAAGGCAAGCGATCGCACCCGCGAAATTCCAGTAATCTTTATCAGCGCTTTGGGTGATGTGCTGGATAAGGTGAAAGCCTTTGCAGTTGGTGGGGTGGACTATATAACTAAGCCTTTTCAACTAGAAGAGGTTTTAGCACGAATTGAAAATCACTTGACGATTTGGAAGCTGCAACAACAACTCCAAGCTCAAAATGAGCGGTTGCAGCAGGAAATTAGCGATCGCGCCAAAGCAGAAGAGAAGTTCACTAAAGTTTTCCGCTCTAGTCCTAATCCGATCGCGATCGCTACCATTTCGGAAGCTCGTTTTATTGATGTCAATCCTAGTTTCTTGAAGATGAGCGGCTATTGTCTAGAGGAAGTGATTGGTGATACGGTTGCTGAACTTAATTTAGGTAAGGATGCAGTAGCGATCGCTCAGACCATCCAACTTTTATCTGATACTGGATCACTCTATAATCAGGAATTTGAATTTTCTACCAAGTCTGGAGAGGTCAAGACTATACTGCTATCTATCGAATTGATTGACCTGGGTGGGGTGCAATGCGCTTTATTAATTGCCAACGACATCACCGAACGTAAACGCTTGGAAAACGAGTTTATCTCTCTAGTTAGTCACGAATTACGTACACCTTTAACCTCCACAATGGGAGCGTTAGATTTATTGGGTGCAGGACAATTAGGAACTCTAACTGAACAGGGACAAAAAGTTCTGAGCATTGCTACTACTAATACAGAACGCCTGATCCGATTGATAAATGATATTCTCGATTTAGAGCGGATGAAATCAGTCAAAATCTTCATGCAGAAGGTGAAGTGCAACGCTGCTGATCTGCTAATTATGGCAACAGAAACAATGCAGGCAATGGCAGATAAATTGCAAGTTCAACTGATTGTCCAGCCTCTAGCAATTGAACTTTGGGCAGACCCCGATCGCCTACTGCAAACTCTGACCAACTTAATAAGTAATGCTATTAAGTTTTCTGAACCAGGTGATACCGTGTGGATAAGTGCCACACTCGCAGAACACAAGGTTGTTGGGTTGGGAGAAAATGACCATTCTTCAACACAAAGTACTCCATTACCCAGTTTTCTGCTAATTACTATCCGAGATGAAGGGCGAGGAATTCCTAAAGATAAATTACAACTAATCTTCGAGCGCTTTCAGCAGGTAGATGCATCCGACTCCCGCAAAAAAGGAGGAACAGGTTTAGGACTGGCTATTTGCCGAAATATTGTCCAACAACATAACGGTAAAATCTGGGTTCAGAGCATTTTGGGTGAAGGTAGCACGTTTTATGTACTGTTACCTCTGGCAGCTTTCTAATAAATGGCTTTTAACTGTTTAACAAAGTTTGGGGGTTTAAGTCCCCTGCCTCTATAAGCAGCAGGTTTTGTGTAGGGGTTAAATCCCCGTTACAAAACATAATTGCGTTAGCGAGTCCGCGTTAGCGACGCAAGAGCGTCGCGTCATTGCGTTAGCGGAGCGCGGGGCGTTAGCCCATTGCGAATTGTTTTAATTCTCCCCTGCTTTTCCCCGATTTAGCTTTAGAATATCTCAAGAGCGATCAAGCAAATCAGCACATACATCGTGGAAGAGTGTCATTATGAGCAAAAATGTCTTGATTGTTGATGATGAAGAAGATGTGCGGGCGATCGCAAAGTTGGGATTAGAAATGGGTGCTGGCTGGAATGTTTTGACAGCTAGTTCTGGTCAAGAAGCCTTAAACGTAGCTCTTAACCATAAACTAGATGTCATCTTATTAGATATGATGATGCCTGATATGGATGGGCGTGCAACTCTGCAACAACTGAAAGCTAACTCCGCCACTAAAGAAATTCCAGTAATTTTATTAACAGCCAAATTTCAGCAATCAGATCGAGAGAGTTTTACTGATTTGGATGTTGCTGCTATTTTTGCCAAGCCTTTCCGTCCATTGAAACTGGCAGAGCAAATCAGTGAAGTACTGGGCAGTTAGTCTGACTTTGATACCTTGTTCGCGTTACCCGCATTTCTCACAAGCTTAAGGCGTTTGATGGAGGAGAGGAGAAGTAATGAGTAATGAGTAATGAGTAATGAGTAATGAGTAATGAGTAATGAGTAAAAACTTCTTACTTCTTACTTCTTACTTCTTACTTACTACTCATTACTTCTTACTTCTCCCCTGCACAAGCGCAGGCTTTAAGAGATGTGGTGATAAATCCGGCGTTAGGGTGTTTTATGTTCGCAGTTCCTAACAAGTGACTATTTTTTGATAGAGTAATGCTTTGTCGAACCCTCTTCATCTCTATGTCCCAGGTATCGCTCCCCCAATCGTTGCATCTAGACCTACCCCTCACGGCTCTTGCGCCCATGCAGGATGTAACAAACCTCTGGTTTATGAAGGTGATTGCCCACTACGGCAGCCCTGATTACTTTTTCACCGAGTATTTCCGCGTGAATGATACCTCGCGGCTCAATCGTGGCATTTTGACAGCAATCACCGAAAACGACACAGGCCGCCCCGTTTTTGCTCAAATGATTGGCGAAAGCATTCCAGATTTAGTGAGAACAGCAAAGGAACTCTGCAACTATAATATTGCTGGAGTTGACTTGAATATGGGCTGTCCAGCACCTAGAATCTATCGCAAAAATGTTGGGGGTGGATTGTTGCTCTCACCAGAAAAAGTGGATCGGATTTTGGGAGAACTGCGTTCTGCTGTGAACGATCGACCTTTGACCGTTAAGATGCGTGTAGGCTTTGAAAATACAGATAACTTTTACAAAATTCTAGATATAATCAATCGCCACAGCATTGATTTGCTGAGTTTGCATGGTCGCACTGTGAAAGATATGTACCACGGAGCAGTGAAATATGATTTGATTGCTGAAGCAGTCAAACGGGTTCATTGTCCAGTGCTTGCCAATGGCAATATCGACTCTGCGGCAACTGCTGTAGAAGTGCTGTCTCAAACGGGCGCGGCGGGTGTGATGGTGGGACGCTGGGCGATCGGGAATCCTTGGCTTTTTAATCAAATTCGGCAGGCTTTGCGCTTCGAGACGATCACGCCAGTTCCTTTAGTAGAGGTACGCAACTATATCGATCGTTTATGGCAAACTCCCACAGCTGCAACGATGCCAGTGCGATCGCGCGTAGGCTACCTTAAAATGTTCCTCAACTACATTGCCCTGAGTGTTGACACTGAAGGTCATTTCCTCCGGCTGATGCGACAGACCCAGACCGAGGTAGAAATGTTTAACCTCTGCGATCGCTTTCTCCTTACTGATCTTACGAAAACTTTAGCCCTAGCACCCTCCTTGAGCGTGTAACTAAGAGGACTTTTCAAATTACTTGTATAAGAAAATTGTTAGGGAGGATGGGGATATATGAATAAAGAATCCGAAAAGTAGAAATTTCAGTTTGGAGATTAAGTATACACCTACCAAAATGAGATGTACTCATTGCTAAGTTATGGTAAATACAAATTTGAAACTGAGATTTAAACCTGTTTCTCACAGTTGGGTTGCTCTACATCCACAGCCTAAAGGAGTAATTCAATTTATTGCAGGGGCTTTCTTTGGTACTTTTGGCCCCATGCTTTTTTATCGCTATTTGCTTCAATGTTTATTCGAGCAGGGATATACAATTATCCTTCTGCCTTTTAATTTTACTTTTAATCATTATGTAGAAGCTGGTTTTCTCATGAGAGAGCAGTATGAAATTCTGCCAGAGCTTGTGAAAATGGCAAGTGTTGCAGGATACGATTATGAAGCCTATCTAGATGATAAGAACTTTTCTTGGATTGGACATAGCCTTGGTTGTAAATATATCTCTTTGTTAGAAGGATTTACTGCTCTACCTCCAAAGCCTCAAGATAGAGAACAGTTTATTCGTAATCTGCTGTCTCATACTTCCGATGAGTCACAGATAAAAAGTGTCGTTGCAGACATTAACATTCTCTTTGAGGAACTAACGCGAAAAACTGCTGAAGTTAAAAACTTAATTTATACTTATGTGCATAAAGATATCAAATTTAATAGTGTCTTCATTAGAGGGCAGGTTTCTATCCTATTAGCACCTGCGATTGCTGACACAGGGAGTGCAATTCGTCCTCAATTTTTAGCGGATATCATCGATAATTTGGGTTGGGGTGTGAAACCAACTGTTGAAGAAACCCAGAATTTAATCAAGGATAGTGGGCTATTTAACATCATGGGTTTAGTCTGTTTCAAGTCAGACAATATTGCTAAATCAACCTGTGAATGGTTTACTAATATTTTGCAAAAGCCGCCTCAAGATTTTCGGAAAAGTTTTGCAGGTGGACATTTAAGACCTCTAGGTATTCAATTAGGTAACTATGTCATTAATCTTTTTAATAAACCGTTGATTGAATCAGTTCAAGAGCGAAATAGAGGATTTGAGCATAGTGTTATTCAGTTGCTTGAGAAACTGAAAGAATAAATCAATATAATGGGCATTGGGCATGGGGCATGGGGCATTGGGCATTGGGAAAACAGTTTCGTTAGTGGGGCGTTGAGCCAGTTCCGAGTTCTGAGTAAAAAAGTGAGATTCCCCACTCAGCACTCATGACTCAGCACGGGCTAAACGCCCCGCTACCGCTAACAGCACTCATCACTCCCCACTCCCTATGCCTTTTTCATAATCCCAACTCTTCTGGAAAACCGAGCATGATGTTTAGGTTTTGGACAGCGGCTCCTGATGCGCCCTTACCCAGGTTGTCAAGACGAGCTACTAGCAACACTTCTTTGGTAGTGTCATTGGCGAATACAAAAACCTGAACAATATTGGTGTTCTTGATTGCGTAGGCGTAGCCCGTCGTAGACATCGCATCCAAAAATATTCCGTCTCGCAGCAGAGTAGAATCTTGGTATGGAGCAACCTGCACAAATTTTTCACTTTGGTAGTAGTTAGCGATCGCTTGATGAATAACTTCACCTGATGGTGGATTATCCAAAGTTCCCAGCGGCAAAGGCACTTGTACCAGCATCCCCTGCTCAAAATCCCCTACTGCCGGTATGAACAGCGGCGGCGATGCTAACCCGGAGTAATAATGCATTTCTTTGACGTGCTTATGCCCAAACTGCAACCCATAGATTCCATAGGGATAGAGTGACTCTGCTCCGGCTTGTTGCTCGTGGAAGGTATGGTACTGTTTGATGAGATTCTTCCCACCGCCAGAGTAACCTGACACTGCATTCACAGTGATGGGAAAGTTGCTGTTCAGGAGTCCCTTGGCAATCAATGGACGGATACAAGCCAAGAATCCTGTAGGATAACAGCCCGGATTGCTCACAAACTGGGCGCTGGCGATTTTCTCTCGCTGTCCTGGATTTAGTTCAGGGAAACCATATACCCAGTTCTTAGCTGTGCGATGGGCAGTACTAGCATCAAGGATCTTAACCGTAGTACTAGTTACCAAGCTAACAGCTTCAAGGGCTGCATCATCAGGTAGGCAGAGAATAACAACATCGACGGCATTGATTAGTTTAGCTCGCTCAGATGCATCCTTACGTTTAGATTCCTCAATGCTAACTAACTCAATATCATCCCGTTGGTTGAGACGTGAGTAAATTTGTAAGCCTGTGGTTCCTGATTCGCCATCAATGAAAATCTTGGGTTTAGTAATCATGCCTTCAGCACCCTTAGATGTAAGTTGTATTTTAAAACAGCTATAGCAATCCGATTATATTTTTGAAAAAATCAACGAGAAGGAGGCAGGAGGAGAACCTCTCCCAATACGACTCGGATAAGCTCTAATGTAAAGAATAGTTACTAGATAACCTTACTATGTACTCGATAGTGATACCTTCTCGATGCTTGATATATAAATCAGATTTAATTTTTGAAAAAACGACCTATTCTTAAAGCCTATGTATGAAAAAATTGCTATTCCTATTTTAAGTCTCATATTTGCAACGCTCATGCCTAATATGGTAGCTGCTGAGACTGTGATGGAAAAAGTAGCCAGAACAGGGGTATTAACAGCTGGTACTAGTAGAGATGCGCTACCTTTTGCCTATGTGGATAGTCAAGGAAAGTTAAATGGCTATTCTGTAGATATGCTGACTCTGATTAAAGAGCAATTAGAAAAAGACCTAGATAAAAAAATTAAACTGCAATTAGTTGGTCTTAGCCCTTCTGAGCGGATTACTAAAATAGTTAATCAACAAGTTGATATTGTGTGTGATGCTAGTAGTTTTACATGGAATCGAGATAAAAAAGTAGACTTTTCTGTGAGCTACGGTGTGACTGGAACCCAATTATTAGTTAAGAAAGGAAGTAAGATAGGTTCCCCTGAATCCCTTATTGGTAAGCGAATTGGTGTGCTGGCGGGAACCACAAATGAGCAGGCGATCGCTCGTGTACAACCTAGAGTTAAGCGGGTGTATTTTAAAACTAGGGCAGAGGGATACACAGCTTTGCAAGAAGGTACTATTGATGGTTTCTCATCCGATAGCATTCTTTTAGAGGGATGGCTGCAACAGCAAAAAAATCCAGATGCTTTTGCGATCGTACCCCCTCGCCCCTATTCACAAGAAGGTATCGCTTGCATGGTGCCAGAAAATAACTCGAAATTCTTGGATACAGTCAACTATTCTCTGGTCAAGTTCATGCAAGGATTCGTCAATGGTAATCAGCAATATGTCACTATTTTTGACCGTTGGTTTGGGTCTCAAGGCGCTGTAGCGCTCAATCGGGATTTACGTGATTTGGTAGTGGAAACTATGCAATTGGTCATAGAATTTCGTGAGGAAATTCCTAAAAGCGACCTGTGAAATAATGGTTTTCCCACAAAATCATCTAGCTAACTATTTGTACTCGTAGAGAGCGTCTTGATTCTGACCGGAGCTTTCGGAGTCTCCGGCTCCGCTCCTGAATTCTGAATTCTTTTTCAAGAATGATTTTGTGATGGAATTTGTGCAAAAATAGCAGACTGCAATAGTTGAGGGAAATTTTTCCAGGCGATCGCCCCTGTGCGACTTTCGATATATAGTTGCATAAATTCCAATAATGGTGTGGAACTTTTGTCAATAGTAAGATCCACAAAAAGATAGGTAGGTTTTTCAGGGCTGCAAATAGCTACAACACAGGCGCGATCGCACGCTCGGATGCAGTGGGTAGGCTGAATTTCCACTTGTTCTGATGGAAACTCCTTGTCAAAGGTAATGTTTAAATTCTCTATTAAAAGAGAGCCATCTGTAGGCTGCTGTTCTGATAGTTTTTCAGACGAATGGTGGCAGTATTTACAAACAAATAGTGTGTGTTTGGGCATAAATTTAAGGGTTAATTAAGTACTTAAACAAATCATCTATTACCACCTCAGCATCAATTAAACTATTTCCTCTCCATGCTGTAGCATCTACAAAATACACATGATTTTTTTGCACCGCTCGAATATTTTTCCACAGAGGTTTTTGTTCTAGTTTCTTTAAATAAGAACGGTCACTATCTAAGTAAGCTGAGACAAACAAAATATCACCATCGGCTTTCCATAATTCTTCTTCAGGAATCTCCATAATTCCATATTTTTGATTAATGTCTTGGGCTTCTGGTCGTTGTAATCCTGCATCGTTGAGGATAGTCCCTGCAAATGAATTTTTGACATCGCTTATTATCCCATTACAACAGAAGTTGATCAGAGAAATTTTTTGTTGTTTATAACGACTTCCCAAATATTGTTTTAACTTTTGAACTCGTTGCTTATAATTATTCAAAACTACTGTTGCTGTTGCTTCTTTACCTAGTGTGTTAGCTACAAAATTAAACTGTTCTTGCCACGATAAACCTTGTGAATCGTAGAGTACAGTAGGAGCTATTTTTGATAGTAGAGAATAATTTACTTGATCGGTAGTTCGCCAACCTATAATCAAATCAGGTTTAAGTAGTAACATTTTTTCTAGATTCGGTTGACGAATTATTCCTAACAAGTTGATGTCACCGACTTTTCTCTTTACCTGTGGAGAAAATTTATTTTTTCTAAAATAAGTAGCGCTTCCAATTGGTTTGACACCAAGAGTAAGAACATTACCCAAGATGATATCGTTCAAAGTAACAATCCGTTCAGGATTATTAGGAACGCAGGTTTTTCCCAATGTGTGTTCAATCATCCGACAGTTAGAAATGTTGGACAATTTGTTAATATGAGGTGGAGTATCAGCGAATCTAACTTGATGGCTAGAAATTAGAAAAACAGTCAGGCTAGCAAGGAGGAAAAAGATGATAATCCTGTTAATTCTCTTTGTCATTGCAGAAGAGTTGATATATAGATCCCTTCCCAAGATATTGGGAAGAGATTTAATGTTTTTTGATCCCAGCGCACATCATTGTGCATTCAACCTCAAAGGAGATTAGAGTTGAAAGGAAACAGTTCCCTGCACAATAAAAGGATCGCCTGGATAAACATTTGCTCTATTCAATGCAGAATCCCAATAGTCCACATTGAAAATATTTTTGAAATTGAGCGCGGCGCGGAGCCTATCTTGCTTATAGAAGATAGCAGCGTCGGTACGAACATAACTAGGCAATTCAAATGTATTCGCTAAGTCTCCTTGTCTATCTCCTACATAAAATAAGCCTAAACCAAAGCCTAAACCTTTCAAATTACCTGACTGAATTTCATAGGTTGTCCACAAATTCCAAGAGTGTTTCGGCACATTGTTCAATTGATTGCCAACTCTAGAGGGTTCATCCTCAGTGATTTCGGTATCTGTGTAGGCATAGCCTGCAATGATGTTCCATCCCGGCGAAATTTCACCAGATAAGTCAAATTCAATCCCTTGGCTTTTCTGTTCACCCACTTGGATAGACCGTGCTATGTTGTTAGGATCGGCGACTAAAACATTAGAGCGAGTCAAATCATAAAATGCCAAAGTCGCAGCTAGTCGTTCACTAAAGTCTGCTTTGATCCCCACTTCGTATTGTGTTCCCCGTTCTGGTTCAGGCAGTGTTGGACTAAAAACTGATTGATTGGGTGAAAATGCTCGGCTATAGCTAGCGTAGAGGGAAATTGGTGGGATTGGTTGATAGACAATCCCAACCCTTGGACTAAAGGCTTCTTGCTGCACAGATTCACTGGTGGAGGCAGTGAAATTCTCAAATTTCTGATTGATAATATCAAACCGTCCACCTATTAGGACTTTGAAATTTTCTGTGACTGTAATTTGATCTTGGACATAGAAACCATAAGCATTTGTACCCAACTCTAAAGTTTCTGGGCCAATGGATTCTCCAAGTGGTTGGCCATACTCAGGGTTAAATACGTCAATTGGTGCAGCTAGATTGAAAGCAAGGTCTACATTTCTGGTATCCAATCTGGTTAAATTAAAACCTGTTACCAGTTGATGTTGGATACTGCCTGTAGCAAATTTACCGACAACATAGTTGTCAAAATTAAAGACTCTATCATCAATATCAGACTCAAAAAATATCCGATTGAGGGTGCGGTTATCTGCTCTGAGACTAGTTCCTTGAGTAACCACTCGATCCTGATCAGCCCACCCTGCTTTCAAGACACTGCGTAGTTGCCAGTTCTCACTGAAGCGATGCTCTAAGTCATAACCAACTCGGAATACTTCTAAATCATCGCGGCTAGACGGTTCAGAAAAGTTCCGATCGCGATTAATTCTGCCATTGGGGTTGGGCAAAATGCTACCCACAACGGGGATACCCATTTGACCAAAATCTTTGGGGCGATTAATATATTCGCTGCTGAGAGTTAGTTTGGTGCGATCGCTAATTTGCCACGAGAGACTCGGAGCAACAATATACTGTTGCCCATCATAGAAATCAACGAAACTTTCTGTTGTCTGAGCAGCTACATTCAAGCGATACAGAACTGTTTTGTCATCATTGAGTGGGCCTGAAAGATCAATCCCACCACGGTAGAAATCATAGTTGCCAGCGGAAAATTCGACTGAGTAGAAAGGATCTCTCAGAGGTTGTTTAGTGACAAGATTGATCACACCTCCTGTAGAACCTTGGCCGTAGAGAACAGAAGCAGGGCCTTTAAGTACCTCAATTCGATCGATAATTGCAGGATCATAACCAAACAATAAATTCGTCGAATCTTTCAACCCGTTTGTCAAAATATCAAAGCGGGAATCAAACCCTCGGATTCTCGGAGTATTCGCAGCCCCGCGCGATCGTGAGCCATCCCCCTGTGATACACCAGATACATTTCTGAGGGCTTCACCCAAGTTTGTTACTTGCTGGTCTTCTAATACCTGTCGAGGAACGACTTGAATTGACTGGGGAATATCGCGTAAAGGTGTATCTGTTTTAGTAGCAGTAGCAGCATCAGGCACGCGATAGCCGTCTTGTTCTCCTGTCACCAGCAACTCGATTGGTTCATCAGTCTGCCCTGATGGTTCTGTTGGAGGAGTGTTGCTAGCAGGTTTTTCTGGCTCAGAATTTTGTGGCGCTTCTGGTTGCTGTGGTAGTTGTGTTGTAGATGCAGAAGGTGTCAAACCAAAAATTAAACCTTCATCGCCATCAAACAATTCAGCTTGTGGCAACCCCACTTCACCCGTCACCGTCACCCGGACTGTATTGACATTCTGATTAGTAACTGTGATTTCACTAATTCCCGCAGTCGGTTTTTCCGAACGAAATACGAATCCATCACCATTAGGCAGACGTAGTTGGGCGTTAGGGATGTCAGCGATATAACTATTGCCAGTACTAACATTTGAGATTTGTAACTGTTCCCCATTGGATGTCTGCAAAATCACTTCTACGCCTTTTTCCGTAGGATTTGCTTTGACTCCAGTAATTTGGATAACTTCTTGGGAAGCAGCTGAACCTGGTGTTGGTGCTGGTGATTGCACTAGCTTTTGCCCACTGGTAGGTGGACGTTTCAATTTTGAGAGTGGCTGAACCTCTATGATTGGTTGAACTTGCCCTGCTGAAGTTGATCGGGGTAAGGCTTCATCGGAACTCGTGCTTGCACTAGTTGATGGAAAAGAACGCTGTACATCATCTCGTCCCTCCTCACTCAAGGCAGGAGTCGTTACCAATACGAAAAATGAGCCTGTAACCAACAGGCTTTGAAATAGTTGCTCTAATTTCATTAATTTCCTCACAACCAAATATGCCACTCGTTCCTAGTCGATGACGCAGCTATTTATTAACATTGATTTGCAATATATATTAGGATAAATGTTTACTTATTGCAAATCAATACATTAAAAAATTGAAGGAGGCAGGAGGCAGATAGCGCAGCATTAGCGAGTTCGCCGCGTACTCTTACAGAAAAGCAAGCTACGTGCAGCGTCTCCTAGAGAGCGTTGGACAGTCTTACTCCTGCCTCCTGCCCGACGCTCGCGGACTCGCTAACGCTGCGCTATCTGCCTCCAACATCCTCGATAAATTATCGAGAGACTTCTGCCTTAGCGCTAGCCTCTCCCAAAGAGCTACGGCGTATACACATCTGGGTAAAAACCCTGGATTTCTCCCCTTGCCAAGGGGGGAAATATCCGATTGGGGGAGTTAGAGGGAGTCAGAAGGAACACCGTAGCTCTTTGGGAGAAGGTAAAGGATTGTCAGTTAATGAAACAGTCCTGATTGCTGATATAGAGATTATTTGATAATTGAAAGTGATACAAAATTTTTTACAAATAAAAATTACTTATAAAGCGCCTAGTTGTCAAATGCAACAATTCCCATTATAGTGATTGAGGCAATTGAAAATTACTTGCAATTAGCTAGACTTAATTTTGCGCTCCTTAGCGTTTTTCGATGACTTGAGTCTCAGGCAAAATAAGGACTTCACCTAGATTCTTCTGAATGACAATAAGAAAAGATACAGCCCTTGCTCTGACTGGAACAAGCCTAAAAGCTGGGAAACCATTCTGGAAGGGCTGCCGCCTCCAGTAGCTTGACAAGAGGCAGAGCCTCTTTTAACCCACATTCCCAGTCTGGGAACAAGACTAGACAAGGCTTTAGGCTTTTATTAGTGCCATTCGTATCAGCTTTATTGCTTGTGTGAGGATCAGAGCAGAATACAGCGGTTAACCATAAGTACTGGAATACTCAGGACTCAGCACTTATGGTTAACCAAACTGTATTAGCAGTGGATATATAAGAAAGAATTACATCAGGGTTGCATCTAGCTGTTAAGAGTAAAAATGAATCAATTTTCCAATAGGTTCCAAGAAGTTTCCCGCAATTGTTCTACTGTGATTGAGCTGCTACGCTTAAGACAATTGACGCAGCCAAATAGAGAGGCTTTTACTTTCTTGCAAGATGGCGAAAAAGAAACAGCCACACTCACTTATCAAGAATTAGATAAGCGCTCGCGTCGAATAGCATCTCAATTACAGTCATTAGGTTTAACTGGGGAACGAGCCTTATTGCTGTATTCACCAGGACTAGATTACTTGGCAGCTTTTTTCGGTTGCTTGTATGCAGGAGTCGTTGCTGTTCCTGCATATCCGCCTCGTAATCAGCGCAACACACCTAGAATACAAGCTATTTTGGCAGACGCACAAGCAGCGATCGCTCTTACCACAACAGAGATTTTGTCTACAGTCCGGTCTTTAATGACAGAAAAGACCAACCTAGAATCTTTACACTGGCTAACTACTGATAATCTTGCAGAAGGAATAGAAGATACTTGGCAAGAACCTTTTATTAATCAAGATACATTAGCTTTTTTGCAATACACCTCTGGTTCTACAGGGACACCCAAAGGTGTAATGGTAAGTCATGGCAACCTACTGCACAATGCTGTCACAACTTACCAATTCATGAATCATTCTCCAGAAAGTAAGTTTGTAACGTGGTTGCCGATGTACCACGATATGGGTCTGATTGGAGGAATATTACAACCCTTGTATGGAGGTTTTCCTTGCATCATTATGCCCCCAACTTCCTTTCTCCAACGTCCTTATCGTTGGTTGCAAGCGATTTCTCGCTACAAAGGCACAACCAGTGGTGGCCCTAACTTTGCCTATGAGTTATGCATTCAAAAAATTACTCCTGAACAAAAAGCAACTCTTGATTTAAGTAGTTGGAGTGTTGCATTTAACGGGGCTGAACCTATTCGCCATGATACTTTAGAACGATTTGCAAGGGCTTTTGTAGAGTGTGGCTTCCGTAAAGAGGCATTTTATCCTTGTTACGGCATGGCTGAAACAACTCTGATGGTTTCTGGTGTTGATCAGGCAACATCACCAATTATCAAAA
Organism: Nostoc sp. KVJ20; assembly: GCF_001712795.1. Lineage (GTDB taxonomy): Bacteria > Cyanobacteriota > Cyanobacteriia > Cyanobacteriales > Nostocaceae > Nostoc. The sequence goes on from NZ_KV757584.1 coordinate 22,845, forward strand.
CAGTCCAGAAAGCTGCATTAGAATTGAATCGAGTAGTTGAAGCAACTGCTAAAGATCAAGATATCTACAATTTTGTAAGTTGCGGTAACATCATCCCAGACCAAAAAGTAGTAATTGCCAATCCAGAAAAATTGAGTAGTTGCAAATCTGATGAAATTGGGGAAATCTGGGTATCTGGGCCGAGTATTGGTCAAGGTTATTGGAACCGTCCTCAAGAGACAGCAGACACATTTCATGCTTATCTATCAGACACGGGTGTAGGGCCTTTTCTACGGACGGGAGATTTAGGCTTTTTGCAGAATGAAGAACTTTTCATTACAGGTAGAGTCAAAGATTTAATTATTATTCGTGGTCGAAATCTATATCCACAAGATATAGAAATAACCGTAGAGTGTAGTCATTCATCGTTGCGTTCTGGTAGTGGTGCAGCATTCACAGTAGAAGTTAACAATGAAGAACGGCTAGTAGTTGTCCAAGAATTAGAGTTTCGCGCCAAGCCAAACTTAGAAGAGGTTATTGCTACCATTCGTCAAGCAGTCACAGAAGAACATGAAGTACAAGTTTATGCTGTCGTTTTAATTAAACCAGGTAATATTCCTAAAACTTCCAGTGGCAAGATTCAACGCCGTGCAACTCGCTTGCAATGGCAAAAAGGGGAATTAGATATAGTTGGCTGTAATATTTTAAAAAGTAGTGATATTGTCAGAAACGAAACTCGTTTAAAACGTTCCACTGTTTTAGAGCTTGCTCCACAGGAATGTCAGCTAGTTTTAGAAAAATATCTGATAGAACAGGTAGCTGCGGTACTAACAATTCCCCCTGATGAAGTCAAGTCTGAACAGCCTTTAAGTACATTCGGACTTGATTCTTTAAAAGTCTTTGAGTTAAAAAATAGGATTGAAGTTGACCTAGAAATAGAAGTATCTATAGCAGACTTCTTTGAAGGGATCAGTGCGCGATCGCTCGCTACAAAAATACTCGCTCAACTGACAACGGCATCTGCTATCCCCTCAGTGTCTCTAAGCCAAATCCAGCCAGCTGAAGTTTATCCCCTATCTTTTGCCCAGCAGCGACTATGGTTCCTTGACCGATTAGAACCAGGCAACCCAGCTTACAATATTTCCTTAGCTGTTAATCTCAAAGGTCAGCTTGAGGTTACTTTACTAGAACAAAGTCTGAATGAAATTATCCGGCGACACGAGACTTTAAGAACCACATTTACAACAGTCAACGGACAGCCAGTACAAATTATTGCTGATTCCCTAAAATTATCTTTATCAGTAATAAATATCGAATTACAGAGCAATGTTGCAGTTCAAAAATTATTGACTCAAGAAAGTCAACGACCTTTTGACCTAACGCACGGGCCATTATTACGTGCTAAAGTTTTGCGCCTAGCACAGCAAGAGCATATTCTTTTGCTGGAGATGCATCACATCATCTCTGATGGCTGGTCTACTGAGGTCTTTTTACAAGAAATTGCATTACTTTACAAAGCATTCTTAACTAGAAGTTCTTCACCTCTCCCAGAAGTGTCGATCCAATACAAAGATTTTGCATATTGGCAGCGACAATGGTTAGAAGGGGAAATTCTGCAAACCCAACTCTCTTACTGGAAGCAACAACTTGCAGATATACCAACTCTTTTACAATTACCAACAGATCGACCAAGACCGGCGGTGCAGTCCTCACGCGGTTTCCATCAATCTGTTGAGTTACCCAAAACTCTCCTAGACCAACTCAAGGCGATCGCTCGTCAAGAAGGCGTGACTCTATTCATGTTGCTATTGGCGGCATTCCAGACTTTCCTCTATCGCTACACAGGACAAAACGATATTCCAGTCGGCTCACCAATTGCTAACCGTAACAGTGATGAATTAAAAGGGCTGATTGGCTTTTTCGTCAATACTTTGGTGTTACGTACTGACCTTTCCGGTAATCCTACATTTCAAAATTTACTTGGTCGTGTGCGAAGCGTGGCTCTAGAAGCATATAAACACCAAGATTTAACCTTTGATCAACTAGTAGAAGCATTGAATCCAAAACGAAACGTCAGTCACACCCCCCTATTTCAGGTGATGTTCGATTTCCGGAATGCTCCACCTCTACCAGAAATGCCCAATTTAGTTGTGAGTCAATTAAAAGTAGAAAATGAAACGTCACAATTTGATTTGAGTCTATCTGTGGAAGTTGGGCAAGAGCTAATGTTGTCATTTGAATACAACACTGATTTATTTGATGCCACTACCATCGCCCGAATGGTGGAACATTTTCAAAACTTGCTCTCAGGGATTGTGGCAAATCCCCAAACTAAACTTTCCGACTTGTCACTATTGACAAAAAAAGAGCAACATCAACTCCTTGTAGAATTTAATCAAAATAAATCCCAAATTCAAAATCCCAAATTCAATATAAAACAGTGTATTCATCAGCTTTTTGAAGCACAAGTAGAGCAAACACCGCATGAAGTTGCAGTAGTATTTGCTCAAAACCAGTTGAAATATCAGGAGTTGAATCAACGTGCTAATCAGCTAGCACATCATTTACGAAGACTGGGTGTAGGGCCAGAAGTTATGGTTGGCATCTACATAGAACGCTCTGTGGAAATGGTGGTAGCAGTCTTGGGCGTCCTCAAAGCAGGAGGGGCTTATGCGCCTCTAGATCCCGTCTATTCCCATGAGCGGTTGGCATTCATGTTGAAAAATATGCAAGTGTCAGTTTTGATAACTCAAAAGTGGCTATTAAAAAATCTCCCAGAACACCAAGCCAAGGTTGTTTGCCTAGACTCCAACTGGGAGAGTATTTCCCAACAGAGCAACGAAAATCTACTCCATCAAACAACTCCTCAAAACCTAGCTTATGCAATCTACACTTCCGGTTCTACAGGGATTCCCAAGGGAGTGATGGTTACTCATGGCAGTTTAGTAAATGCCTATCTTGCTTGGGAAGATGTCTACTCACTTCGCTCTGTAGCCACAAGTCATTTGCAAATGGCAAGTTTTTCCTTTGATGTTTTCACTGGAGACTTAGTTCGGGCTTTATGCTCCGGTGGCAAACTAGTACTTTGTCCACGGGAATTTTTATTGCAGCCAGATCGACTTTATGCATTGATGTGTTCCGAACGAGTCAACTGTGCCGAGTTTGTGCCAGCCGTACTGATGAATTTAGTTCAGTATTTGGAAAAAACTCAACAATCTGTTGACTTTATGCGATCGCTAATTATCGGTTCTGATAGCTGGTATGTTAATGGATATCATCAAGTCAAGCGTTTTTGTGGTCATGCAACCAGATTAATTAACTCCTACGGTGTTAGCGAAGCCACCATTGATAGCTCATATTTTGAAACTACTACAACTAATTTACAGATGGAGCGACAAGTACCAATTGGTCGCCCTTTCAACAATACTCAAATATATCTATTAGACTCCGAACTACAGCCCGTACCCATAGGAGTTGCCGGCGAAGTTTATATTGGTGGAGTCGGATTAGCTAGAGGTTACTTTAATCGCCCAGAATCGACCGCCGAAAAATTTATTCCTCATCCATTTAGCCAGGAATCGGGCGCACGCCTATACAAAACCGGAGACTTAGCACGGTACTTAGAGGATGGAAATATTGAATTTTTAGGTCGGGAAGATTATCAAATAAAAATCCGAGGTTTTCGGATTGAGTTGGGAGAAATTGAGGCAGTATTAAACCAACACCCAGCGGTTGAGAAAGCTGTAGTTATTGCTCAAGAAGATAACCCTGGTAACAAACGCTTAGTTGCTTATGTGGTACAAAATTCCGAACCAGAAACTACAGCAGAATTAATCTCAGGAAAGGAATTAAGCAGCCAGCAGGTGTCGCAGTGGGAAGGTGTATTTGACGAACTTTATCGAGATACTGCTGATGAACAAGCATTAAAATTTGATATCAAAGGATGGAACAGTAGCTACACAGGACAACCAATACCAGAAGCAGAAGTACGTGATTGGGTAGAGCCAACAGTCGAGCGAATTTTGTCTTTACAACCAACCAAGGTATTAGAAATTGGTTGTGGTAGCGGTCTGATGTTATTTCGGATAGCTCCTCACTGTCAGCAATATTGTGCAACAGACCTCTCAGAAAAAGCTTTGCTGAATCTGAAGCATCAGATGACAATGCTAGAGCATAAACCATCAGAAGTAACTCTCATTCACAGAGGAGCAAATAACTTTGAAGGTGTAGTATCTAACAGTTTTGATGCTGTTTTGATAGTTTCTGTAATGCAATATTTTCCTCGTATTGACTATCTACTGCAAGTATTAGAGAACGCCGTGAATGCAGTAGCACCAGGAGGTTTTATCTTTCTTGGAGATATTCGGAGCTTACCTTTATTAGAAGTATTCCATACATCTGTCCAATTCCATCGAGCGCCAGATTTTCTCTCAAAAGAAGAGTTACAACAACGGGCAAGAAAACAATTGTTTGAGGAGAAACAGCTAGTTATTGATCCAGCTTTCTTCACAGCTTTAAAACAACATTTACCTAAGATAAGTCATGTAGAAATTATTCTAGAACGTGGTTATCATCAGAACGAACTGAATAAATTTCGCTACGATGTGATTCTCCATATTGGAAATGAAATTCCTCTGTTGGATCTCCCTTGGTTAGACTGGGAAAAACAAGAGTTAACACTGGCATCTGTCCACCAAATGCTCTTAGAAACTACACCGAATATCTTAGGTATTGCTCGGATTCCGAATGCTAGAATTGCAAAAGATATACAGATTTGGCAGTGGTTAACTTCTCCTGGAGGGGCTGCAACTGTAGGAGATATGAGACAATTCCTGGACAAAAACAGTGAGTGTCGAGGAATTGAGCCGGAAGATTTTTGGGCATTAAGCAAAGATTTGCCTTACTCCATCGATATTACTTGGTCAAGCTGTGGAGATAATGGTCGTTACGATGTCATATTTAGGCGAGAGCCAACAGTTAAGACAACCCAGTTTGAAATTACTCATAGTGCAAAACATCGCCCTTGGCGAGATTATACTAACAATCCCTTACAGGCAAAATTTGCCTTGGAGTTAGTACCACAACTGCGCGATTTTTTGAGTGAAAAACTACCAGAATACATGGTTCCTGCAAACTTCATGCTTCTGGATGATGTGCCCCTCTTATCCAACGGTAAAGTGAACCGCCGTGCCTTACCTTCACCAGATATTTCCGCAGTTAGTAATACTCTTTATACACCACCGGCAACTGAGGTCGAGCAAATTATCGCTACTATTTGGCAAGATTTGTTGGGTATCAAAAAAGTGGGTATTCATGATAACTTCTTTGATTTGGGGGGTCATTCTCTATTAGTAGGTCAAGTGCATACCCAATTGCGAGAAAAGTTAAATCGAGACTTATCAATAGTAGAAATTTTTCAATACCCAACTATCAGCTTGTTGGCAAAAAAACTTAGTCAAACACAGATAGAAACCCAGCACAAATTTACAGAGATTTTTGATAGAGCAGAAAAGCAAAAAGCATCTCTCAACAGACAAAAGAAATTACGCAAAGCAGGGAAATAGATTTATGAGTATTTCAGAAATGCCAAATTCTCTAGAAGGAATAGCTATTATCGGCATGACGGGGCGTTTTCCTGGGGCTAAAAGTATTGATGAATTTTGGCATAATCTTCGGGATGGAGTAGAGTCAACCGTTTTTTTTACAGATGAAGAATTGTTGGAAGCTGGGATAAGCTCTGCTGTTTTGAATGACCCGAATTATGTCAAAGCTGGAGCCATACTAGAAGATATAGAGTTATTTGACGCTGCTTTTTTTGGCTTTTCTCCAAAAGAGGCTGCTACTTTAGATCCCCAACACCGGATTTTCTTAGAGTCTGCTTGGTCAGCTTTGGAAAATGCTGGTTACAACTGCGAAACTTATCCTGGTCGAATTGGGGCTTATGCGGGTACTGGCTGGAATAGTTATTTAGCTTTTAATATTGCTCCAAACCGAGATTTTCTAGAATCACTTATTGGTCAGCAAGCGCTAATCGGCAATGACAAAGATTTTTTAACAACTCGCGTTTCTTACCACTTAAATTTAAAGGGGCCAAGTATTAATGTTCAGACGGCTTGCTCCACCTCATTGGTTGCTACTAACTTAGCTTGTCAAAGCCTACTAAACTACCAATGTGATATGGCTTTAGCTGGTGGCATTACAACATCTGTGCCGCAAAAAACTGGCTATTTCTATCAACATGGAGGAGTTTTATCTCCAGACGGGCATTGTCGCGCCTTTGATGCCAAAGCACAAGGAACTTTCCCTGGCTACGGGGTAGGAATTGTGGTTTTGAAGCGATTAGAGGATGCCTTAGCTGACGGCGACTGCATTCATGCGGTGATTAAAGGTTCAGCAATCAATAACGATGGTTCGCTGAAAGTTGGTTACACAGCGCCTAGTGTGAATGGTCAAAAAGAGGTAATCGCAGAGGCTCTGGCTCTAGCTGACATTGAACCTGAAACCGTCTCTTACATTGAAACTCACGGAACTGGAACAGCGTTGGGTGATCCGATTGAAATTGCAGCGCTGACACAAGTTTTTCGAGCTAGTACTGATAAAAAGGGCTTTTGTGCTATTGGTTCAGTAAAAACTAATATTGGTCATCTAGATACAGCATCTGGGGTAACAGGTCTAATTAAAACCGTCCTAGCCCTCAAACACAAGCAGATCCCTCCTAGTTTGCACTTCGAGCAGCCCAATCGCCAAATTGAATTTGCTAACAGCCCTTTTTATGTCAATACCACACTGTCTGAATGGAAAAGGAATGGCACTCCCCGACGTGCAGGTGTCAGTTCTTTTGGTCTAGGAGGAACTAATGCTCACGTCATTTTAGAAGAAGCACCTATCCTTCCAGAGTCTAGTTCTTCTCGTCCCTGGCAGTTATTGGTACTTTCTGCAAAGACAGATTCAGCGCTCAAAAGTGCTAGTGCAAATCTAGTAGATTATCTCAAACAGCATCCTGATTTAAAGCTTGCGGATGTTGCTCACACATTGCAGTGTGGACGACAAGCTTTTGAGCATCGGCAGACGGTTGTTTGTCATGATATCGCAGATGCGATCGCTGCACTTCAAGATCCAAAGCGTGTACTTACCACTGTTCAAAAAACTGAAGAACGTCCTGTAGCCTTTATGTTTCCAGGACTTGGTACTCAATATGTCAACATGGCTCTTGAACTTTATCAAGTTGAACCGACATTTAGGCAACAAATTGACTACTGTTGTGAATTCCTCAAACCACTTCTGAATCAAGATTTACGAGATGTACTCTATCCAAATAGAAATTCTCAACAACAAATAAATCAAGAGTCATCTCCAGGTGTGGATTTGCGAAAAATGTTGGGTCGCACCGAGGCAAAAACAGATGCACAAATCAATCAAACTCATCTAGCCCAGCCAGCGGTTTTTGTGATTGAATATGCTTTGGCACAATTATGGATATCCTGGGGAATTCGCCCCCAAGCAATGATTGGCTACAGCATAGGTGAATATGTAGCAGCAACTTTAGCAGGAGTTTTATCTTTAGAAGAAGGTTTAAAACTGATTGCCGCCAGAGCAGAAATGATTCAACAATTGCCGGGTGGAGCAATGTTGGCGGTTCCGCTTTCCCAAACAGAGATATCGCCTCTACTCAGTAATAAACTCTCACTCTCAGCAGTCAACGGCTCATCGATGTGTGTAGTCGCTGGTGAAACCGACGCTGTAGAGGCTTTAGAACAACAATTAACTCAAAGAGGTTTAGCTTGTCGCCGGTTAGAAACTTCTCACGCCTTTCACTCTGTGATGATGGAAGCGATCGCCCCTAATTTACATGAGTTAGTCAAAACATTCAACCTCCAAGCACCAAAAATCCCATATATATCAAACGTTACAGGAACCTGGATTACAGCAGCAGAAGCCACAGATGCCAATTATTGGGTTAAGCATCTATGCGAACCTGTATTATTTGCTCCGGGTGTACAAGAATTGTGGCAACAACAACATCCAATTTTGTTGGAAGTAGGAACTGGTCAGACTCTTGGTAGCTTTGCACTCCAATGTATAGAAAATAATCCAGCAATCAATCAGATTGTCCTACCTTCCCTGAGATATTCCTACGATCAACAGCCAGATTTACCATTTTTACTCAACACATTAAGTCGGCTGTGGTTAGCAGGATTCCAAGTAGATTGGTCAGGATTTTATAAACATGAGCATCGTTATCGTATTCCTTTACCTACTTATCCTTTCGAGCGTCAACGCTACTGGATTGAACCAAAAGAATCCATCAGAAATGACCAAACTAATCAAGCAGCTATAAAACAAAAGCTGGATGTTAGCGACTGGTTTTATATTCCTTCTTGGAAACGTTCTGCTCCTGCTGAATATCTTGCACAAGAAAAGTTAATTTGGTTAGTCTTTATTGACACTTGTGGTATTGGCAACCAAATGATAGAACAGCTACAAGAGAAACATCAAGATGTTATAATTGTCAAAATTGGTGAGGAGTTTTCTCAAATTAGTGACTGGGAATATACAATTAATCCTCAAAGTAGAGATGACTATGAGGCATTATTAACGAGCATTCGTGATTCAGGCAAAATCCCTCAAAAAATTGCTCATTTGTGGAACATTACACCACAGCAAAATATAGCATCGCGACTTGATGATTTTGATGCAATTCAAGATATCGGTTTCTATAGTTTGCTATTTTTAGTACAAGCATTAGGAGAACAAAACATTAACGACTCGCTGCAAATTAGTGTTGTTTCTAATGATATGCAGCAGTTATTTGATGAAGGCAATTTATGCCCAGAGAAGGCAACTATCCTTGGTGTATGTAAAGTTATTCCGCAAGAATATTCCCACATTTCCTGCCGCAGTATTGACATTACACTTCCCCAAATTGGTACACAGCAATGGCAGCAGTTAATAGATCATCTTTTGATAGAACTTGGTACAATAACTTCTGACCAAGTTATTGCCTATCGTGGCAATCAGCGATGGGTTCAATATTTTGAACCATTAGCAATCGAAAAACCAAGCGTATCTACTAAGTTACGGGAAGGAGGAGTTTATGTCATTACAGGTGGATTAGGAGGAATTGGATTAGCGATCGCAGAATATTTAGCAAAGACAGTAAAAGCAAAATTAGTCCTAATTGGACGTTCGGGATTACCCCCAAAAGTCGAGTGGGAGGAATTTTTATCAAGTCACGAACAAGAGGATTTTTTAACTACAAAAATCCGAAAAGTTCAGCTATTAGAAGAATTAGGTGCTGAGGTTGTAGTTCTGAAAGCAGATGTTGCAAACCTTGAACAAATGCAGAACGCGATTAATGAAGTACGCGATCGCTTTGGCAAGATTAACGGTGTGATTCATGCAGCAGGAGTGCCAGGTGCAGGTTTAATTCAACTCAAAACTACCGAATCATCGGCAAAAGTTTTTCAGCCCAAACTTAAGGGTACACTGGTGTTAAATGCTGTTTTGCAAGCAGTAAATTTAGATTTTCTGGTTTTGTTTTCTTCTAACACTGCAATCACAGGTGGCATAGGACAAGTAGATTATTGTGCAGCTAATGCTTTTCTAGATGCCTTTGCTCATTACAATTTTTACCAACAGCAAATTCCTACTGTCTCAATTAATTGGGATTGGTGGCAATGGGACAGTTGGCAAGAATCATTGTTGTCATTTGCACCAACTATCCAAGCCGAATTTAAGCAAATGCGACAGCAATATGGTATATCTTTTTTAGAAGGTATAGATGCATTTAACCGAATTCTGTCTAAAACACTACCTCAAATAATTGTATCAACGCAAAACCTACAAACTGCGATCGCAGAACATCAAGTTTTTGCAGTACCCCTGTTCTTACAAAATTCCAAACAGTCTCATCAAAGCAAACAAGCACATCCCAGGCCTATTTTAGGAACTGCATATATTGCTCCTAGTAATGCTTTTGAGCAAAAAATTGCAGATATTTGGCAGGAATTACTAGGTGTTGAGGAAATCGGCATTGATGATAACTTTTTTGATTTGGGTGGACATTCCTTAATAGCAACTCAGATGGTTTCCCAGCTTCGCAAAGATTTTGAGGTCGAACTATCTTTGCGTCACATCTTTGAAGCGCCAACTGTATCCGAGTTATCCTTGGTAATTGAAGATATGTTAATTGGAGAATTAGAAGAATTAACCGAAAATGAAGCGGCAAATCAAGTTACAATTACTCCAGAACAACAAGTACCTCAAGTTGTCAATCAGCGACGCTACAAACTGCCCAACAATCTAGAAATTGTTTACCAAAGCAAAGCTGAAGTTGATTATTTTTATGAGGACATATTTAATAATCAAGTGTATCTCAAACATGGGATTAAGTTGTGCGATCGTGCCTGTATATTTGACGTAGGTGCAAATATAGGTATGTTTACACTTTTTGCATCTCAACAATGCCAAAACCCTACCATTTATGCTTTTGAACCAGCACCTCCTTTGTTTGAAATTTTACGCCTCAATACTACTTTACATGAGGTAAATGTTAAGCTATTCAACTTAGGAATTTCTAACGAACAAAAAACTGCAACCTTTACCTTTTATCCTCATAGTTCCGGGATGTCTTCCTTCTATGCTGAAAAAGAAGAAGAGAAAGAAGTCTTAAAAGCCATCATGGTCAATCAATTAGAACGTGGTATGAATGGCATGAATGAGGTGATGGAATACGCTGATGAATTATTGGGAGAAAGGTTGAGAGAGCAAAATTTTACCTGTAAGTTAAAACCTCTCTCTGAAATTATCCGTGAACAAAAAGTTGAGCGCATTGATTTACTAAAAATTGATGTCCAAAAAAGCGAACTTGATGTTATTCAAGGTATCCAAGAGCAAGATTGGGAAAAAATTCAGCAAATTGTAATCGAAGTACATGACACAGATGGACGGCTAGAAAATATAACCAGTCTGCTGAAAAAACAAGGTTACAACGTTGTAACTGAGCAAGAAGATTTATATCAACATTCAATTATGTACAACGTTTATGCTATCCGCATCTGAAATTCAAACAGTAGTACCGTAAGGCAGAATTCGTAATTCGGAATGGCTTATTTACGCCGTGCGTTACTAGTAGTCTGTCCTATTAATTTTGATGAGTTTGTAGTAAGCACTGAAGTGCTTAAAAATCCCAGACTAAAGTCCTTACTACAAACTTATTCATCACTCGTAACTAATGCGATAAACCACTAGTACCGCAAGGGGTAATTCGTAATTCGTAATTAATTGTTTGCAAAGGTTTCAGACATTTAAAATGGGTGGCTGATTTACGCCAAGCTGTAATAGATATCAAAGGAAGGTGAATTTCAATTATGAATATTCAAGTAGTAGGCGTAGTGGGAGCAGGAGTCATGGGCGTAGGGGTTGCACAAAATCTTGCCCAAACAGGTCATCAGGTAGTTTTAGTAGATATTTCTGAAGATATTCTAGATAAAGCTAAACAAGAGATCAGAAATAATATTCGCTTCCAAAGTTTTTTCAAAAAAAGTGACAGTACAGAAACCCCACAGGATATTTTAAATAAAATTGAATTTTCTACAAATTTTAAATTTTTGGAAAATGCTGATTTTATAGTAGAAAATGTCACAGAAAAATGGGATATTAAGAAGCAGGTCTATCCCCTGCTAGATTCTATTTGTCCAGCAGATAGTGTATTTGCAGCTAACACATCGGCAATTCCCATTACCCGCATTGCTTCAGTCACTAAGCGTCCCGATAAAGTTATTGGGATGCATTTTATGAATCCTGTCCCCATGAAACCGATGGTGGAAGTGATTCGCGGTTATCATACCTCTGATGAAACAATTGAAACAGGCAAAAAGTTTCTGGCTCAGATGGGGAAAGAATGCATACTCGTCAATGACTCGCCGGGTTTTGTTTCCAACCGAGTACTGATGTTAACTATTAATGAAGCTGTGTTTTTATTGCAAGATCAAGTCGCCACTGTAGAAGATATAGACAAAATATTTAAAGGCTGTTTCGGTCATAAAATGGGGCCTTTAGAAACAGCAGATTTGATTGGACTAGATACCATTTTATTTTCTATCGAAGTTTTATATGAAAACTTCAATGATAGCAAGTACAGACCGTGCCCCTTACTCAAAAAAATGGTAGATGCCGGATTACATGGCAAGAAAAGTGGTAAAGGTTTTTACGCTTATCAATAAATAGGAGCTTTCAGAAATGAGCGAAATTAACACTAAAGTCCAAACATTCCTTTCTCGTTTTTTTGGTAATCACGATTTACAGCCAGACGAAGATATTTTTGCTCTAGGTTTTGTGAATTCTATGTTTGCTATGCAGCTTGTCTTGTTTGTAGAACAAGAGTTTCAGATCGCAATAGAAAACGAAGATTTGGAGTTTGAAAATTTCCGAACTATCAATTCTATCGTCAACTTAATTGAACGTAAAACCGCTATCTTAGCCCAAAGATAAAATTGTGAAATTCAGGATATGAAACTAGAATTATCTACTCAGCAACAAAATGCTCAAGCTGAATTTAGAGCCTTTGTAAACGAGGAAATATGTCCTCATGCAAGTGAATGCGATCGCCAGGAATTTACGCCACCCAAAATTATTAGAAAATTAGCTAATCATGGCTTTTTAGGTGCTATAATACCTCAAGTATTTGGTGGTCAAAAAATGGATATGATCACCTATGGCATTCTCAACGAAGAAATTGGCAGAGGATGTTCTTCTATTAGGAGTTTGCTCACAGTTCATAGCATGGTTGCTCATGCTCTTGGTAAATGGGGTACTAAATCTCAAAAAGAATATTGGCTGCCAAAATTAGCATCTGGTGAAATTATCGGCGCTTTTGCATTAAGCGAACCGAATGTAGGTAGCGATGCCAAAAGTGTAGAAACAACAGCAACACTTGCTGGAAATGGTTATGTCTTAAATGGGCAAAAGAAATGGATTACCTATGGACAGATAGCAGATGTATTTTTAGTATTTGCCAAATTTGAAGGTAAACCTACTGCTTTTTTGGTTGAAAAAAATAGTCCAGGGTTGTCAATCAAACCAATGTCTGGGATTTTAGGTGTTAAGGCTTCAATGTTAGCAGAATTGCAGTTTGCTAACTGTTATGTGCCTCTAGAAAATTTAGTAGGTAAATTAGGTTTTGGCTTTTCTTATATTGCCGCTTCTGCACTTGATTATGGGAGATATAGTGTAGCATGGGGTTGTGTAGGTATTGCCCAAGCTTGTTTAGAAGCCTGCATTCAGTATACAAGCGAGCGAAAACAGTTTGATGTTTTTCTCAAAGAGCATCAATTAATTCGCCAAAAGATCACTCAGATGATAACTAATGTCAAAGCTGCAAGACTGCTATGTTATCAAGCTGGTTATCTCAAAGAGATTAACGATCCCAACTCGATTATAGAGACTTCAATTGCTAAGTACTTTGCTTCTACAACAGCTACAAAAATAGCGAATGATTCTGTACAAATTCATGGTGGTAATGGGTGTAGTAGTGAATACCCAGTTGAAAGGTATTTACGAGACTCTAAAATTATGGAAGTTATTGAGGGTAGTACGCAAATTCAAGAAATTACTATTGCTGAGTCAGGCTATCAGAATTATCTTTTATCAACAGTGCCTAATGTTATGGGTAAGAAATTAGCAGAGAGAGTTTAAAATATGATTAGTGATACCAGCCAACTTATAAATCTTCAACAGGCAGACAAAAAAGTTATTAAATGTGTGGTTTGGGATTTAGATAATACACTGTGGCATGGAGTTTTGTTGGAAGATGAACAAGTCTCTTTACGAAGAGGTATAGTTAAGATTATTCATGACTTGGATAATCGCGGTCTTTTACAATCAATTGCCAGTAAGAATGATGATTCTACAGCTTTAGTTAAGCTCCAAGAATTTGGGCTACAAGAATATTTTTTATATCCTCAAATTAATTGGAATTCTAAGGTTAGTTCTGTACAAGAAATTGCTAAACTATTAAATATTGGTCTTGATGCGATCGCTTTCATTGATGACCAGATATTTGAACTCGAAGAAGTCAAGTTTTCTTTGCCAGACATCCTCTGTATCAATGCAGATCAAATAGAGCATATTTTAGATATGCCAGTGATGAATCCCCGTTTTATTACAGAAGATTCTCGCATGAGAAGATTGATGTATCTTAGTGATATAGAACGTCAACAAGCAGAAAAAGAATTTATTGGCACAGGAGAGGAATTCTTAGCTACTCTCAATATGAATTTCACGATATCTTTTGCCAAAGAAGAGGATTTACAACGAGCAGAAGAATTAACATTACGAACCAACCAATTAAACACAACTGGTTACACCTACTCTTATGATGAACTTAATCATTTTCGCTCCTCAGAAAACCACAAACTGCTAATTGCCAGTTTAGAAGATAAATATGGGAGCTATGGTCAAATAGGATTAGTTTTGATTGAATGCCAAGAGGACTTATGGACAATCAAGCTGTTGCTAATGTCTTGTCGCGTTATGTCTAGGGGAGTTGGCACAATTATGTTGAACTATGTCATGAGTCTAGCGCAAAGTAACAATGTACGTTTGCTTGCAGAGTTTGTGTCAAATAATCGTAATCGCATGATGTATATTGCTTATAAATTTGCAGGTTTTAAAGAAATTAAAAATAGTGGTGATCTAGTTGTTTTTGAGAACGATTTAAAACGAATACAGTCAGTACCTTCCTATGTAAAATTTCAGATAAATGGCTAAGGCATAAGAAACAGAGATTACGAGGAATAAAAGATTTTTCTTTGCAAGTGATTTATAAGTGTCGTAGCAATTATTTATTGAAAATTAAACATAATATTTATGAATCTTAAAAAAGACACTATTTCTCAACGACGTTCTCAACTTTCACCTGCAAAACAAGCAATTTTAGAAAAGCGTTTACGGGGTGAATCGGAGTCTAATACCCCACAAATAGTTATTCCTCGACGTTCTCAAGAGAGTCCTGTGGCTCTGTCTTTTGCTCAACAGCGGTTATGGCTTTTTCAACAACTGGAACCCCAAAGCTTTGCTTATAATGAGTTAGTAACAATACACTTAGAAGGTGTATTGAATTTAGTAGCATTAAATAAAAGTATTAATGAAATTGTTAGTCGTCATGAATCTCTGCGTACAACCTTTGAGTTGTTAGAAGGGCAACCAGTTCAAGTGATTCATCCAACTTTAACTGTAGCCTTGCCAGTAGTGAACTTGAGTGAAAAAACAGCAGCATTGCAAGCATCTGAAGTTGAGCGATTGACGAATGATATTATCCAAAAACCTTTTGACTTAGCATCGGGGCCTTTGCTGCGAGGAATGTTATTGCAGACAGGTGAACAAGAACATCTACTTTTATTCAGTATTCACCATATTGTTTGTGATGGCTGGTCGATACAAGTGCTAACCCAAGAATTAGCAGCACTATATGCAGCCTTCTGTGCTGGAAAATCTTCCCCACTTTCAGAACTGCCCATTCAATATCCAGACTTTTCTGTTTGGCAGCATCAGTGGCTGCAAGGGGAGCGAGAAAAAACTCAACTTGCCTATTGGAAGCAACAATTAGCAGATGCTTCTAGTACTTTAATCCCGACAGACCGTCCTCGCCCCCCGGTGCAAAGCTTCAAGGGTGCGATCGCAACTTTTAAGCTATCATCAGGCTTAACTGAAAAGCTTAAGTCTTTAAGCAACCGCCAAGGGGTCACTCTATTTATGACCCTATTAACGGCATTTCAAGCACAGTTGTACCGTTACACGAACCAACAAGATATTTGCATTGGCTCCCCTATAGCTAACCGCAACCATACTGATATAGAAGGGTTAATTGGTTTTTTTGTCAACACTCTGGTACTACGTACTGACCTTTCTGGGAATCCAAGCTTTTTAGAATTACTCAAGCGAGTACGCGAAGTCTGCGTAAATGCTTATGCTCATGCTGATATAACTTTCGAGCGACTAGTAGAAGAACTTCACCCTGAGCGTCATCTAAGTCAGACACCTCTGTTTCAAATCATGTTTGATTGGCTAGAAGACAGCAAAAAAGATTTGATGTTACCTGATTTGACTTTAAAATGGCTGCAAAACCATAGTCAAACAGCAAAATTCGATTTAACACTGTCTGTGGTAGATGCCAAGCCAGAACTTTGGGGTTGGTGGGAGTACAGCACAGACTTGTTTGATGCTGCCACTATTGACCGTATGATTGGGCATTTTACTAATTTGCTCGAAGCTATTGTCACCCATCCAGAGAAGCGCTTATTAGATTTGCCACTGTTGACAGAGACAGAGCGTCAGACTCTGTTGCTTGACTGGAATGATACTGCTATCAATTACCCTCAAGATAAATGCATTCAGGAATTATTTGAAGCGCAGGTAGAAAGAACACCAGACGCTGTGGCAGTGGTTTTTGAAAAAGGGACTGGGGAGTGGGGATTAGGGACTGGGGACTGGGAAAATTGTTCCACTACCCAAGTTTTGTTGCAAGAGCGTTCGCACGAGAAGAAAACTCTTCCTAGTCAGGAAGGAATGGCGCGACCCGTTGAGGAAGAACAACTTACTTATCGGCAACTAAATGTTAAAGCAAACCAGTTAGCGCACCATTTGCAAACTTTAGGTGTCAAACCAGAAATACTAGTAGGGATTTGTGTAGAGCGATCGCTTGATATGATAATTGGATTGTTAGGCATCCTCAAAGCAGGTGGTGCTTACTTACCGCTAGATCCCAGTTATCCCCAAGAACGGTTAGCATTTATACTAGAAGATTCGCAAGTGCCAGTGTTGCTGACGCAAACCTCGCTGATGGAGGGAATGCCCCAACACAAAGCCAAAGTAGTATGTTTAGATGCTGATTGGCACTTGATTGCCCAACAGAGCCAAGACAATATACTTCGTGAACTAAGTACTGATAACCTAGCTTATGTAATTTATACCTCCGGTTCTACAGGCAAACCTAAAGGTGTCCAGATTCCCCACAGCGCTTTAAGCAACTTCTTGCAAGCTATGGGCCAAAAACCAGGGTTAACAGAGCAAGATATCTTACTAGCTGTTACTACCATATCCTTTGACATTGCGGCGTTAGAACTTTTTGTACCAATCATCACAGGCGCTTGTTTGGTAATTGCCAGTCAAGAAACTGCCTCAGATGGAGCATTGTTGTCAGCAAAATTGTCTGACTCAAAAGCTACAGTCATGCAAGCTACACCAGCTACTTGGCAGTTACTTTTGGCAGCTGGTTGGGGTGGCAATCATTCGTTAAAAATCTTGTGTGGTGGCGAAGCCTTACCGGGACAATTGGCAAATCAGTTACTCAATCGATGTGATGCCCTGTGGAATATGTATGGCCCGACTGAAACCACCATTTGGTCAGCAGCTAGTCTAGTAAAAACAGTTAACAGTACTGTACCAATAAGTGCTGCGATCGCTAATACACAACTTTATATCCTAGATCAATATCATCAGTTAGTTCCTGTTGGTGTACCAGGCGAACTGTGTATTGGCGGCAAAGGATTGGCACGAGGTTATCTCAACCGTCCAGAACTGACAGCCGAAAAATTTATCTCCAATCCCTTTAGCCAAGAAGCAACACGTCTCTACAAAACCGGAGATAAAGCACGCTATTTACCCAATGGAGAGATTGAGTATCTGGGACGTATTGACTACCAAGTGAAGATTCGCGGCTTCCGTATAGAACTTGGAGAAATTGAAGCACTCATTAGCCAATACCCAGTAGTACGAGAAACTGTGGTTGTGGCAACAGATACTCAGAGTTTAGTTGCATACATAGTTACACGCACCGAGCAAACGCTGGCAATTTCAGAGTTGCGGAATTTCTTAGAATCAAAGTTACCAAGCTACATGGTGCCAACAGCTTTTGTGATTCTAGAAGCACTACCACTCACACCTAATGGTAAAGTCGATCGCAAAGCTTTACCTACACCTAGTCAAACACAGTTAATATTTCAATCAAATTTTGTCGCTCCTTCTACACCAATTGAGGAGATACTAGTTAGTATCTGGACAAAGGTACTTGGTATTGAGATCAGCATTTACGATAACTTCTTTGAAGTGGGAGGGCATTCCCTATTAGCGACTCGTCTAATTTCTCAAATTCGGCAAGTCTTTCAAGTAGAGCTTTCCTTACGGCGCATATTTGAAAAACCAACAATAATTGGGCTGGCGAAAGACATCGAAAAAGCCACCAGGATAGACTCAGAAAGTCAAATAGCAAACATTGAGCGAATTTCGCGTTTCCACGAATTACCCCTGTCTTTTGCCCAGCAACGGTTATGGTTTCTAGCTCAGTTAGATCCCAATAGTTCCTTCTACAACATTCCGGCGGCTGTCCAACTCCAAGGACAATTGCACATCAAGGCACTACAACAAAGTTTCAACGAAATTATCCGCCGTCACGAAGCTTTGCGGACTAACTTTCAGGCAAGAGAAGGGCAACCCGTAGCTATCATCTCTTCAGAGACATCATTAACATTGCCCATATTTGACATCAGTGAATTGTCTACAAATGAACAAGAAGCTCAAGTTAAACAACTAGCATTAGCAGAAGCGCAACAACCCTTTGATCTTAAAAATGACCTGTTATTGCGGGTGAAACTACTACGCCTGAGTGAAGCAGAATATGTAGTGTTATTCACAATGCACCACATTGTCTCTGATGGATGGTCAATCGGTGTGTTGGTACGTGAGTTGGTAACACTTTATCAAGCCTTCTGCGATGAGCAACCCTTACCCTTAGCTGAATTTCCTGTTCACTATGTAGACTTTGCAGCTTGGCAGCGGCAATGGCTGCAAAAAGAAGTCCTACAATCTCAGATATCTTACTGGCTAAAGCACTTAGAAAACGCACCAAAAGTATTAGAGTTACCCACTGACCATCCTAGACCAGCGATTCAGACTTTTCGGGGTGCAACCTATTCATTTGAGCTATCTTCAGAGTTATCCGTAGCTCTGAATCAATTCAGCCAGCAGCAAGGAAGTACTTTATTTATGACCTTGTTGGCAGCTTTCCAAACTCTGCTATGGCGTTACACTAGCAGCGAAGATATTGTAGTCGGTTCGCCCATTGCTAATCGCAATCGGGCAGAAATAGAAGGGTTAATTGGATTTTTTGTCAATACTTTGGTCTTGCGAACTAATTTCGCTGGTAATCCTACCTTTGAAGAGTTACTAACCCGTGTGCGGGAAGTGGCATTGGGAGCTTATGCACATCAAGATTTGCCTTTTGAACTTTTGGTAGAAGAACTACAACCACAGCGAGACTTGAGCCATACACCACTATTTCAAGTGATGTTCGTGCTTCAAAATGCACCCATGTCGGATTTAAAGTTGCCTGGTCTAACTTTAAGTTCTTTGGCTATTGAAAGTGGTAGTGCCAAATTTGATTTGACTTTAGAAATCACAGAAACACAACAGGGACTATTTGGCACACTAGAGTACAATACTGATTTATTTGAAGCAAGCACCATCAGCCGAATGGCCGGACATTTGCAGATATTGCTTCAAGGTATTGTGGCAAATCCGAAGCTACGGCTTTCAGAATTACCACTATTAACACAACCTGAACAACATCAGCTATTCGTGGAGTGGAATGATACTAAGAGTGAGTATCTGCCAGAAAAATGCATTCATGAATGGTTTGAGTCTCAGGTAGAAAGCACACCCGATGCCGTAGCAGTAGTATTTGAAAATCACCAGTTAACCTACCGCGAACTCAACACCAAAGCTAACCAATTGGCGCATTACTTGCGTTCCTTGGGAGTAAAATCAGAAGTACTAGTGGGAATTTACACTGAAAGATCGCTCTCTATGGTGATTGGAATATTAGGCATCCTCAAAGCAGGCGGTGCATATATCCCACTCGACCCGGCATATCCACCAGAACGGTTAGCTTTCATATTGCAGGATGCTCAGGTGTCAGTATTACTAACCCAGCAGCACCTGATAGAGAATTTACCCCAACATCAAACTACTACTAGGATTATTTGTTTAGATACAGATAGGGAAACAATAGTTCAGCACAGCGAACAAAATCCAATCAGTAATTGTACAACTGATAACTTGGCTTATATCATCTATACATCTGGCTCAACAGGTCAACCCAAAGGCGTGTTAGTCAATCACAGCAATGTTGTTCGTCTGTTTATAGCAACTGAACCTTGGTATAAATTTAATCAAGATGATGTCTGGACACTGTTCCATTCCATAGCCTTTGATTTTTCCGTTTGGGAACTCTGGGGAGCGCTGCTATATGGCGGAAAATTAGTAATAGTACCTTATTGGCTAAGTCGTTCGCCCGAAGACTTTTACAAATTGTTGGTAACACAGCAAGTGACGGTACTTAACCAGACACCTTCCGCTTTCTCTCAACTCATACAGGTAGAAGAATCTTTGGGAAGTGCCAAAGAGCTAAATCTGCGATTGGTGATCTTTGGTGGAGAAGCGCTGCAACTGGAAAGTTTAAGACCTTGGTTTGAGCGTCATGATGATAGCTTTCCTCAGTTAGTCAATATGTACGGGATCACAGAAACAACTGTCCATGTGACCTATCGCCCACTAACAAAGGCAGACTTAGAAATAGGATTAGGAAGCATTATTGGTCGTCCCATCCCTGACTTACAAGTTTATTTATTAGATCAATATCAACAACCAGTACCAATTGGAGTCAAGGGTGAAATGTATATTGGTGGTGCTGGTGTCGCACGAGGTTATTTAAATCGACCAGAATTAACAACCCAAAGGTTTATTTTTCATCCCTTCCGAAGAGGCAGGGAAGCAGGGGAGCAGGGGAGCAGGGGAAATTCCGAACGCTTGTATAAGACTGGTGACTTGGCGCGTTATTTGCCCAATGGAGATATTGAATACCTGGGGCGTATTGATGATCAGGTGAAGATTCGCGGTTTCCGTATTGAACTGGGAGAAATTGAAGCGCTCATTAGTCAATATCCCGCAGTCCGCGAAACTGTAGTTGTGGCAATAGATGCTCAACGTTTGGTTGCATACATAGTTCCGCAAACAGAGCAAACACTAGCAATTGCTGAACTGCGTCACTTTCTAGAGTCAAAACTACCAAGCTACATGGTGCCAGCAGCTTTTGTATTGCTAGAAGCACTACCTCTTACACCCAATGGTAAATGCGATCGCAAGGCTTTACCAGCACCAGATACTACACGCCCAGAATTGGAGGCAGTTTATCAGCCGCCTCAAACAGAGGTAGAACAAACCATTGCCGATATTTGGCAAAATGTCCTTCAAATCGAATCTGTAGGAATTCATGATAATTTCTTTGAACTCGGTGGCCATTCATTGCTTTTGGTTCAAGTTCACAGCAAATTGCGTGAAGTATTTAAGAAAGATTTATCTGTAATTGACTTATTTAGATATCCCACCATAAGCTCTTTAGCAGATTATTTTAATCAAATTAAAAGTCAACAAATATCTTCTGATGTAACAGAAATAGTTACCGAAAAAATTGCCGGCGGTAAATCTCAACAAAGAAAACGTCTGCAAAAGCTGAAATCTATTGAAAATAATATTTAAGGAGAAAGCAAAATTATGAGTATTCCAACAGACTCAACTTCTCTAAATGGCTCAGAAATAGCAATTATCGGTTTATCAGGGCGATTTCCCGGAGCTAAAAATATTGATGAATTTTGGGATAATCTCCAAAATGGCAGAGAATCAATTTCTTTTTTCACTGATGAAGAACTCTTATCCGCAGGAATAAATTTATCTATATTAAATGACCCTAACTATGTCAAAGCGCAGGCTATATTAGAAGATGCAGAATTATTTGATGCTTCATTCTTTGGCTTTAATCCTAGAGAAGCAGAAATTACCGATCCACAACACCGAATTTTTCTTGAGTGTGCTTGGTCAGCTTTAGAAAATGCTGGATATGATTCACAAACTTATAAAGGTGCTGTCGGAGTTTATGCTGGCTCTAGTTTAAACACCTATTTACTGAATATTTATTTAAATCAAAATATCATCAACTCAGTTGATTCTCAGCAACTTGTTATTGCAGGTAATAAAGATTTTTTAACCACCCGCGTTTCTTACAAACTTAACTTAGAGGGGCCTAGTTATGCTGTACAAACTGCCTGTTCAACTTCATTAGTTGCTGTTCATTTGGCTTGCCAAAGTTTGCTGAATGGTGAATGTGATATTGCTTTAGCTGGTGGCGTTGCTATCAGTGCGGAAAGAAAAGCCGGATATATGTACACAGAAGGAGGAATCGCTTCTCCTGATGGACATTGCCGTGCCTTTGATGCCAAAGCCAAAGGATCTGTAGGCGGCGAGGGTGTAGGTATTGTAGTGTTGAAACGATTAGAAGAGGCTATTAGCGATCGCGACACTATTCATGCTGTAATCAAAGGATCAGCAATCAATAATGATGGTTCATTTAAAGTCAGCTACACAGCGCCCCGCATCGATACCCAAGCAAAGGCAATTAGAACAGCCCAAATAGTCGCCGAAGTAGAAGCGGAAACCATCACTTATGTTGAGGCTCACGGTACTGGAACAGTCTTAGGAGATCCGATAGAAATTGCTGCCCTGACACAAGCTTTTCGCTCAAGTACTCAGAAAAAAGGTTTTTGCGCCATTGGTTCAGTCAAAACCAATATCGGGCATTTGGACACTGCCGCTGGTGTGACGGGATTAATTAAAACCGTTCTGGCACTCAAGCACAAACAGATACCACCAAGCTTACACTTTGAGCTGCCAAATCCTGAAATTGACTTTACCAATAGTCCTTTTTACGTCAACACCCAACTTTCTGAGTGGGAAACAAATGGTATTCCCCGGCGTGCAGGAGTTAGTTCTTTTGGGTTAGGGGGAACTAATGTCCATCTGATTCTTGAAGAAGCACCGGGTGTAGGGGAGCAGGGGAGCAGCGGAGCAGGGGAGCAGGGGAGCAGGGGAGTAGGGGAGCAGGGGAGCAGAGGAGTAGGGGAGCAGGGGAGAAAATATCATCTATTAGTTCTTTCTGCCAAAACAGAATCGGCGTTGGAAACGGCTACAACAAATCTTGCTAATTATTTGCGAGAACATCCCGATTTAAACCTGGCTGATGTGGCTTACACATTACAGATTGGGCGTAGAAATTTCGACTATCGGCGTGCAGTTGTCTGCCGAGATATTCAAGATGCTGTCAATGCACTTCAAGAACCAAAGCGAGTTTTTACCAATACTCAAAAAACTCAAGAACGCCCTGTGGCATTCATGTTTTCTGGGCTAGGAACTCACTATGTTGATATGGCTCTTGAACTTTACCAAACTGAGCCAACATTTCGTGCCTGTGTTGACCAATGTTGCGAATTCCTCAAAGGGCATCTTCATCTTGATTTGCGAGATGTTTTGTATCCCAATCGAAACAGCGAGAATGGAAATCAGCAAAATACTCTCTCTGCTGGGTTTGATTTGCGAAAAATGTTAGGTCGGGGGACGGAAGCGGCAGATGTTGCTACTCAAAAGCTGAATCAAACTTTTCTCACTCAACCAGCTATTTTCGTCATCGAATACGCTTTAGCTCAGTTGTGGATATCGTGGGGAATTCGTCCGGCGGCAATGATTGGCTACAGCATTGGTGAATATGTAGCAGCAACTCTAGCCGAGGTTTTATCTCTAGAAGACGCTTTAACTCTGGTAGCGAAAAGAGCGCAAATGATTCAAGAGTTGCCAAGTGGGGCAATGCTAGCGATCGCTCTCTCAGAGTCAGAAATTCAGCCCCTCTTAAATGATAAAATCTCCATGTCTGCAATTAACGGCTCATCGTTGTGTGTAGTTGCAGGTTATACAGATGCTATTGAAAGCTTAGAACAACAGTTGAGTGAACAGGGTTTAGTTGGTAAGCGGTTACAAACCTCCCATGCTTTCCATTCTGTAATGATGGAGGCGATCGCACCAAGTTTTCACGATTTAGTGAACACATTCAGTCTCAAACCCCCGAAAATTCCCTATTTATCTAACGTCACAGGAACTTGGATTACAGCAGATCAAGCAACAGATCCCAGTTATTGGGTGCAGCATCTCTGTCAAGCAGTACGCTTTGCTGATGGAGTCCAACAATTATGGCAAAAAGATCATCCCATTTTATTGGAAGTTGGCTCTGGTCAAGCATTAATTAGTTTCGCATCGCAATGTCTAGAAAGTAACGATAAAGCCAAATCAGTAATGCTGCCTTCCCTGCGGCATTCTTATGAGCAACAATCAGATGTCGCCTTCTTAATGAACACATTCAGCCGCCTGTGGCTGGCAGGGGTAAAAATAGATTGGTCTGGTTTTTATGTTCATGAACAATGCAATCGCATTCCCTTACCGACGTATCCTTTTGAACGTAAGCGTTACTGGATTGATGCTAACCCGGAAGCTGCTTTAGCAAAGCTATCACCACCAACATTACAGAAGAAAAAACCCAATATTGCTGACTGGTTTTATATCCCTTCTTGGAAACGCTCTTTGCATATATCATCAAAATCAGCACAAAAATTATGTTGCTTGGTCTTTATTGATACTATTGGTATTGGTTCACAAGTTGCCAAACAGTTGGAATTAGAAGGGCATAATGTGATTACTGTGAGGGTTGAAGAGCAGTTTACCAAGTTAGGCGAATGCTCTTATGCAATTAATCCCCAAGCTAGCTGTGACTATGACGCTTTGCTGAAGGAACTATGGGATTTCAAACCAAATGCAATATTTCATTTTTGGAGTTTGACTCCCAAACCACAAGGAGAATCCAAGCATCAGTTCTTTGAAGAATGTCAAAATAATGGTTTTTATAGTTTACTTTTCTTAGCCCAGGCATTGGGCAAACAAGAAATTACAGATGTCCAAATTCTGGTAGCAACCAACAATGTGCAGGAGGTAAATGGCGATGAAGAGTTGTGTCCTGAACAGGCAACTGTCATCGGAATTTGTAAAGTAATTCCCCAAGAGTATCCCAATATCACTTGTCGTCACATTGATGTAGTCATTCCTGAACCAGAAACATCCCCAGAAAATCAACTCATAGACCAACTTGTAACAGAACTTACTCAAACGGCATCCGAAAATATAGTTGCTTGCCGTGGTAAACATCGCTGGGTGCAAACTTTTGAACCAATACGACTTGAAGAACCAGATCAAGAAACAATTCCCATCAGAGAAGGGGGAGTATATTTAATCGTTGGTGGTTTGGGAGATGTTGGTTTGGTGCTGGCAGAATATCTCGCCCAAACAGCCCGTGTTAAGCTGATTCTTACAGGTCGTTCGAGTTTACCCGCAAAACCAGAGTGGTATCAATGGCTGGCAACTCATGATCAAAGCGATCGCATCAGTCGCAAAATTCAAAAAATACAAGCATTAGAAGCATTGGGTGCGTCAGTTTTAATTTGTCACGCCGATGTTGGCAATCTCGAACAAATGCAAGCAGTCATGGCTCAAGCATCAAACCGCTTTGGTGAAATTCATGGTGTCATTCATGCTGCAACTGTGAGAGTTTACAACACTGTTCAACAGATTAGTAAAACTGAGTGTGAAAATCAATTACGCTCCACAGGCTACGGATTGTTTGTCTTAGAAAAGATATTACAAGGAAAACAGCTTGATTTTTGCGTAGTCATATCGTCATTAGCATCTGTTTTGGGAGTAATGGGTATGGCTGCCTATCCAGCAGCACACATATTTACGGATGCTTTTATACACAAACACAATCAAACAAGTCTAGTTCCTTGGTTGAGCATCAATTATGGCGATTGGATTACTCAAGAATCATCTGAAATATTGACTGCGCCTAAAGGTGCGGACTCAATGATGACGCGGCAAGAAGGACTAGAGGTTTTTAAACGGGCTTTATCTATAAGTAAATTTACACAGATAGTCGCATCAACAGTAGACTTGGAAGCTAGCATCAAAAGATGGATTCAACTTGAATTTAGTCAAGATTCTCAACTTGCACCCAAAACTAGTTCCGCTTCATCTTATTTAAGACCAAATCTAGATAACGTTTATGTTGCCCCTCAAAGTGAAGTTGAGCAAGCGATCGCCAATATCTGGCAAGAACTCCTTGGTATTGGGCAAGTAGGCATTCACGATAGCTTTTTTGAGTTGGGTGGCGACTCTGTACTTGGCATTCAAGTCAGTGCCAGAGCTGCTAAAGTCGGTTTGCGGTTAACTCCTCAGCAATTATTTGAACATCAAACGATCGCCAAATTAGCAGAGGTGGTAAGCACAACCCAAGTAGTTCAGGCTGAACAAGGTTTAGTAACTGGTTCATTACCCCTGACACCGATTCAGCATAGGTTCTTTGAACGGAATATATCAGAACCACACCACTGGAACCAATCAATTTTGTTAGAGGCCGCAGAAGTGATCGAGCCAGCGATGTTAAAACAAGCATGGCAGCAATTACTATTACATCATGATGCGCTTCGCTTGCGGTTCAAATTCTCAGAATGTGGTTGGCAAGCAGTGAACGCTAGCCTGGAAGAAGTACCATTTACACATATAGATTTATCGGCATTGGCATCAGATGCTCAACAACTGGCATTGGAGACAACGGCGGCTCAACTACAAGCTAGCCTCAACCTGTCAACAGGGCCGATTGTGCGGATGGCGCTTTTTAACTTGGGTGCAAATAAATCAAACCGCTTGTTTATTGCTAGCCATCACTTGGGAGTAGATCCCGGTTCTTGGCGAATCTTATTAGAGGATCTGCAAACGGCTTATCAGCAAATCCGTCAAGGAAAAGCGATTGCTCTGCCACCAAAGACAACCTCTTACAAACAATGGGCTTTGCGGTTAGAGGAATACGCCCACTCAGCAAATTTACAGAAAGCTCAAAATTATTGGTTGAGCGATCGCCACAAGCAAGTTTCTTCTCTGCCTGTAGACTATTCTGGGAGTATCAACGATGTCGCATCAGAACAAGCTGTGACAGTAACGCTGAGTAACCAAGATACTCAAGCCCTGCTTCAGGAGGTTCCAGCAGTTTATCGGACTAATACACAAGAAGTTCTGCTTACTGCTTTTGCCCAAGCTTTTGCCCAATGGACAGGCGAAAATTTGCTCTTGGTTGATCTTGAAGAAAATGGGCGAGAAGTCAGTACCAGTGGAATAGATAATGTTGATATTTCCAGGACTGTAGGTTGGATTACTACTACTTATCCGGTACTTTTAGACTTGGAAAAAGTTGATCGTCCAGGCGATGCCTTAAAAGTGGTTAAGGAGCAGCTACGTAGTATTTCTGGTGAAGGCATTGATTATGGAGTACTGCGTTATTTAAATAAAGATGCAGTAGTTCAAGAAAAAATTCGGTCACTTCCCCAAGCAGAGGTAGCATTCCTTTACGTTGGTCAAATTGCTAAAAGCTTACCTCAAAATTCCTTGTTCCAATTGACCGAAGATTTACCTGATACGACGCGCAGTCTGCAAGCAACTCGTCCTCATAAGTTACATCTAATTGGGACAATTACCGAAGGTCAGTTGCAGCTTAATTGGTACTACAGCAAGAATCTGCATCGACTAGAGACAATAGAAAAATTATCTGACAATTTTATCAAAGCGCTCTTGTCTATAATTGCTCACTGCCGATCGCTAGAAACTGTAGATTATACCCCTTCAGATTTTGCGGCAGCAAATATCAATCAAGAAAATTTGACTAAGTTGCTCGCTCAAGTTGGTCAATCAGGCAGGAGGAATTTTTCATGAACAATAATATTGAAGATATCTATGAACTTTCACCCATGCAGCAGGGTATGCTTTTTCACAAACTTGCTGCACCTAGTTCGGTGGTCTATTTCGAGCAGAATTGTTTCACCTTGCAAACTCAACTTGATATTTCAGCCTTCCAAAAAGCTTGGCAACGAGTTGTAGATCGTCACCCGATTTTGCGTACCTCCTTTTATTGGGAAAATCTTGATAAACCTTATCAAGTCGTTCATCAGCAAGTAGATTTACCGTGGGAATTTCAAGACTGGCAAAATTTATCCTTACAAGAGCAACAAAAACAGCTAAAAGCTTTCTTAAAAGCAGATAGCGATCGCGGCTTTGACCTTTCCAAAGCTCCTTTAATCCGCCTGACATTGATTCAGGTAGCTGATGATACTTATAAATTCGTCTTCAGTTTTCACCACATCCTCATGGAAGGCTGGTCTATTAGTTGGCTGTGGAACGAATTTTATCAATTTTATCAAGCCTTCTGCCAAGGTAAAGATTTATATTTAGAACGTCCGCGTCTTTACAGAGAATATATTACTTGGTTACAACAGCAAGACTTGCAGAAAGCAGAAGCTTACTGGCGACAGAAACTTAAAGGATTCACCGTACCGACACCAATTGCGGTAAGTAAAACTTCAGCTAGTTTTTCTAGTCAAAAAGAAGCTTATGATCGACAACAGATTCAGATATCGGCTACTTTGACAACCGCCCTCAAATCTTTTGCACGCAAGCATCAGTTGACCTTAAATATTTTACTTAAAGGAGCTTGGGCTTTACTTTTAAGCCGTTATAGCGGTGAGTCAGATATAGTTTTTGGAGCCACATCTTCAGGCCGTCCGGCTGCGCTGCTAGAGGCAGAATCTATGGTGGGACTCTTTATCAACACGCTGCCACTCCGAGTAGAAGTACCTGCTAATGCTTTTCTTTTGCCTTGGCTGAAAAATCTGCAAGCCCAAGAAGTGGAAATGCGTCAGTACGAATACAGCCCACTATTACAGATCCAACAATGGAGTGAGATCCCTCGTGGTTTATCACTATTTGATAGCCTTTTAGTTTTTAATAATTATCTAGTAGATTCCAATCAAGGCAACCTAGCTCAAAGCATGGGGATCAGTGAATCTCGCTCATTTGAAAAGACGAACTATCCCCTAACTTTAGTAGTAGAGCCTGATGCAGATTCATTGCATCTGTTGATTCCATACGATACCCGGCACTTTGAAAGGGCTACTATTAGCCGAATATTAAATCATTTAGAGAATTTACTAGAAGGCATTGTAGGCAATCCGCAGCAGCGTTTATCAGAATTACCACTGTTAACTCAAGCAGAGAATACACAGTTTGCCCAATGGAACAACACGCAAACTGAATATCCGCAAGAAACATGTATTCATGAATTGTTTGAAGCGCAAGTTGAGAAAACACCCGATGCCGTAGCAGTAGTATTTGCAGATGAGCAACTAACCTACCGCGAACTCAACACCAAAGCCAACCAATTGGCGCATTACTTGCGTTCCTTGGGAGTAAAATCAGAAGTACTAGTGGGAATTTGTGTAGAGCGATCGCTTTTGATGGTAATCGGACTATTAGCCATCCTCAAAGCAGGTGGTGCATATATACCCCTAGACCCAAGCTATCCTCAACAGCGCCTAGCTTATATGTTAGAAGACTCACAACCAACAGTCTTATTAACACAACAACAGCTAGTAGAAAATCTCCCAGATCACAACGCCAAACTAATTTGCTTAGACAGCAACTGGGAAGTTATCGCTCAACATCGCCAACACAACCCAGATTACCATCTTAGTAGCGATCGCCTAGCTTACGTCATCTACACCTCCGGTTCCACAGGCAAACCCAAAGGAGCGATGAATACCCACAGAGGAATTTGCAATCGCCTACTGTGGATGCAAGAGCAATACCAACTAACAGCCACAGATAGAGTTTTACAAAAGACACCATTCAGTTTCGATGTCTCAGTCTGGGAATTCTTCTGGCCATTGATAACAGGTGCGCGGTTAGTAGTAGCAAAAGCACAAGGACATCGTGACCCCAATTATTTAGTGAATGTGATTACACAGCAGCAAATAACCACAATTCATTTTGTACCTTCGATGCTGCAAGTGTTTCTCGAAGCTGAAAATTTGGAAACCTGTGACTCTTTACTGCGGGTAATAGTCAGTGGTGAAGCTTTGCCAGTAGAATTACAACAACGCTTTTGCGATCAACTCAATGCCCAACTGCACAATCTGTATGGCCCGACAGAAGCTGCTATTGATGTCACCTTTTGGCAGTGTCAAAATAGTCTTACTACTCAAAAGACAGTTCCCATTGGTTATCCAATTGCCAATATCCAAATTTATCTTTTGGATGAGAATCTTAACCCTGTCCCCATCGGAGTCCCAGGCGAAATATATATTGGTGGTGTAGGCGTAGGTCGGGGTTATTTAAACCGTCCAGAACTAACCGCAGAAAAATTTATCCCCAATCCTTTGAGCGAACAACCGGGAACACGTTTGTACAAAACAGGTGATAAGGCACGCTATTTACCCAATGGAGAAATTGAGTACATTGGTCGAATTGACTACCAAGTGAAGATTCGTGGCTTCCGCATCGAACTTGGAGAAATTGAGGCATTCATTAGCCAATACCCAACAGTACGAGAAACTGTAGTTGTGGCAACAGATACTCAAAGTTTAGTAGCATACATAGTCCCGCAAACAGAGCAAACACTAGCAATTTCAGAGTTGCGGAATTTCTTAGAATCCAAGTTACCAAGTTACATGGTGCCAACAGCTTTTGTATTGCTAGAAGCACTACCTCTTACACCTAATGGTAAATGCGATCGCAAGGCTTTACCAGCACCAGATACTACACGCCCAGAATTGGAGGCAGTTTATCAGCCACCTCAAACTGAAGTAGAAAAAACTATTGCTGAGATTTGGCAAGAAGTAATCCAAGTTGAAAATTTAGGAATCCATGATAACTTCTTTGAACTCGGTGGTCATTCATTGTTATTAGTTCAAGTTCATAGCAAATTGCAAAAAACATTTCAGCGAGACTTCTCTATGATTGAAATGTTTCAATATCCTACTATTAGTCACCTAGCTAGATATCTAATTCAAGAGTCAAGCGAACAGCCATCTTTTACCCAACATTCTCATCGCCCCGAAAGCCGAACAGCTTCAGTACAGCAACGCAAACAAGCTAGAAAAGAACATCGAGCAGCAACAAAGCACAAGTCCCATTAATTTTGCAAGGTTTGTAGTAAACACTTTAGTGATTAAAAATCCAGGACTAAAGTCCTGACTACGAACTTATTCAACAAAAATGCACTAAAAAAGCAACCTATCCAAGGATATAAAATGACATTAAGCAAACAAGAAATGTCGAACCAAAATTATTTTGTTAAAACTGAGCAAAAATTACATGATGATATTGAAAAGCAAGTGATGCAACTGTTTAGTTCATCAAGCCAAGGAATATATATCGAAGAACAAATAGATGCAATAGTTAATAGTTTATCTCAAGATTTTTTAAGTACAACTGATGCAAATAGTCGCATTGATTTAGATTTTTTACTAGACAATTATTCTGATAGTCAAATACCTGTCCAACCTGTTGATTTTGAGAGCTATATCCAAAATTTAGGTAACAATGTTGTAGCTCATTCAATCCATACATCCTCGCCACGATTTATTGGTCACATGACCTCGGCGCTTCCTTCTTTTGTGCGCCCAATGGCAAAATTGATGACAGCAATGAATCAAAATGCTGTCAAGATAGAAACTGCTAAAGCCTTAAGCTTTTGTGAACGCGAAGCTTTAGCAATGTTACATCGACTAATTTATAACTTTTCTGATAATTTCTACGCTCAACATATTCAACATAACTTAAGTACCCTAGGAATTTTAGTTTCTGGTGGAACCGTGGCGAATATCACGGCACTTTGGTGTGCCCGAAACGCTTCTTTAGCAGCAAAAAATGATTTTCTTGGTATAGAAAAAGAAGGTTTAGCCGCAGCTCTAGATTTTTATGGCTACAAAGGAGCAGTGATTATTGGTTCTGAATTGATGCATTTCTCCTTTGATAAAGCTGCGGATTTAATGGGTATTGGTACGCAGAGTTTAATTAGAATCCCCACTGACAGTAACAATCGAGTTAATATCCAGAAGTTGCGTCAAACTGTTAAAGAGTGTCGTGACCAAAACTTGCTAATTATTGCAATTGTAGGCATTGCTGGTACTACAGACTCAGGCGGAGTGGATTCATTGGCTGAGATTGCCGACATTGCACAAGCAGCTAATGTTCATTTTCATGTGGATGCTGCTTGGGGTGGGCCACTCATTTTTTCTGAACAACATCGTCATAAACTTGCTGGTATCGAAAAAGCTGATTCAGTAACTATTGATGGGCATAAACAACTATATCTACCAATGGGTATTGGGATGGTTTTTTTGCGCGATCCTTATATAGCAACAGCCATCGAAAAGCAAGCAAGCTATACCATGCGTAAAGGGTCATTTGATTTAGGTAAACGTGCTTTAGAAGGATCTCGGCCTGGTATGGCTTTATTTTTACACGCTGGACTGAATCTGCTGGGACTTAAAGGATATGAATTTTTAATAGATGAAGGAATTAGGAAAACTCAATATATGGCGGATCGTATTTGTAGTATGCCTGAGTTTGAGTTGTTGGCAAAACCTGATACTAACTTGCTTCTCTATAGATATATTCCAGAGCCATTAAGAGAGTTAGTTGCCAAAAAACAGTTGACTGAAATTGACAATCAAGTAATCAATAATTTTAATGAATATTTGCAGAAAAAGCAGCGTCAAATTGGTAATACTTTTATCTCGCGGACTACCAAATCAGCCACTAGTTTAGGCAAAGAAATTCCGGTTATTGCTCTGCGGGCAGTAATTGCTAATCCATTAACTAAAGAAGAAGATATTGACGCAGTGCTAAATGATCAAATTCAAATTGCTGCGAAAATTAATGTATCTAATTCAATACAGTTAAGTTAAGAAAAGTTGTAGGTTGGGTGAAGCAAAGCGTAACCCAACAAAGCCCCATGAATTTTGAGTTAGGTTCCTAAATGCAACCTACACAACTTAATGCTTTTGACACTAACCCAAGCGTATTGGCATCTAATTTTCTTTAAAAGAGTAACAATTTAGAAAATTACATAAGGTTTTATTAATGACTTTGTTAACCGATATTAATAACTTAAATATTCAAGAAGAAATAGCCATCGTTGGGATGTCAGGGCGTTTTCCTGGAGCCGAAAATATTGCTGATTTTTGGCGAAATATCCGAGATGGTGTAGAGTCTATTTCTTTTTTCACAGATGAAGAACTAGTATCGGCTGGAATAGATGCGGCATTGCTAAACCAAGCCAGTTACGTCAAGGCAGGTGGTGTACTAGAAGATGTAGAGTTATTTGATGCTTCATTTTTTGGTTTTTCTCCCAGGGAAGCTGAAATTACAGATCCACAACATCGTCTTTTTTTAGAATGTGTTTGGGAAGCTCTAGAAAATGCTGGCTATAACTCCCAAAACTATGATGGTCAAATTGGCCTTTTTGCTGGTGTCGCTGCCAGTAATTATCTACTTTCCAACTTATATCCCAACCGGGAATTGATGGAGTCAGTAGATAGCTTTCAAATTTTGATTGGAAATGATAAGGATTTTTTACCCACACAAGTTTCATATAAATTGAATCTGAAGGGGCCGAGTATTAATGTTCAGACTGCTTGCTCCACATCTTTAGTTGCTGTTCATTTAGCTTGCCAAAGTTTACTGAATGGTGAAAGTGATATGGCTTTGGCTGGTGGCGTTTCTATAATGGTGCCGCAAAAGTCTGGTTATCAATATCAACCAGGGGGAATCCATTCTCCTGATGGACATTGCCGAGCTTTTGATGCTAAAGCTCAAGGAACTAATGGCGGTAATGGCTTGGGTGTAGTGGTTTTGAAAAGATTAGAGGATGCCATTGGCGATGGTGACTTGATTTACGCAGTAATTAAAGGTTCAGCTGTTAATAACGATGGTTCCTTAAAGGTGGGATATACAGCCCCCAGTGTCGATGGACAAAGGGAAGTTATTTTAGAAGCCCTTGCTTTAGCGGGAGTAGAACCTGAGACGATCGCCTATATAGAAACACATGGTACTGGCACTGCATTAGGAGATCCCATTGAAATCAAGGCTTTGACACAGGCTTTTCGTGCTAGTACTGAGAAAAAAAACTTTTGTGCGATCGCCTCAGTAAAAACAAATATAGGTCACTTAAACACAGCAGCAGGAGTCACAGGCTTAATTAAAACAGTCCTGGCACTAAAAAATCAACAAATACCACCTAGTCTACACTTCCAACAACCCAACCCAGAAATCGACTTCGCCAACAGCCCCTTCTACGTCAACACCAAATTATCACCTTGGCAAAGCAACGGCACACCACGCCGCGCCGGAGTTAGTTCTTTTGGCATTGGTGGTACAAACGCCCACGTGATTTTAGAACAAGCCCCGGATTTAGGGCAGAGGGGCAGGGGGGCAGGGGAGCAGGGGAGAAGATATCAATTGTTGGTAGTTTCTGCCAAAACTAACACAGCTTTAGAAACAGCTACAGCTAATCTAGTAAGGCATCTTCAAGAACATCCTCAAATTAACCTCGCAGATGTCGCTTACACCCTACAAGTTGGTCGTCAAGCATTTGAACATCGACGTATATTAGTATGTTGTAACCAAAACGATGCCGTAGATGCTGTAACCAGCCAAAATCCGCAACGTGTATTTACCTACCACCACAAACCCAGTCACCGTCCAGTTATCTTCATGTTTTCTGGACAAGGGACGCAATATGTCAACATGGCGCGGGAACTCTACGAAGTTGAACCGACATTTCGCCAAAATATAGATACTTGCGCCGAGATTCTTCAGCAACACCTAAATCTTGACATCCGCCAGATACTTTTTCAAGACGAAACAAAAGTTACCGAACAACTACAACAAACCGCCCTCACTCAACCAGGATTATTTGTGATTGAATATGCCCTAGCTCAATTATGGATGGAATGGGGCGTACATCCAGAAGCAATGATTGGGCATAGCATCGGGGAATATGTCGCTGCAACCATTGCGGGTGTCTTTTCTCTCGAAGATGCTTTGGCTATAGTTGCCACTAGGGGACGACTGATGCAACAGTTGCCCACAGGTAGTATGTTAGCAATTCCACTACCAGTAGAAAATTTGCGATCGCTCTTAACTGATGATACGCAAATTGCAGCGGTTAACAGCCCGTCTTCTTGTGTGGTTTCTGGTAAGAGTGAAGCTATAACTGCACTGCACAATCAATTATTACTCCAAGGAATTGAATGTCGAATGTTGCACACATCTCACGCTTTTCATAGTGAAATGATGCAACCGATTGTGCCAGAGTTTGTCAATGCTTTGAGCAAGGTGAAACTGAATGTGCCAAGTATTCGCTTTATTTCCAATGTGACTGGGACTTGGATTAGTGATAGTGATGCGACTAATCCCAGCTATTGGGGTGAACATTTGCGCCAGACTGTGCGTTTTTCTGATGGTATATTACAACTTCTGCAATTTGAGGGTGTTTTTTTGGAGGTGGGACCGGGACGAACGTTAACTACTTTGACAAAACAGCATTTACAATCTGATTCTAAACAACTGGTGGTGAATTGTTTACCCCATGTTCAGGAAGAACAATCTGATTTTGCTTATTTATTGCAATCTTTAGGTCGGTTGTGGTTGTTTGGTGTTGAAATTGATTGGTCTGGATTTTATCTTCATCAACGGCATTTGCGTTTGCCTTTGCCTACTTATCCTTTTGAACGTCAACGTTATTGGATTGAACCTGAAAAACAAAAACCAGATAATTATTCTAGTTTAGTCTCACTGGGTAAAAAGCCTGATATTTCTGACTGGTTCTATATTCCTTTCTGGAAACCATCTTTAGTCTCAGCACCGCTTGAATACACATCTCAACAATCTTGTACTTTAGTATTTATTGATGAGTGTGGCTTGGGTGCTAAATTAGTCAAACAGTTAGAACAAAAAAAACAGAAAGTTATTACTGTTAAAGTTGGAACAAAGTTCACAAAAATTAGTGAAGGTGAATATGCTCTTAATCCTCAGTATAATTATGACTACGATACTTTAATTAAAGAACTATTAATCCAACATAAATTACCAAAGTCCATTGTTCATTTATGGAGTGTCACACCTGCCATTGACAAAGAATTGAAAATTGAAGAAGTTGAAAAAGCACAGCTAACTGGATTTTATAGTCTACTATTTCTTGCCCAAGCTTTGTCAAAACAAGAAACTACGGATGATTTTCAAATTACAGTCATTTCTAACAATTTGCAGGCAGTAATAGGAAGTGAAGTACTTTGTCCAGAAAAAGCAACTTTACTTGGTACAATTAAAGTTATCTCTCAAGAATACTCAAATATTCATTGTCGTAGTATTGATGTTAATTTGCCTAATATTGGTAGTTGGCAAGAAGAAAAACTTGTAGAAAAGTTGCTGGTAGAATTAACTACTTCTAATTCTGATAAAGTGATTGCTTACCGAGGTTTGAATCGCTGGGTGCAAAGTTTTGAGCCAGTACACTTTGATGAAGCTAATCTAGGAAAATCACAATTAAGGCAAAAGGGAGCCTACCTGATTACAGGTGGACTTGGAGGAATTGGACTTGTTGTAGCAGAATATTTAGCTCAAACTGTACAAGCAAAACTACTATTAACAGGACGTTCGATTTTACCTAGCCGAGATGAATGGGAAAAATGGTTGATTGCTCACGATGAAACTGATAGTATTAGCTGCAAAATTCGCAAAGTAAAAGAACTAGAACAGTTGGGTGCAGAAGTTTTGGTAGTAAATGCTGATGTTACCAACCCCGAACAAATGCAAAATGCGATCGCTCAAGCTCAACAACAATTTGGGAATCTAAATGGTGTGATTCATGCTGCGGGTATTCTTGGCGGCGAGTCTATTGAAAAGATACGGAAAATTGATTGTGAGCAGCAATTCCAACCAAAAGTACATGGACTTTTAGTTTTAGAAAAAGTTTTACAAGACAAACAGCTTGATTTTTGTTTTTTACTATCTTCTTTATCATCTGTATTAGGAGGATTAGGATTTGTTGCATACTCAGCAGCAAATATCTTTATGGACGCTTTTGTACACAAACATAATCAAAATCATCCAGTTTCATGGACAAGCATAAGTTGGGATGGTTGGCAACTTCAAAAAGAAGATCAACAAAGTACATCTGTAGGTGTAAGTTTAGATGAATTAGCTATTCAGCCAGAAGACGGTATAAAAGCATTTAAAAGAATTTTTACTTGTAGTCAGTTTAATCATATAATTGTCTCAACTGGAGAACTTCAAACTAGAATTAGCCAATGGCTAAAGCTGGAATCTTTACCAGCAAGAGCAGCAAATTTATTACTTCATGACAGACCTGATTTAGAAAATCTATATGTTGCTCCAAGAAATGAAATTGAGCAAAATATTGCTAATATATGGCAAGAGATTCTAGGAATCAGAACTGTTGGACTGAATGATAACTTTTTTGAATTAGGAGGAGATTCTCTCTTAATAATTCAAGTTCGCAGTAAAATTCTGAAATCCTTAAATAAAAATTTGTCCGTTGCTGAATTATTTGAATATTCAACCGTAAGTACCTTGGCTGAATATCTCGGCAAAAAACAAGTTGAGGAACCAACATTTCAACAAGCCGATCAACGTGCCAGCAGAAAAGAAGCGGCTATGCAAGAAAAAAGACAATTAATGCAACAAAGGAGGAAGGTAAATGGATAACCAACAAATCCAAGATTCCATCAAAGGCATAGCCGTAATTGGTATGGTTGGTCGTTTTGCTGGAGCTAAAAGCATTGATGAATTTTGGGATAATTTATGTCAAGGAAAGGAGTCAATTTCATTCTTCAGTGATGAAGAACTAGAGGCTTCAGGCGTAGATCCAGCATGGCTGAACGATCGCAATTATGTAAAAGCTGGTGTTCGTCTGTCAGATATCGAGATGTTTGACGCACCTTTTTTCGATTTCTCACCAAAGGAAGCCGAGATCATCGATCCTCAACACCGGATTCTGCTTGAGTGTGCTTGGGAAGCATTGGAAAATGCTGGTTATAACCCAAGTTCAGGCAAAGGCTTAACCGGTGTTTATGTGGGAACCAATATGAGTAACTATTTTCTGAGTAATCTCAGTTCCCACCCTGATATTATCCAATCAAGGGGTTTGGCAGTTATATATGGCAATAGTCAGGACTTTGCAGCTACAAGAGTTTCATATAAATTAAATCTGAAAGGGCCGAGTATCAATGTTCAGACTGCCTGTTCTACATCGTTAGTTGCTGTGCATTCAGCCTGTCAAGGATTGCTAAACTATGAGTGCGATATGGCTTTGGCAGGTGGGATTTCCATAGAATCTCTGCAAAAGCAAGGTTATTTTTATCAAGAAGGAAGTATCACTTCTCCTGATGGTCACTGTCGCGCCTTTGATGCTAATGCCCAAGGAACTATTTTTGGGGATGGCGCGGGTATTGTTGTCCTTAAAAGATTAGAAGATGCCTTGACAGATGGTGACTGCATTCACGCAGTCATTAAAGGTTCAGCCATCAATAACGATGGTGCGGCGAAGGTAGGATATACTGCTCCGAGTGTGAGTGGTCAAGCTGAAGTGATTGCTGAGGCTCAAGCGATCGCTGGGGTTGCTGCGGAAACTATCACTTACATTGAGGCTCATGGAACAGGTACAGCTTTAGGCGATCCGATTGAAATTAGTGCCCTGAAAAAGGCGTTTGCAGCCCGTACTAAACAAAAAAACTTTTGTGCGATCGCCTCAGTAAAAACAAATATAGGTCACTTAAACACAGCAGCAGGAGTCACAGGCTTAATTAAAACAGTCCTAGCCCTAAAAAATCAACAAATACCACCCAGCCTACACTTCCAACAACCCAACCCAGAAATAGACTTCGCCAACAGCCCCTTCTACGTCAACACCAAATTATCACCTTGGCAAAGCAACGGCACACCACGCCGCGCCGGAGTTAGTTCTTTTGGCATTGGCGGTACAAATGCCCACGTGATTTTAGAACAAGCCCCGGATTTTGGGCAGGGGAGCAGAGGGGCAGAGGGGCAG
>NZ_KV757585.1 GCF_001712795.1 Nostoc sp. KVJ20
GTTAGTGAAATTGATGCTGCTTCTAATAATGGTGTAGATGATGCCCGTGCTTTAATTGAGCGCAGTACCTTAGCACCTGTTGCAGGACGTTACCGAATTTTTATTCTCGATGAGTGCCATTGTCTAACCGGTAACGCCTTCAATGCTTTACTTAAGTGTATTGAAGAACCACCACCTCATGTTGTTTTCATTCTCTGCACAACAGAACTGCACAAGGTGTTACCTACCATTGTCAGCCGTTGCCAAGTGTTTAATTTCCGCACTTTGTCTGTTCAGGCAATTGTGCAGCACCTCGGTATTGTAGCAGATGCAGAATCTATTTCTATTGATGATGAGGCACTAACAGCGATCGCACGACTCAGCGATGGTGGACTCAGAGATGCACTGCAATTACTGGGTCAGGTGAGTCTTTTAGATGAAGATATCACTACCAATCATGTCATGGAAATCGCTGGTGGTGTAACAGAAACAGAATTAATGTCAATTTTACAGGCAATTTCCACCAACAACACCTTTAACTTGCTGCAAGTAGCAAGACTTCTAGTGGACTCTGGTAAAACGCCCAAATTGATTCTCTCCAACTTACTGCAAACATACCGAGATTTACTGATTATCAAGTCTGCACCCAAAGAGCAATCCCTGCTAACTGGTTGTGTGAGCTATGCTCAACTCAAGGTTTTAGCAAATCACTGGAATTTCGAGACGCTGAATTTGTCCCTAACAGAGTTACAAAAAGCAGAAAACTATCTTCGGTACACAGTAAATGCTGCTGTGTGGCTAGAAGTTTGCTTACTGAACCTGATACCCAGTTTATTTCCTGTCAGTGCAACCAAGACGCTAACTGCCAAACCTGTGCATGACGGCAAGTTGCTACCGACAGTTGGAGTATACACCACAAACAAGGTGACAGCTAAACCTGTAGATGACAATTTGTTACCAACAGTTGCAGCCAATACCGCTAACCTGGCTCAAATTTGGCTTTCTGTGATGGATATAGCTAAACCTAGTAATCAAAAGCTGTTGGCTCATGCTCATCTCGTTAAATTGCAAGGTGACAAGGCGATTTTAGAGGTTACACCAGCTTACTTGAATAAGTTTGAAAGTAGTAAAGAGGCGATCGCTAAAATGCTGCAACGAGCTACCCAAAGTCAACAACCAATGACTGTGTTAATTAAAACTGCCAACAAGAGCAGTAATGGGAGGGTAAAAGCATGATTGTATTGCTGACAGGTGATGACCAACACGCCATCCAGGAACAGCTAAATCAATACAAAGCAGAGATTGATGCTCAATGGCTCACACTTTGCTATCACCGATTTCCAGCCGATCGCCTTGACCGAGCTATCAGTGTAGCTCGCACTCGTTCCCTGACTGGTGGTAAAAAACTGGTAATTGTGGAAAATTGCCACCTCAAGCAGTGGGGTGATACTGAGCTGGAAACTTTGCAGCAGCTTGTTCAAGTGCCTGAATTCACAATTCTGGTGTTTGTCGCCACCAATGTAGATAAGCGCCTGAAGATTTACAAACATATTGTCAAGTATGCCAAGTTGTTTGAGTTTCCATTGATACCACCTTGGCGTACTGATTTAATTGAGAAGGCGATCAGTACTCAGGCTAAAAAAATCAAGCTGGTGCTGTCAAAGGGTGCAGTGGAATATCTAGCAGAAGCAATTGGTAACGACATGACTCGTGCAGCCGCTGAGTTACGCAAACTGTATACCTATGGTAAGGGCAGACAACTTGAGCTTGCAGAAATAAAAGAATTAGTACCATGTCAAACTCAGAATAGCCTACAACTGGCATCTGCTATTCGTCAAGGAGAAAGCAATCAAGTTTTGCACCTGCTGGATGATTTACTGTCACGCTCGGAACCATTAATGGTAATTGTTGCTACTCTCCTAACGCAGTTTAGAACTTGGCTGTGGATTAAGTCTGCGATTGTTTCTGGGATTAAGAAAGATAGTGAATTAGCTCAAATGTGCAGTATCAGCAATCCTAATCGCATTTACTATTTGCGTCAGGAGGTGGCAAATACAAGCATCAATGCTTTAGCTAAAGCAGTGACTATGATGCTGGATTTGGATATCTCTATTAAGAGAGGTGCTGAAAGTAAGGATTTACTGCTAATAATTCTTAGTGTTAGCAGGTTATTTAAGTTAACTTAATCAACATAAAGTTGACTGAGAGTTTTGGATTTTGGATTGTATATTTGATTCCGGTCTAAAATCCAAAATCAGTTATTTAAGTAAGTCAAAGTCAATATTTCACGTTGGTAAAAGGCAGGAGGCAAAGGAAATAAGGCATATGGTAAGTACCATAATAGTCAGCCAGGTTTCTGTGAACGCTTGATGTGAACCACCACTTTTACTTACACCAGATGGAGGAGGTATTAAACGATCTGTTTACCACTTTATTTTGCTTGATAACTTATCGAACTTGTATC
Organism: Nostoc sp. KVJ20; assembly: GCF_001712795.1. Lineage (GTDB taxonomy): Bacteria > Cyanobacteriota > Cyanobacteriia > Cyanobacteriales > Nostocaceae > Nostoc. Next base: position 2,444 of record NZ_KV757585.1, read on the forward strand.
AATGTCAATAATAACCTTACCGCCCCCATTTTTTTCTACTTGTCGCCAAACTTTATACCCATCAACAATTGCCTTCTCCCAATCACCTAGCGAACACTCTCGAACTTCTAAATGCAAGGTCATATTTTTTATAGTTTTCAATAGTTGGTCATCTATCGTTACAACCCCTTCCAAAAACCCATGATCCTTGGCATAGCTGAATACAAGTGCTGATATACCTTCATCAATAGCTATTGCCCGACCACCATCTTCAACCTCGTCAATACGAGGATTACTTTTACGCTTGCGTTTAAGGTTACTGCGAATGACTGGCGACCATCCCAAAACAGCAGCATAGGACAAATGAAAAATATCATGAAAGCGATAGCCATCACTAAAGTAGGAGTTATCGGTAAGGTAATTTCCAATCTGTTGACCATTAATAAATGCTCTCACTTTCACTGAGTTATCTTCGCTCACTTCAGTAAGATATAGCTCAAACTGTCGCGGTAAACTTTCGTGTTCGGAAAAGTTACTATCAAATATGTAGGCTGTAGTTTGACTATCTATTTGTACCGAATCTCTTCTTCCCCAACGGTCACGACACTTATTCAGATTAATTTGTGCAATTTCTGCCAAATCTAGATCAAATTTACTGGCTACGTTAGCAACGTACCAAAGTAAATCCCCTAACTCTTCTGCAACACAATCTTTAAAAAGTTTATGTGCATCTTTATCCCGGAGATGCTTTTTATATTCAGCGAGGAGTGAACCTGCTTCACCAACCAAACCCAGCAGAGGTATGATTATTCCATCTCCACTTTTAGTAGGAACTTGATCAGTTTTCAGGGCTTGTTGTTGATACTTACGAAAATCCATTATCCACTCCTTATCTTGAGATTATATTTGGTGTTGCTGATTATGGGCATGAAAAAATAGAGTCTGAAAGCAGGCTCACTTGGCCATGCTAAAGTTGCTGAAGCAAAGCCTTCTGTAGAGTTATCGGAGTTGATTAGAAACTTTTGCAAGGAGGGCAAATAATTTTAAATTTTTTAAATTTGCACCCCTCGTTTAGTAATACCTTCTATTTAGATTTGGAAGCAGCTTGAATTTTTATATCCTCTTCAATAGCTTGGTTAATTTTCCATTTTGGTGGATACCAATAACTAATTGGTTGTACGTTAACTGAATACTTTTGCTTTATACGTGTTCTTCCTGATATTCCCGATATTTCAGGGTGTTTCATCCGAGAATACTTATCTACCTCACAAAATAGATTTTGGCAGTCGATTAATTGCAGTCTCCGTCCCCAGAGGGAATGATAATTTAGTCCTAATCGCTCAAACTCAGATTCTTGGATATCTGCCATGAATTTAATAATTTCTGGTTCGTTTAAACCACCCAGGTCAAGAAAACATTTGCGGATACCATCAAGCGCACCAGGACCAGGAATTACAAACTCCATCTCGCTATAGCTAGTAATCTCGCTATAGTTAACATCAGTTATAAACTGGTATGCCAAAAAATCGCCAATAGTTGGATAATTATGTAATAAATCGAAACCCTGGTGCATATTCCGTGAATCTGCTAGCTTCTGTGGCAGATCATCAGCCATCATCTTCTCAATCAACTTGAGATTATTGCGGTGCTTTGTAGTATATCCAAATGTTTTGCCACCCGATGGCATGATATATGCCGCAGAATAGATAGTCTGACCGGACTGCATGGTTTCTGTGAGGATTTTATCGTAGCGTTCAAAGCAATAGTCAGCATAAGTAATATGTCCAATATTTTTTTCTAGAAGCTGCCAAGTTTCAATTTTGTTGAAAATTTTGAAGAGGATAATTCTAAAGAATACCTCATTGATTGAAGATGGTAGATCGTCCCGATAGATGACATTTCGTATCAAGTACTGGCTCGTGCGGTCGCTTGCGCGGTAGGCATTGGTAAATTTGTATGTGGAAAGAATTGGATCATCAGTCCAAGGCACTTGTGCATTTTCTAGCTTCTTGTAAAATATCTTTTGTCGTTCGGCAGCGAATTGCCAATAAGTATTGAATACAACTGTAGGCTTGGCGGGTAGAATATGTGAAATGATAACTGGCGATGAGATAGGTTTTTCTCCACTATCGCCAATTCCAAGACTTAACTGTTTGTTTTGATTGGCGTTTTCGCTAGACTGTTTCTGACGTTTTATTCCCATTTTATCTCTCTAAAGAAACATTTCTGTTTCCTTAAATCCGTAAAGTACTCTCACCCGCAAATATCTTTTATTAAGCTTGTCTGGAAAAAAGCTATGTTTGATCTATTGTATGTTCGCAAGTTGTTTGTTGCATAATATTCCGAGCCGCCTCTATAACTGGAGTTAAAGTTGGCGATTTTGTTCCAATTCTTTCTAATTTTGCTACACCTACGAAGCAGTTCATCCGGTCAAATGTCAGTCCCATTTCGTAAGCCATGAAATTGCCTAATCTGCATAGTCCCAAGTAGTTGCCGTATGCTTTATCAAAAAGTTGTTGGGTTGCGTAGAAAGCATTTAAAACAAGGGTTTTATCTTGATTATTTGGTACAAAGCTAACATGTTGTAAACAAGGAAAGCCTAGTTGCCTACAATTAGGAATATGGTCTCGCCCTGGATCAAAGATAGAAGCTTGGAACATACTTCTTCTGATTGTTGGGTGTGAATTATACTCAAAAATGATGTGTTCGAGTTGGTTGCCATTGTGGGGACCAGAACCAAAATCAATCAGCCTTTCAAAGTAAATACCACGTCGGTTTTTCGACGGTTCAGCAGCTTTGTATCTGGGAAGAGCATTAAGATAAATCTCAAAGAATTTCTTTCGGTCATACTTAGCCATTCGCCAGAGAGAGCTAGGAAAAATCGTATTTGCAACTGTGTGAATTTTTTGTTTTTTGTTCTTTACAAGGCAATTATCAAGAGCATCTCGAACTGATTTGTCTTCATTTACAATACCGCTGCTAAAACCTGTTAAACTAACCACCAATGGCGAAATTTCTTTGCCAGGATTATCGATAATGTGTAGAAATATACGACTCCAAGCGCAAGATAGGTTTGTTTCGTTAATGGGGAGAGGCGCACTATTACTCATCTTCCGGCTCCTCAAGATGGCGATATTTGCTTAGTCCTACAAACTGATAACGCGAAACCCGAACAAAAGCTGCCCACTCAGCGTCATGACAGTAAACGCGCACAATACCAGGACGGTTAGCTTGGAAGAGACGACCCTGTGAGTGATTTTCTTGGAAAGTGATAGTGTCGTTCGTTGCTTCTGCTGTGTTTGGTAGTAGAAGATGACTTCCAACTTCAGCATCAAGTGTAGGCATTGACCAATGTGCATCAGCAATTATCAACGGTTCTGCTGATGAACGCCCAAGAAAATCTTGGCGGATAGACTTGGGTGTAGATTTTAGAAGTGACGCAGCTTTGATGCGATTAATCATTTTTAGGGTATAAGTCATGTGATTGATCAGAGTCTCGTACCCAACACCAAAACTACAGGCAATCGTGAAAATCTGAAGTGGCGTTGCTGAAGCAATATCCCAGCCACGCGAAGCAAATGCTTTTCTCACCCCCAAAGTTGGCATAAGTAAGAAACCTGCAAAGGAGTCAACCAGAAACTCGTCAGGATGGAAAGTCTTAGATTTCTCCGAATCCTCTGTTAGTTCATCAATCGTTGAACTGTGTCCAAAAACGTGGTGTCCGAGTTCATGAGCGCAGGTAAAGTTACGCCTAGTAAGGGGTCGCAGCGCAGAAAGCCATATTTGTGGTTCATCTCCTTTGAGATATATGCCTTCCATGCTACTAATATCAACAAACTTAACTTTGACATTGAGTTTGTCGCACAAGTTATAGATACAAGCTGGGCTTTTAAGGTCTAGACCAGCTTGTTTCCGAATATCGATTGATTTAAGCATGGCCTGTTGAGCCAATTCTTGCCTCTGATTAGCCACAGATTTTTTCCTACACTTGGTATCAAGGTAACTAATATTACTAATCACAGGTTGTCTCTCCCCGTTCGCATTGAAGCAAGTAATGTTAACAGTCGGTCTAAATCTTCTGGCTTAAGCTTTTGGAGTTCTCTAGCAGCAAGCTGAAGTTTATTGTCATGGACATCGACCTTATTCGCACCTTCACCAAGTAGCCATGACACACTGACATCAAAAATTTCTGCAAGCTTTGTAATTTCTTCGGCGGAAGCATTTCTCTTGCCAGCCTCTATTTCAGAAATAGAGGGTCGATGTAGACCAAGAGTTTGAGCTACCTGAGCCTGAGACAAACCTGCCATCTTACGTGCTTCGCGAATGCGAGAAGCAATTATTGCTTTCTTGTCTTTTGCTTCAGTCATCTCCGTTTTTCCTCTTTACTGACGATTTCACAAACTACATCAGCTGATTCGTTGATGGTGAGTCGCCGCGTGCAATCCTCTGACAAAAAAATGTTTTTGTCATTAGGGATGTTCACGTTAAGTTCCGTAGCCAACATAGTGATGGCAACAGGCCAGAGGTAACTGTCAAGCCATGCTAAATCATTGATAGGACAAGTTGTTTCTGTGATTGGCTGTCCTTCATATCCGCTATCGCTCTGGATTTCTTTAAACACTTCTATGAGCTTGACCTTTACATTTTCTGGGGTCATAGTGCAGCACACTATATTACCGTTTGTAAGAAAATCTTACCAAGTGTAGGATAAAATGTCAATCGGAGTTCAGGGTAATATTTAGGCATTTAGATGTTAATCATCTCAAAGTCCTTGAAACCGACCAGAGGTAAGTTATATGTAGCGCACTGTGTGCTGAATATTCTTATGCCCAGGGTGAGCAATACGTAGTAAAGGTTATAATAAATACATATTTTTTCAGTAGCACTCCCCCAATGGGGGATTTTTTAGGGCAGTGAGCGAAGACTACGACTATGACCACGCCCAACTACAATGCCCTGCTACAAAGCTTTTGGACACCACCTCGTACACCCATTACAGAAAATTCCAACTCAAATAACCATCCTACTGAACCAACAGATATTACTGAATTTCTAGGTGAAGATTTACTATGGCAACAGACTATCCCTGCCAAAGAACCTAATCTGAAAAATATCCCTAATGACCTGCCAAATAAATTAATTAAAGCACTTCACTCATTAGGAATCACCCAACTTTACTCTCACCAACTTCAAGCATTACAAGCAATTAGACAAGGTAAAAGTTTAATCCTCACCTCTCCCACAGCCAGTGGCAAAACTCTCAGCACATACCCCGCCATTCTGGAAGGTTGTATAAATCAAGAACACCGAGCATTAGCATTTTATGGACTGCGAGCATTAGCACTAGACCAGTTCCACAAAATCTCTGAACTACTCTCTACCATACCCACACAATCCAGACCTATACTTGCAATGATCACTGGAGATGTCAAATCAGAAAAACGAGAACAAATCCTCAAGAGTGAACCGCATATTTTAGGTGTCACACCAGAATTAATCCACTTTCAACTCAAGCAAGCCTGGAAATCCGCGCATTGGGCAAACTTTTATCAGCGATTACGCTATGTACTGCTTGACGAAGCTCATACCCTCTCAGGTAGCTATGGCGCAAATATGTCCTGGCTGATTCGTCGCATTAAACTAGCAGTAGATCATTACGGTGGCGACTCCAAGAAACTGCAATTTATCTTCCTGAGTGCCACTTGTGGTAATCCTAAACAACTGGCTCTGAAAATCTCTGGTTTGAAACCAACTAAACTCAACCCCAAACCCCTGATTTGGATTCGCAAAAGTGGAGCAGCTTCACCATCTAGACAAATAATTATCACTCAGCCCAGTTACAATTTGACTGGTGATACCGCTCGAATAATTCAATTTTTGCTCAATCAAGGTAAATCAGGTATCGCCTTTTGTAACTCCCGACGCAGTGTGCGGGAACTAACAGAATTACTCAAATCAAACCAAGTAGCCGCCTTCTACAGTGGCATAACTTCTGAGCGTCGGACAGAAGTAGTTGACCAACTCCAGTCTGGCACGATCAAGTGGATTATTGCCACAGAAGCATTAGAAGCTGGAATTGACCTACCAGAATTAGAATGTTGCATTTTGCGTGGCTGGCCTGGTTCTAAAATGGCATACCAGCAACGCAGTGGCCGCGCCGGACGTTCTCAGTCTGGACTGACAGTGCTGCTTCCCAATGCTCTCAATCCCATAGACTGCTATGTAGCAGAACATCCAGAAATGCTGGTATCGCCAGAAGCTGAGGAAGTATTCTTTAATGACGAATATCCCATCTTTGCTGCTAAACATTTGATGTGTGCAGCCGCAGAAACTGGTATTCCTACTAATAAAATCAAGCACTACTTTGGCACAGCCGCTTACGAGGTAGCAAAACTTCTGTTAGCCCAAGGGCATCTAAATAAAGGTCGTAATGGACTGTGGGCAAAGGGTTATCCTCATAAAGATGTTAACTTTCGGGGTGGCTTATCCCAAACTACCATCAAGCTAGTAGATGCAGAATCTGGGGAAGAACTGGAGGAAATCTCAGAAGATATTGCTCACCGGGAAGTCCATCCCCAAGCCATCTACAAACGACAAGATGCCAATGGACGAATGCTGACTTATCAGTGCATCTCCCTTGACTTGAACAGCAAGCAAGCAATTTTAAAACAGACAGCAGATAGCTCACTGTTTACAGTTGCAGTTACAGACTCAGAAACCAGCAGCCTAACAGTGCTGACAGATCCGGTGAAGTTACCATTGCTGTTTTCTCAAGTCATTGAAGTTGATGACTGTCAGGAATACTTAACCCTGGAACTTAGTTTTGGTGAGGTTAAACACATTACCAGTGGTTACAGTTTAATGACCCAAATCTACGAGCAGACTTGTTTGAACAAGCGGTGTCTTAACTACAAAGAGCCGCTACCTAAAGAACGTCGTTGTCCACTTTGTAGCAAACTCACACGTAAGGCTGTAATTGTGAAAACCCTGTCAGAAGAAAAGTTTGAGCAGCCTTTCCGTACTCAATTTTCAGCACCAATGGTCAAAGTAGCGATAAACTCAAGTGCGCGGGAATACCTTCAGCACAATGCCTTGGAAACTAGAACCAATTTAACCCGCAGTGGAGAACCGATTCCCCCTGGCTATCAACAGTTATGGGAATATTCCAGTCCCTTGATTGCTATCCACAGCTTTGGGCATCAAATTATGAGAGCGTTACAGCTGGTGGCTAGAGTTGACCCAAAACAGGTGAATTTTACAGTAGTGAAGGAGTTAGGGGAAAATAACAATTACACAGGCTATTTCTATGATACTAGTGATGGTGGTAATGGTGCGGCTGAGGCTGTGTTTAAGCATCTGCCAAAACTTGCTGGTGCTGCTAGAGCGATCGCACTAGATTGCAATTGCGATACTGGCTGTGCCAAGTGCCTAATTCAACATGGTTGCCCTGATGGTAACACTGCTTTATTAAAGCAAATGGGATTACTGTTGTTAGATGCGATGGTCTCCGACCGACCGGAGGTCATCGCCTCCGACAAAATGTAGCCCATCGCTACACCTGATGTTTGACATGATCATCGTCGTAGACATCGCTCAACTTCCAGATTTTATTGTCCCAGATACTCTATCACTGCCTCCAAGTCTGCAATCGCCCGATTAAATCGATTGAGCATTGCTTCTGCTACTTCTGGTTGAGCCTTGACAGTTGGTAGTTTTTCCCTTACTACACCTTTGAGTGCTTCTAGCCACAGCGACAAATTTGTATGTCCAACTGCTGTCAACAATCCCATGTTGGTGAGAACTGACAAATGAAACCCAAGTTGGTCTTGTCCACCATAACCCAAATATCCGTTGCTCAGTTCTAGTTTTTCTGGAGTAAATTCAAAATACTGGTCAGAGGTAATACCAGCAGATTCTAGTTTGGGTTGTGGTAATGGAGGTTGGGATTGAGTCATTATCAGTTAGGATTGTTGTACAGCAGGTAATTTTGACATTTGCAAAACACTGTCTGACCAAGTGCCAAGTTCTTGAATAATCTGGTTTTTAGCTTCTGTGTTATTCCAGGCTTGTTCCCAGTTAAACAGCCAGCGTGTGAGAAACCTTCCTAAGTTTGCTAACTCAAAAGCATTGTCAATATCTATATCTGGGGCTATCCACTCAAGAAAATACATCGTCTCTCTAATCAGGCTTTTGACCACATCCTCATCCGTAGAATCACTGAAAAGTTGACTTATCCGTGCTAAATTAATTGCCAATTTTCCCAATCTAACAGGAATACTATCTTGCACAAAGGTTTCTTGCTCATAAGTTAAGCCACTATTCATCCCAGAAACTCCATAATAATTGCGGCAACAATATCTCTAATCTTAACGTCCATAATTTCCATTGAACGATTCTGTCGGGGACGGAGATTAACCATAGACTCATAGATTATCTGTTGTGTATCAGGTCTAAAACTAGCAGCCCAAATATCGCTCTGCTTACTACCATCTTCTAGCAACGCCTGTTCACAGTAAAAGTGCATTTCACCTCCCCCAGCCAGAATCCGATGTTCAATATCTACCGCTACCTTAATATAAAACTTTAACTCTTGTAGCATCTGCTCAATTTGCCCCGGTGTAGCACGAACTCTAATAATCTCAATCAAAAAACTTACTCCTATTAAACATACGCTTGCCCTGGCTATCTTGCCTAATTACATTAGCCTTCAACTATCAACATAAAAACCCAATTAGTGCATAACTTTGTAACTAAATTTTCTACTTCCTGCAACCGACAATACGCTGTATATCTGTATTTAAGCATGATTAATCGAAGTAATTAATTTGCAGCTTACCGCTGCATGGGAGAGATGTTATATTCTCTCCAACATGCCAGTAATTAATCTTGCCGATATTCAACAAATTACTAAAACACAACAACAAGTCCTATTCGCCAGTCAAAAATTTCATCCGAATCGCTCTGCCTTTGACTCTATAATTGCAGATAACTTCTCTTTGGTGATGAGACAACTATTTTTAGGACTGACTGTAGAACCTTTATTAAATGCCTATCCTCAAATTGCTCAGTGGGTTTCTCAAATACAGGAACTTGCACCGGAAATTTTTCAATTTCGGAAAAAATTATTAGTCGATAATCCAGTTATTGCACCTCTTGCAATTAATGACGATAAACAGTTTATTCAAGTATTAACAAATATAGCATTTAAACAAGGTATTCCCAGGCTTTATGAATGGGCTATACGCCATCCATATTTAAGCTGGCAAGACCGGGTAAAGTTGTGGACTACGACTATACAATACTCAGTTATTCCTGACCAAATTCAACTCGTAGTTTTAGCATTACATCCTGTTAAACCAGCCCAAAGATTAAATGTACGCTGGAATAAAAAGGATCAGATGCAGACTGAAAAATGGTTAATTAAACTACTGACTCAATCTCCAGATAACAAATCACAATCAAATATAGTCATTCCTGAGTTATCGTCAATGGTCAATTTAGAAGCTATTCCAGAAGTCAAGATTTAAGAGGCTAATGCCTCTGCCATTGGCAAATGTTTATTAAAGATAACACCAATGGTACTCAAATCGACTTTTGAACATGGATGGCTATTATCAAAACTACTGAAATTAGATGATGAATATCAAGGTAGGTGGGAGCAATGGCGATGGACAATGGAAACTGGAGAGCTACCTAAAGAAATACCACAAACTGAGTTTTTAGACTTAGGACATCCTCAAGTTTTACAGATGCTCTCAAGCTGTCTGCAATCTATTCCTAAAGGTGGGTGCGGCAGTCCTTCCAGATTTATTCCCTATTTCACTGACTGGTTACTTTATGCTCTAGGGCATCCTAGCATTCCTAAATTGCCTCATGAGCCAGAGGGATGTAACGGTGCGAGTAATCGTCTTATTCAAGAACTGGAACTGAAGCTTTTGATTTCTTGTCCCTTCGATTACTTCGGTCATTTGTTGGCTGCTAATCATTATGGACAATCAAGAGCTAAATTCTATCCTACTCCTACTTGGACAGCCAGGACAATGGCTATTGCAGCAGTTGACAGTTCTGCTGCAATAGCACCGTTTCATATATATGAACCAGCACTTGGTACAGGAAGATTAGCATTGGAAATGTCAAATTATGCCATCAGTTTGACAGGCTGGGAGTGGGATTCATTACTAATAAAAATAGCAAGTTTAAACTTCATGCTTTACGCTCCCTACTTGGCATTGCCTATTCCTAGTTTGGGTGGAGATTTAGTCATCGGAGACACCCTGACTGGCAAGGGTATTTCTTTTATCCGACCAAATTTAAAGTATGAAACTCCCGCATCAACACCTAAACCGAAGCTAAATAATAGATTGCTAATTAATGGTATCGAATACGAAAATACTAAATCAGAAAATATGTTGCAAGGAAGTTTATTTTGATGAACATTAAAATTACTGAGTGGCAACAACTATTTCAAAATTGTGTCAGTAATCCTCCTCTGATAATTTCCTTGCCTACTGTAGCACTTGCCAATCCTCCCTATTGCAAAATTAATCTCACTTCCGATTCAGAACTAGCCCGATTTGAGATGGCTTATAAATGGATAAAACACGGAGATGGAAGCTACGTTATTACATCCAAGTTGAAAACCCAAGCAGAACAAGAGTGCTTATTTGTAGAACAGTGTTTAAATCAATTGCAACCTGGTGAAATAGTCTGTATCTTGGTATCTAATGGAATTCTGTCTTCATCTAAACAAGCACACTTTCGCCAATGGCTATTAGAAGACATGGCTTTACTAATTGCTTCCATTCAGTTACCTACAGAAAACTTTCAGGTAGAATGTGGGTTGGGAATTATCACCAGCTTTTTAATTCTTCAGCGCAAAGGTGGAGATTTACCAATACCAGAAGACTACTCAATCTTTATGGCAGTTGCGGATAAAATTGGTTTTGATAGTCGAGGTCGTCGTCTCTTTCGTTCAATTAAAAATGGGCAACAAACCCAAGAAATTGATAGTGATTTACCGCTAATTATGGAAGAATTTAAAAAGTTTATGACACAAGTTTGGTAAAATCATATTTACCTAAAGTAATTCAGGACTTATATCAAGCTGGGTACGTAGCAGGCGCTCGTTAAGCATGAAAGAAAGCACTTCCCCCTGCTTTAAGAGCCTCCCTCTGCGGTCTTAATGATAAGTCTTTCACCGAACATGAGATTACTGGGGAGTTACAGGAGTGCCTTGCTCCACGAGGAGCTTTGCTAACAATATTTTGTCAAAATTTAATGCAATCCTGGTGTTTGATAAACTCGTTTAGTAAAATTGTCCAAAACATCAGGTTCACTGCTACTAGACTCCTGTGCAGGTGCTACATCTTCTTCTGGTAAAGGCAACATCCGCGCTGCTGACTCAATCCGTTCATGTAATGCTTGTGTTAACGTTTTAATATCAGGAATTATCACCTGACTTTCTAAAGCAGGTTTAACTTGTGTGTCCCAAAGAGCCTCACTATCATGCGCCCGTTTTTCATCCGCTTTGGACACTGGAATAATTAAAGGATAAGGAATAGAAGCTTGTCCCTCGGAACTGTAACCAGGACTGGTAATTACGCACTTGCCTTGAGGAAATTTCAAAATTTCGTCAGCACTGATTACAGGCATTTTTTGTAAATTCTCACTCCAACTAATTGAACGGCTCATTTGTCCGCCAAGCGATCGCCCTGTGGTACGATTTTTAATCAGCACTTCCTTCTCACCGTAACGTTTGGAGTAATCTTCAGCCGTTTTGTAATTACCAGGATTAAACAAAACATGGGTACTGCAAGCTGATGCGATCGCACTCCCCATCTTATCCCCATAAATATCGTAAAGTTGCTCTAAACTTTGGATACCCAGAATAAAGCAGGCACCGTTGGAACGATATTCATTAATCCACTGTGGTAATCTGTCCAGCTTAATTGATGGCAATTCATCCAAAGAAATAATTAACGGATCTTTGCGGGGACGGCTTAAATTACCAACGATCATCAAGTGCATTGCAGCCGCCAGCAGAGGCCCAACCACACTGCGACGTTCATCATCTAGCTTGAACACCACCATCTCTCTACCTTCAAGCTTAGTAGGAATATCCGATTTCCCTATAAATGCCCTCAGCAAATCAGCTTGGATGAAAGATGAGAAAGTACCTGCTGCTGTGGTCAAAATCCCCGAAATAGTCTTCTCTGCATCCTTGGCACTCAAAAATTGAATAAATGAAGTCGCCACCCATTCATCCAACCTTTTGGACTGTACCGCATGGTCAAGACGCTGTACCAGTTTTGGCAACCGCAGCACAGCATAAAGCATCGCCATATCTGGGTAAGGTGAACCCTTGACTAACTGTAAAAGTGCTTTAGCTAACAAGTCCCCGGCTTTAGCAAAGAACTCATCACTTTTACCACCACTGGAAGCATTGCGGTTAATCACTTGCCCAATTTCTCCTGCCATTACCCCATCGCGTGCATCACGCATATAATCCAAAGGATTGATCACACCGCTAAAGGGTTCACCGGGGGCAAATACTCGTACTTTATAGCCATAACGTGCAGCTAGGGGTGCATGGAGTCGTAGTTGGTCGCCCTTCTTGTCATAGAGTAAAATCGGAAAACCTTGCTGCATAGCACTTTCTAACATCCGGTCTATGGTAGAGTAGGTTTTACCAGACCCAGGCGCACCTATTACCAGTGTTCCCCTTTCGGCATTGGGAAACCAAACACTAGGAGATGCACCCAACATTGTTTGGAGATTAGTAATTAGCGATCGCCACTTGCCTTTTACCCAATAGCGAGGAGTTCCAGACCACAGGGTAACTTTATTGTGTTTGCACTCCTTGATTTGCTTGAGTGCTAGGTTAGTTGCTGCTAGTTTCTCGCTGATACCGGAGACTTTACCAGTGGTAATTTTTCCCTTACCAGTACCACTGATTTGCAACAACAGTATAACGAACAGTATTCCACCTACCATCATCCAACCTTGGGGATTATTATACTGTTGAAACAACTTGCCAAAGTCAATGCTAGCCAGAGGTGCTTGGAAGGATGAGACTTCAATTAATGTTGAGTTAGCAGTGATCTGGTTGTGTGGTAGATTTTTCTGGGAAATGTTCATAGCAGTGAAGTATGCATTTAGCAGAAATTTTAGCTACCAAGTGAAAGCTAGGGTATTGACCTTTTGGACATTTTTTTAGAGGTGTTAGAAACTCTATTTCTAGAGGAGTGTCAGATACATAACAGCTTTATGAATGATTGCTGTTAAACCTGGCCAATACATCTTCACGGGAGAGATTCGATAACTGCAACAGTAAAGAAGCATACTCTTGTGAAGGTAACTCTAGAATAGGCTGAATAATTGTGGCTAATTGTTCATCTAGCGTACCAAATCGAACTGTTAGTAAATTTTCTACAACCATACGTTGCCCTTGCTTTTGAGCCTCTTGCTCCCACTGTATATATAGTGGTGATAATTTCATGATTAACCTCCTGTTATCCTCATCTATATTTTCGCTAGTTTGTAAATTAGCATTCAAGATACTTTATTTGATGGCGTAATTTAAATCTGTGGTGGAGAGTAATTGCCTCATAAACAACGATTGGTAAATAAGTTTTGAGGCTAACGCCTCATGCGTTGGGCAATCATATTTATGTATTCCAATGGTTAAATCTAGGGTTTCAAACAACTCTAATCGCTCCAATCAATCTACTGCCAAAACTGCTGCTTCTAATCCCAAAGCTAATACCAAAGCTCAAGCAGCTAAATCTAAAGCTCCTAACACTCAATTGTCAGACCTTGATATTGACGATATTGACCCAGAACTTCTTAGCGACAGTTATAACCAAGTTAGACGACCGTTACTGCCTTACGGCATTGTCGTTAATGACAAACCCGCCGGACTTCTGATTCCAGAAGATCAGCTAGAAAAGGCTGGCTGGCTTGATATGCCACAGGAGGACGACCTAACTATTGTCACCCTAACTGAAGATGTTACTGGACTCTTAATTACTCAAGCACGGTTACTAGTTTTAGCTTTTGTACCAGAGTATATCCGTTATAAATCAGATGTTGAAGACTTAGGTGGTTCTTTTGTTGGGCTTTATGATGAATACAAACATAACCTTGACAAGAAAACAATGGATGTGTGTTCAGAACATGCACTGGTGTTTCTGGATGAGGATAATCAACCCCTGCATACTACTCCTGTCGTTGTCCGGTTTAAGAATGTAGCTCTCTGGAGTTTTAAATCGGTGCGTGAGGAGTTTTACCGTTCTTTGGAGAAAACCTTTGCTGACTATTTCCAAGTGCCATTTAGCGGCAAAAGCGATAGGTGGCGTAGCTTAGGTGTACTGTCAGTCGAGTTCAAAGCTGTCAAAGAGGGCGAAGGTAAGAATAAACACGACTGTTGTAAGACTGTAGATTATACCAAACCCACCGTTGAAAATCTGTCTCAATTTTATTTGGGTCAACCCGCAGCTAAAGCCCTAATTTGGCAACAACATGATGCGATCGCTGGTTTTAATGAACCTCAATCCCTACCTGCTTTGCCAGGAGAATCGGTGTCTGTAGACGTGGAAGTATTGCCACCAAATAAGAATAGGAACAAAACTCAAAGCGTTCGTAAATCGAAACCAGCGACCAAGCCACCTCGCAAAATTCAACTTATTGACGATGATGACTTCCTCGATGAAACCGACGATTTGGAAGCTGAGTTAGACGATGATGATTTTGAGGAGGAAGACGATGAACTGGATGATGAGGAATAGTCCAATGCAACTATAGCGTCTGTGCTGGTAAACTACCCACTACTCAGCACTCAGCACTCTTCATCCACCATTGACCTAGATACCGATTTAATGGGAATTTCCTAGAGGTTTTAGAATAAAACTCTGCCGTAGCTAAGATGACTATGGCAGAGTTTTATTCTAGATTTCGAGTTATCAACTTTGGGATTTTTTACCAGTAGTGAAAAGCTGACTATCAGCAAGTTGATAGTCGTTGCCATTGAAACAAAAATTCAATTGGCGTAGCTGCTCTTGCTCGGTTTGCAGTACTTTAATGCACGGTAATGCCTGACCTCGGTTCTCTCCCACTGACAACAAATGTTTACCTGTTGGCAAATTGGGATTCAAGTAACTCAAGAATACCTGAGTAATTGGTTTGTCCTTTCTGAGCCAGTAACCAGTATACAGACATCCCAAAGCACCACAGACATCAGGCGTATTCAAGTTGAAAACTGCGAACCTGCCCTCTTTCCCTTCCACACTCCAAGCCAGTATATTTTTAGCAGATACTTTGGCATTCAACTCTGTATTTTCTACAATCACCTGTTCAATTACTGAAGCAGGCACAACATTAGCAGCTTTGTTCCAAGTAACGGTTGCCGCATTTAAGCTACAGCCCCCTAAGCTCATGAGAATCGACAGCAACAAAAAGATGCCCAAACCAATGCGAAACCAATGAATCCAGTAGCGTACCCTCATAGTCGGTGCTGGTAATTGATATGCAGTTGCCTTCAGTGGTTGAGACTGAGTAGGGGAGGCGGAGTCAGAATAAACTCCCTTTCCTTCCCCTGTTTGCCCAAAGTGTATTTTTGAATTGGTATCAGTATCAAATATTTCTTTTATCTCATGGGGTGAAGTAATAGAAGTTTTAGATAAATCTGCCATACTCTACCTCCCATTTTCAGTATTTTTCGCAGTGCTGATGTAGCTAGAATTTACATTAGGAGAACAGGTCAGCGTTCCATTATCGCTATTACTGTTGCGATAACTAGCTAAAGCGGTTTTGCCGTAATCTTTGAGACTGAGGCGACCGAGGGCATCTGAGCCATTTCCATCAACTTTGCTGTAATCACCACCAAAATGCTTTTGAGCCACTCGTTCAATTAGACGTTCGCCCGTAAATGGCTCTCCTGTAGCCGGATCGATTTGCTCTTGTGTCACTTGAATTTTGTTAGCCATATCAGCCATAAATGCCCTATCTTGGTCGGCTGGAGGAAAAAACTCAAATAATTCAGCCTCTGTTGGTTGATGCCCTTGCTCCACTTGACTCAGGAACTCTTGACCTCCAGGCTTGGCAGCAATTAACTGCACTGCATAGGGGTTATAACTCATGAACTGGTAGCGACCGAGAGCGCGACCACAATTTAACCCCCCATCCGCACAGGTATGTATGCCAACTGCTTTGTAATCGCCACTACCAGCGCTCTCAATTTCCGCAATCGCATTTGAGAGCGATCGCAAATCAATACCGGAGAATGATTGATCTGTTATCGACCGACTACCATTACTAAACGTGCATGGATTAATCTTCTCTCTTACTCCAGTACGGTTGATAGTGCTAGCTTTAGGCTCTCTTGTAGCTCCAGTTGGTAGAGACGCAGTATTTGTCCTCTGTTCACTCAAATTGCCTACAAATATCAGAGAGTTAACCTTGTAGCTGAAAAAAGGAACAGGCCCGATAAAATAAGGTGTACAACCCATTCGCCAAGCACAGAACCGAAAGAACAAAGCCGTATCTACCGTATCAGTAGTTTCATCCGGCTCCATTACCACCACCTTAAAAGCTTTACCAAACGGTAGCCTTCCTGTTGGTTCCCGACCGTTGTTCACTGCTTTCAGGATACCCCGCCCGCCCTCGACTTCTTGGTATTTACCGGAAATCCACTGTTTACCTTCTAACTTACTGCGATCGCTACGACCTGTATTTTCCAAATCATCCAATTCTAAGTAAGCGCAGTCTTTTACAGTACAAGGCACAGAAAACCCTTGCACGTCTGAACCAGAAATCGTATTGTTACGGCGGTTTTCTGCTGGGCCATAAACTACATCAATCCGCATTACTAAGCTACCAATTTCAGTGATGGGATTAGGCATTAATCCTAAAGGTACTTGTCCCAAACCAGGAATATCCGAAACATTGCTATTCATCCAACCTGTAAATTGTTGTAGCTGTACTGCATCTAAGTTAGGAATTGAAGAAATAGAAAACTTTGACAAGTCGATTTCTCCCAGCTTCATTTGCCCAACTTCATACTGTGTTAGTACCTGAGCTAGTGTTAAATTAGATGCAGCAATTCCCTTTGATTTTAGTAAGGTTGCAACAGGTGTAATATTGTTTACTTGCGTCTTAGCCAATTCTGGGACAACCTGAGCTAAATGACTCAATGTCTGCTCCCCAATCAGAGGAAATTTACTCAAGGCAATTTTGTTGAAATCTATACTGTTAATGTCTGTGTTCGCCTCTGGTTGTGTGCCCAGAGCGATCGCTTGGATCGCCTGCAAAGAAAACTCCTCTGCCTGCAATGCTTCACTGATATCTCCTAACTTCAAATATTGGTCAGGAGTCATACCCACATTCCAAGTGCGACTCAGGTCATAACCCAGTGTTTGACTGTAGGGACTGCCATCAATTGCACCGGATTGACTGATACCTGGTAGCTGGCCCAGAGAAATGCGGCTCCAGTCTGGCAGCAAAACTTTAGTAGCAGGTAGTCGAGACTGAGGATTTGCAACTTCTACAATTCGAGTCGGTAAATTGCCATCACCAAATGTGTTGATTGTGGCTTGTGCGGCAATGCTATAAATAATACAAGTTATGACAACCAGAAGAGATATCCATGCTTTTGGTATCTTCATAATTCCAGGTTTAAAAATGACAGCACCTATACCCCAACAAGCAAAGTAATTTATTGAATAAAAACCCGGCGTTGCTGAATGAAGGAATGAAAATTAAAAATTCAATCTCTCAAACTCTTATTCTCTGCGCCTCCGCGTCTGGAGCATGTTAGCGTACCCCTGTGGGGAAGCAAGCTACGCGGAGCGTCTCTAAGAGTTGCGGGGCGTAAGCCCGACAAAAATCATCCCACTGATCAGCAACGCCAAAACCCCAATTACTTGTTGCTTATGGGGTATAAGAAGAGAGTGAAAATATGACTTATAACTCTAGCTCCGGGGATGGTGACTGTTGACTTTTCTTAGACTTGTAACCGGAGCCAGAGCCATATCCTGATAATTGAGGATTGGGATTAGCAGCCGATTCAGTGTAAGGTGTATCCCCAAGATTGATTTCAAAAATATTCTCTTGATAACCATCCCTAAATTGGTCTGCTTGCAAAGGATTACTACTATCTCCAGAACTTGATTGCTCAACACCGTAACCTTCAGATTGATAGCCACTGCCAGACTGATAATTACTACTGTCGTCAGTATCAAGATTTTGGTTAATTGTAGGTTCGTTATTCATTGGCATTACCTAAAAAAGCTGTATCAATGCCAGCATAAAAAGATTTATCTAGTATCAGCATTCACCTATTGGACATTAATTTTTTAGCCGATTGGCTATTTTTGGTGATGCGCTCATATCGAGATGAAAAATGGAGCAAATGAATTTCATTTCACCAGAAATAATGGCAGAAATCAGTGATGGTAATAGTACCAAACTGCCAGAAAACACCCGAAAAATGCTGCAAATTCTGGCAAGTTTAAATACACCAAAAGAATTATTAGCAAGTCTTTTGGAAATAGCTGAATTTTCCCTACACCATGTTCGCTACCTTGCAGGGCCATTGGTAATTCATCGCAGTCCTTGGAGTGATGCGATTCCCCAATGGCTGAAGTTTGCTTGTATTCAGGATCGATTGGAACTTATCTTCACTGAATACGAACAGGATCAGGTTGGTGTTTCCAGCACAGCCACAGAAGTTCTTACCTACATGATGCCTGCAACTTACGAAGCACCTCTGCATAGGGATTACGCTGACCTTTATCTTTGGGTAGGTAATGAAGTTTTAACAAAATACGATAAATTACCAAAGGGTTGCAAGAGTTTTTATGAATTTATAGGTGATGGTGATACGAGCAATGCCAGCAATAATCGCATCATTCATTTTAATCAGGTAAAAAATGAATTCAACTATCTTAGCAGGTCAATTCGACGCAGCATAGTTAAACACGCAGCACAAGAGGGATGGGGTAAGCGTCATGTCAATGCCTTGCCTAACTTAGACTCAATCCAAAGAACTCCAACTCCTAAACCTTCATCAAATTCAACTGTGCAAATTAGCTTGTTCTGAATTTTCCAGAAATCCTCAGTCTATTCAAATTTTCATCTGAGGATTTTTCTGTTAAATGGAAGCGATCGCTTCTTTAATTATGAACATAGATTTTCAAGCTAGTCATCATGAACACTCAAGAAACTCAAGAAGTTTTAAATCATCTCATCATTGGAATTACAGCCATATATGCCATTGTGATGGTCGTTGATTTCGTTGTGGGAATAGTCCATCTGTGGCAGAAATTTACAGTCAACATCGAAAACACAACATCTGAAAAATCACACCTGGAATCTATTGATATTAAGAAATCTCTCAATTTGAAAAATCAAAATCAATCAACTAACCGTATTACATCAAAATCAGAACCTCAACCAGACAACTTTATTAGCATTGATGTAGACAAAATTGATTTACGGACAGCCAGAAAAATTGCTACTGCCATAAAAAAAGCTTCAACATCCAATCCTGACTTAATTATCAAACAAAAAGTCAACAATAAATGTGTTCCTTTAGCCTGGTTGCAAGCACAGATTAAGCATCGTTTAGAACTGGCACCAGAAATTGTCAAACCCATTATTAGAGAATTGGCTCCTACTGCTTTGACATCTGTTCGAGAGAATATTCAGCATTCTAACATTGCAAAAACAGGTAAACGTAAAGTCAGTTAATCATATAAAGAGAGGAATATCGATATGGCGGTTATCGCTCGGATGAGAAGACAAAAGTACTTGCTGTACAATCTTTCCAGCAAAGTCTTTGTATCTCCCTCAACTGCACACCGCTATAGTATTACCTCTCCTTAATAGGTTTTCAAATCTTTGTATAAAACTAATTTGAAGTTGCTAGATATACAAGCTATCGCTTCTAGGTAAGAAATTCAAATTTAATTCATTATGGCTACAAGCTTAATAAATACAAATAACACCAGTATTTATACTCCACAATATACTCTTGTTTCCAATGTTTCAACTCTTAATTCTGCTCTCCAAGGTCTGTTTCAGGCAGAAGTTTTAGCCATAGATTGTGAAACAACAGGACTTGACCCTCTAACTGATTCTATTAGACTGATTCAAATAGCTGCACCAAACCATCCGGTAGTACTAATTGATTTACCAGCTATTCCCAAAAGCGATCGCCAACTACTCAAAAAACTGCTTGGTAACTCTGCTATCAAAATTGCTCATAATGCCAAGTTCGACTGGCAATTTCTCACACTCGCAGGACTTCAACCCTCTGGTCAATTCTTTGATACCCAACTTGCTTATAAAGTTCTAACCGCAGGATTAAAAACAAGCTCATCCTTACAAAATATAGCTAAAAAACTATTACACCTTCAACTAGATAAAACTCAACAAATCAGCGATTGGTGTAAACCTCTTACCAAGGTTCAATTGCACTATGCTGCCGTAGATGCTGCCATATTACTTGACCTTTACCCAATTCTCCTCAAGAAGTTAAAGCAGGCAAAGTTACTCAAAATTGCCCGACTGGAATTTCAGTGTATGCCTGTTGTAGCTCAAATGGAACTTAACGGAATGCTATTTGACTTATCCCGATGGCAGATACTGGGTGCAAAACTAGAAGCTGAAAAAACAGATGCTTTAAGCCAACTCAAGCAACTCCGTATTGCTAGTTCTCAGATGTCATTGCTGCCAGAACTGACAGATGCAGTAAACCCGAATTCACCTCAGCAAGTTTTGGCTGCTCTACAAGCTATTGGTATTAAAATCAACTCAACTAATCAAAGTAAATTAGTTTCTTTAGCTGCACAGTATCCCATAATTCAAGCATTGCTAGATTACCGCCGTCTATCCAAAATTATCGGCACTTTTACCGAGAAACTACCCCAGCATATCCACCCCAAAACTGGGAGAATTCATCCCAACTATTATCAATTAGGGGCAAAATCCGGTAGATTTTCTTGCCGCAAACCACCTCTACAAAATATTCCCCGTGATCAAGCAGCTCGTAGCTGCTTCATTGCTGCCCCTGGCTATAAAATTATCAAAGCCGATTACTCCCAAATAGAACTACGAATTATGGCTCGGCTTAGTGGTGATACAAAGATGTGCCAAGTCTATCGCCAGGGGGCTGACTTACATCGATTAACAGCATCTCTAGTAACTGGAAAATATATCAATGAAGTGACTGAGGAAGACCGCAGACTAGCAAAAGCAATAAACTTTGGATTGATTTTCGGTATGGGCGCTGCCAAACTCCAAATTTACGCCCAAGTAAAATATGGGGTGGCAATGACATTAGAACAAGCAAAAGCTTTCTCTAAACGATTCTTTGAAGCTTATCCTGGAATAGCTAGGTGGCATGAAAACATCAAACGTAAATACATCAAAGGCATTAAGGAAAGTCGTACACTAGCAAACAGACGACGGAGATGGGTAAACAAGCCCCGACTATCAGAGCTATTTAACCATCCAGTACAAGGTTTAAATGCCGACATCAACAAATTAGCTATGGTAAAACTTTCAAATCCATTAGCTAAATTCAGAACAAAACTTATCTGTGTAAGACATGATGAAATTGTACTGGAATGTCCAGAGACTGAAGTTGAGCAAGTTAGCAATATATTACACAATTGTATGGTTGCTGCTGCCCAAAAGTTTCTCAGTCCTATTCCAGTTGTTCTAGATATTAAAACATCAAATAGCTGGTGAACTACCCCAACTTGCGGAGTACGACTGAAGTTAGATTTGCAGTCAAGCTATTCTGAGAAGATTTGTCAAAAACTCAATTGCCCTCCTCACAGTATAGCTCGTGCAAAAATGTGATTAGAGGGCGTTTCATTTTTGACTCGAAGCACTATCCCCGCCCTATCCCAATACCGTTTAGTTAAGGACATTTATCTGTTGGGGCGGGCTGTTCTTGAGCAGGGGAAGCAGGGGGAGAAAAAGGCTTAACCCAAGCGTATTACACCCTATCCACTATTTCTGACTATTCCTGAATCGGTATTCTAGCCATTATAAATAACGGAACTATTTTAACTATATCTGCTTACGCAGATTGAGAGTGAATCCAGAGTTTAAAACCCGCTTAATTGGGTTTCATTTGTGTGTCTATAAACTCTGTAACTGACAAATACCTGATGTAATAAATGAGTTTAAATATTTACATATTTGAGGTGTATCAATGTCTAACCCCCGGATTTTAGGGGCAAGAGAAATTCATCTAATTTCACTCTACAGTCACTGGGAATTTGGTATGAAACCAGAAGAATTTTATGCCAAATGGGATGTGAGTTATGAACAAATTGCCTTAATCTGCTGTCGTTCTGATTCTACGGTCAGAGGTTGGTTTAAGCAAGGTAAATTTAGACGCTATCCTCAGCCTAATGATTTACGACATTTGGCATTCATGGACTTTTTACTGGAACATTTTGAAGAAGTTCCCGAACAACTTTGGCAATTGCTATGTCTGACTCATTCGCCTTGATCTCAATAACATTTCTATTCTACATATAGCAATCCGGTTTGATTCATGAAAGGTTTTTAAAACAAAAGCTTTGCCCTGCAAGGTTTTCAGACTCAGTACACAATATTTCATTCCAGTCGGAACGCTATATATCTGTCAAATCAATCTAATACACACATAATTCTAATTGTCAATATCAATTTGACCTGTCTTTGAGTATACCTCCTCGTTTAAGGTAAAATTTGGCGATTTAAAAGCACATAGCATGGTTATTTTACAGCATTTTTAAGAAGGAAAATATGACTTATTCTGAGCAATTAAAACCGTGGTGTATTGTCCGGAATGTTCCCAATCAAGAAAATATTGTTGTGAAAAGATTCCGCCGACGTGATGATGCTGTTGCTTATCTGCAAGTGTTGAAGCAGTCAGGCAGAGATATTGCTTTTAAAATCCTTTTTAAGTAAGGCTCAAAATATCAATATTCCACGGGATAATGAAGCTTTTAACGGTTCATTTTGAGAAGATTTGAAAATCATAAAAATACTAACTTGCCGGATGATATAATCCCGTATTTTCGTTAAATTCCCACCCCATACCCGATTTATCCTTGCCCTTGCACCATGCCACAAAAAGCGGTGGGTGCAGCTTATTTCGTTGCTCGCGTATAGTTTCTACATTTACACCAAGTCTTGAAGCTAAACCTTCTTCGGTTAATGGTTGAATTCGCGGAGTTTGCCCTTTGAAGGATGAATTGTTGTTGTACGATTTATTAGCCCGTCTTGGTTGGTTGTTGAGATGATTTTGAATTTTAATAATCGCCTCAGTAAACTGTGTCATTCGGGCTGTTATCCCCTCAATTTTTTGTTCTAAATCGGCGAGATTATGGATTGCTCCAGTTTCGTTGCTATTAGATTCACCGAAGTTCTGTGATTCCAGCTTATCCAGTCGTTCGCAAATAGCTAATATCGTTTGGGAAGTAGGGTTGGCGCTTCTACTGTTACTGTCCAACGCCAGTATTAATTCATCCAAAGAGTGAAGCAACTCGCTTGTTCGTCCTTGTCGGTGCAGCCGGGATAATTCCCTAACTGCTGGAATCAGGGGAGTGGGTACGCGGATCATCTCGCTGGGTTTGTTCTCGTCAGACATAGTGATATCGCAATTGATAGCAACAGCTATCGATATCAAGTAGATAGCAATGCTATCAACATATCAGGGATTGGTGATTCAAGCACAAAAGAGTTCGGGAATCGTCCGCCGTGTTTTGGGTCTTTCACCCTAGAAAGGATTTTGCTACTTTTGTGCAGGCTTTTGGAATTATTAACGAAGAGTGCCGGCAGTATATCCACTGCGTTGTCGTAGAATATAAAAGCTTCCTGAAAATGGACTTCCAGGAAGTTAAATATATATCGGGAAGTAACCTATTTTTTTATATGGACGCTGCTGATACTGGTGTTAATTCTGTAGAAATTCTTTCTCTCAACCATCAACAGAGTGTAATTAAAGCTACTAGTCAGCAGGTGACTCCTGAAATTGTTGAGGAAATTATTAGGCGATACTACTACCGTACTCCTGCTGTTAGTAATGATTCTGAGTTAATTTTGGCTTGGGCGGGGTCGCAGAACCGCGAACAAACTAAGCGTAAATACTATAGCTTTGGTCAAAAATTACTCAGATGGGTACTCTCTGAAGGTATACCAGATTTACGATTAGTGCAGCAGCCAAAGTTACTTGATTTTATTAATAGTTGGGGTGAGGTTTCCCCTTATACCAAATCTAACCACATTTTGATGCTGCGTTCCTTGTGGAGTTACGGTAGTGGGGAGAGTATTGGTTATTTTTTACGGAATATTGCAAGTACGATTTCTTACGAAAATTTCAGCAATTTACCTAAAGCCGACCGATATCTTGAAGACTGGGAGATGGCAAAGTTGGCTTCGGCTGCTAAGGATTTAGGAGGAATTCACTGGCTGGTATTTTGTTTGCTTTTTTACAGCGGGATGCGTGTTGGTGAGGTTGGTAGAGTGACGGTTCCAGGTGATGAACCTCTTAAACCTAGGGAGGATTATTCGGGTTTATATTGGCATAACTTTCAGTGGTATCCCGACCCCATACCGGAGGATAGACAGCGGGGATACTATACAATTAAGTTTCGAGGAAAGGGTGGGAAGTACCGCGAGATAGGGTTAGACCACAAGACTTCGCTCGTTTTCAAAAAGTATCGAGGTACGGCTCGTGATAGCGCACCAGTTTTTCCAAATGTGTCGCCTGACCCAGCAAAAAGAGGGTTGCCGTTGAGCGATAGGGCGATTAAGCGGGTGATTCAAGATATTTCTGAGGTTGCAAAGGTAAAATTCTCGTGTCACTGGTTGCGGCATTCTCACGCATCCAGGGCTGTGGATAGTAAACCGCTGTTTGAGGTGCAAGACCAGTTGGGGCATAGTAAAACAGATACGACAAAGACGTATGTTCGTTCCAAGAAGGGTGCGGGCACGGGTACAGTGCTGCCGAGATTTTAATTGAAAGACCTATTTTTCGGGTCTTGTCCACTTTTGGTGATCATATTCGGGGATGTTTGTTTAAGCGATAGTGCTGGCAACCCCCTGCGAGTAGCTTCTTCAGCAACTTGCATATGGTAATGGTGCTTTGAACGACTGGGTTTTCGGTTCTTGCTCCATTCGCTGATTTCGACGATTTTGCTCGCTTCTGTACTTTTGCACTTCTTAGGTCTGCCTACGTTTACACCTAATACCTCGTTAGCTTTTGCGATCGCAGACTCCTGGGTTTCTGACAAGATGGTACAAGATGTCCATCTTTTTTTCCACTTTGCTATTGAGTTTTCGGTTACGCCAATCTCTTGGGCTAAAGCTACATATTTTTTGCCTTCGTTTCAAAAAAGTGAGAGGTGATGGCTGAATGGCATACATTCCATTCCTGTTCCAATGCTACTCACGGGCGTAGCTGGGCTAATCGCTTCTCTATCTCCTGCTCATACCGTGTAATACTCGGTAGTGCTTCTGAGAAATCCCATGTATTACGAGGTAAATTAAGAAGGCAGAAGTACGAAGGCAGAGGGCAGAAGGGAATCCCCATAAATAAATTCAGGGGATTTAATAAGGACGCTGTATTTCTCGCGCTTCGCGTCTCAAAACACATCTTTTTTTACTTTGCATAAATAAATTTAGGGGCTTGAAACCCTTGTAGCAGAGGGCAAAAATTGTATTTCTTCCTTCTGCCTCCTGCCTCCTGCCCTCTGCCTTTCTTCGGTCAAGCCAATCATCTACATAATACATGGTGTATTATATCTTTATTTTGCAATCCAGCAGTCAGCGATTATAAATATTTACGCCATAGCTGTAGCCATTTGGCGACAAGACTCGGCGCAGCGACGGCAAGATGCAGCGCAGCGTTTGCAGTGGTCGCTATCGTGTTTTTCACATTCATTGGCACAGCGATCGCAAGCTTCTGCACAGATTCCGCACATTTGAGCATGGAGAGCCGAATTGCGAGACATGAAACGGGCGCACAGAGCGCAAGTATCAGCACAGTCTCGGCACAGCTTAATGCATTGAGCCATCATCTGTACCATGTTGCCACTTAAGCAGGCATCGGCACAGTTTTCGCAATCGCGTAGGCAATCAAAGCAAGCCTCTATGCAAGTTTCAAGCAAGGATTGGTGAGATTGGGTTGTCGTCATAATTATACCTCCGATTTCAAGTCATCAATTTCACATGAGACAGTATTTATGCCTCTGCGCCCTCAGATTAAAAAATAACTAATCTGCTTGCGTCTACCTAATGGCACAAGAAATATTTATTACTAATGACATAAGGAAATTTCATGCTGATTTCATTTGAATATGCATAACTATTTTTTAATTAAAATTCCAAGGATTTCATATTAATTTCATCACTGTGTGGAAAGCTAAAAATATAGGGAAATATAGTGTTCTTAAAAATTGAGTTAATAATTTATGAGCTTTGATTATGACCTCTTTGTAATTGGCGCAGGGCCTGGAGGTCTTGCTGCCGCTAGACAATCTGCTGGTTATGGTGCTCGTGTGTTAATTTCTGAACGCGACCAGGTAGGTGGCACATGTGTAATTCATGGCTGTATTCCAGAGAAACTGATGGCATATGCTGCTAGTTTTTCCCATGTTTTTGAAGATGCTGACGAATATGGTTGGGATAAAGTAAGTGACCGCATTGACTGGCATAAATTTATGACAGCTAAAGACCGAGCAATCCAACATCTGAATAAATTACATATTCAGCATCTTCAAGAAGCAGGGGTAAGCCTAATTTACGGAGAGACAAGATTTTTAGATTCTCATACTTTGGATGTTGGGGGACACCAGATTACTGCCAATAAAATATTGATTGCTGTAGGTGGAGAAGCTGTAAAACCCGAAATTCCAGGAATTGAATATGCTATTACTACACGTCAGATGTTTGAAATCAAGCAGCAACCGGAGCATATTGCGATTATTGGTAGTGACCAGATAGCAGTGAAGTTTGCTGGAAGCTTGAATGGGTTGATTTCAAAGGTTACTTTAATAGTACCGGAAGACCGTATTTTACCAGGTCGAGATGAAGATATTAGAACTACAGTTCAAGAAAGTATGATGAAGAATGGCATTCAAATTTTCTGCAACACTGTTGTCGAAAAAATTGAAAAAGTTCAAGATAGTTTACTCTTGAGTTTATTAGGAAATGAACAAGATAGTATAACTGTAAATACCGTTCTTAGCGCCATAGGTCGAGTTCCTAATTTAAGTGGTCTTGATTTGGAAAAAGCGGGTGTTCAAGTCAAACAAGGAGCGATCGCAGTAGATGAATACAGCCGTACTAGTCAAGCGAATATTTTTGCTGTTGGAGATTGCACCAACCGACCCCATTGGACTCCTGTCGCCATTGCCACAGGTCGTGCCTTTGCTGACACCGTATTTGGTAATCAGCCCCAAACTGTGAATTTAGAGTGCATTCCCTCAGCACTTTCTTCTCGACCGGAAGCGGCTACGGTTGGCTTGACTGAAGCTAAAGCACGCGAAAAATTTGGAGAATCAATACGCTGCTATTCCCAAAGGTTTCAACCTCTTTTCGACACGATTGCTGAACCGGAACAGAAAACTCTGATTAAATTAGTAGTTGATAGCAAATCAGACAGAGTACTCGGCGCTCATATGGTCGGTGAATATGCTGCTGAGATTATTCAATGTCTTGGACTTGCTATTCGGACAGGTATCACTAAAAAAGATTTTGATGCAACAATTGGTATTCATCCTTCAGCTGCGGAAGAGTTTTTCACCTTGCGCTAATTTTTGCTACTGACAAGAGTATATAGGATTTCTATTTGATTTCTGAAAATCCAGATTAGTCCAAAGCTCGGTTAACAAAGCCTAGAGGCTTAGTATACCTACCAAGATTCAAACCTGATTTTTATATCCAGCTAATACTCCTTAATGAAACACGCTTTTTAAGAAGTGGCTTGCTGTAAATTCAAAGGTAAATATGCGCTACAAATCAATTTCAAGGATAGTTTTATTGACACTAACTCTAGGATTATTGCTAATAACGCCACGCTTGGGAGTAAGTCAAAATTCACCTAATTCTATTGAGAGCATTCCCAATTTTATTGCTCAAAGCCCCCCTTCATCTCAGCCTGCGATCAACTCAAATATGCCCAGCATTATCCCTCTACCGAAACTATAAACGCCAAAATTGGTCAAAGAATCCGCTTTCGCTTTATTGGTTCAAATAATGCCTTCATCCACCCAATGCATATTCATGGCGGCCCATTCAAAATTATTGAAACAGACGGTAATCCTGTACCCGCCGTTGCCCAAATTGAAAAGGACACTATTAATGTAGCTCCCGGTGAACGTTACGACGTAATTTGGACAGCTCGTGAGCAGGGGAAGTGGTTGCTACATTGTCACATCGCCCATCATGCTACAAACGACAACGTTGAAGTAGAAGGTGGAGGTGGCTTAACAATGATTATCAACGTTACCTGAATGAAGGAAGCCTTACTGACCGAAAGGGCTAGTTCTGAACTGCACCTTTTCAGTGCGAGACTTTATACTTCTCTATAAACCAAACTCTTGCTTGAGTTGAGCAACCCAAGTTTGAATTCGTTCATTAGTTAAATCAGACTGATTATCTTCATCAAGCGCTAGACCTACAAATTTACCATCGCGGACGGCTTTAGACTCACTAAATTCATAACCATTTGTAGACCAATAGCCAACTGTTTCACCACCTTGTTCTGAAATTTTTTCTGATAAAATTCCTATTGCATCTTGGAAACTGTCAGGATAACCAACTTGGTCGCCTGCTCCAAAATAAGCAATTTTTTTGCCACTAAAGTCAATGCTATCTAGCTCGTCGGAGAAATTTTCCCAATCACTTTGCAATTCACCAATATTCCAGGTGGGGCAACCGATGATGATATAACTGTAATTCTTAAAATCATTAGGCTCCGCTTGTGAAATGTCATTTAACGTTACTACGTCTTCTCCACCAAATTCCTTTTGAATTATTTCCGCTTCCGTCTGAGTATTACCTGTTTGAGTGCCGAAGAATAAACCAATAATAGCCATTTGTCCTCCTTTATTTTCCTTTTAGTGATTGTTTTGCGTTGTGTTTCTGCGGTTGCTAATCTACCTGAAAGCCGCTGTTGTGTCTATGTGTCATCAGCTGATCCCAAGCACAAGAGTCAATAATTTATGCTATCGCCATACACATCTGATGACAAAACTTTCTCGCCTAAACTTAAGAGGTTTCAAGTGTAAAGTTCATCTGGCTAATGGCATGATTATAATTTATTTCCAATGGCTGATAATGATTTCATCTTAATTTCATCTTGATATGTATAAATATTTGAGTATTCTTTCAAGAAGATTTAACCTAATTTTAGACGTAAATAAAAATAGATATAATTATTAATGACAAAGTTTTGCTTTACTCATTTATAATAAATTCGGTAGTGATAAATATATAAGTGATAATAGAAATTTAGTATTTATACTCGGATAATTCAGTAACTATTTCCAGATTTTTGTATTGCTTTTTATACTACCAAATGACGTGCTGAATGTGGGTTACATACTGAGCCTTGGCGAGGGGATGGGAAATTGTTCTGGGGTGGGTGCGATCGCTAGAACGGCGATCTCCTGATGGTAGAATAAGTCTAAAATTAAGAACATTCATAATGTTACATGAATTTCTCTTAGCAGAACGTGACGAAATTCTCGCCTTGTGTTCAAAAAAGATCGCGCGTCTTGCTGATTCCATGAGTTCGAGCGACGAAATGGAAAGAGGATTACCTGTGTTCTACGATGAACTCATTGAGGTATTACGTGCTGATATAGATGAATCTGGGGAAGCACATAACAATTCTATAGAAAGTGTTCACAGAGCCTCCGCAGAGCGCCGGGGGAAAGAGTCATTAAAACTTGGCTACAGCATTTCTCAGGTTGTTCATGGCTACGGCGCTCTTTGTCAAGCTATCACTCAGTATATTCAGGAGAATAGTAGTGAAACAGCATCCCCTCGTGAATTCAATCGATTAAATTTCTGCCTCGATATCGCTATCGCTGAAGCGGTTACAGAGTTTAATCGAGGTCAGCGCGAGAATGCAGAGCGGGATGAGGTTCTACGTCTGGGATTTCTAGCACATGAGTTGCGAAATGCGTTGACCTCTGCTAGTTTAGCTTCCCAACTTATAATCACAGGGAAAGTCGGAGCCAATGGAAGTACATCTCGTATTCTTGAAAATGCCCATAGGCGTATGAGAGACATTATTGATCGTTCACTTGTTGAGGTGCGACTGCGGAACGAATCAACCGGACAATATCAGAGATGTCGAGTTATTCACCTAGTCAGTGAAGTTGAGGCTACTGCATGGTTTGAAGCAAGTGCGAAATCAATTCAGGTGTGTGTTGAGGTAGCGCCGGAATTGGAGGTTTTTATAGATCGTCACCTAATAATATCTGCCTTATCGAATCTAGTTCAAAATGCCATTAAGTTCACGAAGCAGGGTGGGATTGTATGGATACGCGGTAAGGCTGTAGGTGGGCGTGTTTTGCTTGAAATAGAGGATCAATGTGGAGGACTCCCGCCTGGTGAGGCGGAAGAACTTTTTAAGGCTTTTTCTCAGATGGGAACAGATAAATCAGGATTGGGGATTGGGCTTACAATTTCACGACGCGCCGTATCGTTAAACAAAGGTATACTATCAGTTCGGGATATCCCCCATCAAGGATGTGTCTTCTCAATTGATTTACCCAAAGCCTCCTCCCCTCTCCCCACTACATAATCCTCTAGCTCCATCTTCGCTGCTCTGACTTATGTAAACTCCAACTATTTTTCTAGTCTTTTTATCCAAAGCTAAAAATAAATAATCTTAGTTACTAAATCTTTATTATCACTACATATTTACCACTACACAAAAAAACAATTAATAAATATTATTACCACAAAAGTAGATGTCAAAAAAAAGTAAATTTTTGCTGTCATTGTTTCACAAACTTACTAAGATTATTGGTGATAAAATCCCCTGTCTAAATTTAGCTAAAGTTTTCTTGCTAAAAAAAGGGAGGTTTAAGTGGCGAACGCTAATTGTTGGAATATTGTCTATAGCTTTGTTAATTGTTCTTTGGCAAGGATTTAGTACTCGCAAAACCTCTACCATTCCTGAATACACTCCATCTTTAGTAATGAAAGGAGGCGATCCTTACATTCGCGCATTAATGCGGACTATTACTGCTAGTGAAGCTCTAGATTCTAACCCCTATACTTTACTTTATGGTGGTAAGCATTTTGCCGATTTCAGCCGTCATCCCAATGAATGTATAACAATTGTTTCTGTCCCTCACAAAGGCGAGTGCAGTACAGCAGCAGGTCGCTATTAAATTCTTACAACTACCCTACCTGGCAAGAAAAATTAAAAAAATACCATCATAAATTTTTTAATTCATCAAGCGCAAACCTAGAGAGTTTTGAACCACAAATTCAAGATAAAGTGGTATATGCTTGGCTCAATGACCACCACATTTGGGGAGTTGATATTGCAGTTCTGCTGAAACAAGGGAAACTAAATCAGGTTTTACAACTTTTATCTCGTACTTGGACAAGTCTGGGATATGGTACAGAAAATAATCAAGTCACGCCTTTGCTATCACAAGTTTATCAGCGAGTGTTAGCAGAGGAATTGGCAGTAATTAAAACAAGATAATTTGTATAAAAAAAGAATACAGATAGCTTGCATCAGGTAAAGTAATGAATTGATACTTATTGATACTTTATGTACCTTTATTCCCTTTATGAAACTGTGCTGTTGTTACCAACGGTGTTTTTTGTACCTGTATTTCTAATAATTCTGGTATGGTCACAAACCTATAACCACGCTGTTTGAGTGAAGCGATAATTTGTGGTAAAGCCTTAACAGTGCGTGAGCGATCGCCCCCACCATCATGCATCAGTACTATGCCACCAGGCTTTGCGTCTTTCAACACATTATTGATGAGTCTGGATACTGGAGGACGGCGATAGTCGATCGAGTCATCTGACCACATGAGAACAGCGTAATTATTCTTTTGAGCGTAATCAGCTACACCATTGTTGAGGATGCCATAAGGCGGACGAAACAGAAAAGTTTTTACTCCCATAATTTGGTAAATAGCTGTTGCGGTGGACTCAATCTCACGCGCAGCAACAGACAGGTTCATATGCCGATACCAGTGATGCCACGTATGATTACCAATTGCGTGACCATCGGCTACCTCTAGCTTGGCAATTTGGGGAAAATAATGCACCATCTCCCCCACACAGAAGAATGTTGCCTTAATATTTTGTTGCTTCAGTATTTCTAACACCTGTTGTGTGTATTTAGGTGCGGGGCCATCATCAAAAGTTAGCGCGATAACTTTGTCTGGTTTACTCAGCTGTGCTTGCTGAATAATTTTTCCCTGAAACTCATTAGGGACTGTAAAGATGTGGCTGTTTACTTGTGCAACACTGGCTTTATCGGATACCGAACTATGCTGATTGCTCACAGCGCTGGCACTGAGTTGTTCTGGTTTTTTGACTAATTTTTGATGGTCTGAGCGTTCTGAAAACCAAAATCTTCCGAAACTAAAGTCGCATAGGACTGCGACTAACGGGATGAATACTATTCCTCCAATCAATAATTTCAGCTTTACCATATTAAATTTACTTATATTTGCTATAAAGGCAAATTATTTTAAATACGTTACTTTCATAACATGATTATTTGCCATATTCTGAACTCTGGAGCTAACGCCGGCAAAGCAAAGCGGGGTGTCACAAAAGAATTAGAACCCTGTAGTCCTGTATTACAGTGTTCTAATTCCTTGTAGCTAGTCTTTGCCAAGAGCAGCAACCTTTAATTTCATCCTGATTTCATCTTCGGCTGTCAAACTATTTAGTAAGTACGATATTTGCATTGTAAGCAACCAGTTACTTGGGTGATTTTATTACCTGAGAAAAGAATAAATTACCTAAAGGGTTGACTCTCCAGTTTACTGGAGATTGCAAAATGAAATCAGGAAACATTTAGATAATCACTATGCAACTTTCTACTCTGAAAAACAGCTTTTTGTCATTTACCTTAATAGCGATCGCCTCTGTTCCTATCGGCCTGTTAACAGCCTGTTCTACAACTACTTCCCAAAACCAAGCATCAGACCCTACGACCACCGCCACTGATACTAGCGACAAGCAACCGATGAACCATGACGGTGGCATGATGAATCATGGTAGTGGCACGATGAACCATAACATGTCAATGGATTTAGGTTCAGCCGATGCTAATTATGATTTGCGTTTTATTGATGCGATGACTCCGCACCATCAAGGAGCAGTGGAGATGGCAAATGTTGCACAGCAAAAATCAAAACGCCCTGAAATCAAAAAGCTGGCTTCGGAAATTATTAAAGATCAAGATAAAGAAATCGCTCAGTTGAAACAGTGGCGCACAGCCTGGTATCCCTCCGCCAGCAGTACCCCAGTGGCTTATGATGCGAAAACAGGTAAAACAGTCGCAATGCCTCACGAACAAATGCAAGGCATGATGATGAATATGGACTTAGGAACCGCCGATGCTGAGTTTGACTTGCCGTTCATAAATGCAATGATTCCTCATCACGAAAGTGCAATTACAATGGCTCAAGATGCATTGAGTAAGTCTAAGCGTCCTGAAATCAAGAAATTAGCTCAAAGTATCATTGATTCACAACAAACAGAGATTAACCAAATGAAACAGTGGCGAAAAACTTGGTATAACCAGTGAGTCCAGTCCTGTACTGCTTCCCTACGGAACGCTTTGCGTTGCTTGCTTCTAGGAGTACGCAGAAACCGCAGGGTAGGCAGGAAACACACCGTAGGGACTGGCTATCTTCTCTTCTCTTCTTAGGCTGCACCCTAAGCGTAGCTATGCCGCAGGCTTTACGGGACGCTGCGCGTTGCAAGATCCCCGGAGGGTTACGGAGACGAAGGCAGCGAACGAGACGCTCCGCGAACTCAGTGGAAGCGACGTTAAGAGCTTCACGCTAAAAGGTTTGCCAAGCTAGGGAACTGGTGTTAGCGAGTAGTCCAACGTCAGTAAGAGCGTCACCTGAAGGTAAGCAAAAGTATCTATGTGAAGCATGATGTAAGTATCCAATGTCAAATAGATAGGGAACACTTGCTCTCTTGAATTCCAGTTGTGTTTAGAGTGATGTGATTCTGAGAGCGGTCAAAACTTAATTTCATCCTAATTTCATTTCTGAATGAAAGACTAGTAAAAGAGTGTATTTCTAAAATTTAAAAGTAATTTTGACTGTTCGCAATTTCTTCCCTCCCATACTCAAGGATTTTTAGTAGCGATGTCTAACTCTTTGCGTTCCCAAACACCTACAGCTATTCGTTATGTTTCTGGCACATTCCTGAGCCTGTTGTTATTAGCAAGTCCCGCAGTTGTCCTGGCTCATGCTGGACATGGAGACGAATTTCAAGGAGGAAGTGAAGCCACTTCAACGAATAATTCTATTCAGGTTGATGCCGACACAGCCAAACGGTTAGGGATTAAAGTCGAGCCTGTCCAACGTCAGCGGCTAGCCATTGGCATTAAAACCACTGGACAAATAGAGACTCTTCCTAACCAAAAAGTAGAAGTGACTACCCCAATTGAAGGGGCGAAAGTGGTTGAATTGTTGGTGGAACCAGGTGCATCAGTAAAGCTTGGTCAACCTGTTGCTATAGTTACTAGTCCAGGCTTGGTTACATTACGCGTGGAATCTCAGGACAAATTAGCACAAGGTCAAGCTGATTTACAGCTGGCCCAAGCTGACTTAAGACTGGCTCAACAAAATTACCAAAGATATCAACAAATAGCCGACTCTGAAATTGCTCAAGCACAGAGTCAAGTTGATTTTGCTCAAGAAAAGTACAACAAAGACAAGCAGTTAGCCACTGAAGGTGCTTTACCCCAACGCAATGCCTTGGAATCTCAAACCCAGCTAGCCCAGGCAAAAGCCGAACTTACCAAAGCTAACAGCCGTCGGGACGTTATCGGGGCAGAAAATCAACTTAAACGCGCCCAAGCATCAGTTCAACTAGCAAAGTCAAATATTAATCGCAGTAATACTAGTTATCAAACTCGACTTGCTCAACTGGGAAACCTTCCCAATGCTAAGGGATTAGTAACAGTAACCGCTCCTATATCTGGTAAGGTTGCTGATAGAGAAGTTACTATCGGTCAAACTTTTAATGATGCTGGTGGTAAATTGATGACGATTGTCAATGATAGTCGGCTTTTTGCCACAGCTAACATTTATGAAAAAGATTTAGGTAGAGTTAAAGCTGGTCAAAGGGTGACTCTAAAAGTAGCCAGTATGCCTGAGCGTACCTTTTCTGGACGAATTTCCCGGATTGGTACAGTAGTAGAAGGAGAAACACGAGTTGTACCAGTACAAGCAGAGGTAAATAACTCTCTTCGGCAACTCAAACCAGGAATGTTTGCAGAGCTAGAAGTCTTAACAGACCAAACGTCCTCTGCTATTTCAGCTATTCCGACCTCAGCAGTGGTTGACGCGAATGGTAAGAAAGTTGTTTACGTGCAAAATGGTAATGCTTACCAAACAGTTGAAGTGACTTTAGGACAAACCTCTGGAGATATGGTTGAGGTTAAGAGTGGCTTATTTGAGGGCGATATGATTGTCACTCAACGCGCACCACAACTTTATGCACAATCATTGCGGGGTGGTACTAAGCCAACAGGTGAGACAAAAGAAGCTCCTGCACAAGCGACTGAAGTTAAAACGCCCAGCTTCCCAGTACCGTTGTGGTTGCTAGGAGCAGGTGGAGGAACTGCAATAGCTGCTGTAGGTTTCATGGCAGGTCGTCGCAGCAAGCCTCAACTAGTTCCAGTAGGGGCAGAAGCCTATGATGTACCAGAAGATTCTATTAATGGTTCTACAAACTCAGATGATAACCACCGCGCGCCTCATGAAGAACCAAAAGTCATAATTATCAGTAAAAATACTCAACAATAAAGATGCTCAGTGCTATCATCAAATGGGCGATCGCTCGCCGTTGGTTAGTTATTCTTGGTACAATTATCCTCACAATTTGGATATTTCGGACGATTATCCAAATGCCCTTGGATGTTTTCCCTAACTTTGCACCACCCCAAGTTGAAATTCAAACTGAAGCACCAGGACTCGCCCCCGAAGAATTAGAATCCCTGGTAACTTTACCAATTGAAAGTGCGATTAACGGTACTCCTGGAGTGACAGCAGTACGCTCATCTTCAGCAGCCGGAATTTCTGTTGTCAAAGTCATTTTTAACTGGGATACTGATATTTATCAAGCTCGCCAGCTAGTAACAGAGCGATTACAACAAGCTCAAAGTAAGCTGCCATCAGGGGTAGAAACTCCACAAATTTCCCCTACAAGCTCTCCCATTGGAACTGTATTACAATATGCCTTCACCTCCCAAAGCACTTCTTTAATGGAAGTGCGGCGCATTGTTGATTGGCAAGTGACAAATCGCCTTTTAGCTGTGCCTGGCGTTAGTCAAGTAGTGGCGTATGGTGGCGATGTTCGCCAATATCAAGTATTAGTTGATCCAGCGAAGCTAAGAGCCTTTAATGTCACTTTAGAAGACGTAGAGCAAGCAGCCAAAGCTGCTAATGTCAATGCTCCAGGTGGTTATTTAATTACTCCTGACCGAGAAAAGTTAATTCGGGGGATTGGGCGAATTGAATCTATCGAAGAATTACAGCAATCAGTAATTACTGCTCGTAATGGTACGCCTGTCAATATCTCCGATATCGCTGATGTGCAAATTGGTGCGGCTATTAAACGGGGTGATGGTAGTTTTAACGGTCAAAAGGCGGTTATTGTAATGATTAATAAACAGCCTCAATCCGATACTCCTACTGTCACCCGTGCCATAGAGTCGGCAATGTTAGAGATTCAAGCCGGTTTACCCAAAGATATCAAAGTCACACCTACTTTTCGACAAGAAAACTATATTGATTCTTCTATTGAAAATGTTAGAGAGGCTTTAATTGAAGGTAGTATTATTGTTGCCTTAATTCTAATTCCATTTTTAATGAATTGGCGAAATTTAGCTATTTGTCTAACTGCTCTACCTTTATCTTTATTATTAGGAGTGCTACTACTAAATTGGTTGGGACAAGGTTTAAATACTATGACTTTGGGAGGACTTGCAGTAGCGATTGGTTCAGCCGTTGATGATGCAATTGTCGATGCCGAGAATGTCTACCGTAACCTGCGAGAAAATAAATATTCCCCCAACCCGCGTCCAGTTTTAGATGTTGTATTTGACGGTTGTCAAGAGGTACGCGATTCGGTATTTGGAGCTACCATCATTACCATAGTTGTGTTCTCCCCAGTTTTTGCTTTGGCTGGTGTAGAAGGCAGCATTTTTATTCCAATGGGATTGGGCTATATGGCAGCAGTTATCGCCTCTAGTATTACTGCATTAACGGTGACTCCGGCTTTATGTGCAATCTTATTACCTTATGGTCGCTTGCCAGAAACAGAACCTTGGGTTGCAAGATTTTTTAAGGGGCTTTACTATCCTCTATTAACATTTTCTCTACGACATTCTGGAATTGTTATAGGCGCTGCGATCGCAAGTTTAGTGGCTGCGGCTGTAATTGTCCCTTCCTTTGGCAGAATATTTTTACCAGAGTTTCAAGAGCAAACTTTGGTAAATACTCTAACTCTTTATCCGGGGGTTTCTCTGGAAGCTACTAATGCAGCTGGTGAAACACTTCAGCACGCACTTAAGGGAGACTCTAGATTTCCTTATGTGCAGTTGCGTTCTGGACGTGCGCCAGGAGACGGGGATGCAGCCGGGGTGAATTTGGGACACTTGGATATCGAGTTAAGCGACGTAGGGCTGAAAGACAGGGAAGGGACAATTGAGAAGTTACGGGAGGAATTTGCGAAATTACCAGGGGTAGCGCCAAATATTGGTGGTTTTATCTCGCATCGTATGGATGAGGTATTGTCTGGGGTGAGGAGTGCGATCGCTGTCAAAATTTTCGGCCCCGACCTAGAACAACTCCGCACCATTGGACAGCAAGTTGATGATGTGATGAAAACTGTGAATGGGATTGTAGATTTACAACTAGAACCCCAGATACCGATTGAGCAAATACAAATAGAATTCAACCGACTTGCTGCTTCACGATATGGTTTGACAGTAGGAAAACTATCTGAAATTATTGAAACTGCTCTCAATGGACGAGTAGTCTCTCAAGTTTTAGAAAAGCAACAAACTTTCGATTTAGTTGTGTGGTTAAAGTCAGATGCACGGCAAAATCTAGATACTATTCGCAATTTATTAGTTGATACTCCTAACGGTCAAAAAATTCCTTTAGCACAGGTTGCCACAATTGAAAATGGTACTGGGCCTAATACTATAAATAGAGAAAATGTCTCCCGTCTGATTGTTGTTTCTGCTAACGCTAATGGTAGGGATTTGCGCTCTATCGTCAATGAAATTCAAGCTAAAGTTAAACAGCAAGTACATCCACCCTCTAGTTACTATATCCAGTATGCGGGACAGTTTGAGGCAGAAGAAAGAGCAACTCAAAATATTTTAATTTCGAGTGCTATCGCCTTTGTCGTAATTACAATAATTATGTATCTTTCTGTCAAATCTATCCCTTCTACCGCCATGATTATGATTAACTTGCCTCTGGCGTTGGTGGGGGGAGTATTTTCAGTAGCTTTGACTGGTGGCGTTATTTCTATTGCTTCTTTGGTTGGCTTTATCACTCTATTTGGAGTTGCTACCCGCAATGGTTTGTTACTTGTGGATAATTACAACACCAAATTTGCTGAAGGAATGTCAATAAAAGAAGTTTTGATAAAAGGGACAATGGAAAGGCTTAATGCCATCTTAATGACAGCTTTTACCTCAGCTTTAGGGTTAGCACCTTTGATAGTTGAGAGCGGCCCTGGTAAAGAAATTTTGCAACCTCTTTCAATAGTGGTGCTAGGTGGATTGTTTACTTCTACAGCATTAACTTTAATGGTCTTACCAGCTTTATATGCTAACTTTGGTAAGTTATTGCTACCTAAACGTACTATTTCAGTTATAGAGGATGGCAAAGTACCAAAAGCAGTTTTTGAGCAATGATAAATATTATGTAAATTATATCTACTAGAATTCTTAATGAAACATCCAAATATAATTGTTAGCCTTGCATAAATTTGGAGTCATCTTGATGACTATTAGTTTGTGGAGATTGCGCGTCATAACGCAAATGCCCCTCGACGTATTTCCTACTTTCGCTCCGCCCCAAGTAGAAATTCAAGTTCAAGCTTCTGCTTTAGCACCAGAAGAAATAGAGTCTATCGTTGTTACTCAAGGTTCAGTTATATGACACTTAACTTATTAATTCTTCCCAGATGTCCACCTGGGAATGTAGAGATATTCATGCACTACGTATGGGATTTAGCTAAATTTTTCTAATAATCAATGAGGAGTAAATCAATGCAATCATTCAAATTAGGCTTTGTTGTTTTCGCCAGTATAGGATTACTTTTTTTGGGAGCTTGTGGTAATCAAGCTTCTGAGTCCAGTAGCAATCCTTCTGTGGCTACTTCAGAAACCGCAACGAATACAGGAACCACAGCCAACTCTAAAAAATCTGCTCATGGTGGCTCGGGTAGTAAAAATGCTCAAGTCGTTGAAGCAGGAAAATATCACTTAGAGTTTGTGCCTGAGAAAGAAGGTAGCACGACTCACTTAGATTTATATTTGCAAACAGGTGACAAACACGAAGCAGTTCCAAATGCGAAAGTTACTGCTGATATTCAGTCACCAGATGGAAAGCAAAAAACAGTTACCCTAACATACGATGCTGATGGTAAACACTACGCTACCAAGTTGGAGGGAGTTATAGCGGGTCAATATCAAGTGAAAGTTACCGCGAATGTTGGCACAGAAAAAGTCAACGGTAGGTTTAGTTTTAATCAGTAATCCGAGTATTTAGGCATCGCTTGCAGGGCAGTTATGGCTCATATTGATAGTCATTCATTAAGTTAGCCTAAATTTCAGGTAAGCCTTGCTTGCCCACCCTGAAAATAAGCTGATTAAAAATGATTTTTACCTAATTTCGAGCCTGAATATTGCTTACTGCTGAATCTGCTGAAAGAGAGTTTGTGTTTGCTGATACCTCTGGGTATCTCCTTCTTGTTGAAACAGAATTGCAGCTTGCTGTAAATCGGTAATAGCGCTTTTGCGATCGCCGGAATATTCCACTTTTGTTTATTCGTGCTAGTTGCAGTTTTTTCTGACTGAGCTAATTCTTTAGATGAAGGAGATGGTGCTAGAGTTTGATTAATACTTGATAGGTGAAGCCACAGCCTACGTCAAAAGACAAGTTGTTAAACTTAACTTTTTTAGTGATTTCATTTATATCCTTTAGGAGGGTATTCAATTCTCATCTGTTGATAGATAGGTCAGTTGCTTCGGTTCTCCAGTCAAGGGCAAGTGAACGATGAAGGTGCTACCTTTACCGACTTGGCTTTGCACCTGTATACTACCTCCATGAGCCTGAACAATTGCAGTCGCGATCGCTAATCCCAATCCAGATCCACCAGTACGACGCGAGCGTAGGCGCAGCCCGCCGTAGGCATCGCTATTCACTCGATAAAAACGGTCAAAAATCCGCTTTTGCTCGTGCGATGCAATGCCAATACCTGTATCTTGAACTTCAATCACTGCATCAGCGTTGCTGCGCTTGAGGATGATAGTTACATAACCGCCAGCAGGGGTGCATTGAATAGCAGCATTGGCAATTAGATTAGAAAGTACACGTAACAGTAGAGCGATATAAATTGATGACGTGACTATCAGCCAAGCTGTAATAGACATTTTTGCCTTCTCGACGATAACTAACTAAACGCATCGCTTTTAATAATCGCAATTGGTGAGAAACAGCTGATTCCGTCATTTTTATCAACGCAGCTAAATCACAAACACACAACTCTTGGTCAGCCAAAGCTGATATCAGCCGCAGACGATTTGGATCTGCAAGTATTCCAAAGACTTCTGCCATCTGTTTTGCCTTGTCTGTAGACAAGATTTGTGCCTGAGTTGAGCGTACATTATCTAGATGTACCAGATGGGTATCACAGGTTGGTGCATCAAAACTTTGAAGTAAGTTCAAGTCCTGCTTTCGCTTGGGCGTGTTCACGGTGTGTAATTTAGGCAATGGTTATCAATCTCAGTATACATAAAATAATAATATTTGTACAATTGAATAACTGTTCAACTATTTAGCTATAATACTAGCAATTAGCTTTTTAGCCTTTTTTGTAGGTGTCATGACTCAAATACCCTCCTTTAAAACTCAAGCCTTCCAGGTTAGTGGCATGGACTGCGGAAGCTGTGCTAAGACAATTGAAGCCAGCTTGCAGCAGTTAAGTGGTGTGACAGAAACTTCGGTGAGTTTTGCCACAGGACGGGTAAAGGTTTCCTACAACTTAGATGTCTTGAGTGAAGCTGAAATCGTAAATTCCATTACTGCTTTGGGCTATAGCGTTGATGTGGCTCTTACCAAAACCTTACAAGTACAGGTTGGTGGGATGGACTGTGGAAGCTGTGCCAAGACAATTGAGGTTGGGTTGCAGCAACTCCCAGGTGTAAGTGATGTATCAGTCAACTTTGCGACTGAAAGATTGCAACTATCTTATGATCCACAGCAAGTTAGTGAAAAGACAATTTTAGACCAGATTACTTCTCTGGGTTATACAGTCGAACACAGCCGTGATGCTAATCCCTATGATTACGAACACGACCACAGTCACAATCATACCCCTGCTCATTCAGTTTCCAAGCCTGCTCAGAATACCGCTGCGACAAACTGGAAATTCTGGCTTTCCAACCGCCGAGGGCAAAGTGTCATTCTCGCAGGAATAGGATTAATTTTAGGTTTACTCGCTCAATATTTAGCGCTGCCTATTTTTTTAGCGCGTGCTTTTTATGGCATCAGCATAGTTATTGCTGGCTATCCGATTGCACGGGCAGGTTTATTTGAGTTACGCTTGCGCCGCGCCGATATGAATCTGTTAATGACAATTTCAGTTGTCGGTGCAGTGATTTTAGGGGACTGGTTTGAAGGGGCACTAGTCGTCTTTCTGTTTTCTTTGGGTACAACCTTGCAAGTTTTCACTTTTGGTCGAACCCGCAATGCAATTCGCGCTCTGATGGATTTGACTCCACCTACTGCTACTGTGAAGCGGGGAAATCAGGAGGTGACAGTTCCAGTAGAGAGTGTGCGCTTAGGCGAAATGTTGACGATTCGACCAGGAGGGCGCGTGGCGTTGGATGGCGTAGTTATTTCTGGTAACAGTTCCATTAATCAGTCTCCAATTACAGGAGAATCAGTCCCAGTAGATAAAGAAATAGGCGATACCGTCTATGCCGGGACAATGAATCAGACAGGTTTTTTGTTAGTAAAAGTTACCCACACAGCAGGCGATACCACCGTTGCCAAAATTATTCATCTGGTGGAACAAGCTCAAGGAAGCCGCGCTCCCACCCAGCAGTGGGTGGATCGGTTCGCAGAGGTCTACACACCGATTGTAATTTTGATTGCGATCGCCATTGCCCTGATTCCGCCTTTGGCTTTTGCTCAACCTTTTAACGTTTGGGTTTATCGGGCGCTAGTGATGTTGGTAATAGCTTGTCCCTGTGCTTTAGTCATTTCTACTCCTGTTTCAATCGTAAGCGCCATTGGTGCAGCAACTCGTAAGGGCGTTTTGTTCAAAGGGGGTAATGCGCTGGAAACCGCCGGACGTTTGACTACTTTTGCTTTTGATAAAACTGGTACAATCACGCAAGGGCTACCCATTGTACAAAAGGTTTATGACCTTGGCAAAGTAAGCGCAAACATGGTGTTACAGATTGCAGCTTCACTTGAGCAACAGTCAGAACATCCGCTCTCCAAGGCAATCGTAGCCAAGGCTCATGAACAAGGCATGGAGTTAGAAACACCTATAAACTTCACGGCACTACCTGGGAAAGGAATTCAGGCGAACTTTAGGGAGCAGCGCGTTGGAGGGTTTCCCCTCAACCCCACTGTCGTAGGAACCCCAAAGCCCCCTGTTGTAGCGACTGCGTACTCCAAAGGAGAACTCGGAAAGTACCCGGAGGGCGATCTGTTGTACTTCGTAGGCAATCAACGGTTATTTTTAGACCAAGGTATTCACTTATCTAATAAGGCTGAATCTTTGTTAACTGAAATTGAACAACTCGGTCAAATTCCGGTACTGATAGGAACAAATGAAGGGTTATTGGGAGCGATCGCACTTT
Source organism: Nostoc sp. KVJ20 (assembly GCF_001712795.1). Taxonomy (GTDB): domain Bacteria; phylum Cyanobacteriota; class Cyanobacteriia; order Cyanobacteriales; family Nostocaceae; genus Nostoc. Next base: position 45,792 of record NZ_KV757585.1, read on the forward strand.
CCGATGGCATCCGCTTGGAAGCGACAGAAGCCCTGCGACAGTTGAGGCGGGTTGGATTAAACAGGTTAGTGATGTTGACAGGCGATCGCACTGCTGTTGCCAAGCAGATTGCCCAGCAAGTTGGAATTACAGAGTACCGAGCAGAACTGCTACCCGAAGATAAACTTGAAGAAATTCAACTCCTGCGTCAAAAAGGAGTAGTAGGTATGGTTGGGGATGGTATTAACGATGCCCCTGCACTTGCTGCTGCGGATATCAGTTTTGCGGTTGGTGGAATAGATATTGCTTTGGAGACAGCAGATGTAGTAATCGTGGGAAGCGACCTCAGACGACTTGCTTATGCAGTAGAACTAAGCCGTCGCACTGTATCTGTAATTCAACAGAATGTTGTCTTTTCTTTAGTCACAAAAGGTTTGTTTCTGCTGTTAGGAACCTTTGGATTTGTTGGGTTAGCTGTAGCTGTCTTAGCAGATACAGGAACTTCCTTATTAGTTACTGCAAATGGAATGCGGCTATTTAAAACCAAGACTATTAAGGATTAAGCAATGGTACACAACCACAAGCATCAGGGACATAAACACGGAAATCGCAACTACAACCGCGCTTTCGCAATTGGTACTGCCCTCAATATCGGATTTGTGATTGTTGAAGCAGTCTATGGCTACCGAGCAAACTCGCTTGCTTTGGTTGCCGATGCTGGTCACAATTTGAGTGATGTATTGGGATTGCTATTAGCTTGGGGAGCAAGTGCCCTCACCCGACGACTCCCAACCCGACAGTATACCTACGGATTGCGTCGTTCCTCGATTTTGGCGGCTCTGATCAACGCACTTGTTCTTCTCCTAGCAATGGGTGCGATCGCTTTGGAAGCAGTTCGTCGCTTTAGCGAACCTAACTCAGTATCAGGAGGTACAGTTATTGGCGTTGCTGTAGTAGGAATTATCATCAATACAGTTACTGCCCTAATGTTTTTGTCCGGTCGTCAACAAGACTTAAATATTCGAGGAGCCTTTCTGCACATGGCGGCTGATGCCGGAGTTTCGTTAGGGGTTGTATTAGCTGGCATCGCCATTGTTTTTACTGGCTGGTTGTGGTTTGACCCAGTTGTGAGTTTAATTATTGTTGTCGTAGTGGTAGTTGGAACTTGGCAACTGTTGAAAGATTCTGTGAATTTAGCATTAGATGCTGTACCACAGGGAATCGAGCCTTTAGCTGTGCAGACTTATCTGACCGAGCGTCCTGGTGTGGCTGGTGTTCATGATTTGCACATCTGGGCAATGAGTACTACCGAGACTGCACTGACTGCTCACTTAATCATGCCCGCAGGACACCCAGGTGATGCTTTTTTAGTACAGGTTTTTCAAGAGCTTCACGACCATTTTGGCATTGAACACGCTACGCTTCAGATAGAGACTGGCGATCCGAGGTATCCGTGTACCCTTGCTCCAGAAAATGTGGTGTAAGAGTTTACTTGTTTATACTTATCTATATTGACTTAGACGTGCTCTAACACTCTGCTATTCGCTTACCCTTAACAGGAGATCAGGAATAACTGATCTCTTCAGTTACAGCATAATTGGAAAGCTTAAGACTGCCTTGAATCTTTATACCTAACATTAAAAAGTTGCCTCTGAACAAACCAGATAATTATGGGCGGTATCAGTATCCACTGAAGCAAGGGAAGCAAGCCAGTACCTAAGAATGGAAGCGTCGGCATAACATCAGCATATTCCCATCTATCAAGCACACCAGTAGCTAAAGCTTCAAAAATAATCGTAATTGCAACACCAACTAAAATAAAGCTACTTAACTGCCACCAATTTAGCTGACGAAACCACTGGCGCGACTTGGACATAATTGCAACAGTCCAAAAAGCGGTAAGTGAAATTCCAACATCCCCTACAGTAGCAACAGTGCAATTTATTACCTTATCTGTGCAAGAAAATTCAGAAGAAACCTGAAAAAACGGCATTTGCTGCATCTCCCAAAGGAAATTTAGAAGAAAGGAGAAAATAGCGATATTCAACTCTGGTAAATTAAGCAGGTGTTGGGGATGAATGACTTTTGAGGAATTTGACATATTGCAACTAAGGCTATACTTACGTCTGTTAGAGCTTCTTAACTGCTACACCAATTATTTGAGGGCTGACGATAGCAGGGAGGTTTGCCCGAAAATGTTGATAATCTACTTGCTCAAACCCTGCATTCTCCAATGCTAACCAGGTTTCGCGGTCAAGATGGCAACCATCACCAAGCGTTTTCCAAAGCGGTTTTATTCCATGCTGTATCCGTCGCAACATTGTTCCTTGAGGTGCCGCAACGTGTTCAACGAAAAAGAAGCGTCCACCAGGCTTAAGTACTCGTATAACTTCCTGCAATACAGCAGCTAGATTATTTACAGAACATAAAACAAGTGTACTTACAACAACATCCATGCTGTTATCCTCGACTTCCAGGTGTTCGGCAGTTCCACTGCGGAGGTCAATATCTAAGGCGAGCCGCTCTGCTTCTTGCTGTAGATACGGATGCATGAAAGGGTTTGGCTCAATACCAATCCAATGGATGTCAGACGGATAGTAAGACAAGTTGGGGCCCGTACCTGGGCCAATTTCTAAAACGTTGCCATGCAGTTGGGCAAACAAAGCTCGTTTTCGGTCTGCTATTTCCTCCTCGTATTTAGCGTTGCCATGAGCCATCATCCAGGCAAATAAGCGTTTATACCAGTCTGGAGAACCTTTTGTATTTGACGCTACAGTATGTATCTTAGCCATCATTATTTTCTCAATTCTGGAACTACAGCTGGCTTTGCTCAAGCTATCATTATTACTTTCTACTGATTAACTAAGGTAATGGCTGAACTGTAATTTTAATTACAAATAATCCTAACGTTCAAAATGCCTTGATTGCAGATTTGAGCGATTAGTATTTCAAGTTATTATAACTATGTAGATAGCCTTCAAATTTATTTTACTTCTTTCCATGTCTTGCCGCTATCTTGGGATTGAAAGACAGCATTGTTATCATTTACCGTATAAAATATTTCGGGATTACTAGGGGCGATCGCTAATTTTACGACTACACCATTAGTTTCAGTCCAAAGTTTCTCCCACATTTTACCACCATCACTGCTGCGATAGACACCGGGTGCTGACTTGAGAAAGCGATAGCCATACATTACAGTGGTGTTACCCTCTTTTTGCAGAGCTAGACTGGCAACAGGAGCTTCCCGTGTATTAGGTACTAGCATCCAGTCATCGCCACTGTTGATGCTTTTGTACATTCCCGAACGGGTAGTTGCAAACAAATGCTCAGGGTTTCGCGGGTCAACTGCAAGGTCAAAAGGAGCATCGCCTAATCCATTCATGCGGGGTTTATTCCAAGTTTTCCCACCATCAGTAGAAGTATGCAGCCCTTGCGCTCCAGAAGCTGGCCATCCATAAAAAACGTTGGAATTACTGGGTGCGATCGCTATTGCATGAAAATCTACTCCAGGCATGGAAATCTGTTTCCAATCTTGCCCTTGATTTTCACTGATCTGGAATCCTAGATTACCTCCTGTGTGTGGATGTCCGCTGGAATAAAAGCGGTTACTGTCAGTTGGATCGGTAGTAAAGCCCATATAATCAGCTCGCTCTTTTCCCATCCAGAACCATTCCCCAGTTTCAGAACGTTGCAACAGTCCGTTATGACTTGCAACATAAATAATGTTGGGATTATCTCGATTCACAGTCAAACCATGAACGTGATTATTTGCTTGCCAATTGACCGCTTTCTCTAAGGATACATTTACAGCCTTTGGTTGAGGCTGATTGGTTGATTGGTTGGCAGAGAGTGGCTGGTTGGTTGACTGATTGCTAGTCGGTGGCTGGATAAAACGACCGAACCACACCCCCAAACCTCCGCCTAAAAAGAGCGAAAATGCTATGGGCACGGCACAGCAAACCACCATAGCAATTCCCATCCATTTCATCATGTTGTGGTCTTTTGAGTCAGGCTGACTCATAATTGTGTTGCTCCTGAGTAAGTTTTTTGCTGTAGTAAAGCTGTTTACTTATGATGAAATGCAAAAGTAAGGGCGATTTGAGCTTCTGGATAAAAGGAATGAGTCCGATAGTTATCCTGGTTTACCTTAAGTTCCTTAACTAAACTATAAGATGGCTTCCTTAGCAATTAATTCATTAGTCTTTTTCGGCGAGACTTTTCTAAGGACTCCTAGTTTTTTCTGACATTTTTAAAATGTGCTTCCCGCCGAACGATTTATCAAGCTCTATTTTGATGGACTGTCTTGGTTGTTCATCATTCCTGGCATATTGTTCATCATTCCTGGCATCTTATTCATCATTGCTTGGCAGCACTTACATCCTGTTTGGTTTGGCTGCTGTGGCGTTTGATTCGTTGGGACTGTTCTTTGACTGGTCAGCACTTGAATTAGTTTTGCTTCGTTTATAGCCCTGGTGGATTGATTCGGGGTAACAGTTACCTTTGGGGTGTTGGCAAAGGAAGCAGTGGTGGTTAAGGTAAGCAATGCAAAACTAGCTACGGCTCCGCTCAATACTGTCTTAACGCCTGTATTAATGTTCATTTTGTACTCTCCATTATTTTGTTAAATTAGTAGTCTCTGAGAAACTAAAGCCATTCTAAAGTCTCTAGTCGGGTATAGAGTCAAGTAATAAATTTACTAGTCTCGGAAATTGTGAACAGGTATATCAGAGCAAGCAACTTCCTCAATCAAGCTACAAAGCTCTTTATTACAGGGATTATCCAAAGGTCGGTTTGACCAACGTTGTTGATATGCCTCTAGCTCATCCTTCAGTTCCTTCATGCGATAAATCTGCTCCTCAAGATGAGCAATTTTTTGTTTAAGTAAGTCCCGAACTAGTGGACAAGCAGGGTCGCCTTGTGAACGGATGCCTAGCACTTGTTGAATTTCAGACAGGGAAAACTGTAAGGATTGGGCTTTTTTGATGAATTGCAGCCTGTTGATTGCCTCGCAGTCGTAATAACGGTAGCCACTTTCACTTCTTTCAACTGGTTTTATCAAGCCCAAGCCTTCGTAATACCGGATTGTTCCCACTGCTACATCAGTTTGCTTTGCCAGCTCACCAATTTTCAGCAGCTTTTTTGGGGATGATACTTCACAGCAAACTTGTTTCACGACAGCAATCATAGTTATTTACTACTATGTGTTGTTATAACTTTAAAGTCTATAGTCGGCTAGAGAGTCAAGTGATAATTGTCAATTTTTGTGTAAAGTTTAATTACAATACTTGTAGGCAAAAATATTAGCTTAAAACTTGACAATGCAGGCTTGCAAATTTTAGGGAATGATATGTCCAATAAATTTTAATAAAGGTTATTTGAAAAATAATATTTACCTATGGGGTTGACTCTATAGCCGACTAGAGGATTCAGAATGAATGAGTAGAAAAAATTTTTGGTAGACATCATGACAAAACGTCAAATTGAGATTTTTACAGCTGACTGTCCTCTTTGTGATGAGACAGTGCAAATGGTGCAAGAACTGACTTGTCCTGACTGTGAAGTATCGGTCTATAACCTGCGACAAGAGCAGGAGAAAGCCCAGCAGTATGGAGTAAATGCAGTACCAGCGATCGCAATCAATGGAAGACTTGTCTTAACTGGTAAACCGAATCTAGAGCAGTTGCGAGCAGCTGGTGTAGGTCAACCCCTAAATTAGAGGCAGTAAGAAGGAGGAATTTACCACCTATTTGGGTGGTAAATTCGCATAGCATACTGTGCATATACAAAGTTAGAAGCACGGGAGTTCGGCACTTCTCGCCTTACTGATAAAACATCAGCTAAATTAAACAGCATTTATCCAAAAATCAGCTGTGACGATTTTGCCATTGCGATTAAACTGACCCCAGAGCTTATACTTTCCTGGTTGAGGAAAGCTAGTCATAAAATGAACCTGTCCAGCAGGAGCATCTTTTAGCGCGTGAGCATGAATGTAATCTGCTGCTTTCAATGAAGTTGACTGCCGTAAGATGACTAAATGTCCTCTTTCTCCTAAGTATGGCTGCAAGTCTGTAAGCGGTTGATTGTTAGAAGTATCTTGTAATTTAAACATTAAAGTGACTTCTTTCCCTGCTTTCACAGTGGGTTCAGAAAGAGCGAGATTGACTTTAGTATCATTGAAAGTTTTATTGCGATTTAGGTTAATTTCTGGGGCTGCAATACTGTTTCCAGGAACTTGTGTTTTCAACACTGAAATTTGTTCTGTTTGACCAGCAGGTTTGTAGTCACTAAAAAATGTGTAATTGCCTGCTTGCGGAAAACGGGCTGCAACTTCAAACTGCCCATTTTCCTTATATGTCGGATGAAGATGACTGAAAAACTGAAGATCATCGCTGACAAGAATGAGGTGCATTAGCTTTTCTTGGAAAATGTCAAAATTTGCAACCACTTTCCCATTCAAATCTTGAACATCAATCAATATAGGAATACTTTTATTGGGGGTAATGATGCTTAGAACTTTGAGTTTTGCCTGAGTCAATGCTTTCTTCTCATCACCCGCGCCACTTGTTGAATGTTCTCTGTGATTTATCTCACCCATCGAATGCTCCTCATGCTGATGTGTGGCAGCAGATATTGGTTTCCCTTCGTCTCTAACTAATAAGGAGCAACTTTGAGCCAGTATCAAAGTAGTAGTTATAGCAATTGCATTCATAAATCGATTCATTGATTTTGCTCCATTTTTTAATAATTGAAGTTATTCAAAAGTCTCAATTCGTCTGGGGAGTTAATATGGCAAGAATTAGAACCACAACTTTTAGTTGCCAAGGTGCTAATATTAAACTGACAATTAGGCAAGCAACTGTAGATAAACTTGTTAATTCTGCCATGTCGTCACTAGAATTTTTAAACAAATAACTAACTGCTAAACCAATCGTCAGTGGAATCAGAAAAAGTAAACTCATATAAGTCACCTCTCTTCTAAAAGCAGAAGGACTTTTCTGAAATGAATATTTGACTATCAGCAGTTCATTCAATGCTGACTACTGATAGTAGAATAAACTCAAAAACCTAAACAGATGGATAGCCTATGGCAGCTATTACTTCTTTAATTTTAGTTTCAGGTGCTTGAGTTTCTATACTGACAATTTTTGTTTTTGTATCAGCTTGCACTGTTGCTGTAGAATCAATTGATTGAATTGCTTTGGTGATAGTATTCGCGCAAGCAGAACAAGCCAGTTTAGGAACCGTTAGTTGCAGCGTCATAGGATTAAATTCCTTATTGAGGATAACTAATTTTCTGAAAATCGTTGAGTAGATATACGATTAATCTACTCAACTAAAATTAGTTTAATCTCTCCAGCTTACGGGAGAGTCAAGAGGTAAAATTGAAAAAACAACTAATTTATTTATAAATAATTTATATCAATATAAAATCAGCATATCAACTTAGATTAATGCGTTGATATGCTGACAAAAAATCAAACGGACAGCTTGATTGTTTAATTTCTTTCAATAATAGGACAAATTGTTTGTTCAGGATTTTCAGGTATTGTCTCCCAACCAGAAACTAGCCCTGATAATTCTTGTCTCAGAATCAGTAATTGCTGAATTTGTTCATCAATGGCTGTTATCTTATCTTGCAGTTTAGCTTTTATATGTACGCATGGTAATTCACCTCCGTCGTGAACATTCAAAAAATCCTTAATTTCTGATAAGGTCAATCCCAGACTTTGGGCACGTTTAATAAAGTGAAGTCGCTCTAAAACATCAGAGTTAAATAATCTAAATCCACCCTCGGTTCTCCCTAATGACCTGAGTAAACCTAGCTCCTCATAATAGCGAATAGTTTTAATTGGTACACCGCTAGACTTAGCAACATTACCGATGAGTTTTGGTGCTTCTTGGACTAACATACTTAGCTGCTCTCATGTTAAATAAGTTTATTTACCTTATCTTAAACTCTCCAGTTAACTGGAGAGTCAAGTGAGAACAGGATCATCTTGCTAATTATTTGCTACTGGATTATGTGGCAGGCTTTACTTCCACAACACCACGATACATTTTCATCCCGCAGGTGAACTGATATTCACCAGGATACTTAGGTGTAAATTCCACTGAAGTGGTTTGGTTAGGAGCAAGGTCAACGGCTAAGTCAAAGTCCGGTATTAGCAATTTATCAAAACACTTGCTCAAATTGTGACGTTGGAAGTCCAATCTTACTGGTTGTCCCGCCTCTACAATTACTCGCTCCGGTTTATAACCCTTTTCAACCGTAACAGTCGCTTCTTGAGTACCTTCTAGTGTTTTCAATGCTTTTGTTGCTGACTCTGTAGGCACAGAAAGCTGTGGTTGAATATGGTGAGTAGCTTGAGAAGTAGTTACTGGGGTTGCTTTTGCAGTCGAGTCAGAAGATTGAACTTCTATCACTCCTCGGAACATATTCATACCGCAGTTGAAGGTATAAGTACCTGCTTTGTCTGGTGTGAACTCAATGGATGTGACCTGGTTGAGTGGTAGGTCTTTGGCGATATGGAAATCAGGTAGGCGTATTTCTTCAAGACAACTACTAGGGTCACGGCGTAGGAAATTAAGGCGGACTCTTTGACCTGCATTGACTAGAATTCGACTAGGTTCGTAGCCTCCATCTACAGTAATATCAATTTCTTGAATCCCATCATGGGCTTCGGCTTTTTGGGACTTTGGTTTACTTAGGAGAAACCACCAGATTTCTAGTCCGATTAACCCTAAGCCGGCTGTTGTAACTGCACCTTTTACCCAGAATGGTTGCTCAATGCGGCGGAACTGAGTTGTCTGCGATTGCTCGGTAGCTGGCATTTGATGATTCATCTGTGCAACTACTTTATCCGAGGCAACACTGAATACCAATCCCAAGCTTACTATACTGCCAAGAATTACTTTACTCAACATTTGCTACCTCCTTATGCTACTGGTTTAGCTTGAAATTTCCGCAGACGTAGGGCATTTGTCACAACTGAAACCGAACTAAATGCCATTGCTGCACCAGCAATGATGGGGTTAAGCAACCAACCGAAGATAGGGAAGAGAATACCAGCAGCGATTGGAATGCCAGCAACGTTGTAAATGAAAGCAAAAAATAAGTTTTGCCGGATGTTGCGAATCGTAGCGCGGCTGAGTTGAATGGCAGTGACAATACTTCGCAAGTCCCCGGAGATAAGTGTGATGTCACTAGCTGCGATCGCTACGTCTGTCCCGGTGCCAATTGCCATTCCCACATCGGCTTGGGCTAGGGCTGGTGCATCATTAATACCATCACCTACCATTGCGACAATCTTTCCTTCCGATTGCAATTTCTGCACTGTGGCAGCTTTTTGATCGGGGCGGACTTCTGCCAAAACACGCTTGATACCAACTTCACGAGCAATAGTTTCTGCGGTACGGTAATTATCACCTGTGAGCATAACTACCTCTAAACCCAGTTTTTGCAAAGCGCGAATTGCCTGTATGGAGGTGGGTTTGATGGCATCAGAAATACCCATCAATCCCTGAATTTGTCCGTCAACCGTAATCCAAATCGCGGTTTTGCCCAGATACTCCAAACGCTCTTTATCTTGTTGTAAGCCTTGAGCATCAATGCCTAATTCTGACATCCATCGTTGCGTACCAATTTGCACAAGATGACCAGAAACTATACCCTGTACACCACTGCCTGTAATTGCCTCAAATTCCTTGACCGGAGCTAATTCCACTTCTTGAGATTGGGCATATCTGACAACAGCTTCTGCCAACGGATGTTCAGAATTGCGTTCCACAGATGCCGTAAGTTGCACCAACCTCATCTCATTACCATTAGCAGTACCATTGACGGTGACAAAATCCGTAACTGTTGGTTTACCTTGAGTGATGGTTCCAGTTTTATCCAGCACAATTGTTTGAATTTTGTGCGCCAGTTCCAAGCTTTCAGCACCTTTAATCAAAATGCCATTTTCTGCACCTTTACCCGTTCCTACCATTACAGATGTTGGTGTAGCTAAACCCAGCGCACAAGGACAGGCGATAATTAGTACCCCAACCGTGGTAATCAGCGCCAAAGTCACGTTACCTGTAAAATTAAACCAAATGATGAAAGTGAGCAGTGCGATCGCAATTACCGCAGGCACAAACCATCCAGTTACTTGGTCTGCTAATCTCTGAATTGGGGCTTTAGAACCCTGTGCCTGCTGTACTAATTGGACAATCTGCGCCAGTACAGTGTCACTTCCGACTCGTGTTGCCCGAAACTTGAAACTCCCAGTTTTGTTGATGGTAGCTCCAATCACTTCATCGCCTGGTTGCTTTTTGACAGGCACGCTTTCCCCTGTTACCATCCCTTCATCAATTGTGGATGCTCCCTCAATTACTTCCCCGTCAACAGGAATTTTCTCGCCAGGACGAACCAGTATCACATCTCCAATAATTACTTCTTCAATTGGGACATCTACTTCTCGTCCATTGCGAATCAAACGCGCTGTTTTAGCTTGTAACCCAATCAGCTTACGGATAGCTTCTGAGGTTTGTCCTTTAGCACGATTTTCAAATAGTCTGCCTAGCAAAATCAGGGTAATGACGACAGCAGCAGTTTCATAATACACATCTGGTGTTAACCCCTGATTGATGAAAAAGCTGGGAAATAATGTGGGAAATAGCGAATAAAAATATGCTGCACTTGTACCCAAAGCAATTAGGGTATCCATTGTGGCAGCATGACGTTTTAAAGCTTTCCAACCATTGATGTAGAAAGAGTAACCACACCAGAACTGTACTGGAGTAGTGAGTATCAACTGCACCCAAGGATTATGCAACCATGCTGGGATAAAGGGTAAGTGCAACCCTGTCATCATTGGCAGCGACCCAATGACCAATACAATGCTAATGATGCCCCCTACCGTCACTTTTCGGATTAAATCGCGGGATTCTCTTAAGCGATGTCTTTTTTCAGCATCATCTTCTCCCGTCATCAGATTTTGTTCTTGGAGTGGGTAAGCAGAATAACCAGCTGCATCTATCGCCTCTTGAATGGCTTCTAAATCAGTTCTTCTAGGGTCATATTCAACTGTTGCCTGTTCTGCTCCAAAATTCACGATACATTCATTGACACCGGGGACAGAATTAATCGCGTCTTCAACGCTGTTGGCACAAGAGGCGCAACTCATGCCGCGCAGTTTGAGTGTGGTATTCTCCATCTGACTACTCCAATGACTAAATGGCGCTAACTAATTTCATCTTGAATGCTCCAGTACACTGGAGAGTCAAGAGTCGTGCTGAAATTTTTTTTTAAGCGCATATTGATACAGTATTATCAATGCTTACACTTAGAGATGTAGATGGTGAATATGTGGCTCAAATTGCTATCAATAGATAGACTAGATCACAAACTTTCGCAAACTGACGCAATAATAAGGGTTTCAGGCATCGTAAATTGGGGGAAGCAGCGTTTGTTTAAAGGCGATAAGCCTGAAGCATGGCTAGCGCTTACCGCTTTGTGTTAACTAACGGTATTGCCTGAAACGCTGATTAATCAGTCACTGTTTAATGTCTAAGTGTTTTCTTGTAATGTCCATGTGGCAAGGGTTATAAAAAACTTTGTGAGTTACTGAGATTGTTAACTTCTAGTTATTTATACGGCTCATTCCAAGAATTTATGCAAGTAGCTATAAGTTTTGATAAAAGTTCATTTTAAAATCAAAAACACTTTTATTCAGCAATTTCATCTTGGTTTCATCTTGATATGATAAAGCAGTTTTACGCTACACCTAACCTATCAAATTTTAAAACAAAGTTTTGCAAAAATTTCATCTTGATTTCATTTGTGTGTGATATAGGAGTCTTACCTGCTATCTTTAAAGTGAAAGTTGGCAAAGTATTTCATCTTAATTTCATTTCCGTGTGAGAACTTGGTTATAGGGTTCTCTCTTTAGCTGTGGACGACAAACACAACATATATATATGCAGTAACGATGGCTAATTTTAATGAAGCGATTGAACGAATGAGTACAGGTTTACAGCAAAAGTCCTACGTTCTCAACGAGATAGAGGAAAAAACTGTTGTTTACTATGAAGAAGATCACCCCATTGTAGGAGCCTTAATGCCTGGGGCTGGCAAAGTGGAGAAAATTTCTATTGTTCCTTGTGGCGTAAGAGCTTTGGGTTACACCTTGCAACTATCAGAAGAGAACTACTTCCTGATAGCAAAAGATGAAATCTGTACTCGAATTGCCACGCTTGTTTGTGGGACATTTTACTGAGGAGGCTCTTATAATATTTACACAAAATATGCAAAATATTTTGGTTCTGGTGTTTTTTCCAACTTACAGTTACTAATTCGAGAAAAAAATGAAGGATTTTTTTACTGCACTTGCTATCACTTCAACTCTTGTTATCACTCAAGCTTGCGCCTCACAAGTTAAATCTGGTGAAACACCACGCTCTACCACTGTGAGTAATGTTAATTCCCCTGCGAGTCACAATATGAGTGGTTCTCAAGCACCAAAGGCTGAGAAAAATTCTCATGATGGTCATAATATTAATAACTCTCAAGAAGAGCATTCTGGTCATTCTAAGTTAGAATCAGCCAACGCAATCGTAAAGATAACCCTTCCCGCTAAAATTACTCCTAAAATACCTGTACCTTTAGCGATTGATGTAACAGACAAAGAAGGTAAAGCAATTGCTAATTTTGATCAATTCCAAGAAAAATTAATGCATCTAATTGTTGTCAGTGATGACCTTCAATCTTTTAATCATATTCATCCCATATATAAAGGGAATGGACGCTTTGAAGTCGAAGCTAATTTTCCCCATCCAGGCAGCTACAGCCTTTTCAGCGATTACAAAGTAGCAGGAAAAGCAGAACAAGTTTCGGTGTTAAAAGCAGAAGTTCCAGGTAACAGTCCAACTGCACCCAAGATTGATTTAGCTACTACAAAGACTTTTGGTAATACTAAAGCTAATCTCAAGTTATCTCAACCCACAATCAAAACTGGACAAGAAGTTCACTTAATTTTCAATTTACAAGATGCTGCTAGCAACCAACCGCTGAAAGATTTGAAACCTTATTTAGGAGAAAGAGGGCATTTAGTCATCCTCAAGCAGTCATCGCCGTTAACACAAGCAGACTATATTCATGCTCATGCGATGAAAAATACTCCAGCTGCTGAGGTTCATTTTATAACTAGTTTCCCGAAACCAGGAAAATATAAAATGTGGGGGCAATTTAATCGAAATGAGAGGATTATTACTGCTGATTTTTGGGTAGACGTACAATAGGTATCTCAAATTTTATCCTGATGCTCAAATACTAAAATTTAGTCGTCTAAATTTATGGTTTAGTAGTCATTTTAGGCTTTTTAGTTGTGCCACTCTGGTATGGCTTAAAGCCTATATTTATATTATTAATTAAGCAAAACTATATAATCAGGTTTTTTAGAATGAATCTAACTTAATGAGCAAATAAACTGTAAAATTTCATCTTAATTTCATTTTATTTATTTATAATAAATATTAAGAACATGTTCCTCATGTTTCATAACTCTGATGGGCTTATAGTACAAATATAAGCCCATTTTTTTATCGCATATGAAAGTAAAGCAATTTATTTCATCTTAATTTTATCTGGAATTTTTATAATAACATTTATACCAAATCGAGATAGGTTATATTGTTTAAAAATGAGCGAAAATCAGTGTAGCCAAACCTTTAGTAAGTTTCTTTTCTGTGAGACGCTACGCTCAGAATGACAACCAAAGGCAATTTGGTATTGTAACGTATGCAAGTCATACTGGAAATGTACAATGTTGTGCGTATTAGACCCAAAGGAGGTGGCACAGAAGAACGTTGCAGTTTTGGTGATACTACAGTGCATGTAAAAGTTAACTTGTGCTTTGCAATCTTAAATTTCTTTTTTCAACTTGGTTATTTCATCTTAATTTCATAGTGACCTGTCAAACTGGTTTTGTAAAGGTTAATTCGCTGAGAATAAATCTGCAATCTAGTTGAGATAGTTTGTTAATTTAACAGTCAAGATGAAGAAAACATTGATTTATGCTGCTGTATGTATTCTGGCTACCACAACTTTTATTTCTCCTAACTATGCAAATGCGAAAATAGATAATAATAAGGTTGCTAGTATTGAAAATAATACCCAATCTACTCCTGCTGGTTGGCAATTCGTTAAATTGGCCTTCCAGTTACACGTTCCTAAAAAGGGTAAGGCTCTTTCGCAGCTAATTATTGATGCTCCATCCACAGTAGCTGTAACTAATGATATTGATGTCTTGGATGATAAAGGTCAAAAAATAAAAATTAATATTTCTTTAAATAGTAGAAGAATTATTATAGATTTTCCTGAACCAGTTACTTCTAACACTACTAATTTGCTAATAAATCTTAACAAAGTATATCAATCAACTCTTGGTTCTACTTCTATCTTTCATCTTTCGGTTAAAGTCATTGGTAGTGACGTAGAAATTCCTGTAGGTGTAGCTCAATTTTCCACACTTTAATTTATAGATTTTAACGATAATTGCTGAAATTTCATCTTGATTTCATTATGACTTGTCATGCTAGTAGATAGAGGTAGGATACCTCTTTAGCAAAACATCACCGACGATTTGAACTTGATAAGGGCAAGCTAACTACCTACTTCTCCTGATTAACGGCTGTATCAAGGGGTAGTTAAATATGGCTTTGCCAAGTTTTGATCTATCTATTAAGAGCAGATTCACTCACAATGCATGAACCTGCACTTTAACTAACGTGTTTAATTATTTTGGAGATAAATATGAAGAGGTCATTGATTTACGCCATTGTATTGACTCTGAGTAGCACAGCTATTTTTGCTCCTAACTATGTAAGTGCTAGAACAGATGATGGTAGGGTTCCCCATATTGATGGAAATTCACAATTCCCTCCCATACGCTGGGGAATTTTTAGACATACTTTCCGGTTGCACATTCCCCAAAATAGCAAAGCTGTCACCCAACTACTTGTCAAAGTTCCAGACAATGTAACTATAAGTAATAACATTTACGATATCGATGTCGTGGATGAAAAGGGGCAGAAAATTAACACTAATGTATCTGTCAACGGTAAAACAATACTACTAGCTTTCGCCGAACCAGTTGCTCCTAACACTAAGTTTAATGTTTACCTTAACAAAATAAAAAGACGAAATCTTGGTAATGGTTCTGTCTACAGCTTCTCAGCTAGAGAGGTTGGCATTGATGCAGAAATTCCCATAGGTGTTGCTTGGTTTCGTACTTACTAATGCAACATTATTTTTTCAGTAATAAACTATGGGATTTCATTGAGATTTCATCTGTGAATGTCAAACTGATAATAGAAAGGAAATTGAACTAGGTTTTGAGGATAATCAAAATGAAAAAATTGATTTATGCTGTTGTATTCACACTGGCATTTACATCTTCAGTTGATGCTGTTTTTGCAAGCGGTAAACCAGGTGATTTTAGCGCTTCCCATTTAATGAAAAGTGCTGCTAATCCTAATACTACTTATGCCACAGATGCTACTCACAAATTTGAAGTTCATGTGCAGGGTAAACCTCTGGCAGGACTTACAATTAATTTGCCTGAAGGAGTGAAAATTGATAGAGGAATTGAGGTAAAAAATCAATCAGGGCAAAAAATTCCCACGACAGTTTCTATTAATGGACAAAAAGCTACAGTAGCTTTTTCACAACCAATAGACCCTGAGACAAAACTCTCAATTTTAATGAGAGGAGTCAATACTCAAACCTATGAACCAGGCTATGGTGCAACTTGGCAGTACCAAGTCTATGCCAATCAAGTTGGATTCACGCAAGAAATTCCACTTGGTCTAGCTCTGATTCAGACCTACCCTTAGGCAGAGCAATTCTTAGAGTGTAAGGAGCTGGTGTCTAGGGATGTCATGTTGACAGAAGTAGGGATGTAAATTGTGATAGATGCGTGTTTGGTGGTTTTTTGATTCATTAACCTATCATTAACCTGTGATTTCATCCTAATTTCATCATGCTCTGAGAATCTAGTTATAGGAGTGAATCCTGTAAATAGATTTTCAGGTTTGAAGAGACAAGAAATCATGTCGGAATCAAATTTAGGTGTGAGTGAAAAAAGAATCATGACCAAACCATTCTGGAATGTTCTAAGGCTCAGTCCAGTTATTGTTGCCGCTATATTTTTCGCTGCTAACAGCGCCTTAGCAGCTGAGGCTAACGAACAGGTAATAACTGTAGACCAGTTGACTGCCCAATCAGACAACTTCGGTCAAGTCACATCAGTTTCTCAGTTTTCTGACGTACAACCCACAGACTGGGCATTCCAAGCCTTGCAGTCTTTAGTTGAACGCTACGGTTGTATTGCAGGCTATCCCAATAGTACCTATCGTGGCAACCGTGCTTTGACGCGTTATGAATTTGCCGCTGGTTTGAACGCCTGTTTAGACCGAGTTAACGAATTGATTGCCACTGCTACAGCAGACCTGGTAAGCAAGCAAGATTTAGCTACCTTACAGCGCTTACAAGAAGAATTTTCCGCTGAACTGGCAACTCTGCGCGGTCGTGTGGATTCCTTAGAAGCTCGCACTTCTGAACTAGAAGCTAATCAATTCTCCACTACTACCAAGCTGACTGGGGAAGCAATTTTTAACGTGTCTGATGTTTTTGGCAGCGATCAGAGGGCGGTTTCCTCTGGTGTTGATCAGGCTACGGCTCCCGACTTAGACACCAATACTATTTTTGCTAACCGGGTTCGTCTGAAATTGAACTCTAGTTTTACTGGAAAAGACAATTTAGAAATTCGTATCCAAAGCCGGAATATTAGCCCATACGGTACGAATGTAACGGGTACAAACATGACCCGTCTATCGTTTGACGGGAATGAAAATAACGATGCTTTAATCGATAAAGTTAACTACGCTTTTAACCTGAGCGATGCAGTGCGCGTCCAGTTTGATGCTGCCGGTGGTTTGTTGTACGAAAACAGCATTAACACCTTCAACCCTGACCTTCAAAGCAGCGGTAAAGGTTCTATTTCCCGCTATGGTCGGTTCAGCCCCATTTATCGTCAAGGAGAGGGCGGTGCAGGTGCGACCCTAATCTTCAATCCCAAAGGAGCTTTCACTGCATCTGTAGCTTATCTAGCTGGCAGAGCTAACGATCCTAGCGATGGTTCCGGTCTTTTCGATGGTTCCTATGCAGCCTTTGGTCAGATATCTTTCCAGCCCACTCAGGCATTAAATGTTGGTTTGACCTACGCTCGTACCTACCAAAATGGAGGACAGATTAACCTATTTAGCTCCACAGGCAGCGTCTATGCAAATAACCCCTTTCAAGGTGCTACTTTAACTGCTAACCACTACGGTGTAGAAGCTAGCTTTAAACTAAGCACTAATATTACTATTGGTGGTTGGTATGGTTTTAGCAACGCAGAAGCTAAGAATGGCGCTCGAGAGGGTGATGAAGCAGACTTTAACTACTGGGCTACGACCCTTTCTTTCAGAGACTTTGGCAAACAAGGTAACGTGCTTGGTTTTATTTTTGGTCAACCACCTAAAGCGACTGACAACGATTTTATCCAAGCAAACGGTGTTCGTCGTGAAGATGACGGCACATCCTATCACTTGGAGGGGCTGTACAAACTACAACTCACTGATAATATTGCCGTTACCCCCGGTTTGTTAGTCATCTTCAATCCTGAGCATAATGACACAAACGATACTGTTTATGTTGGTACACTGCGTACTACTTTCACTTTTTAAAACTGCTATCATCATGATTTCAGTAATAGTGTTGTCATCAATACATAGAACTGTTTTTAAGTTCTAATTCTGTCTAGTAGTATGTGTTAAATACAACACTCTAATCTTGCGATTAGGGTGTTGTATTATTTAGGCAAGTATAAATTTTAAATTTTCTGAGATAGCTTGATATTTCATCTTAATTTCATACTGATTTGTCACAATAAAGATAACTCAATAGATTTCTTGCTAGCAGTTAGTTAGTTTCCAGAACTTCTCTAACTGACTTTTGCTCACACCAAATTACAATCACTTATGGCAATGAGGTCTATTGAGTTTTTTCTAAATGTTAATAATTTACTACTTTGATTTTAGATAAAATAATAAAAACTTATATATTAAAATCACTAAAGATGAAACTTGTATAGTTTTAAGTAAATTTACTAGATTTTTAAGAGTTATGTGGCGCTAAAGCTTTTTACTTAGCTGATAGTAATAGTAGCGTATATCCTGTTAACTCTATCAGTTGCTTAGTAAACGATACAGCACTTCCGGCAGCTATAAGGTACATCCTAAAAGCTGAAAGCGATGATAGGAGAGGGGTAAGGAGAAAACTATATTGCATAATAGCCGGAAGCGCTGTATACTTTGCGATCGCAAAGTATATATCTTTTCACCAAAAATGCAGAAGAATCGAAATTTTTCAATTTCCTATCCTTCTGTAAGGAAAAAGTACTGCCTGTATTTTGACTCTCTTATTTACGTTGCAGTGCGAAAAAAAGCACTATAATTTCGCTGACAGTACCCGCAAGCATTCCATACGCTGCTGAAGTCGCTCCGTTATGTCTAGTAAAAATCAGACTTCCACATACTATCAGGGTGAAAGCTGCGGCAACTAATGTTGCAAGGTTGATGAACCAGTTCTTTGCTCGGTGAATAAGCAGCCCTTGAAACGTATTTTGCAGTGCTAGGAGCAGAGGGAAAAATGACAGTATTTGTACAACCGGACGAGATGCTTCCACAAGAGATGTATTATTTCCCAAAAACTGACCAAGTAACAAGAACCCTTTGTCTGTAAACCCAAGAAAAATTGGTATTACAGTAAAGCCCAAACCCACAAGAACCACAAAAGCAACCAGTGTCCGCCTGGAAGTTTCTTCATAGACAGCAATCACTACTTGTTGAATCATGCGTGTACCGTTAGCAATCGAAAGAACTAACCCCCAAGCAGCAGGCCACACAGCAAGTGCAAGACTGCCATCGAATGAACGAGCAATGAGACTTAAGAGTATTGCCCTTGCACCCCAAACAATAAGCATTGTTGAGGCTAAAGGAAGATAGTAAAATGTGACTCCTCGAAAAGTTTTAGGCAGTTTCTTAGTTTCAGAATTTACTTGCTGGTTGAGAATAGAAATAGCGCCAAGACGCAAACAAAACCATGTGACCAATACTGCTTCAATAAGTATGGCTCCCATCATGGTGATACCTGCAAGAAATGCCCCGTCACTTCTAAGACTAACCCCCACTGTCAGCGCTACAATTACCCAAGTCAATCGCGCCACACCTGCCCATCCTACAGCCACGCTCTTTTGAGCGCGGATAAGCAGCCCTTGAAAGAATCGTCGCCAAGCAATAACGAAAGGCCACAGGAACATCAATAAAAAAGCAGTTCTCCCTTGCGCTGCAATAAATGGGCTAACACCAAATACCTCTAAAAGAAGCCAGTTATACAAAGGCTCCCAAGTGAGTAAAAGGAAGATACCACTGAGAGAAAGTCCCGCAATTACTGTAAATTGCCAAAGTGCGCGGCGAGATTTGACTTGCCCTCCAAGAGCGGTTGAGGCATGAAGAATCATGATAATGGGGCTTTCTAGAAATACGGCAACCCCTTTGACTACCCCAACTCCGGCTAATGTCTCTTGCGGAAAGGCCAAGCGACTGAGTGCAGCAGTCTGAAGTGGATCGCCGAGAGTCATTGCCACATCAGTTAAGGAAAGAGGTATGAACTGAGCAAGTAACATCAATAGCGATCGCTGGGAAGCTATTTTATTACCTTCCTGTTCTTGCTGGGGTGAGGTGTTCATGAAATTTTTCAGCACTATATAATGAGTCACTAAAAATACACAGGAGTCAATGAGGCGATCGCATCATCAAGATGCTCTCCTTGTTTAAGGGTAAATCCATAACGGTCAAGCCAATGGTCGTCGTAGACTGTTTCAAGATATCTATCCCCTCGGTCTGGATTGATCATTAGAACCCGCGCACCAGCACCAAGAGAACGCGCCAGATGTAAGCCACCGGCCACAATTGCCCCTGTGGAAGCACCCAGAAGCAATCCCTCACGACGTGCCAGTGCATGACACACAGAGTAAGCAAGCGCCTCTGGTATCACATAAGCACGATTAAGCAGCGAAAGCTCCAGATTAGGTGGAAAGAACGATAACCCAACACCTGTCATCTTGTATGGTTTTGCTGGGGTTCCCATAATGACTGAACCCTCAACATCAACGCCAACAATACGTATTTCTGGAAATTGCGGTCGAAGATAACGAGCAATTCCCATTATTTGTCCCGCAGTGCTAACACCCACCACTACAGCATCAAGGTCGGAGGAAAAGTGAGCTTCAATCTCACGCGCAGTATAGTATGAGTGGGCCTCAGTATTCAGAGGATTTAAGTGCTGGCATGGATACCAAGCATGAGGAATAGTTGCGGCAAGCTCACGCGCTCGTTTCATTCTTGCCTTTTGCATCGAGCCTGATTCGTCTGCCTCATGTAGCGGTACATCCACAAGTTCAGCACCGTATGCTTTCAGCATTCGTCTAAAGGGTGGAGCAGTTTTTGCATCGACGACAATAATCACTCGATACCCTCGGACTGCTCCTACCATAGCCAGACCAACGCCGAAATTTCCTGAACTTGACTCGATAATCGTACCACCAGGTATAAGAAGCCCTTCCTCCTCTGCACGCGTCACGAGATAGACTGCATTTTTCTCCTTAATAGAACCTCCGGGATTACAGCTCTCTAACTTCAAGAAACATTCTGAGACAACACATACAGGAGAAATATTCTTGAGTTTTACAATCGGTACATTTCCTATTGCCTCGGTAACATCAGCGGCAGTAATCTTTTTCCATTTACTATGATTGTTCCATTGACAGTTAGAAACGTTCTCGAATGATGAAGATTTTGCAAGCTGATTCATATTTACCATCCAAAAAATTCAAAAATTAGTAGGAATTATCAGGGCTGAATTAACTTGCTCATTGGAGCGGATTTTTATTTGCAATATCACTACTACATTGTTTTATTGACGATACGAATTGTAGTGACTATTGCTTGTATAGCTCATCACCGCCTAAATCTGTTTCAATTTGACCAAAAGTAAATATCAATTAGGTCTGTTCGATAACTACCTGAGCAAGCCTTTAAGTCATGTCCACAAAAATATTGATATCCATTATGGAATCAACCTATTTTTTATCTTGAAGGAGAAATATGAAATCAAGATGAAATTTTCTATTTTGTCTTTAATAATTTCCCAAGTTCAGTATTCATCATGTGTTCTTGTCATCTAATTGACTTATCATTGTTGTATAATTTGAAGAAAGATTCAGAATTCAGGAGTCATAATTAATTACTGGTGGGTCTGAATTACCCACTAATTGAAGTCCACACACTTAAAAAAGTTATGTGGCATTTCACCATTTATTCACTCGCCATTTGCACAGAATTTATGTGCTAATTCTGACTTTTAAATCATGAAACTTTTTTTTGATAAACATAACAAGTTGATATTCAATGCATATGTATAAATTAGAATTAGTTGCAATATTTATTGTTATAACTTCTAACTTTAGTTAGAAGTTGAATGCTAACTTCACTTGCACATCAACTAATTAATGACAGCAAATTTTATAAATGTTATTGAGATAGTTGGAATTTCATCTTAATTTCATATTTACGTGTCAAAATTATTATTGACTCAATAGATATCTTGCAAAACTTAGTTTCTATAACTCCTCAAACTAAGTTCACACCCTATTTTGGCAAGTTGGTCTACTGAGTCTTTTCTCTTTAATTATGTATCGCTAAGATACTAGCCTACTGTTAGGTTTTATATAGCTTAATTCTAATTCTTAAGAATTTCATCCTAATTTCATATCTAAGTGTCAACCTATTTATAGGGATATCCCTATTGCAAACTATGCTTAAGTCACAAATTTACAACGAACCTTTAACTACTCAATTTGATATGAGGGTGCTGCTAGTCGAAGATGAGCCGGATTTGGGGGCTGCTATTAAGCGCACCTTAAATCAACAAAAGTACTTAGTTGATTGGGTAATGGATGGTACTGAAGCATGGGCTTACTTAGAAAATAGCTCGGCACAATATACAGTAGCGATTCTCGATTGGATGCTTCCTGGAATTACTGGTTTAGAATTGTGTAAAAGACTACGTTACAAAGGTAATCCTCTTCCTATCTTGATGTTAACTGCTAAAGATAGAATGGAAGATAAAGTTGCCGGATTAGATGCTGGTGCTGACGATTACCTAGTAAAGCCCTTTAGCATGGTAGAATTACTGGCACGATTGCGGGCTTTGCAGCGTCGCTCTCCGCATTTCCAACCTCAACAATTGACTGTTGGTAACTTGACTCTAGATTATGGCAATAGCACAGTTGTAAGACAAAATACTACGGGTGAACAGCAAAGAATTTCTTTAACTAATAAAGAGTTCCAACTGCTAGAGTATTTTATGAAGCATCCCAACCAAATTGTTACTACCGAACAAATTCGTAACCAGATTTGGGAAGTTAATGCAGAATCTAATAGCAATGTAGTGGCGGCGCAAATACGTTTGTTACGTCGCAAACTCACCAATAGCGACTGTCCTAACTTGATTGAAACTTTGCATGGTATGGGATATCGTTTGAATTTCACCAATGAATCAGAATAAGCTGTTTCGACTCACCCGCATTCGGTTGGCTCTATATTATGCCATCGTTATGGGTTTAATTTTAAGCATATTTGCTTTCGGTTTTTACCGTGCTGTGTTCCATGCCCATGTAGTAGCTTTGGACAGTGAAATCGAGTCTGTAGCAGGAACATTACACGATAGTATCGAACTAAAGCTACAGTCACCTGGACGTTTAGAACCATTGGCACATCAGTTATTCCCAAATATAGATAAATGTAGAACTGGAGCTACTAATTGTATTCAACAACAGCCAGATTCTAAACGTCATCTTCTTGGGATCGTTACTAAAAGTAGCTACTATATACGTTTTTTTGATACTTCGGGAAAATTAATTGCTACTGCTGGTTATTATCCAGAAGGATTACCTGACGTTTTTAATCAAAAAACTTGGCAATTTCTCAAAGACAGCAAAGGCAAAGATTACCATCAAATTACTTTATCACTGCATACCCAAAATTATCAAGACTGGGGATATATGCAAGTAGGGCGAAGTCTACAAGAGTTTAATCATTACTTGGATAGTGTGAAATTAGTTTCGGTATTAGGGTTGTTAATTGCAATGGGTATGACTGCTGCTGCTAGTTGGTGGCTATCAGGATTAGCTATGCAGCCAATTTATCAATCCTATCGACAAATTCAACAGTTTACAGCAGACGTAGCACATGAATTACGAACGCCTTTAGCTGCAACAGGTGCAACGGTGGAATCGGCACTTTTAATGTCCCAAATAGATGAAGAAGAGACAAGGGATATTTTACAAACTATACAACGTCAAAATCAACGGCTAACTACTTTGGTTGTTGATTTATTAATGTTAGCACGTTTAGATAAACAAGCCCAAAAATTACAACGTGAAAATTGTTGTCTAAATGATATTGTTAGCGATTTAGTTGAGGAATTTGAAGCGATCGCAAATGCCGCAGACGTAAAGCTGACATCTTCAATACAAGTGCATCAACCTCTGAATATTATAGGTAATGCTGACCAGCTTTATCGCTTATTTTCTAATTTAATTGTCAATGCAATTCAATACACACCCAGAGGAGGCGAAGTAACAGTTTTCTTAGATTGTAATGACTATCATGCTGTAATTAAAGTTCAAGATACAGGCATTGGTATCCCAAAACACGAACTGACTCGAATTTTTGATCGCTTTTATCGAGTGAGTAGCGATCGCTCCCGTAGCACTGGCGGTTCTGGATTGGGATTAGCGATCGCGCAAGCAATTATTCAGTCACACCACGGCAGCATAGATGTGCAAAGTAACTTAGGTGAAGGTAGCACTTTCACTATTAAGCTACCTTTTAATATACCCGCACTTAAAACCGTTCGCTCTATTTACCCATTTAAAATGTTTTATCCTTAAAGACAGATGCTTACAAAAAACTTTTTAGTTCAACTCTACCCTGATTAGGGGTGTGAGTAGTTTTGAAGCAGTGAAATGGCTTCTGCATCTAGGAGGTAACTTATATTACTCCGTCTCGATTGAGATTTGTTCTGATGTACTCAATCATGCAAACGAATGCCACGTAACGACATTGCATTAAATGAAACAACAACTGTCGAAACGCTCATCAGTATGGCAGCTATTGCTGGTGTTAATAGAATGCCGAATGGGTAGCCAACTCCTGCTGCTAATGGAATGGCAACAACGTTGTACCCAGCTGCCCATAACAAGTTCTGAGCCATTTTACTGTAGGTAGCTTTCGCAAGTTTAAGCGCGTAAGTTGCATCAAGCGGATCGCTTTTAACTAAGATTAGATCGGCAGATTCGATCGCAACATTGGTTCCGGCTCCGATCGCCAGTCCTAAATCTGACTCGGTTAAAGCAGGTGCATCATTGATGCCATCGCCCACAAAGGCGGTCGGCTTCTCAGCTTTGAGCCGATGAATTAGCGCAGCTTTATCCTGTGGTAGGACACGAGCATAGTAGCGATCAATCTGCAAATCTCCAGCAACAGCCTTGGCAACCGCTTCGGCATCGCCTGTAATCATTACCACCTGCACGTCCATTTTCTGTAATTTTACAACCGCTTCTCGTGCAGATGCCCGCACCTGGTCTGCTAACCCGAATAGGGCGAGAACTTGCTTGTCGTCCATCAGGACGATTGCACTTTCACCACGAGATTCACGTTCTTGTAGTCCCTTTTCCAACTCTGGCGGAAACTGCAATTTCAACTCCTGAACCCATTCTGGTCTGCCAACCCGATAGCGCTGACCGTCTACTACGCCTTCAACGCCCTGACCGGGAACTGCTTTGAAGTCACTGGCTTTTGAAAGCTGGAGTTTTCGATGGCTGGCTTCTTCTACGATCGATTGTCCGAGGGGGTGTTCTGATAAAGATTCTAGGGAAGCAGAAATGCCCAAAGCTTTTAACTCATCTATACTATCTGTATAAATTCGTTGCACGCCAAAATGTCCTGTCGTCAATGTCCCAGTCTTATCGAAGGCGATTGTTTTAATGCTTTTGGCACGTTCAAACGCTGCTCGGTCTCTCACCAGGATGCCATTTTTAGCAGACATTGTTGTAGCATTGACCAGCACTAAAGGGACTGCTAACCCTAACGCGTGAGGGCAAGCAATCACTAATACAGTAACCGCACGACTCACTGCAAAGGTTAGATCATCTGGTTTAACAGATAGCCAAACGACAAATGCTAGCGTAGCGATCCCGATCGCGATGAACGTGAGCCAATACGCAAGTCGATCGGCGACTGATTGAAATTTACTTTTAGAGGTCTGCGCTTCCTCGACCATCCGCATAATTTGGCTCAAGGTGGTGTTATCTCCGGTGCGAGTCACCTTGATTGTCAGCGCACCTTCTCCATTGACTGCTCCGGCGATCGCTTCGTCCTGGGCTTTTTTGACCACTGGGCGCGACTCCCCAGTTAGAAAAGATTCATTGACGTTAGAAGTACCGTCTACGATCTCACCATCGATCGGGACTTGTTCGCCCGGACGAACCAGAATGAGATCTCCCTCAACTAATGTACTTACCTGGACATCTTCGCTCCGCCCATTCACCTGCTTGTGAGCGACAGAAGGGACTAATTTTGCAAGCGCTCCTAGCGCATTGCTGGCTCCCTGCACAGAAGCCATTTCCATCCAGTGACCAAGCAACATGATATCGACTAAGGTTGCCAGTTCCCAGTAGAAAGAATCTCCCTTCAATCCGAAAGTCACTGCCACACTGTAGATAAACGCCACGGTGATGGCTAGAGCAACCAGAGTCATCATGCCAATTTTACTGCGGAGTTCGTAGTAGGCTCCCTTCAGAAAAACCCAGCCACCATAGAAATAAATAATAGTTGAGAAAATTGGAATAACCCAATTCACACCCGGAAACTGGATAGCTTGATAGTTAAACCAATCCTGAAACATTGGCGCAAAATAGAGAACGGGCAGCGTTAGCAGGAGACAAACAAAGAAACGTCGTTTGAAAATCTCAGGGCTGTGTCCAGCGTGTTTATCGTGCCCCGTGTGTTGATCATGCCCGGCGTGTTGATTGCGTCCCTCTTGGTTGCCGTGTGGGTCAGGGTCAGGCGGATTCTTTTTAACTTGCTTTCCATGTTCATCGTGCCCAGCGTTTCCCGGCTTGGGCTGCGTTTGCTGATGATTATGGTGATCGTGGTTCACAAATAAATCCTCCTGGTTTGCTGCGATGTCTTGACTATCAGATTTTTATGATGAAACTAAGGCGAAATTTTAGAGAGTTACTAAACTTCTATGCCCCAAGACGCTTGGCAAGTCGGGCATATTGGTATAATCACGCCAGCTTAAGATACAAATGGCGAGCGATACCTTTCCTACGGAACGCTGCACGTTAAGCGAAGCCATGCCGCAGGCTTTACGCTAACGCAGAACTCAAATCAGCCTTCAGCATAATCTTGTCTAAAATCTTCGATTTTCAGTGACTGCTGATGCCATCAGTGGTGCGTCCACTCATCTCACTGGGATGGATACGGTAGAGCGCCATAACCTCTGCACGACCCCAGGCATCAATCCAGGTGCGATTGATCGCAGGCGAAAGCGTTGGGTTTTTCGTTTTGACAAATTGCATCACGCGATCAATATCCTGCTGAAGAGTGATGTGTTCGGCTCGACCTGTCACAGTCACGCTGCGCCAATGCTCTAGATCGTGGACTTCTTCAACTTGCAAACAGACTGATGGATTTACATCCATGTACTGAGTCTTCATTCCGACCGTTGTGAAAATATATATTTCTGAGTCTTTGAGATAATAGTGCATAGGCACAACATACGGATGCCCTTCACCTACACAGCCAAGATGACCATGTCCTACTTTTTGCAAGAGATCATGGATCTCTTTTGTGCTCATTTCATCGATATCTAACATTACTGTTCTCCATCGCTGATTTCAAAATTATCGTTCGCCACTTAAACTGTCTGATACACAAAAACTTCCCCAATGCCAGAATGCGCGCGTTCGGGGGCGTTTGTATGCAACAGTCTTTACATACCCACTTTGACTGTAAAAAAACAATCTGAGGAACTTATGAGGAGATAAGAAAAGTTTGAGTTTTCGTCCAGGTAGAAGCGAAGCACGAGTCCGTAAATGTCGCCCAAAAGCTTACTCCTTGATGACGAAACCCCGGCATGAAGGAGTAAGCAATTGCAAACTGCTTAAACCACTTGTGTTTCGACTTTTCAAGTGTGCCATTCGGCAGGGAGACAAAGCCTGTCAAGTAATCGCACAGAAATATTTATACGTTAGATTTTAGACTGGATAAGGGTTTCAGGTCGAAATTTGTGTAATTAATTTTATCTTACTACTTACATTGATTTACGCAAAAATCTTTTGCTTACTGAGCCTTTGCCAAAGTATTGATCTTCGACACATAGCTGTTGTCCACAATCTCCATGTTCTTGCTCATATTTCGCAAACTTTTACTACAGAAATCACCAAATTTCCATATCACAATTTCTTTTATTTGTCAATACTTTCTACTAGACTGACACTCTAGAGCCTCCCACAGAAAAAATACAGGCACACCCAGCAACTTTAGACTGATGCAAGGCTTCGGATGCGGCTTGATAAAGAGAATGCAAATCCGTTCCATCATCTGGATATTGAGCAATTCCAGCACTAAATGTAATCCGAAATTGAGTCTGATCAGGAGCAACAAATTGTCTGTGGTGGAGCGTTGCTAATAATTGAGTGAGTCTTTGAATGCCATCTGCCTTAATCATGCTAGATAAGGCAACCACAAATTCATCGCTCTCCCAGCGAGCAATGACTGCATTTTGCCTAAAAGTCTGCCGGAGCAACTGTCCCCACTGACGCATCACCATGTCGCCAGTATTGTACCCATGACGATCGTTGATCTCCTTGAAATTGTCTAAGTCCAGAACTGCTAGACAGAGCGGCTGATTCTGTTGATTTGCAAGTTGAAGATATTTGTTTAAGTCTTGAGTTGACTTACGGCGATTAGAGAGTTTGGTCAAATGATCAGTCTCAGCAGCATTTTGAAGGAGTTTGATCCGCTCCAGTCGATTGATAATACGACTGACCAATTCTGGATTCATGATCGGCTTGCTCACAAAGTCATCTGCACCCACTGAAAACACTTGATTAATGATCGTGGCATCAGTATGCGCTGTCAAAAAAATGATCGGCAAGTGACCCCAGTGTGAGTCGTTGCGGATAATCTGGCAAAGCTCAACACCGCTCAACGCAGGCATTTTCATATCTAGAATCAGCAGATCGGGTGAGCAGGATTCTAGCGTTTCCCAAAATCGTTGAGGATCATTCAGCGTTGTTACGCTCAATCCCCAGGGTTCTAGAAACCCCTTTAAAGTTGCGAGAATCTGGGGATCGTCATCGATGACCATCACCCGTTGCTTTGCTGCCTCTGCTCGTTGCGCCGCTTGAGCGACCGTTTTCAGCACATGAGCCGGGGGCAAGGGTTTGTGTAAAAAACCATGTCCGCCGAGTTGGGCAACTTCTAGGCGATCGGTTAATTGATCGTGACTGGTTAAAACGATAACTGGCACAGCAGGAGTTTGATGACTGAGCTTTGCCAGTAGTCTTAAACTATCTGTTGTAGGATGAGTAATGTCGGGATCAAGTAGCACAACGGTAGGCGCATCCTGCTCAATTTTCGTTTCGGCTTCGGAAAGAGTCGTCGCGATCGCGCTCCGAAATCCCCAGTTCACAGCTTCATTCACTAACTGTTCCGCCAGTTGGCGATCGGCATCAATGATCAATAATAGAGGACGCTCATTCGCAAACACAGACTCTTCCTGTTCGCTCTGTTCTGTAGTTAAGTCGTTCGATGCGCGATCGATTTCTTGACGCAGGGCGGTCACCAGTTCGCAAAGGCAGAGGGTTTGATCCGATTTCAAAGATTCGTTGACGCGTAGCAGTTGTTCAATTTTTTCAGCGATTCGAGAGCCTTCGGACAACCCAAAGGTTGCAAGTGAGTCTGATAGGGTGTGAGCTTCCTGAGATGCCTGTTGTTGAATATCTGGACTCAGCATCTGTTGCATCAAAGCTGCACTTGCTTGCTCTAGTATTCTGACCTGTTCATCTACTCTGGTTTTGAAGCGATCCCAAACTTTCGATAAGGCACTGAGGGTTTGTTGTTGAATCGGTTGAGTCCCCTGAGAAGACGTGAATTGATCCGTGCTGATTGAATCGGCGATCGCTTCCAAGGGTTTAAGCCGATAACCTAGCCCATAAACCGTTTCAATCAAATCTGTGGGAGCGCCGACTCTCCTAAATTTCTGCCGTAGCCCCTTAATATGAGTTCTTACGGCATCTTCGCCGGGAGTCTCCTCATAAGCCCAGAGTTGATCCAAAATCACGCTGTAGGTAAAGACTCGACGACCATTCCGCAAAAAAAACTCTAGTATCGAAAACTCCTTGGGACTCAAGCATAGAGGTTGCCCTGCATAAGTGACTTCACGAGTTGCCGGATCAAGCCGCAAACTACCCCACTCCAGCACAGATTGAAAAGCTGTTCCTTTGCGACGCAGCAAGGCTCGAATTTCAGCAATCAATACCTCATGATCGAACGGTTTCACGATGTATGCATCGGCACCTGCATCTAGCCCGATTGCTTGGTCGTGGCTACTGCTTCGCCCAGTAACCAGTAGAATTGGCATTTGATAGCTGTGCGTTCTGATTCTACGGCAGAGACTTATTCCGTCTAAATGAGGGAGCGTAATATCTATCAGTAATAAATCATAGTCATAAACGACAATCAGTTCCCAAGCAACCTCTCCATCGTTAGCGACTTCAACCGTGTAATTTTGGTTGTAGAGAATACAAGTAAGCATGTCGGCATTTGCCTGATCATCTTCTACCACCAAAATTTTCATAGGGCTAACTCCTTTACAGGTTGAGCGCGGTAATCACGGAGTCCGCATACTTCTATCTAAAGTTAACGATAATTGGAGATGATGAAATCAAGATGAAATGAAGTGCTAATCGCCTAAAATCTGGAAAAATCTTTCTAAAGACATAAACCTTGAATCGCTCATAAGTTTCTCATAGTCTGAGTTTAGCTTGAGAGACAGAAGAACTCTGTTATTCCTGCACCTTGGTTGAGGGCATAACAATCTGCTCTTCATTGTGTTGATTCTTTAGGAGCTTTAAGCCATGACAACTACTCAATCCCGTCAATCTCTGCTAGATACATGCATTCAAGATTGCCTCGATTGTCTTCGTGAGTGTGAGTACTGCGCGACTGCTTGCTTAGACAGTGACATGGTGCAGATGATGGCTCAGTGTATTAAGCTATGCCGCGATTGTGCCGATATCTGCGATATTTGCGCCCGCTTCATGGCTCGTAATTCTGACCTGCACGCTCAACTGTGTGCGATTTGTGCAGAAGCCTGCGATCGCTGTGCGGCCGAGTGTGAGAAGCACGACCACCAGCACTGTAAGAAGTGTGCTCAAGCCTGCCGTCGTTGTGCCGAATCTTGCCGTCAGGTAGCTAAAGCAACGGCATAAAGCCATTTAATTTACCGCGTTGGCTGTTGTATGAGTCAGCGTGTCTTGCTTTGCAGCAGCCAGCATTGTGTACTTTGCGATTCAGAGTCATTTCAATTTCTGAGTCCGGGGGTGGATAAGGCAATGAGGATGGCTCAGACCAAATTATGGAACTTCTACTTGATGGCAGCATGAAAACTACATCGGAAACCAGGGTGTTAGACTTTCAACCTAACCATTATTATTTCCTAACAACTCTCATAACGGTCGGTTCGCTCATAGGTTTCTCATAATCTGAGCGTAGCTTGAAAGATAGAGGAACTTGGTCATCCCCTAACCAAGCTGAATTTATGAACAAGAAGTTTTTGGTCTACAGTTTAGTCGGGCTACTCAGTAGTGGTGCTGCTGCCGGATTCGTCCTTGCCAACAGCAAACAGGCTCAGTCATTACCTGCATCAGGAAATCCTCAACAACCCAGATCAGTCCGAGTCGATCAACATTTTATCGAAATGATGATCCCTCATCACCAAGATGCGATCGCAATGGCTGACCTGGCTTTGAGTCGCGCCAAACGCCCAGAAGTAAAAAAAATAGCTGAAGCGATTAAAAAAGAGCAAACTCTTGAAATTGAAGAGATGCGTACCTGGTACAAAAAGTGGTACGGCAAAGAAGTCCCTGCACATTCAATGACTGACATGGGCATGATGGGAAACCACCATAAACAAGGGCAGGGCACAGGCTCAGGCATGATGGGTCAAGGTCAGGGCATGATGGGTCAAGGTCAAGGCATGATGGGTCAAGGTCAAGGCATGATGGGTCAGGGTCAAGGCATGATGGGTCAGGGTCAAGGCATGATGAGCATGAAGACGGACATCGATGCGCTTAAGAAAGCCCCGGACTTTGACAAGGAATTTATACGGCAAATGATTCCTCATCATCAAATGGCGGTGAATATGGCTCAGATGGCATCTGGGCGTGCTGTTCGTCCAGAGATCCGCACTTTGGCTCAGTCAATCATCAAATCTCAAAATGCTGAAATCGCACAGATGCAAGGATGGCAGAAAGCCTGGAATCAATGATTTAGCTTGTTTAGCAGGGTAAGCGATCGTCAATCTGGGTAATACGGCTTAACAATTGCCGTAGGTCAGATATCTTCTAAAACTGGAGTCTGGTAATCGCGGATTTGGCGATCGCGTAGCCTCTCTAAAAGAGAATCGCAAGTCGTTCTATTCAGAATGAGGTCTTTATGCATCAACATGGTTCATCGAATCAGCCCCAGCCAAATCGTTTCAGCTTACCGATAAAAATTGTGCTATTTGCTTCGATCGGGATTATTACGTACTTCCTGATTACAGAACATCGGGCACATTTGGCGGGCTTTTTACCGTACTCTTTCCTGTTCATCTTTATACTCATGCATCTATTTATGCACGTAGGACATGGCGGACATGGAGGTGGTGACGGCAGCAATAGCCGAGAAGGCGGTAATTCGGACTCTGCAAATCAATCTATTTCAAGGAGATCGAACCATGAAGGACATGAGTAACGTTCCTGCTTACGGGCTGTGGTGGTTAGTGATTATTAATTCTCTGATATTTATCATCTTTGCCTTTAGTTTCACCAAGCCGCGTAACCCTAGAGATTGGCGATCGTTCGGGGCATTCTCAGCGTTCATTGTGGCATTGTTCGCAGAAATGTATGGGTTTCCCTTAACGCTTTACTTATTCTCCGGCTGGTTGCAAACCCGCTATCCAGGACTGAACATTTTTTCCCATGATTCTGGGCATCTTTGGTGGACTCTACTGGGGTGGAAGGGTGATCCTCATTTGAATCCGATTCACCTTTTGAGTAGCGTGTTGATTTTTGGTGGACTGATTTATTTAGGCAGCGCTTGGGAAGTTCTCTACAAAGCTCAACGAAGTCATACATTGGCGGTTTCAGGGCCATATTCAACCATTCGCCATCCGCAGTATGTCGGCTTCATTGTCATCATGTTGGGCTTTTTGCTGCAATGGCCCACTCTCTTGACGTTGCTCATGTTCCCTATTTTGATCACGATGTATATCCGATTAGCACACCAAGAAGAACGGGATGCCTTAGCAGAATTTGGTGACGAGTATGCTCGTTATGCCGCAGTGACCCCTGCATTTGTCCCCTGGGGTCGTCGCAACACCCAAAGAAAACTATCTCATGCACAGGAGTCTCATCATGACCCATAGTGTTCACCATACCGAAGAAACCCGTATACGTAGTTATTCAGCACTAAGGCTAAGTGTGCGTTCGCTATTTCTTGCTACAGCGATCGCTTCAGGCATTGCTTATTTAGTTTGTGTTCTATTCCTAACAGTGGCACCTCAAGCAACAATGGCATTCTTTAGCTATGTTCTTCACGCCAATCTGTCTGGTATCACCCGAAGCGTTACCTGGGGAAGCTTTATCGTCGGTCTTCTGATTTGGTCTGTAGGTACAGGTCTGTACGCTGCTTTCGTTGCTCGCCTTTACAACAAGCTTTCTGTGAGATAGAAAACAACAGTCTTCTTGCCATTTTTTTAGAACCAGAAACTGTGATTATTTTTGTGAAAGTTTTTCCTCTTCAAAGCTAAGTGTTCATTTTAATAGGTAGGAAAATATGAGTGATCTAATTGTGATTGGCTTTCCAGATGAATTTAAGGCAGATGAAGTGTTGCTTGATCTCAGAAAACTGGAGCGGGAATATTTGATCGATCTAGAAGATGCCGCGATCGTGGTCAGAAATAGACACGGCAAAGTCAAGGTTAAGCAGACTCAAGAACTTGTCGCTTCTGGTGCATTAAGTGGCGGCTTCTGGGGACTGTTAATCGGCTTGATCTTCCTTCATCCCATGCTGGCAATTTTTGGTGCAGCAGTGGGTGCCCTTTCCGGTGCATTAACGGATATCGGCATTGATGACAACTTCATTCAAGAACTAGGCAACACAATCGAACCTGGAACCTCTGCCATTTTTATCTTGGTGAGAAAATCTACACCTGACAAGGTTTTGGAAGACTTGAGCAAATTTGAGGGAAAAGTCCTACGAACTTCATTATCCCACGAAGATGAGGCAAAACTTCAGGCAGCTCTTACGAAAACCGAAGCAGATAAGTCGTAGCTCCAAGAAATCTCGAAGTCAGCATTTATCACTCCGAAAGGTGATTCTATGTTCAGGAAGTAACACAAATGGAAGCAAAAGCGATCGCAACTCAGCCATCTAATTCACTTCCTCCAAGCCAGCGAAGGATTGAAACTCTCCCTACACTAAATGCAGCTTTCCTGATTATTATTAGCCTTATTATACTCTCGGCGATTGCTGCTGCAATTTATGCTTGCATTCCCAAGAGTCGGCGGCATTCATTCAACTTCAAACCGCATCATAAGGTTCCGTGTCACCGCTGTCAATATTTTAGCGGTAATCCCTATCTTAAATGCGCTCTCCATCCAGTAAGCGTACTGACCGAACAAGCAGTTGACTGTACAGATTACTGCCCGAACACTGAAGCAAAACTGGTTGAAAAGTGGAGAAAAGCATTGCTGATTGTCCAAAAACTTTTTCTTAACTGAACCACATAAAAATAAGGATTTGACATTATGAAACTCCAACTAAAAGTTCCTGGAATGACCTGTGGTGGTTGTGTAAACACCATCACTCAAGCGATTAGAACAGTTGATGCTAAAGCTACCGTTCAGGGCGATCCAAAAACCAAGATTGTATCAGTGGAAACTCAAGCCTCAGAAGCTGCTATCAAGGATGTTATTACGGCGGCTGGCTACCAAGTTGCTTAGGGACTTCCAAAAAATAAATTATCCAAAATTATTTGTACATTTGTAGGGACGCAAGTCCTTGCGCCCCTACGTTTGCGGAGCGTCCCGCAGGGATGGGTTTTAACTGGAAGTCCCTTAGCAAAGTTCTGAACCGACAAGACAACCTCACTGACGTATTCATAAATGAGAGCGATATGCCTATTAAAATCACTCACCAATATCCCCTAGCCCGCCGAGATTTTCTTAAAGGGACTCGACTTGCAGCCGGATTTGTTATAGGAAGTGGAATTCACAGCCTACTATCCAGTTGTTCGCCTCAATCTTCCACCGCAAAAATAGCTAAGGGTAACACCGTAGCCCGTGGCCCGAATGCGAAATTCATTCCCGATATTGAAATCAACCTGAAGGCTGCACCGACAACGGTTCCAATCTTGCCGGGACAAACGACCCAAGTTTGGTCTTACGCAGCAAAACTTGTCAAAGGCGACCCAAACAGCTTACAAACTATTCCCGATAGTTATTTAGGCCCCATTATTCGCGTTCGCCAAGGTCAGCGCGTGCGGGTCAACTTCCAAAATGCCCTTCCTCAAGGGCAAGCCAGCATTGTGCATTGGCATGGATTAATTTTACCAGAGGAGATGGATGGACATCCTCGCTTTGCAATTCAGCCTGGACAAACCTATGTTTATGAGTTTGAGGTTATTAATCAGGCAGGGCTAAACTGGTTTCATCCTCATCCAGACGGGCTTACAGGGGAGCAAGCCTATGCAGGCTTGGCGGGGCTATTTATAGTCACGGATCAAGAAGAAGCGACCCTCAATCTACCCACAGGGGCTTATGAGATACCGATTGTGCTGCAAGATCGTACCTTAGATGCCAATAATCAACTCCTCTATCTCGGCAGCAAAATAGGTACCCCCCGTAATAGCAACATGGGCGGGATGCAACAGGATAACTCAGGTCAATCCAGCAATGACATGGGCGGTATGAGCAGCATGATGGGCTTTTTGGGTCAAAAGATATTCGTGAATGGTAAACCCAACTTCACACTTTCTGCGGCGACACGAGTCTATCGCCTTCGCATCTTAAATGGATCTAATTCACGTATCTACAAGCTTGCGTGGAGCAGTGGCGATCCACTGACCATCATTGGCACTGATGGTAGCTTACTGGCTCGACCTACCGAACGAAAGTATGTCATGTTAGCCCCAGGTGAGCGGATTGATGTTTGGGCAGATTTCAGTAAGTTGAAAGTTGGGACAGAAGTATCTCTAAATAGTCTGGCTTTTTCAGGAGCAGAAAATGTAGGAGGTAGCAGCATGAGCGGCATGATGAGTTCTGATAATGCCCCGGAACTTGGTTCAGCGATGATGCTATTCAACGTCAAGATTGAGCGCAAAGAAAAAGAAACTCTGCGACTCCCCAATCAACTAACAAATCTACCACTATTGCGTCCAGAAGATGCCGTTAATGCCGCACAGCCACGTCCTATTGAGCTTTCTCTCAAAGGTATGAAATGGGTTCTTAATGGGCATCTCTTTGAAATGAATACCGCAACGCCACAGGAAA
The DNA here is from genome assembly GCF_001712795.1 of Nostoc sp. KVJ20. Taxonomy (GTDB): domain Bacteria; phylum Cyanobacteriota; class Cyanobacteriia; order Cyanobacteriales; family Nostocaceae; genus Nostoc. The sequence goes on from NZ_KV757585.1 coordinate 81,809, forward strand.
CTGTAAAGCTAAATTCTATTGAACAGTGGGAGATTATCAATAAACTCAACCCTGGAGCCGTGATGGATGCGAAGGGCATGGCGCACCCTATCCATCTACACGGCGTGCAGTTTCAAGTCATTAGTCGGGAAGTGCTGCCAGAACTTGCCGCAGGATGGCAAACTGTCAAGGATGGCTATGTAGACGAGGGCTTGAAGGATACTGTAATGGTAATGCCGGGTGAGCGAGTGAAGCTGCTCATGAAATTTGAGAAATACAGCGGCTTATTTACATACCACTGCCATACCTTGGAGCACGAAGACGCTGGCATGATGAGGAATTATCGAGTCAATGAATAACTGAGGCATCTATCAGGCTAGTTAAAAGGGACTAATCTCTGTTATTAAAATTTATTTAAAGGAAAAAAATGAGTGACCTACCGGATTACCTAATTGTCGGCAGTGGTTTATCAGCATTGGTCTTTGGTGCTTTAATGGCCAACTCTGGTAAGACTGTGCAAATCCTCGAAGCCCATGAGCATCCGGGGGGCTTTGGTCATACGTTTACGATGGCTAAAAAATATACGTTTAATGCCCAATTTCACTATGTATGGGACTGCGGTGAAGGACAAACCGTCAATCGGGTACTCAAAAAACTGGGCTTGGATCGGGAAGTGACCTTTGAGCGGTATGATCCCGATGGCTTTGATCATATGCGAATGCCGGAACATGCGTTGGACATTCCCTCAGAACCAGAGGAACTGATCCAGCGATTGTCTGCTCTGTTTCCTGCTCATAGCGATCGCATTCGCCAATTTATCAACGAAGTGGAAAAGACTGGTGCAGGCTTGAAAAGACTCGCTCCACCGATCAAACCAATTGAACTATTCAGCCATCCAAGTGAAATATTCTGTACCATCCAGCATCTCAACAGCACACTTCAGGATGTATTTGACAAGTTTCAGCTACCCCAAGCCGCCCAAACCCTATTAGCCCTGCAATGGCTTGATTTTTTACTGCCCCCAAATCAACTCTCGTTTTATGCCTGGGTCGCATTGTTCCGAGGCTATCAAGCAGGCGCATTTTACCCAACTCAGCATTTTGAGCATGTGATTAATTCGTTGGTCAATGTCATCGAATCGCATGGAGGACAGGTGTTACTCAACCATGAAGTCACGAATTTTAGAGTCACAGACAGAACGGTTACGGGAGTTCAGGCGATGGATCTCACCACCCATCAAACCCATGAATTTACAGGTGATACTGTGATTTGCAATATTGACCCCAAAAAAGCCGCCAAAATGATTGGTGAGGAAAAGTTCTCCAAAACTGTGCGTCGAAAACTCAACTATGAATATTCGGCATCTAACTACATGGCTTATTGTGTCGTCAAAGATATCGACCTCCAAGACTATGGATTTGGCAAGTGGAATCTCTCGCATACTGGGCATCACGATCTAAATGAAGCCTTCGTGCAGATGTATGAGCGCCATGACTTTTCTAATCCTAGTTTTGCCATCACAACGCCTACTTTACTTACAGAAGCGGGTCGGGACTGCCCAGAGGACTGTCAAATTGTCGAATTCCTCACCGTTGCCAATTACGACTATTTCAAGCAATTACGGGAGAGCGATCGCAAAGCTTACAGCCAGAAAAAACAAGAAATCTTAGACTCCATCCTGGATGTCGTGGAAGAACACTATGTGCCGAATTTTAGAAAACACATGGTTTTTCATATCACGGGCAGCCCTACTACCAATGAGCGTTTTTGCTGGAGTCCTAATGGAAATTCCTACGGCTCCATTTTGACGCCGCGCAATATGGGTCTAGGGCGACTGAATCACGAAACCTCCCTTAACCATTTTTATTTCTGCAATGCCTCATCGGGCTATCCGGGCTTTGCTCCCACATTTTGGACGGGGGCATTGCTCTACCAACGATTATCGGGCGACGTGCTTTTAGGCAACGGCTAAACAGGCGATGTCTACGACGCGCTATTCGGCGTCGCACATTATCCATTTCATAAACTTAGAGGTCAATTATGAGAATCGCTATTATTGGTGGCGGAGCTAGCGGCATGGCTACAGCTTACCTGCTTGATAAAGAAGGACATCATGTCACCGTGTTTGAGCGGCAACCCATGTTAGGAGGGCATATTCGTACACTGAACAAAAACGTGAAACCGAACCAAGCCGATTGCGATGAAATTTTGGAAAGCGGGGTGCTTGAATTTCCAACTGTTTTTTACAACTTCATCTCGCTGATGCAAGAGCTAGGGGTAGAACTAGAACCCGTGGATATTGGTTCAGCAATGTTTCTCAAAGATGGCAGCCACTTTCTATCGGCAGTCACCATCGAGAAAAACTTCGCAGGTATCCACGGGCTGATCGAACAGTTACGCCTCGATACCATCTATGTCCGTTCCGCTGCATTATGGCTGAGAACGCGATTTGCTAACTTGCAAAATTTGTCCAATCGTCCGCTGTCGGAATATTTAAAAGGCTCCGGTAGCCGCGATACCTGGCTGAAGTTGGTGGTTATGTATAGCTATTCAATGCCGTTTGAACTGATTGATGATTTTCCAGCAGAGTTGGCGATCCCTACTTTACGTGACTATCTCGCGGTCAACTGGGTCAGAGTTAAAGGCGGTGTGTATTCTTACATTGAAAAAATTCTGGCGCGATTTAAGGGTGAAATTGTGCTGAACGTAGAGATTGACCGTATTTCCAGAAGCTCGGATGTTGTCAAAATTGTGCGCTCGACGGGTGAAATTCAGGAGTTTGATAAAGTCGTGTTTGCTACACCCCCTGATCAAGTAATGGCGCTGTTAACAGACCCAACGGATGCTGAAACCAAACGCTTTTCTGCCTGGAAAGCCAACCATGTAACAACCTTAGTTCATAGAGATATTTCCATGTACGCCCGCCAAGGGATTACACAACCCTCAGAATTTGATTATTTCCAAAAGCCAGATAGTCGCTGGGGCTATAACGGCTGCCTAAATCAGCTTTGCGGTATCTCGTCGCCACAGCATAATTTTTTATCATTCCAACTAGAGGAGTTGATTGCACCCGATCGCATCATTCACATTCAGAAACACCACACCCCGATGTATACCACTGAATCCTTTCGATACCGGGATGAAGTCGTTGCTACCAATGGCGAGAACAATACCTACCATGCGGGAGCCTACCTTGGCGATGGTTTACATGAAGGAGCAATCGGCTCTGCCTTTCGAGTCGCTCAACTGATTGGGTCAAGCCTTGACTCTAGCTCCTTGAACCAAAAAAAGGAACTAAATTTTTATTGAAGTGAGTAACTATGCGTTTCTCAATTCTGCCGACTCCTGCCAATTCTGAAATTTCGATCCAACAAGTCCGGGCGGCTCATCAGGCGGAGCTAGACGCGATCGCGCGTTATTGTCGCCTAACGAATTACCTTGCGGCGGCTCAAATCTACCTGAAAGACAATTTTCTACTCAAGCAACCCTTAAAGTCGGAGCATATCAAAGACTGTCTGCTAGGACACTGGGGCACTTGCCCTGGCATTAACTTGATCTATGTTCACCTCAATTGCCTAATTCAGCACCATGACATCAGCCTTTTCCTCATCGCAGAGGCAGGATACGGAACACCTGCAATGTTGGCAAACCTTTACCTAGAAAGGTCTCTCCAGGCATTTTATCCCGAACTGACCCTAGATGCTAATGGACTGGCAACCTTAATTCGCGGCTTTTCCTGTCCCTGTGGTTTTCTGAATCACGATTATGCAGGTGAAGAACTCGGTTATGCTCTCACTGTCGCTTTTGGGGCAGTCATGGATAATCCTGACTTGATTGTGGCTTGCGTTATTAAGGATCAAGAAGCAGAAACAGGAGCGACAGCTACTGCCTGGGATAGCTACAAGTTGATCGATCCAGCAAAATCTGGCGCAGTGCTGCCGATCTTGCACCTCAATGGTGATAAGACTATCTACGCTGCGATGAGTGATATTGAACTTCAGCAACGATTTACAGGCTACGGATATCAAGTCCGAATTGTTGGCAGTCAGAAAAATCAGTTTGACAAAGATTCCGCGACTCAAAATGCGCTCGATCTAAATGTTGATCTTTATGGCTCGCTCGATTGGGCATATCGAGAGATTTGCAGAATTCAGCAAGCTGCACGTTTAGGGCAAGCGATTACTCAACCCAAGTTTCCTGTATTGATTGTGCGATCGCCCGAAGACTGGACAGGCATCCAGGAAATTGATCGAGCCTCGATTGAGGAGTCTCATCGCTCTCACCAAATTCCTGCCAAAGATTTAAAGACCAATCCGCAACAGTTGCAGCTTTTAGAAGACTGGTTACGCTCTTATAAAATTGAAGAATTGTTTGACCAACAGGGTTGCCCTATTCAAGAGATTCTAAATCTTTGCCCCCAAGATAAGCAACGCATGGGCTGTCATGCTCACATATCTGGTGAAGGTGTCTACAAGCCCCTAAATTTACCGAATATCTTTGACTTTGAAATTCCAATTCAAACAAAGTTCTGTTCATATGAAGAAGATCAATTCAGCAATACAGAACAGATTGGAAAGTACATCAAAACAGTCATTGAGCAAAATCCACAAACGTTCCGTATTTTCTGCCCAGATCAGCTAGAGTCGAGCAATTTATCAGCCTTACTAGAAGTAAACCATCGCAATGATCATGGTTCGATTCAGTCTGATGATTTGCAGGTCAGTTTGAGAAAAGAACGGATGCTGGAGTTTTTCAGCCAGCACACTTGTCAGGGATGGCTTCAGGGCTATGTGCTTACAGGTCGGCACGGACTTTTTCTATCGTATGAAGCGTCTTTAAACAGCATTATCAGCATGATGAACCAGCACGCCAGGTTCTTGAAACTGTCCAAAACATTCCCGTGGCGTTCGCGAAGCGTGGGCTTTACCCAATCATGCGTCGCCTCTCTGAATTATTTAGCAGTTTCAACCCCGTGGCAGCAGGAATCCAGTGACTTTTCTCAGCAAAGCTCTAGTTTTATCAATGCTGTGATGACGCAAAAAGCAGAAATCGTGCGAGTTTATCTACCGCCAGATGCAAACTGTTTGATCGCGACGATCGCGCATTGCTTAAACACGACCGATCAGATTAATCTTATCCTTACCAGTGCTGATCCGATGCCGCAATGGTTAACGATGGCTGAAGCGATCGCGCACTGTCGGGCAGGTGCTTCAATTTGGCACTGGGCAAGCACCGATGAAGGCATCGATCCTGATGTAGTGCTAGTTGGAATTGGCGATCGTTCCACAGTTGAAGTAATGGCAGCCGCTCACATCTTGCGGGACGAAATGCCAGCACTGCGGGTGCGGGTGGTAAATGTCACCGACTTGCGAGTGTTGGAAGAAGACGCGGAAAATTCTCAGCATTTAGACAAGGAAATGTTTGAAGCATTGTTCACGCGCGATCGCCCAGTCATTATCAACTTTCATGGCACTCTCGCAGTTTTGGAGCAGCTATTTTTTGGTCGTCCAAATCCTGACCGCTTTCAACTAAATGGCGATCGAGGCGAAGTCATCCCCTCGTTTGCTCAGAATCTGCGTCACGGCACTTCACGCTTTCATTTAATCATCCAGACGATTCAATTGGCAGCCCCGCATAATCCCAGTGTTGCGGCACGAGCGAGTGAACGAGTGCATTACTACAGGCATATTTTAGCAGAGCGATATCGTTCGAGCCAGAAACTGGGGGGCGATCGGGCACCGCCTCCTAGCTTGTCGTAATGCTGCACCCGTGATGAGTTTGAAAAAGATTTAATTCGTTACTGTTCCAATCGCTCTTGAAATTTCACTTGTAAACTTCTACTTCTTACCTAACATGACAGTTACTACTGCGATCGCGCCCAAAACCCTGACAACAGAAGAACTGCGAAAGATTCATGCTTACTGGCGTGCTGCGAACTATCTTTCAGTTGGTCAAATTTATCTCCTCGATAATCCACTCCTGCATGAACCGCTCAAACTAGAACACATCAAACCTCGACTGCTTGGACATTGGGGTACAACTCCAGGTCTTAACTTTATTTACGCTCATTTCAATCGTGTGATTAAAGCGCAGGATCTCAATGTTATTTATGTTGCAGGTCCAGGTCATGGAGGTCCAGGAATCGTTGCCAACGTTTATCTTGAAGGAACTTACAGTGAGGTTTATCCCAATATTTCGCAGGATATCGAGGGGATGAAGCAGCTTTTCAAACAGTTCTCCTTTCCAGGCGGAATTCCTAGCCACGTTTCTCCTGAAACACCTGGTTCCATCCACGAGGGTGGGGAGTTAGGATACTCACTGCTTCATGCTTATGGCGCTGCCTTCGACAACCCTGACCTTTTGGTTTGCTGCGTCGTTGGAGATGGAGAAGCGGAAACGGGATCTTTGGCGACCAGTTGGCACTCAAACAAGTTTCTGAACCCTGCCCGTGATGGTGCCGTTTTGCCAATTCTGCATTTGAATGGTTATAAGATTGCAAATCCGACGGTGTTGGCGCGGATCAGCCAAGAGGAACTGCAAAGCCTACTCATTGGCTATGGCTACAAGCCTTATTTTATCGAGGGAGACGACCCCGAAACCTTGCACCAACAGATGGCAGAAACGCTGGACATGATCATTCGTGAAATCAAAGCTATTCAACACGATGCCCGCACGAATGGCTTCTCAAAGCGTCCCCAACATCCCATGCTTGTGCTGCGAACTCCCAAGGGGTGGACGGGACCCAAAATTGTGGATGACCTCCCTATTGAAAATACGTTTCGCGCTCACCAGGTGCCTTTAGCCGAACTCGCAAGCAAGCCTGAGCATATCAAACTGCTGGAAGACTGGATGAAAAGTTACAAGCCAGAAGAACTGTTTGATGAAAGCGGGAAATTAATCGAAGAGTTAGCAGAACTAGCTCCGAAAGGGGATCGACGTATGGGGGCAAATCCTCATGCAAATGGAGGGTTATTGCTCAAAGATTTGAAACTGCCGAATTTTCAGGACTACGCTGTTGAAGTTCCGAAACCCGGTACTATTAAAGCAGAATCAACCCGCATCATGGGACAGTTCTTGCGGGATGTGATGAAACTAAACCTGGACAGTCGCAATTTTCGAGTGATGAGTCCAGATGAAAATAACTCAAATCGTTGGAATGCGATTTTAGAAGTGACAGATCGCGTCTCGACTGCCAAGATATTGCCGACGGATGATCATATTGCAACAGATGGTCGGGTGATGGAGGTTCTGAGCGAACATATGTGCCAAGGATGGCTAGAAGGCTATCTTTTAACGGGTCGCCACGGCTTCTTCTCGTGCTATGAAGCATTTATCCACATCATCGACTCCATGTTCAATCAACATGCCAAATGGTTGAAAGTTACTAATGACATTCCTTGGCGTAAATCGATCGCTTCACTCAACTACTTACTCACTTCTCATGTATGGCGGCAGGATCACAATGGCTTTTCACACCAAGATCCTGGTTTTATCGATCACGTTGTCAACAAAAAAGCAGATGTGATTCGAGTTTATCTGCCGCCCGATGCAAATACTTTGCTCTCAGTGACTGATCACTGTTTGCGAAGTCGTCACTACGTCAATCTGATCATTGCAGGTAAGCAACCCGAATTGCAGTGGTTGGACATCGAAACTGCTAGCAAGCATTGCACAGCTGGACTCGGTATCTGGGATTGGGCAAGTAACGATCAAGGAGTTGAACCCGATGTGGTGATGGCTTGTGCAGGTGATGTGCCGACTCTAGAAACTCTGGCGGCGGTTGATTTCTTGCGTCAACACTTTCCTAATCTAAAAATCCGCGTGGTTAATGTCGTTGATTTAATGACGCTTCAGCCTTCCAGCGAACATCCGCACGGTTTGAGCGATCAAGATTTTGATAGCATCTTCACACGCGATAAGCCGATCGTGTTTGCCTATCATGGATATCCCTGGCTGATTCATCGCCTCACCTATCGCCGCACCAATCACCATAACCTGCATGTGCGCGGGTACAAGGAAGAAGGAACTACGACAACGCCATTCGATATAGTGGTTCTCAATGACCTCGATCGCTTTCATCTGGCTCAGGATGTCATCGATCGTGTCCCGCAACTCCAATCCATCGGCGCTCATGCAAAACAGCTTCTCCGCGACAAACTCATCGAACACAGACATTACATCACGAAACACGGAGAGGATATGCCTGAGATTCTGAATTGGAAGTGGTCGTACTAACTAGCATTGTTGAATACGATTTATATCGTATTCAACCAATTCACTCGGTAAATCAAGCGACAGCGACTCAGAGTACTAGAGCGTGTTTGCAAATTGGCAAAAAGCCAAGAAAAATGTAAATAATTTTAGAAGCTGAAACACATACTCTTTCAATGCTCCTCTGGGTTTGCAAACACGCCCTCAAAAAACAAAATTATCTATTCCATTTAGGCTTTAAAGAATAGGTTATCTATCTAACGGGTGATCTAATGAATTCTCCAACAACATTACCAAAACAACTTTTGCCAAAGCAGCGTTGGCAAACGATTCTATTGATTGATCGTGAGCAATCCATGAGTAGCAGATATATATGTCCCTGCTGCTCAACCATTTTACTCCGTCATATTTGTTTGGGCAGGCTTTACTGGCATTGTAAGCATTGCTATCAGCCAATGCCAGCCCTGGAGCACTGCGTTACGTTCGTCACTTAAGCAAGATTGCTACAGCGGTTTCTTCCAATTGAAATCTTCATCACGGCAGGGCTATTAATATGTCACTAACGAATGAACTCCTTCAGAATTCTGGAATACTCAAAAAGGAATTTAATGCCTATCTGTTGGGTGGTGGTATCGGCTCTTTGGCAGCCGCAGCTTTCATGATTCGCGACGGCGGACTCCCTGGCGAAAATATTTTTATCCTAGAAGCAAAGCCCCTCCTGGGCGGAAGTTTGGATGGAGCCGGGAACCCTGTAGACGGTTATTCGATGCGGGGAGGACGGATGTTGACGACTGACAATTATGAATGCACTTGGGATCTTTACAAGTCGATCCCCTCCCTGAGTTATCCCGGAAAAACGGTATTTGACGAAACTATGGAGTTCAATGAGCAGCACAAGTCAAATTCCATGGCCCGTCTCGTTGACAGCCGACGGGCGAAAGTCCCTGTGAGTTCGATGGGCTTTTCCATGCAAAATCGTCAAGAGTTACTGAAGCTCACCCAAGCTGGTGAAACTGAGTTAGGTGCTAGTTGTATCACAGATTGGCTTTCCCCTGAATTCTTCGAGACTGAATTCTGGTATATGTGGGCTACTACGTTCGCCTTCCAGCCGTGGCACAGTGCTGTTGAATTCAAGCGTTACTTGCATCGCTTCATGCTCGAATTCTCTCGGATTGAAACCCTCGCAGGGGTTAAGCGAACCATCTACAATCAGTACGATTCATTGGTTCGTCCATTGCAGAGTTGGCTCACAGCCCAAGGTGTCAATTTCATCCTAGATTGCAAGGTGATGGATCTGGATCGCAACACCGAAGAGGGCAAGTTTGTGGTGACAGGCATTCATTATCAGCAGAATAGTGAAAGTAAAACCATTGCAGTTAAAAACGGCGACCTAGTTTTTATGCAAAACGGATCTATGACTGATGCCTCAAGTTTGGGGTCAATGACAAATGCACCTGAGAAGCTGACCAAACAGGACAGCGACAGTTGGATTCTGTGGGAAAAGCTGGCGGCGGAAAGCCCAGATTTTGGGAATCCGGCTGCATTCAATAGCAGTATTGCCGAGTCTCTCTGGGAGTCTTTCACTGTCACCCTTAAAACCTCCGCATTCTTCAATAAAATAGCCGAATTTAGCGGCAATCAAGCGGGGACTGGCGGACTGATCACGTTTAAAGACTCAAACTGGCTGATGTCCATTGTCCTCGCCTATCAACCCCACTTTATAAATCAGCCTGCTGATGTACAGGTCTTCTGGGGATATGCCCTTTTCCCCGATCGCGTGGGTGATTTTGTTCCCAAGCCGATGAGCGAGTGCAACGGTGAAGAAATTCTTCAGGAACTTTGCGGTCATTTACGATTCGATTTGGACACTGTGGAATCGGCAAACTGCATTCCTTGCAGAATGCCGTACATCACAAGTATGTTTATGCCTCGTTTACGCACGGATCGACCGTTGCCGATCCCTCGTAGCTCAAAAAACCTCGCTTTCATCAGCCAGTTTGTTGAAATTCCTGATGATGTCGTCTTCACGGTCGAGTATTCGGTGCGAGCTGCTCAGATGGCAGTCTATGAATTCCTGGGTATCAATCGCCAGATCCCACCTATCTCGCCTCATGACAAGTCACTGCGAGTGCAATTTGAGGCTTTAGTCAAAGCATTTAAGTGAGTTTCCCTAAGCCTCTTAGGGAAATCGGCAGACTCAATGGAGCCAACAATATCCATTTAAAAGGAGATCAACATGAGAGTTATTGAGCCTAAAACTGATGAGCAAGTTGTTAGCTCTGGATGGACAACCGCGATCGCTATTCTCATGATCGTGTTGGGCATCATTGCAATCGCATTTCCTTTCTTTGCCAGCGTTGCTTCAACCTTACTGTTTGGCTGGATATTCATCTTTGCTGGAATTACTCAAATTGTTTATGCCTTTCAATCAAGAGGTGCAGGTAAAGTTGTTTTTAAGCTGATTCTAGGTCTTTTGTATCTCCTATCTGGAATTCTCGTGGTGGCAAATCCGCTCGAAGGGGTGCTTGCCTTCACGTTAGTGTTGGGCATTACCATTTTTGTGCAAGGCATCATTCAAGTAGCGATCGCATTTCAAATGCGCCGGATTTCACCTAACTGGGGATTGATGCTTGTGAGCGGAATCATCGGCATTATTTTCGGTATTTTCGTTTGGTCTAACTTTCCGTTTAGCGCAGCTTGGCTGATTGGCACTTTCATTGGAATCAATCTCTTGTTCGATGGAGTTTGGATGCTGACTCTGCATTCAGGACAGCGACGCGCTTTACAGTAAAGAAGCAGATGCTAGACAAAATCATTCTGTCAATCGCCCTCTAAAGCTTTGAAGCAACAGTAATCGGGTAACTAAGAAAAACTTTTATGCAGCTTAAAACTTCAAACTCGAACGCTAAGACAGAAAGCAATCAGCATGGTCAAGAAACTCAGCCGTTTGGCACACTTCTGAATCTATCCAGTCCACAGGGTTTGCTATCAACTCTGCAAGAACTTCGCCAGACTGTTGAAAGCGAAGGACAAGCCACTTTTAACCATTGGAAATTGCACATTCAGCGGACTGAGTTTCTTTCTAGTGCCTTAAATTTAGCTGAATATCTAGCCTTACGTCGGCATGATCTCCGCTCCCTCCAAACCGCATTAATGCCCTGGGGCTTATCCTCATTAGGAAGGATTGAAGCACGGGTGATGCCTAATCTTGATGCTGTCATTGCCACCTTGGAAGTCATTTGCGGCTCTAAGTCTACCCAGCACCTCAACCGTCCACCCATCGAGTTCTTTTTTGAAGGCGATCGCTTACTACAACAGCACACCGAAGAATTGTTTGGTCAGTCTCCATCCCAGCGTCGGGTCAGAATTATGGTAACACTACCCACCGAAGCCGCTACTGACTATGAGATGGTGCGAGAAATTATGCAACGTGGGGCAAATTGTGTGCGAATTAACTGCGCCCACGATACAACCGAAGCTTGGGAGAAGATGATCGATCATGTCCGTCGAGGGGAACAGGAAACAGGAACGCCTTGTAAAGTCATGATGGACTTAGCTGGTGTGAAAATACGCACGGGACGGGTACTTACACCACTTCATAAAAAACGGGTATTTAAAGGAGATCATATCCTGCTGTCGAAGTGTGAGCCTGAACTCAAAAGTGAAGCGGGTGTATTACCTGTAGACATTTTCCAAACTTGCTGTACGGTTACCGAAATTCTCGATTTGTTAACGGTTGACACCCCCGTATATATTGATGATGGCAAGATTCGGACTTGTGTAGTTGATACCCAGTACCCAGTACCCAGTACCCGATGGAGAACCGGGACTTTTACTACAAGTGACCCATGCCAGCCCCAAAGGAGTTAAACTCAGACCTGAAAAGGGGTTGAATTTCCCAAACACAGTCTTACCTCTTAGCCCACTGACTGAAAAAGATTTATCCGACCTGGATTTTGTCGCCACCCACGCAGATATTATTGGCTACTCTTTTGTGCAACGTCCTGCCGATATTGAGTTACTTCAACAAGAATTGGACAAGCGATGTGGAAAATTACCAGCGATCGTGGCAAAAATTGAAACCGCAATCGCAGTTTCCAATTTACCAGAATTAATCATCTATGCAGCAGGAAAGCAATCATTTGGTATCATGATTGCCAGAGGTGATTTAGCCGTTGAAATTGGATACCAGCGTTTAACAGAGATCCAAGAAGAAATTCTCTGGCTTTGCGAAGCGGCTCATGTTCCTGTCATTTGGGCAACTCAAGTACTAGAGAGTTTGGTAAAAGATGGCACACCTTCACGGGGAGAGATGACGGACGCTGGAATGGCTGAACGCGCTGAGTGTGTGATGTTAAATAAAGGGCCATTTATTGCCGAAGCGATCGCCATTCTAGATGATGTTCTCACACGCATGGAAGCCCATCAATTGAAAAAAACGCCACAGTTGCGGGCGCTCCATTCGTGGTAACTCTTTTAACCAGCAAACTAACCATACAGAGCTTTGCGCTCAAGCAAAACCCAGATTTTTGTTGAAAGTGTTGCTTTTAAAGGCGATCGCCCTCATCAGTGGGCTATTAGGATTTTGGCAGCAGCGAGGAGCCTTGAACTCACGTCAACTTAACAATCTAAAGGAAATTATTTTATGAAGACGTTAAGCCAGTCTCCCAATTCATCCAAAAAGCCTAAAACGGGATCTAGCCCATCTGGAGATGCTTCCATTGCGCTTATTGATATCGCTCAACACGACAACAGCATCATCTAGCGCCAGCAAATTCTTTTGCTCAAGCTTCAGAAGTCCCAACAGCACATCTTCAGCTTTAAATTTGTCATCAAAACCTACTACAATCAGTTCACTCATTATGGTGTTATCATTTAGGACTAATCATGTGTCCTTGTAACGTAGCTTACCATCTTCCTAATGCACCTTTGGTCAAGTCCAGGTTAAAGTTACTGCAAGCCATCACGCTGCTGATTTTGGTATGAATTAGAGGTTGGATAAATGGAAACCTTGCTCCGATTCACCTGGCGATTGAGATTTGATGCTTTTTGCTGCCCTATTGCATCCTCATAACTTCCTCAGATTAGTTCTCTAACCTCAAAATGGAGCCAAAGTAAACGGTTGCACTTTAGACATCTGACCTCAGTAAACTCTGAGGTTCAAGGAGAAACACGTAATGCGATCCAATACTTCGCAAACAGGTTTGATAATTGGTCATGGCAGTCCTTTACACAGCAGTGATGATGTTAGGCAACCGACTGCCACCTTGATCGCACCTTCCCCAAGGTTGGATGATGTTACGATTCGCGTCCAGAAGCTATACAAACACTATGGCAAAACGACCGCAATTCGGGGGATTGATCTAGAAGTTCGTCGCGGTGAATTGTTTGGGCTGATTGGTCCTGATGGTGCGGGAAAAACGACAGCTTTCAACATTCTGGGAGGCGTGATGGAAGCGACAGCAGGGACAGCGCAAATCCTGGGATTACCTGCCAGGGATGCCCGTAACTATACTGGGTACCTGACTCAGCAATTCTCCCTCTATCTAGAACTGAGCGTAGATGAAAATATCCATTACAGCGCTGGACTGCGGTTAGTGCCAGAAAATAAATTGGAAGTGGGGCGCACAAAATATCTCAAACTGATGCAATTGGAGCGATTTCGCGATCGCCTCGCGGGTCGGCTTTCAGGTGGCATGAAGCAGAAGTTAGCCCTCTGCTGTGCGTTGATTGCAGAACCACAAGTGCTGTTGCTAGATGAGCCAACCACTGGAGTGGATACCATTGCTCGCCGCGAGTTTTGGGACATTCTGGCAGGGTTAACGGCACAGGGAATCACTATCGTAGTGGCAACGCCCGATTTGGATGAAGCGGAACGCTGCGACCGCGTGGCACTAATTCACAACGGAGCAATCCAGCAAGTTGGTTCTCCGGCAGCATTGAAAGCGGATTTACAACTCAGTCGTCTGGTGATCCGCACCCCTGATCTGATCAATGTTGAACGAACGCTGATGCCCCTCATTGACCCCTCTGGGCAAATTGCTGATGTGTCAACTTTAGGCGATCGCATTGAGGTCTTAGTCAAAGATGCCCAGCAGGGAGAATCCCTTGTGCGCGATCGCTTAGTTCAACATCCTATTGATAGCATTCAATCCGAAGCACCAACCCTAGAAAATGTCTTTATTGCTCTCCTTCGTCGCAAAGACTCGGTACCAAAATCGACTACATTTCCCCGATCCCGACAGTTTGCTTCTCCACGTTCCGATCAAATGATCCAGCAACCTGCCATTTCTGCTCGTCATCTCAATCGTGTTTTTGGTTCATTTCATGCCGTAGTCGATCTCGATATTGATATCCACTACGGCGAGGTGTACGGGCTACTAGGTGCCAATGGAGCCGGAAAAACCACCACCATCAAAATGCTCTGTGGACTATTACCAATCAGTTCTGGTGAAATGTCGCTGGCTGGAGAACGCGGCAATCTACGAAGTGCAAATCTAAGACAGCGAATTGGCTACATGAGCCAGAAATTTACCCTCTACGATGACCTAACTATTCTGGAAAATTTGCAGTTTTACAGCGGAGTCTACGGCATTCCACCCCGGCAGCAACAGGAAAAGATCAGGTGGGTGTTGGCGATTTGCGGTTTGGAAGGGCAGGAACATCTGCTGACTCAGCAACTTCCCGGTGGCTGGAAACAACGGGTTGCGTTTGGGGCATCGGTGATGCATGAACCGGAAATTTTATTTTTGGATGAACCTACATCTGGGGTAGACGTACTGGCACGACAGCAATTTTGGCAGTTGATTAACGACTTTGCTCGCAATGGCACGGCAATTCTCGTGACGACGCACTACATGAATGAAGCAGAACAATGTAACCGAATGTGTTTTATGGTAGCGGGTCGCAAAGTGACTGAAGGTTCAGCCAGTGAAATTAAGGCGATGCAACCGGGTCAGTTATTTGAGTTGCGAGTAGGACAGTTGCAGAATAGTTATGATTTGCTGCGAGGATATCTGGAACCCTGGCGGGTGTCGATTTTTGGTGATCGCCTCCATGTCGTTTTAGATCATTCCAATACAGAATTACCCTGGGTAAAATCGTTGATGCAACAAGCGGATTTACCTGTATTTGACACTCAAACGATCCCTTTCTCGCTGGAAGATGCCTTTATCGGTGAAGTGCAACGGGCAGGAGGTGCGCCGCCATGAGGATACGCCGGATCTGCAACCACTTTTCTGCGAGAACTAGCAGACTGAAGCTGGCTTTAATCCATTTACCGTTGAAACCGAAGTTTGGGATCACAAAGTCTATT
Source organism: Nostoc sp. KVJ20 (assembly GCF_001712795.1). Taxonomy (GTDB): domain Bacteria; phylum Cyanobacteriota; class Cyanobacteriia; order Cyanobacteriales; family Nostocaceae; genus Nostoc. The sequence continues at coordinate 97,314 of NZ_KV757585.1, forward strand.
ACCCAGGAGCGCATCAATTGCGAATTCGGGTGACGGGCGATCGCCAGAGCGGTCGGTTGCTGGGAGCGCAAATAGCAGGGCATTATCAAGCAGAAGTTGCTAAACGCATCGACATCTTCGCCACCGCCCTCTTTCACAACATGACAGTTGACGCGTTGAGTGAGCTTGACTTGAGCTACACGCCACCCCTCAGTAGCCCTTGGGACCCAGTACAGATGAGCGCTCAAGCCTGGAGCAAGCAAGGCTTTCCTTGCATAGTTCAATAAGCAGAATCACTGCCATGACGAGTTTTGAGCCTCCAACCCAGCACTAAGCCAGTTCCAACCAGTAAAACGCCAGCAAAACCATAAGGGACGTTTACCTGCCATGCATACAGAACACCTCCTAATGTTGCTCCCCCAACTTGTCCGAGGCTATTGGCAGCATTTTGAATTCCTAACACTGTTCCCGTGTGTTGACCGCTCCGTTTTGAAATCAAAGCAGTTAAGTTGGGGGTGATCAATGCCATACCGAATGCCAATATACCGACAACTCCCAGCACAATGGGAAGCGATCGTGCCATTAGCAGCAGGAAGATTCCGCTTCCCATGAGTGCAAATCCCAAAGCAACTTGGATGATCGCACTTATATATCGAGATAGATAGCTCACTGCAATAACTTGAAAAACTGCCATCACTGAGCCACAAATCATGAATACAATTCCTGTTTGGACGGGACCGTATCCCAATTTTTCTTGAGCATATAATGCAAATACGACTTCAAAGAGCATGAGTCCAAACTGGGCGATTGTGGTTAAACCCAACAGCAGTAATAGTGGTTTACCAAGCTTTTTCCAATTTAGTGCTGGCTGATGAGCGAGTACAGTTGCTGATTTCGATGACAACGATTCTGGCAACCAGCGGAAAGCAACTAGCAGCGTTAAGAACATCAAAACCGCAGCTAGAAAAAAGGGAGGAGCATAATTTTCAACTTTGAGATCGAAAAGACCAAGGGTGAAATGTAAGTCTTCACGAGTTGTCAAACCACCGAAAGCCGGACCAACAATTACTCCAAGACTCACTGCTGTACCGAGCCAAGCCATTCCCTTGGCGCGATCGCGCTCAGAAGTTAAATCAGAAACATAAGCCGTAGCCGCAGGCAGCATCGCCGAAGATAGAACCCCACCGAATGCCCGAACAACGTACAGCATTGTCATTGAAGAGGCAAATCCAAATAGGAGTTGGGCGATCGCGGAACCAGCAATTCCGATCAAGATTAAGGGTCGTCTGCCAATTCGATCTGACAATTGCCCCCAAAACGGTGCTGTAATAAACTGAGCTAAGGCGTAAATGCTGGTTAATAAGGTAATGTGGATGGCGATCGTTTCACGCGGAATACCTGCTGCATGGAGATGTTTGGCGTAGAAAGGAAGTACAGGCAGGCTTACTCCGAAGCCAATCATGACCACAAATAAGCAAACAAGAAGTAAGAATAGCCTTTTAATCATCTTTTCAAGTATCTGCCTAATTGGGTTTGTAGATCGGTCAGGTGAACGCTTATCAGGTTTGGTAGAACAATGTGGGCAGCTCCAATGCGATCGGCAGTACCGAGTCCAATCGCCCACATACCTGCGGCGATCGCTGCTTCAATTCCGGCGGAGGCATCTTCAATCACAACACAGTGGGCAGGGTCGAGTCCTAACCGAGTCGCGGCGTACAGAAATAGGTTGGGGGCTGGCTTGGGGTATTCGACGCTAGAATTTTGATGCTTCTCTCAGACACAAACCCTGACTCCTCCACTGTTATCGTGCTGCGATAGCGTTCGCGTAGCGTGTCCCCTTGGGACTCAGCGCTGCCTTGAGCAGGTCGCTATCATTCAAACTCTAGAAATAAATTCTGAGAAAGTTATGAGGGTTGTATCAAGCATCAGGAGGGCATCCATCCGAACACATGACAAACCACTAGGCAAGCGCCAAACATGACGATCATTCCGATCATATTTTTAATAATCTTGTAAATGCTGCGAGGATTTGCCGAAATGTCTTCAGTGATTTGAGTTTCAGTTTCTGGGTGATGCATTATAATTTACTCCTGTGAAGTCAAAACTTTAAGTACTAATTCTTGATGTGAATTAAAATTGTATAAATTAAAACTTTACTGCGGTTTACCTACTGAGGTTAAAGGAGAAACAGGTAGTGGGTGCAGATTATATGGATTTATGTTAGCTGTTTGCGAAATTGGCGAATGCTAATAGTTAAGAAAAAAGCAGCAAAAATTAATAACGCTAAAACATTAGGATAGAGCATATCGATGCCGATTCCCTTTAGCAAAATTCCGCGCAAAATACGGATGTAATGTCGCAAAGGATTAAGAATAGACAGGTAACGGAAGAAGTCGGGCATACTGTCGATCGGCGCGATCGCTCCTGAAAGTTGAATCAATGGAATATTGACAAAAAATGCAGTCAAGACAACTTGCTGCTGATTTTTAGAAACTGTTGCCAACAAAATTCCAATACCAATGCCAACAAACAAATACAGACCTGACAGCAATAAAAGCACAAATAAATTGCCTCGCAATGGCACCCCAAATACGAGCCGTGCAACTCCCAAAGAGATTAAAAACGTTCCCATCAGCAATACAAACAACGGCACAATTTTCGCTAACAGAATTTCCCAAATGGCGGCAGGTGTCATCAACAACTGCTCCAAAGTCCCTACATCTTTCTCGCGGATGACTGTGAGTGCAGAAACAAGGGAACTAACAAGCGTGAGGGTAATCCCAATGACTCCCGGTACAAAAAACCAACCACTGATTAACCCAGGATTATACAAAAACGTATGGGCGGGGCGAATTAAAGGTAGAGTAATATTAGGCAATAATTGACGACCTTGTTGCTGAAGAATGCGAAGCAGATAGCCACTGGCGATGCCTGCTGTATTCGCATCAACCCCATCGACAAGAATCTGGATATCTGCGGGCTTACTCTGATCCAACTGCCGCTTAAAGGTAGGAGGAATGACTAAGCCAACGGTAATGTTACCCTCCCGCACTTGTTCACCGAGTTTGGCTTGGCTGGGCTGATACTGTTTCACCACAAACACTTTATTCTCAGTTAGTGCAGCAATCAGTTCCCGGCTTTCGGTGACATTGGCGTAGTCTACAACTCCCAAGTTAATTTTGGTGATATTGGGGTTAAGAGTAAACCCATAGAGCAAAATTTGGATGATTGGGGCGATCGTCAACAAGACAATGATCTCTTTGTTGCCGAGAATCTGGTGAATCTCCTTAACAATGAGTGCTAAAAATGACCCAGGAAAAATGCGATGGAGCAGTTTAATAACCATTTGAGAAAAACCAAGAAAGGCAAAAAAACTCTATACAGGTTGTTGCAAAGTTTTATCGTGGGGTTCATCTGTCTTCTTAAAATTAAGAGTGAAAGCAAACCAACTTCCGTATTGACTATCAAATTGAAATCCGGCAGCCTCAGTCAAACGGCGAACGACGCTGTAGGGTTGATAGTGGGGATCGGGAATCACTTCGGTGATGGAAAGTAACCCACCCGGTTTTAGCGCAGCAAATATTTGATGCAGTGCCGCCTCGCGATCTGAAATTTCACCCAAGACCGTTACAAGTAAAGCGCGGTCAAACACATTTTTCTCTAATTCATCCTGGTCTATTCTGCTGAGTAATATCTGCACATTCGTTAAGTGCTTTGCAGCAACTCGCTTTTTAACCTCTTCCAGCATTGCTGGCTGACCGTCTAGAGCTACTACTGCCCCGTTTGGCGTTACTCTTTCAGCCGCAGGAATAGTCAGTCGCCCTGAGCCACATCCTACATCCAATATCTGCATTCCCGGAGCCAGATTGAGCCGATCTAAAATTGTTGAACTACTGGCAACCGCATTCATATAGGGATTTTCTAGCAACCAGGCTAACCAGACAGGACAGGGTAAAAAGCGAACACGTACAGCCCCTCGCCACCAAAGACCAACCCCGACCAAGAGTAAAAGTAACACGGCGGTGTCTAGAAAAATTGTTTTCATATCCTGCACCTCTTTCGTTAAGTCCTATTTCATTCCAGCTTTAACCCGTAGTAACTCTTGCTTAGTCGGGTAGCTGCATTTTGCGTAAGCCCAAACGGGCAACGATAAAGAGAATCAGCCCCAAGAGAGCAATCATCAGCATCGAAAACCAAATGCCGCGCCAGCCTGTTCCACGCACAAACGCATCGCGGCTAATTTGGATGAAATACCGCGCTGGAACAATGTCAGCTAAATGGTTTAAGGGAAACGGAATATTGCTAATTGGGTAAATAAAGCCAGACAATAAGAGCGCAGTCATAAAGCCTGTTAAAGAGACGGCTTGAACAGTAGAAATCAGGTCTTTCGCTCGTGTGCCGATCGCCAGACCAAACATCACACTAACTGCTAAATATAGTGGTGTACCAACTAGCAAGGGAATCGGGTCGCCTGCAAAGCCAAGTTTGAAAATGAAAGCGCCAACGACCATGAGGAGAAGGGCTTCACCTAAAGACACAATGAGATATGCCAATCCTTTGCCCAAAATTAGCTCAGTAGCCGTCATACTTGTGGAATAGACCTGGATGATATTTCCTTTCTCTTTTTCCCGCACCATTGACATTGCTGCTAACAATGAGGGAAACACCCAGAGGAGAAAGCCAAATACGCCCGGTACGATGTAGAGCGATTCTTTGCGTCCCGGATTAAACCAGATTCGCAAATGAGGTGCGAGTGGATTGCGTCCAGGCTCTAAGCCAGCCGCCGCTAAGAAAGCAGTGGTAGTGGCATGAATGCTATTTTGGATGACCCTGGCATTATTAGTGTCTGTGCCGTCCACAAGAATCTGCACATCGCTGCCGCGCCCCGATTTAATGTCGCGGCTGAAATCCGGTGGAATCATGACCACGGCTTTGGCAAAGCCGTGGTCAAGCGCGTGAATTACCGGATCGCCACCGGGCCAGGGCGTTGCCTGAAATTGATTGGTGGCGAACAAACGCTCAATATAGCTGCGGCTGAGGGGAGTATTGTTTAAATCTTGTACGACGATCGGAATGTTTTTTGCCTCTAGCCGAATGGCAAAACTCAAAATGAACAGAGAGATCAATGGCAGTAGAAACGCCAGAGCAACTGTGAGGCGATCGCGACGAAACTGCGTCAATTCTTTCACACACTGCACCAGAATTCGTTTCACGGCTGTTCCTCTGTGAGAAGAGTAGCATCCGCAGGCATTCCTGGTTTGACAAACCCAGCTGGATTATCAATCTTGAGCTTGATTCCAAACACTTGCTTGACTCGATCATCTTTGAAATAAATATTTTCAGGTGTAAAGGAAGCTTGGGAATCGATCGTGGCAACGGTTGCCGTTAGAGGTTTACTAGAATTAGAATCGAGAAAAACCTTAGCGGCTTGACCGACCCGAACCTTGCCAATGCTGCCTTCTGGAACGTAGCCTCGCAAATAAACAGTGTTGAGATTGACGATCGAGAGCAGCGTTTTCCCACTGACCACGACAGCACCCGGTTCCACACTCCGTGCCGTCACCACGCCATCGATCGGGCTAACCACATTCAGATAAGCAATTTGTGCCTGAATTTGCTGAATGGCTGCCTGAGCATTTTTGACCTCTGCCTGTGCTGCTTGAAGTTGAGCAGTTGCCTGTTGTCGTAGTTGCAGCAACCCTGCAAGTCGAGCATTGCGAATGCCAGGGTTAAAGCTGGAAGTCTTTGCTAAAGCCAGTCCACCACGACCAGCATCAACTTGCTTCTGACTTGCTTCTACCACAGATTGAGCCGTCTCGTGAGCAGTTTCTGCTTGGTCAAACCGTTGTCTGGGTATGGCTCCATCTTTGGCCAACTGAGCAAAGCGATCGCGATCAACCCGTGATAACCTTAACTGAGATTGGGCTTGCTTGAGTTGAGCTTCTGCGACTGCCACGGTAGATTGTGCTTGGAAGACACGCCCTTGCCGATCATCTTGAGATTGTTCTAGGGTTAGTTGAGCTTCCTGGATCTGAGTGTCAACGATCTGAATTTGTAAGCGAGCCTGAAGCTCTTGTTGTTGAACCGCAGTCAAACGCGCCTGTAGCCCACGCTGTTGAGCCTGAATTTCTTCATCATTGAGACGCACAATTAACTGACCTGTTTTGACAGCATCTCCTTCCCGCACCGCGATCGCAGCAATCCGACCCGGTACTTTAGCACCAATATCGGTTTCATATCCTTCGATTCGCCCACTGATTTGAAGATCGTTTGTTTTAGGACGAGAGAGAAAGTACCAAGCTGAAAGTCCGGCTGTGGCGATTACGATGCCCATCCCAATAAACAGATAAGCCTTGCGAGAGCGTTTAGAGGGCGGTTTAGATTCAGGCGGTTTTGAGGGAGACTCTTCTTCAGGAGATGGGACTGTTTGTTTTTGAGGCTTAGGAGGTGATTGAGTCATGGCTGGAGACTTCTATAACGAAGCAAAAGCAAGAGTTAGACCAGAGACAACAAAGATTATTTCAAGCTCTGTTTTTGGGATAGCCCAGTATGTGACGGTAAGCCAGATAAAGGATGAATGGCGGCAAAATGATCCACTGAATTACGGCGAGGAAACTCATTCCTAGAATGGGTACTGCCAGCACCGGAACCCCATAGACTTTGGAAACATTGACTCGATAGGTTTCTATCACAAGGGTGATCAGTAATCCAATGCTCGTAAACAGGAAAGTGAGTTTCCAAGTTGGATAAAGCACCCAATCCCGTGAACGAACTAGCGCACTCACAATCCAACTACTGAGCAAAATGATGACCCCATCGCCAAAGGTGCAGTGCGTTAAGTCATTAATTTTGTCTGCTAAAGAGGGACTTCCATAAAATTCGTAATAGGGAGCTTGCCAAACTTCGTAAACAAAATTGAGCAAAAAGGCAAAGAGAAACAGGTTCGTTTCTGGTGCCGCTAGAATTTTGATGCTTCTCTTAGACACAAACCGTTACTCCTCCACCGTTATTGTGCTGCGATAGCGAAGCGCTGCCTTTAGCAGGTCGCTATCTGTAGCGACCTGCAATACTAATCGCTCAAACCTGCAATCAAGACATTTACAAACCAGGATTAAATGCAACTATAATTGCGCTTCAGCCAGGATTAAATGCAACTGAGCCAGGATTATGGTTCTTGGCAACTTTTGGTGATCCTGGTTGGGGTAAGGCAGAAGGCAGAGGGCAGAAGGCAGAAGGAGGAAAGGAAGAAGTAGTATAATTGAAGTACTTCAAACTTCTGACTTCAAACTTTTAAGGGATAAGCATCAACTTTTGGTATGGAATTGCTATGCCACCTGTTACCCGATAGAACGCATCTGAAAATTCAAAATTGGCTGATTGATGAAGCGAAAGCCAGCATTGGATTGGTCGTTGACTCTACACAAGCCATTGTTAAGTGCCCGGTTTGTAGTTTTCCAACTCATCGAATTCATAGCCGCTACGAACGCTCTTTAGCCGATCTACCGTGGGCTGATTACAGAATTACCCTACAACTACGTGTGCGGAAGTTCTTCTGCATCAATAATTTGTGTAAACGACGCATTTTTACAGAAAGACTGACATCTGTAACCGCACCTTGGGCACGCCGAACTCTGCGAATGGCTCAAAGATTGACCGACATTGGTTTAGGATTGGGTGGTGCAGCAGGGGTAAGGCTTTCACAGCGATTGGGTTTTAGTGTGAGTCGCAACACTCTGCTGTCGTTGGTGCGTAAAATACCGTTACCATCAGTTGGTTCGCTCTCAACTGTTGGAGTAGATGACTTCTGTTTCCGTAAAGGTAAGACCTACGGCACAATAGTGGTTGATTTAGAGCGAAGCCGACCAGTGGCATTATTAAATGATCGATCAGCAGAAACCTTGGCTGAATGGTTGAAAGTCTATCCTGACATAAAAATCGTTTCACGAGACCGAGCTAAAGCTTATGAAAAAGGTATTCGCCAAGGGGTACAATCGGCCATACAGGTTGCAGACCGTTTTCATTTGCTTCAAAACCTAGCTGAAACGCTCTACCAGGTGTTTGGTATGCATGGTAAAGCAATCAAAGTTGTTGAAGAAACACACAACCAAAACGAGGCAATCCGCCGGGATAGGACGGCTCTTGTGCCAGTGCAACCACCAATTCCAACGACTCAACAGCAAGACCTAGCTTCCACACGGCGCAAGCGGCGAGAAGCTCTTTATCAGCAAGTCTGGGACTTGCACTCATGCGGTTGGTCTGCACCAGCCATAGCCCGTTTTGTCGGTATTAGTCGTACAACGGTGTTTCGCTACTTAAGCACTCCAACATTTCCTGAACGCCAGGGACGTAGTGACTGTGGTATTAGAAGCTTGGTTTCCCCCTATAAAGATTACCTTCTCAAACGCTGGAACGAAGGTTGCCATGAAGCGTTGCAGTTATTTGAGGAAATTCAACCACTTGGTTACAAGGGCAGCTATGACACTGTAGCCCGCTACGTTCGGCGCTTGCGTTCCTCTGTTGGAATCAAAACTCAGCAATGGTATTCGATTAAGTCTCTACCAAAAGTAATCGAACCAAATATACTGTCCCTCACACCCCGTCGTGCAGCATGGCTTGTGCTGCGAAGAGAAGAATCACGCTCCGCAGATGATGAAAAACTAATTACTTTGTTAATGGCACAGCACCCCGATTTAGCTGAAGCTATGGAGTTATCAACAAGCTTTGCTCAACTTGTGCGTCAACGACAGCCGGAACAACTCGATTCTTGGCTAGCGATTGCCAATTGCAGTACTCTTTCTCCTTTTCGTCGCTTTGCTAAAAGTTTGAGTGAAGATTATGATGCTGTTAAGGCAGGCGTAACAATGTCAATTAGCAATGGCCCAGTTGAAGGGCATATTAACCGATTGAAAATGTTGAAGCGGCAGATGTATGGTCGTGCAAAGATAGACTTGCTTGAACGCCGATTCTTGTTAGCAACTTAAAGAAGGCAGGAGGCAGAAGGCAGAGGGCAGAAGGAAATACTGATAAATAAATTTAGGGAGTTCAACAAGCATACAATTTTTCTCATGTTATGTGTTCTTTGATAAATTTTCTTATCTTTTTTTCATAAATTCAGATGCTTTAAACACTGTGGTAGAGAGCAAAATATATTTTCTTCCAACTGAGCCTCCTGCCCTCTGCCCTCTGCCTTTCTTCGGTATAATTCTTGTACTTCAGTGCGACCCGAAAGTCGCTCGCGAGAGTGGAACCCTCAAAAAGTTCCCAGGTTAGTATCCAAACCTGTACCCACCCGAAGGGGCATTTTGAGTAATTAGTATGTCTCACAGCTAGAGGGTAATGTCTAATCCCAAGTAATAGTCACAAACGAAAGGGAGGGCTAGGGTAAAACCAATATGGATAATGTTTATGAATCTGCGTTGAGGCTCCGATATTCTGAAGGCTATCGAAAGTGACTGATACGGTAGTGTGGGGTAAATCATCCGTTATGTAAACGGAAACAGGAAAGATGCCTGAAGTACATCTTTATAGGATACCAAGCTCCCGGAGTATAGCAGAATCCTAAATTGGTTGTATCTGTTGCGTGCGAAACGGGGAAAACCCAATGGGGTCTAACTACGTTGCTGTTTGTAGTTAGTAGGAGTAACCGTAAGGTACTCGGAACTCCTCAGTGGGAGTAGGAAACCCCACTAAGCAAATGCTGCCATACCGAAAGGTAATAGAAAACAGGACTTGTCCCTGATAACTAAGCAGATAGGTCTGATGACTAACTCGAAAGGGTGCCGACGGGGGTTGGTAAGTCTCTTGAATCTCAAAGTAAGGGAATCGAACTTTTTGGGAAAAGTTAGATGCAGACCGAAAGGAATGTAAATGTAACCAAAAGAACAACCGATTGGCAGCACGTCAATTGGCGCAAAGCCCATCGCATAGTTAGAAACCTAAGACAGAGAATATTCAAGGCTGTCCAGAAAGGAAACTATCGATTAGTCAGAAGCTTGCAAAAGCTAATGATGGGTAGTTATTCTAACATTGTACTTTCCGTTAGAAAAGTTACACAAACTAATCATGGCAAGAATACGCCAGGAGTGGACAAACTTTTGGTGAAAACACCAGAAGCAAGGGGATTTTTAGTTGATTCGCTCAGAAAATTTATTCCTTGGAAACCACTACCAGCTAAACGGGTGTATATCCCTAAATCCAATGGGAAAAAACGACCTTTAGGTATACAAACAATAATAGACCGTTGCTTACAGGCGATTGTTAAGAACGCACTGGAACCCTTTTGGGAATTCCATTTTGAATTAGGCAGTTACGGCTTTAGACCTGGAAGAAGTACCCACGATGCAATCAGTAAAATATATATGATTGTACGTCCAAATAAAAAGAAAAAGTGGGTAGTAGATGCCGATATCAAAGGTTGTTTTGACAATATTTCTCGAAATTTTCTGATGAAAACTATTGGTAACTTTCCCGCAAGAAAGCTAATAGACCAATGGTTGAAAGCAGGATATATGGAAGAAGGAAAATTCTACGAAACGCCCACAGGGACACCACAGGGGGCTATTATTACTCCTCCTACAATCTTGCAAAAACTTCCATAGAGTTCTCAGTCACTATTCCTCGAAAACAACTGCGTCCAGGCTATGGTAAAGGTTTTGCAGGGGCACCAATAAATACTCATATAGTCTCCGATGATGGCATTACAGGGCTATCTATTGGAGGAAAGAAACCATGAGTAGTCAAAAGCCGAAAAAAAGTCGGATTCTCAAGGTGCAAGTTAGTTTTGAAGCCAGCCGGATATCGGATGAGTGCATGGCTTGTGCCTATGAACAAGTAATTCCTGAACTTCGCCTTTCAACACGAAAATCCAGTCAAAATCCCGGATTACAAAATGAGCTAATAAGAGAAAGGATAGAAGAAATCGATTATTTCAACTCCTTAAATTTTGATAGTGGGTGATTTTGTGACAGAATCAAGAAGGAGCTGAAACTAATGAAAAAAAAGAAGCGACCTGACAACTCTAGTTCACCTAGAGGCGGATATCGGGAGAATGCAGGTAGAAAATCAGGCTGGAACCACAAAGATACTTGTACAATTAGAGTCCCGAAAGAATTTGCCTCTCAACTTGTAGAAATAGCTCGTCGCCTCGATAAGGGTGAGAAGATTGATAATGACACAGAATCTATTCACCGAGAAAAGGATTTAGTTACAAAATCAAAACTAGTTAGTAGTTTAGGCGATCGCAAATTTGTCCACCAGTCAGGGTTGCAATTTGATATTGACACAAATTCTAAATCTTTGGTTGATGATACTGTCACAGAATCAACATCTAGTTCAGGAGAATCTTTATCCCAGCTACAGAAACAGCAAGATTTATCGGCTGAAATTGAAAATGATACAGAATCAAAGCTTGCTAATTTTGATATTGTCACAGAATCAAATTTGCTAGAGATTAGTCAGGCTACTCCCGACTTTTTTCCTGATCTAGCCCTTGCACTCAAAAACGCAAAAACTATCCTGACAGCAAAAAAGTCAGCCCGAGAATCAATTGCCCGATTACTGTCAAAACTTTACTCATCTCAGGTAAAAGCAGATGATCTTTAACTCTTGTTCAGTCGCTAGGGTAGAACACAAAAATTTACTTAATTTGAGGTCTAATTTATGACCACTAACCAAATACAGGCTGCTATCTACGCTCGGGTTTCTACAGAGCAGCAAACAGAAACTCAGACAGTCGCTAGTCAATTAGCTGCCCTTCGCTTGAGAGTAGCAGCAGATGGGTTAAAACTATGTGAAGAACTGACCTTTATCGATGCAGGGTATAGTGGAGCAACGCTGGTACGTCCGGCATTAGAACGTTTGAGGGACTTGGCTTTTGCTAATGGAGTAGATCGGCTTTACGTCCACTCTCCCGACCGATTAGCTCGCAAATATGCCTACCAAGTGCTATTAATTGACGAAATGTACCGTTGTGGCGTGGAAGTAATTTTCCTTAATCGAGAATTAGGACAATCGCCAGAAGATGATTTGCTGTTACAGGTACAGGGAATGGTAGCCGAGTACGAACGAGCCAAAATCATGGAACGCAGTCGGCGAGGTAAACGACATGCAGCAAAATCAGGCTCAGTCAACGTCTTGTCTTGTGCCCCCTATGGTTATCAATATGTCAGCAAAGCTGATGGGGGCGGTCAGGCTCACTTTGAATTAGTTATCGAACAAGCTCAAGTAGTTCGACAAATATTTGACTGGGTAGGCAGAGAAAGGGTGACAATTGGGGAAGTATGTCGCCGACTGAATGCAGATGGACACCTGACCCAAACCGGAAAGGCAGTGTGGGATCGATCCACGGTATGGGGAATGTTGAAAAACCCAGCCTATATTGGATTTGCTGCTTTTGGTAAAACCCAAGTTTGCTCCCGTCGGCAGAGATTAAGACCCATTCGGGGAGCTTCTCCACAACCGAGACGTGACTATTCAAGCAACTCAGTTGATGTCTCAGAATGGATTTCCGTACCAGTGCCAAAGATTGTGGATGAAAATCTGTTTGCTGCTGTACAAGAGCAATTACAGGAAAATCAGCGTCGTTCTCGAATTGGTCAACGAGGTGCAAGATACTTGTTGCAAGGTTTAGTTACTTGCAAGCTCTGTGGCTATACTTACTACGGTAAAGCTATCAGTAATAAATCTGCCAAGAGCAAGCCGAGGGACTATGCTTATTATCGCTGTATTGGTACTGATGCTTATCGCTTTGGTGGGAATCGGGTATGTAGCAATACTCAAGTAAGAACTGATACATTGGAGGCAGCGGTTTGGCAAGAAGTATGTTCTTTGCTCAAAAATCCCCAACGTCTTTATATGGAATATCAACGCCGAGGACAGGAGCCGACTTCAGCTGTTCAGGAAAATATTAAGACAAAAGAATCTCAAATTGCCAAGCTACGCCGGGGTATTGCACGGCTGATTGATAGCTATGCTGAGGGTCTTATTGAAAAAAACGAATTTGAGCCAAGGATTCATAAAATCAAAGAACGAGTTGCAATTTTAGAAGCTCAGGTGAAAAATCTTAATGATGAGGCAACCCTAAACCGGGAACTAAGACTGATTATTGGTCGGTTGGAGGAGTTTTCCTCTAAAGTCATCAACAACCTTGACTCAATAGAATGGAATAGCCAACGAGAAATTATTCGCTTGTTAGTAAAGCGAGTTGAGGTGGATACTGAACAGGTAAATGTGGTTTTTCGGGTAGGGGAAGTTTCTGATGTCCCAAAGTCTGAATCAGAAAGTTTGCAAGATTGTAGGAGGGGTAATTTCGCCCCTCCTCGCAAATATCGCCTTGCATGGGATGGAAGATGCACTGGGAGTAAAGTATAACCGACGCGGTGAAATTGTGAGCAGACGCGCAGTTGTGAGATATGCAGATGATTTTGCAATCTTCTGTGAAACCAAAGAGGATGCAGAACAAGCCCAAATTGATATAAGTAAATGGTTGAAATCTAGGGGACTCGAACTATCAAAAGAGAAAACTAGAATTGTTCACCTCAATGAGGGGTTCTGTTTTCTAGGCTTTAATATCAAACACTACCGAGTCAGCAACACTAAAACTGGATGGAAACTACTCATTAAACCTAGTAAAGAATCTATTCTAAATATACGGAAAAAGCTAAGAGAAGAGTGGCTAAATCTTAAGGGGCATGACATTAAAAGTGTCATCAAAAAACTCAACCCGATTATTAGAGGTGAAGCAAATTATTTCCGTATAGGTGTTGCCTCTGAGGCATTCAGAAGTTTAGATGACTGGATGTTTAAACGGGAATGTAGATACGTAAATCATACACATCCGAATAGAAATAATAAATGGCGTAAAAAGAAGTATTGGGGAAGGCTGAACCTAGAAAGAAAAGATAAATGGGTGTTTGGAGATAAACGCACAGGTTTCTACCTGATAAAATTTTCTTGGTTCAATATTCAAAGGCATCAACTTGTCCTTGGTAGGTCATCACCAGATGACTCAACACTCAAAGATTACTGGAAGGAAAGAGAAAAAGCGAAAGCTTCCAATCATCCTAAAAGTATTCAGAAAATTGCTGAGAAACAAGGTCATGTTTGTCCTGTCTGTGGACAAAGCCTATACAACGGTGAAGAAATCCACAAACATCATAAATTCCCAAGAAACAAAGGCGGTTTAGATACATACTCAAACCTTGAGTTAGTTCATATTTATTGCCATCATCAAATCCATTCTGGAGCTACAGCTACATGACTTGCTTAAGCCGTGTACTTGGAAACTTGTACGCACGGTTTTGAGGGGGGAAAGAGGTAGAAATATCTCTGACCTACCCGACAACTTTCTCTTGACTTCTGAATTCTGACTTCAAACTTAGTTATGAGTTATAGAAATCAGTTTATCTGGCAAAGGGCAGTTCAACTGTCCATTAATTGTTATAAGTTTACCCGCCTATTTCCTCAGTCCGAATTGTATGGTTTGACCAGCCAAATCCGACGTTCTTCTGTATCTGTAGCATCTAATATAGCAGAAGGCTATGGCAGGCGCTCAAAGCCAGAATATATACAGTTTTTACATATTGCTTTAGGTTCTTTGAGAGAACTAGATACGCAATTAATTATTGCCAAAGAAGTAGATTTAGCTGACAAAAACCTTTTCACTCCCCTATTGAATGAGGTCGAGGAAATGCAAAGTATATTAGTTGCTAGCTTAAACAAACTTAAAGCTTGAACTTACTACTTATTTCTTTCTTTCTTCTGCCTTCTGCCTTCTGCCCTCTGCCTTAAGGCGCGTAACCTTTCATCATCACCAAAAGTTGCCAAGAACCTTAATCCTGGCTCAGTTGCAATTAATCCTGGCTCAACTGAAATTATAGTTGCAAATAATCCTGGCTGAGAACAACGATGATTGCAGGTTGGGTGATTTATAATTGCAGGTCGCTAGTGTGATTCGTTCTGTCGAAACGAATAGAAATATTCGGGGATGACAGGCAAGGAAGATAGAAGAGAGAAAACTCCTCCTACTCCTTGATAACTCAATTTTTCGTGATGGTGCAATTCCATCCCTCCAAGTGCAGGAGTGAAAGCAAGTCCCCCATCTCAGCAAAGTGGTTCTTTGTTGGGATGAAGCGGGGAATCATGGCGGTAACTGCAAGCCTAATGTGGAATCCCGCCTAGCATAGCTGGTCATGGGTAGGAATACGAATCTCTTGACTGAATCATCGTAATGCAAAACAAGCCAAAAGGCTGTCAGGCTTGTCCCAAAAGGGAAAGGATAAGTGGTTGGCTGATTAAGCGGCAGACCAATATGCACTCACAATAAACCCGGTGAAGAAAGAGAACCCTAAAACCAGCGACAAACGAAAAATTGGGAACGAAGTAACCCCCTGATGCGCTCTTTTGGAAATGGTCGATTTCCTGAGTAGGTAGCCAGCCGCAAGCCTTCAAGGGGAAGGATTGCCTCAGAAGCCAAAGCCTTTGGGAAAGCCAGAGGATATGCAGACGGAGGCACGGTGACTTGGATTGTAGAGGTACTAGTAGCAATGTACACATCTAAAACGAGTTTCAAGACTACGGTGGAATGGAATGCTATCCCCTGGCGAAAGCTAGAAAGGAAAGTATTTAAGTTGCAAAAGCGTATCTACAAAGCCTCTCAGCGTGGTGATGTCAAAGCAGTTCGTCAACTCCAAAAAACGTTGTTACGCTCCTGGTCTGCAAAGTGTTTAGCGGTTCGTCGGGTAACACAGGACAACCGAGGTAAGAAGACGGCAGGAGTGGATGGGTTGAAAAACTTGTCCCCAAAAGCACGTCTTATCTCAGTACATTCCCTGAAACTAGGTGAAAAAGCCGCTCCCACTCGAAGGGTGTGGATACCAAAACCTGGCTCAAAGGGAGAAAAAAGACCCCTTTCTATACCCACTCTGTACGACCGCGCCTTGCAATCGCTAGTAAAACTAGCCCTAGAACCTGAATGGGAAGCTCGTTTCGAGCCAAACTCATTCGGTTTTCGACCAGGAAGAAGCGCCCATGATGCGATTAAGGCAATATTCAACACTATTAAGTTTAAACCTAAATATGTGTTGGATGCCGATATTGCGAAATGTTTTGACAAAATTAATCACAATGTTCTGCTGTCAAAATTAAATACATTCCCCACCATCTGCCGACAAATTCGCGCATGGTTGAAAGCGGGAGTGATTGATTTCTCTGAATATGCTTTAAGGGAGAAATCTGACAAAATAACATCAATGGGTGTTCCACAAGGGGGTACGATTTCGCCATTATTAGCGAATATAGCCCTTCACGGCATGGAAAATCGAATTAAAGAAGTTGCTCTTACTTTACCCGGAGGTAAAACGGCGAATTGTAAAGCAATAAGCTTAATCCGGTTTGCAGATGATTTTGTGATTCTGCATAAAGACCTTGCCGTTATCCAAAGATGTCAGCAGATTATGGCAGAGTGGTTAAACGAATTGGGGCTAGAATTAAAACCAAGTAAAACCCATATTTCTCATACACAAAATATGTATGAAGGTAACGTTGGTTTCGACTTTTTGGGTTTCACTGTTCGACAATTTCCGGTAGGAAAATATCACAGTGGTAAAAGCTCAAACGGAAAATTACTTGGTTACAAAACTCTTATCACTCCAAGCAAAACAAAGCTGAAGACACACACGCAGAAGATAGGTAAATTGATTGATGGGCATAAATCAGTACCACAATCTGATTTAATCGCTCATCTGAACCCCGTCATCTGTGGATGGACAAACTACTACTCAGGTGTCGTCAGTAAACGCATATTTAATCAGGCTGATACAACTTTATTCAGTCAGCTAAAAGCATGGGCAGAACATCGTCACCCTAATAAATCTTCCCGATGGAGTTGCCAAAAGTATTGGCAAACTGTAGGGTCTGATAATTGGGTATTTAAACCCCATAACCAGAAGATTCGCTTACTCAAGCACCGTGAAACTCCTATTGTGAGACACATACAAGTGCAAGGAATCCGTAGCCCATTTGATGGTGACTGGGTGTACTGGAGTTCCAGAATGGGTAAACATCCTGAAGCGCCAACAAGGGTGGCAACACTTTTGAAGATACAAAAAGGAAAGTGTACTCATTGTGGACTGTTTTTTCACCATGAAGACTTGATGGAAATCGACCATAAAATCCCCCGCTCCCAAGGCGGTAAGGATAGTTATGACAACCTTCAATTACTTCATGGACATTGCCATGATGCTAAAACGGCAGCCGATAAAGTTGCTGTTACAGTTCCAGAAATAGATGAGGATTATCTCAACTGTAATCCCTTTTAACTTGGAATTTATAGGTGTGTTTGTCAAGCACCAAATCATCGAGGAGCCGTGTGAAGTTAACGTTTCATGCACGGTTTTGTAGCCGAGTCAGGGGGGTGACTTCCTGGCTTAGGCATCCAGCTATCATTCAAACTCTAGAAATAAATTCTGAGAAAGTTATGAGGGTTGCATCAAGCATCAGGAGGGCATCCAATACTGCTCGGATAAGCAGGGGAGGCAGGGGAAGGAAGCAGGGGAGGCAAAACTCTTCCCCTGCTCCCCTCAACCAAGAAATTCCTTAACCGAGCAGTATTGGGAGGGCATCCATCCAAACGTATGAGAAATATTAGAAATATTGTCAGTCACACAGAGCTAGACCATAGCAGCTTAGTGGAAGATGTCCTCTAGTTAGCATCTAGAGCTACAGTCTTAGCCTCAAAAGTCGCGCTCCAATTTCTGGAAGGGTTAGTAAATGCTGCATTTTAGAAGCATTGACAGTTTCTGATTGACGATAAATAAAAACATTTGCATTGGTTTTTTTCCAATGTTAAGCAATATTTCGCCAACAGTGTCCGTATCTTGGCGGCCACCCACATAGAAGGCAATAACAATGATAATCATTATTGTAAATTTGTAGTATACTTAGCCGGACTTTCCGATTTGCGTGGCTTTTCTGAGGATGAGGTTTTTCTATAATTTTACTCGTAATACTGATAAAATCTCTCTAACTGGGGCTTTATGTGCTTCTAGCTTCTCTATTCTCTCTAATAGTCGTTTTGGAATATACTTGCATTTTTTAACAAGGCGATCGCCATCTTTCCAAAACTCATAGTGATACCAAGCTTGGGGATAATCTTTGCCGTGAAGGGTGATGGTTTTCCACTGAATGGAGCCACTACCTAATCCTTTGTGTCGTCTAGTTTTACTAGGGTTATTTTTACTGGGGGTTATCTCTGACTGTTTGACATCGTTACTAGGGCTATTTTTACTGGGGGTTATCTTTGACTGCTCGACATCGTTACTAGGGCTGTTTTCGATATCTCCCAGTAATGTGTTTTTACTAGGGCTAGGTACAACACCCAGTAATGTCAAAATTTCTCTAATTGGGCGCTTCTTGAACTCTGCTTCTTGAATAACCCCCAGTAAATTCTTGGGAATGTACTTGGTCTTCTTTCTCCCTTTTTCCTGCCAATGATAATAAGCCTGGGGATAGTCCTTTCCACCCCTAGTAATGGTGCGCCAATGAATAGTGCCGTTACCCTCACCCCAATTTCTGCGTTTTTTACTAGGGTTGTCAATACTTGGAGTTATCTCTATTTCTGAAGAGTTTTTACTAGGGTTATCTTTACTGGGGGGTATTTCTATTTCTGAAGAGTTTTTACTAGGGCTATTATCAATACCCCCCAGTAAAAATTCCGATACAGGAGGCGGATGGTTTCGACAGCAGTTTGAAGACTCAGATATTCCATCACCGCAAATTCTGGATAATTCCATAGGACTTGTCAAAAAATACCGTTGCTGTGCCTGTTTCACCGTGCCGTGCTTTAGCCATGATTAGCTCTAATATTCCTTGCTCTGTAGTGTCTGCGTTGTAGTACTCATCCCGGTAAGCAAGAATAATATTGTCTGCCACCATTTCTAAAATTCCCGATTGGCTAAGGTCGCTCATCATTGGGCGCTTATTCTGTCTGCCCTCAACTCCCCTAGAGATTTGGGACAGTGCTAGCACGGGTATATCCAGTTCCCCTGCCATTTTGTAAAGTCCCCTGGCTACATCTCCTAGTTCATAGCTGCGGTTGCCCCCTGAATCCTCTGCCATCATTTGTAGGTAATCAACTACAACTAACCCCAGTTTTCCCTCTTTGGCCTTAATTTGACGGCATTCTGACGCAATTTGTGAAACGGTGATACCCCTTGAGTCATTCATGTACAGCGGTAATTCTGAAGCAACACCGACGATTTTGGCAATGCTTGTAAATTCCCAGTCTGCTAGGGGTTTATTGCCTGAGCGATGTCTGCGGATGCGATCGCTTTTTAGTGGCGTTAACTCTAAATGCTTGTAAGCGTTGCTAACACTAATTAAACTCCACAGCCTGTACTCCAATTGTTTCTTTGTCATCTCCAAGGAGAAGATGACCACAGGTAGCTCATGGAACAGTATCATTTGGAAAGCCAAAAACAAGGCGATCTGGGACTTCCCCATTGATGGCCTACCCGCAACTATAGTGAGTGTGCCGCTTTCAAATCCCACCATCAAATTATCGAGTTCATGAAGTCCTGTAGGGTAAATGGGGTTTCCTGAATTTAAATCCTCGTAAGCAGCAACGTTAATCGTACTGTTGTGTTCAGTGTTTGAAGATAGGGTTTGATTAGATAATTGGAAAATTTTCTGTTCTGATTGGTCAAGGATTTGTGGTAACTCAGTTTCTGTCTCGTAACCCAGATGTACAATTTCATTTCCAGCCTTGATTAACTGTCTACGCGCGAATTTGTCCATTACCAACTCGGCTAAAGTGTCAATGTTGACAGCTGACACTGTGCGGTCTACCAGAGTTGCTAATTTATTTCTCCCGCCGATACGGACTAGTAAATCGTGGTCAGTAAGCCAAGCTGTAACTGTGAGTAAATCAGTGGGTTTACCAGAGCAATGAAGGCGCTGGACGGCTTGATAGATATCTTTATGGGCGCTAATGTAAAAGGCTTCGGGAATTAGGCGATCGCTCACCCTACCGATTGCTTCTGGGTCAAGCATGATACCGCCTAAAATCGCCTCTTCCGCTTCGATGTTTTGGGGTGGCAGTTTATCAATCACGTCGCACCTCCAGTATTCTCAACGAGATTTTGCCTTTGCGACTCTTCCCAAGCTCTTTTAGCCTGTCGCTGCCGTTCTTCAAGTTCTCGGCGGAATTCATCTCGAGCATTTTTTGTTTCAGTTTTTTTGGCTTGTACCTGTTTTGAAGCCAGATATTTTTCGTAATAAACCTCCCAGCGATTTCTTCCGGCTTTGTTCTTGTGAGCTAACCAAGCCTCAATGTCATTCACTGGCTGGCTAAGATTTTTGGTTTTTTCCTCACAAAATTCTAGAAAATTCGCTCGCTCGTCTTCTGAGAGAGTCTTAATAAAGTCTAAATAATTCTTATTGATCTTAGGGTTTTGTAATCCTCTCTCCACAAGGCTTTCAGCCTCCGCATGGTGCGTGGCGATCGCGCATGGTGCGTCATGATCCATCGTGGTGCGTGGTGATCCACTGTGGTGTGTGGCGATCGCGCTCGGTGCGTCATCACACCTTGGGTGCATCATCACACCATCGGTGTCTTCACACACCATTGGTGCGTCATCACACCTTGGGTGCATCATTACACCATCGGTGTCTTCAATAAATTCGGGTGTGTCATTGCACCATAATCCCTTTGGTTTCACCTTGGTTCTGACTTGCAATAGCTCTAGATCAATGAATCCCTTTGCGTCTAATTCCTTAAGAGCGCGGCTTACAGTTTGCCTGTGGACTATCCGCTCTGGTGCTGACAGCTGACGAGCTACCTCAGCGGCATTGATGTCAATCCCTTGGTTATAAGGGTCAATGGTTCGGATGTAGTATAGGACATCCCTCTGTGCTGGTGTGAGTTCACGGCAGGCTTTCAGCCATTCTTCATGCTTAAGTGGATAGAAACGTCCCTGAATTTTTGAATTTGGTTGTGTCACAATTTTGCTAATACAAATGAAAAGATAAAATTTCACCTCGATCCGTTGGGATAGAGACTAATTTTTTAGGTGTCCATCATTAACACTTAGTCAACGAATTTTTATATTCAATCGCGACAAGGTATTTATTTGATGGCTATGCTAGTAATGTGAAGATTAAAGATATGTCTGGGAAAAAGCACTCCTAGCAAGAGTTTGGTAAGATTAGGGTATACATCATCGTTGTCGTTTAATCAAACATCAAATAGTATAACCGTTAAACTTAAGTATAATTAGCAAAGCAATGCAAAGTTTTGTATCAGAAAAAACACAAAGTTATCAGCAGTTATTCGATGAGATGATGAATCGCTTCAATTTGGAAGCGAAGAAGACTGCTGAACAGGCTAAAGTGTCAGAAGTAATGTTATCCCGCTTTCGTCGCGGGAAGGCGGATCTAGGAGCATCAAAACTAATAGCGCTACTTTTGGCTATTCCGGTAGAAGCTAGGGTGTGGTATTTATCTGAGTTATTTGGTCAGAGGCCAGGAATTAGCCTGCGATCGCTGATTGCTGAAGCACCTCCAGAAGAACAGGCTGAAGTTTTACGACTAATTGCTGATATTTTTGTGAATAACAGCCGTGAGGCTACAGAACCAGTGCAGTTCCTTAAAGCTTTATAACTCACCATTGGCAATAGAATTTAACTAAGAGTAATTATCCACCAAGTTGCAAATATCCAGCAATTCTCATTATGAGAATTACTGCTTTTTCCTACAACATCCCAGATATTAGTGCAATTACCTTAACCTCTCACGGATGGATTAGGGTTAGCCAATAGCTAACTATTTGCTAACAATAGATTACGTATACTAACAAATGCTTCTCGTAGTGGTACATAAACCATACCACTACGAGAAGCAGTCAAAAGACTTGGACTGCATCCAAACACTTTAAAGAAGTACGCAGGTAATGGCAAGATCGAAAGCATCAAAAACGAGGCAGTGCAAAGACTATTTAACGTCGAGTCTTACCTCCGTGGTGCAAGCCAGAAGCTCTCCTTTATTTGTTACTGCCGAGTCAGTTCAACCAAACAACGAGACGACCTTGGTAGACAAATTGCTTACATGCAATCACTCTACCCAGATGCCGAAATCATCAAAGACATTGGCAGTGGAATCAACTTCAAGCGGAAAGGACTGCAAGCCTTATTGGACAGACTTATGCGAGGAGATAAGCTCACGCTTGTTATTGCCTGTCGTGACCGGCTCGCAAGGTTTGGATTCGAGCTTATTCAGTACATGGTCGAGCAAAACGGTGGACAAATCGTGGTTCTCGACAATACTGTACACTGCCCCGAATCAGAACTTACCTCGGATCTTCTCTCCATCCTCTACGTCTTCTCTTGTCGGATGCACGGATTCAGGAAGTACAGTAAAAAAATCAAGGAAGATCCGGATCTTCCTCACGGCGGCACAAAGGCAGATTCTTAAATCTTGGTTTGGTGTGTCTAGATTTGTCTATAACACTACTGTTAAATCGCTGCAAGATTCTAGCATCAAGGCTAACTGGAAAGCGATTAAGACTGACATATTGAATGGACTACCAGAATGGAGTAAATCAGTCCCTTATCAAATTAAATCAATCGCCATCAAAGATGCCTGTAAAGCTGTTAGTAACGCCAAGAAAAAATTTAAAAATGGTGGTGGTATTAGCAAGGTTAGATTTAGGTCAAGAAAAGACACTGTACAATCTTGCTACATTCCCAAGTCTGCGGTAAAAGACTTAGGAATTTACCACACTATATTAGGTGAGGCAATCTTCAAAGAAGCCTTGCCGCAAAGCTTTGGCGACTGTCGTTTAATATTTGCCTACCGTGATTACTATCTGACAGTTCCAGAGAACGTGCCACAAGAAAAATCTGATAACCAAGGACGCGTTGTGGCACTTGACCCCGGCATCAGGACGTTTATCACATTCTTTTCTGAATCTAGTTTTGGTGAAATTGGAACAGCTGCTAATTTGCAAATTCAGAAGCTATGCTTCCGCTTAGATAAGTTGATTTCTAAACTCACCAAAGCTAAATGCAAACAGAAAAGAAGAATGAAACTTGCGGCAAGTTCACTACGAGGTAAAATCAAAAATCTTGTAGACGAACTGCACAAGAAAACTGCTCGATTTTTGGTTGACAACTTTGACATTATTTTGCTACCAACTTTTGAAACATCTCAGATGTCTAAGAAAGCAAAGCGGCGAATTAGGTCAAAGTCAGTACGCCAGATGTTAACACTCTCCCACTACCGATTTAAGCAGTTTCTTAAACACAAAGCTTTTGAAACTAGCAAGTCAGTTATGGATGTTAACGAGGCATACACATCAAAAACAGTCAGTTGGACTGGTGAAATAATCCCCAATCTTGGTGGCGCTAAATTCGTCAAGTCTCCATCTGATGGGCAAGTGATGAGCCGGGATCTAAATGGTGCGCGAGGGATTTTCCTTCGTGCATTGGTTGATACGCCCTCTCTCCAAGAGTGTATTTGTTAATGAATGTTAGCAAAAAGGTATCGGTTAACTTAATCGTTAACGTTGATTTTCTTAGCCAATGTCTGAAATTTGCGTTGTTCACCAGCTAGTTTACGCTGTTGATAACGTTTTCTAGCTTGGTTTAGTACCTCTTGCAATAATTCCTCATTTTCTGAGCAGACGATAAATGCAGCTTCTAGGAAAGTATCTCTAGTAATTTTCTTTACATTGCAAAACGTATCTAGCTTGATATCAATGTCCTGTTCTAACCTGATTGTTCGCCTGATGATCTGCGGTAACTCTACCTGCTGTTCTTGATTAGAAGTGCTTACCTTATCGTTTATAACTTCCTCACTATCTAAATCTGGTTTTGGTTTTTCAGGTAAATGACTAAATTCAGTAATTTGGTCATTTAGTAAATTTTCATGTTGTACTTTTACAAGTGTTGTATCCCGTGCTGGAACACTTGGACGTGTCTTTTTCTTAAGGCGCTCAAAAACATCAGACATTCTTTTGTAACCTCTCGATAATTTGTTGGAAGGGAGTTTCGAGTTGTTCAAAACCTAAAGAGGACAAACTTACACCTTTATCTATGGCCTTTTTAAATTGTTCAGATTCTAAAATTGAAGGTAAAACGACTATTTCTTCGGCAATTGTTCGCATTGCACTGATACTCGCCTTACTTTGTGCGACTTGGTTATTACCTACCCATTTATCTCTGAATGGCAAGATGCCAAGCACTATCCCTGAAAAAGCATCAATTTCTTGAAGTTCCTCAACTAAACTCAGAGTTCGGATGAGAGAATTTACACCTTTGGATGATGCTTCTACAGGAATGATAATATGGTCAGCTGCCCCCAACGATGTAAGGCAGATTTGCGATCGCTGAGGTGGCGCATCGACAATGCAGTATTGGAATAAATCTGATACCTCTTTTAAGCGTTTGCTCAGAACAACAGCTCCCATACCGCTCCCAGACAAAAATTCTTGAGCATTATCTAATCCATCATCAGCAGGAATTAACCATAGGTTTTCTCCGATTTCGTAAATACCGTCTTCAGTATTTATCTGTTTTTTGAGAACTTCTAGAAGCGTGGGTTGATTCTGCTGAACTTCGTGCCCCAGGTAAAAAGTTAGGTTCGCTTGGGGATCGGCATCAATCATCAGTACACGCTGTCCTGTTTGAGCAAGCATTCTACCCAACAAGATTGCAACAGTTGTTTTTCCCTGGCCACCGGACAAGGATGCACAAGTAAGAATTAACATTTTACTGACTACCAGCAGCATTGTGTAAATTAGTCAATATCATAATGCATAATGTTGTTTTTAACTTATTTAGTCATTATGTAATTTAGTCATTTGTAAATGACTAAATTGTAATTAACGCTATTTAGTCATTACTTTAGCTCTCAAAAAGTCCTACTCTTCGAGAAGATAGTTGTAAAAATAGATTTTTGTCCCGTTTAGTTGTTGCTGATTTTAGTCAAGATTGAATTTAGTCATTCATAAATAACTAAATTGTATAATAATGCAATCTAGTAAACCAGTTTTGTTTTTTGAATAAAATAAAACTTCAAAAATGCTAATGGGGGCTTTATAGGGGCTATATGTACCCCAAAGATAATTCAGGACTTCGATGAGTATTTGACACCTATATAGGGTATATATGGGTGTTTTATGGGGTACACTTGGCTGGCTGACACTTTATACCCCACTTAGCCCCCAAGGGTGTATGATAAGCTCTTGAGGCTGGAGAAAAAAGGGGTAGTCATTTTATTCTTCTCTCCTCTGCTCCCCCATATCTCCTCATCTGATAACTTTTACAAATTGAAGCGTATTACCTTTCCCCCAATGTCGAACATTCATACCTTACAAAAAATTTTTCCTGCTGGCTTTGATAACGGTTATGGATGTCACCAGTCGAAGTTAGAGAGCTTTTCACTCAGACATTTTGGTTGTGATAAAAATTACCACGTTCTTCTAATGTAAACCCACCCAGCAATAATCCCAACCATACTTCTACCATCGGCATTTTAAAATCCGACACAAGCTGAATTTCAAAAATTCCACTCATATCACCCAAATAACTCCCGATGCTGATAAGCAAATCGAGAAACATCCAGACTAGCCACAGGTTTAGCATAAATAGCCTGATTGCGAATTGCCTGCATCTGTTCTGACTCTCGTTCCATAGCTGGTGTGAATTCTTGTCGCTGTTTCAGCAAATCCTCAAACTCAATTTCCCCTGGTCTACCTTGATAAAAAGCCGACTCAGCACAACGACGAACTGCATTACCAATTTCTGCTGGACTGCAAATGCGATATTCAGCCAACAGTCTACGCCATTGGTCATCGCTCCAAGGTGAGTTATTGTCTCGAAAAGCTGGAAAATACTTAGCTAAATGTAGATTGAAAACTTCATATCTTGCCCCTTCATGGGGTAAGTCCACAAAAAAGATATCATCAAAACGGCGAACTAACTCCGCAGGTAGCATTGACAAGCGATTGACAGTAGCAATGGTATAAACTGGCTCTTGATGCTCTTGCATCCAAGTTAGTAAAGCCGCAGATAGCCGCCGTGCCACACCTCCATCTGCGTTGGAGTCCCAGCCAGCAAAGCCTTTATCAAAGTCATCCCAATAAAGTACACAGGGAGAAAGGGAAGTCACCAAAGCAATAAACTCCTTTAATGCTCTGTCGGGATGAGGATCACCCAGTAGTACACCCCAGTTAGCTGCTAACAGTGGTAATCCCATTTTCTTAGCTGCTAACTTGGCAGAAAGACTTTTACCAGTACCCGGTGGCCCCCATAAGAGCATCCCCGTGGGAAACTTCAATCCATATTGCTTTGCTTTAGGTTGAAGTAGATAGGTAATAGTTTCCAACCTTTTCTCCAATAAATCTAATCCCCCGGCTGAAGGTACATCCGGTTGAGCAATGTACTCTAAACCCCGACCCCGCAGTTTACTAACTTTATGCTCTAGGACTAATTGGGCGATTTCCTCAAGCCGCTTTGTAAAACCCAGACATTGCTGTAGTAGCATATTTATCTCGCCTATGGGTAAACCCTGACAGGCAAGAAAAAGCAATTGCAGTGCTGATGTTTTTTCTGTTGTTTTTAGCCAAGAATTGCGATCGGTTACAGCGCGGCGATCGCACTCTGCAAACTGCTGAAGCTGGGGATGGCTACTTCCAACCCAGGCATCACAAAACTGCTCCACAACTATCTGCACCTGCTGTTGATCTGGAAGTGGATTTGACAGTATAGGAATAAAAGGCTGTAATTCTAGAGGTAGTTGAATGTAAGTTTCCAATAACACCCAGTAATGATGTTGTTGACTCCAAAGAGCTTGATGACAGGCATTTAGTAATTGATAGCTAAATTTTTGACTTATTTTGCTACCATCACCCTCATTTAGAACTCCCTCCAGTAAATAAATGCCTGGTTGATATTCCTCCAGAAGATACTGAATAATGTCCCCGTCTTTACCCCTGTCAGTTGACTGTAAGATGTACTGACCTTGATGCTGAATTAATTGCTGTAGTCCACAGTAACCAGGATTCCAGACAAAGACTGACAAAGAACGTTCTTCACCCCAATGGTAAAACTGCTGTAGTATCTGCATTCTGTCAGGCGTATGATACTCCACAGCCACAATTGGAGTATTTTGGTTAGCTAGAGCAGGCCAGTCTGTCAACTTCATAAATCTGACTTCAACAACTTACTTTCCCCTTTTAGAGCAAATTTATTACTGATGCTTTAGCCACACGGATAATTATTACTAACGGGTTGGCTATATTTATTATGTGAAAAAGAGCGAGCGCCTCCAGTACAGCGTTAATTTCGGAAACTGCTCTTACTGCGTTTCTTTATCTTTTAATTCCAAAGCATAAATTGGTTCTTGGCAACTTTTGGTGATCTCGGTTGGGGGAAGGCAGAGGGCAGAAGGCAGGAGGCAGAAGTCGGAAGGGTAGAAGTAATAAATTCAAGCTTTGAGTTTGTTTAAGCTAGCAACTAATATACTTTGCATTTCCTCGACCTCATTCAATAGGGGAGTGAAAAGGTTTTTGTCAGCTAAATCTACTTCTTTAGCAATGATTAATTGGGTATCAAGTTCTCTCAAAGAACCTAAAGCAATATGTAAAAACTGTATATATTCTGGCTTTGAGCGTCTACCATAGCCTTCCCTAACGGGACGCTACGCGAACAGCAATGTTGGATGCTACAGATACAGAAGAACGTCGTATTTGACTAGTTAAACCATACAATTCTGACTGAGGAAATAGGCGGGTAAATTTATAACAATTGATAGCAAGTTGAACCGCTCTTTGCCAGATAAACTGATTTCTATAACTCATATAATCAAGTGTAAATTGTCAAAATTTTGTCCTCAAATAGCCAACAAAAACCGTCGCTCCAGTAAATCTATTTTGGCGCGACCATACATCTGCCGCTTTAACATTTTCAGTCGATTAATATGCCCTTCAACTGGGCCATTACTAACTGACATAGTTACACCTGCTTTCACAGCATCGTAGTCAGACTCTAAACTAACAGCAAAGGAGCGCAACAAAGAAACCGAGCTGTTTTTAGCTTTGTTTAACCAAGCATCGAGCTGCTCGCTCAGACGTTGACGCACAACAGATGCAAACTGTTGAGCTAGTTCAATAGCTGACTTCAAATCAGAATGGGCTGTTTGTAGTTGAGCGATGATTTCACGCTCATTAGGCTGTATTAATTCTGGTCGTCGCAAGACTAAAGCTGTGACGCGACTGGGGGTGAGAGGACGATGGGAGGAAGAACTAACCCTGGGGGACGCGTTTTTCTTTGAACACTTTGCTGGCTCAAATCCAGGCAAGGTCTTGAGATAACGAGTGAAGCGAGCGACCGTGGCATAACCACCGATATAGCCGCAGGTGCGAATTTCTTCAAACAGTTCTTGGGTGTTGTGGTTCCCGCTATTCCAGCGACTGAGGAGGTAATCATGATAAGGGTTGAGAAGACTCAGACCGTGGTCGCTACGCTCACGACGTTCTGTAAAAGTTGAGCTACGTAAGTAATTGAATACGGTAGTTTTAGAAACTCCAAGGGATTGAGCAATTGCTAGCCCTGAGAAGCCAACAGACCGCAGTCTCCAAACTTGCTCATGGATTTCCCTCCGTCTATCCCGTGCTTTGGCGGATTGAACTTTTCTTTTTAAAGATGTGTTTTGGGGAAACCTTGGCACAACTGGACTCTTATTAGTCTCAGCAATCATGGAAAGGTTATCGGGGAAAGGCAAAGGGCAGACGGCAGAAGGCAGAAGGTTGGTTTGAGGGTTTTCCTGTGCAGTCAATCCGTCTGTACTCTCTGCCAAAAAGGGTTTAAAACCCCCAGCCAAGTTTTGAATTTCAGTGGTCTGCAATTGGGTGGGGTATGTATCCCCATCCAATTCCCCAATGCCTTCAATTAGTGCTGTTTCCACCTCTAAATGCACTTTAGTATCAATACTAAATACTTGTTTTTCCACAACTTTTACGTACTTTGGCGTGAATACCAAAGACTTGATAGAGCGTTTGAGATAAGTTCTGCAATAAGTGAAAACGGTCTGCAACTTGAATGGCTTCTGGCGCGCCTTGACGAATACCACTTTCATAAGTTTTTGACCGATCTCGTGAGACGACTTTGACACCAGGGTGGGCTTTTAACCATTCTGTCAAGGTTTCAGCTTTTGCATCTTTTAGTAGAGCAATTGGTCGGCTGCGTTCCAGGTCAATTAGTGCTGTGCCGTAAGTTTTACATTTACGAAAACAAAAGTCGTCTACCCCAAGAGTATGTGGCGTTACGATGGGTGGCAGTGGGATTGAGCGGACTAAATTTAACAGTGTGTTGCGAGAAACTTTTATCCCCCATTGCTGTAAGAGTCTTTCCCCTGCTGCACCACCATTAGCTAAACCAATCACACTCAGTCGTTGAGCTAAACGTAGAGTTTTTCTAGCCCAAGGTGCGGTTACATTGGTCAGCCTTTCTGTAAAAATGCGTCGTTTACACAAACTATTGATGCAAAAAAACTTCCTTACCCGTAACTGTAAGGTAATGCTGTAATCAGCCCAGGGTAAGTCTGCTAATAAGCGTTCATAGCGACTATGAATTTTTTGAGTTGGTTGGTTACAAACTGGACAGTTAACTACTCTACTGATGGCGGAAACAATCAACTTTATCTGAGTTTTTATCTCGTCAAGTTGGCAATTATCAAGTTTCAGATTGTTTGAATCTGGTAAGAGGTGAGTTAGCACCGACATAGACCTTGCTGAGGCTTATTCCTCAAATGTTTGATGGAGTGAAGTTTGAAGTATCTTAATTCTTGCGGGGCTACAAAAAGGGCTAGGATGCAGATAGAATAAGCCTCATAGCTCTTTCTCCTTGCTGATAGTACTTACGCTTATTAGGACTTAATCTCAATAATTCAGTGACTAACTCATAAGAATTTTCCATGAAATTGACCCAATTGTCGCCATAAAGACCAACATAAAAACTACTATGTCGTCGAACAATCCGCTTAGATTCTTTAATTCGTCCAACATATTTTTGAACACCCATGCGTTTAATTTTTTGACCAGATATAGTTGCAGCCGTATAAGCAAGTGAGATCAATAATATTAAGGAAATTAGCCTTTGTCCTGATACATTAGTATCTTCTAGGTTATAACCACCGCTCTTAAAATCTCTAAACATCTCTTCAATATCAAAACGTTGTTTATAAGCTCTAATAACTGAATCTAAATCATCTAAGTTGGTAAGGATAAACCAACCCTCCTCCGGCGCAACTCCCAAACGTTTACGTTTCCATTTAGCAGCAAGATTAAAACTAATAAACCCAAGGGATTTTGTATATTTAATGCCTTGGTAAAAGAAGGAAAGACCAGGTGCTAAACCTAAATCTCTTAATTGTAGCCAAATTTCTGGTTCTATTTCTATAAATGCATCTTTTTTTAAGCGTAAACAGAAATATACTTTCTGCTCTGTCAGCCAGTTAGCCAGCTTTATCGAACAAAATTCACGGTCTCCTAACACTATAGTTTTATAATTATTAAAAAGCGGCAATGCTTTTTTGAATACTGCTTCTTGTTCATCAAAATTGCTTGAACCTAATTTGTCTAATAGCTTAAAGTATATTGGGATAGACCTTTTATCCCAAACCACACTAATCATTAACAGATTAATACACCCCCAATTAGTCCGGTCAATTACTAAATAAATAACTTCATTTAAGGGAAAATATATCTCTAACCAGCTTTTAATAATTGGGAACCAAATTTCTTCAATATTTATGTAATTTAATGACAAAAATCTTTGAACTTTCTTTCTTCTACTTTCAAAAAATATGGGGATAGGTAAAGCAGTAGCCAGTGCTTCAATGCTAACAGTTTTAATAGATTGTAATAAATTTATCAGGATTTTTAGTAATAAATATTCTGCACGTCCCAATTCTCGCTTGAGGTTTGTCTCGTAGAATTCTGGTAACATTATCATTAAATAGAGCTTGTTGCGAATTAATGCTCTTTTTCTTTTACCACAAATTGCTACACTACTTGCCATATATCTATTTCAGGGTATTTTGTCTCCCCTCAAGATCTTAATTATATCTTTCTGACTTCCGACTTCCGACTTCTGCCTTCTGCCCTCTGCCCTCTGCCTTCCCCCAACCGAGATCACCAAAAGTTGCCAAGAACCCATAAATTTGCCAGAAACTTAAAGTAAAGATTTGCAGTTTTTTCAAGCATAAATTTGTCGTCGCAGCAAAGACAGGTTTGAAATCGCAAAACAATGAAATTGAAATGAAATGGATGTGAAAGCCGCGATTGCGGCAAGGAGGTGAAAAATTTACTTCATTAAAGGAAGCTGTAAAATGGCATACGCAAAGCGCTCCGAAGGAATCGCTAGAGCTAGAACCAATAACAACAATCGCAACGGAGCTAATACTAAAACATCTGCCAAAACCAATGGCACATCTGCTACAACTAAATCAAAGGTAGCGAATGCTTCACCACAAGAAGAGGCATTAGCATTGTTGAAGGAGTTGCGGAACCTAATCTTCAAGGAATACGGCGTTAAATTACAACTACGGGATTCGCGTGTTTCAACTAAAATCGGTCATGCAGCCCGTGAAAAACTCGGACTTGATATTGCAGCCCAAGTCAAAAAGAAAGGTGGTAACAAAAAGTTTGATTGGCAAAAATGGAATACCAAATTATTTACTAAATTGTTTGGACAACCAGATGCACTCAAATATGCACCAGAAGTAGTGGCAATTTTCATGAGTATGCTATATGACACTATCAGCACTGACCCAGAGCAAGCAATAGCAGATTTAGTGGAATTCAACCGCGCATCTCTGGAACGTCGTAATTCTTTCCAAGAACAAGAAGAGGAAGAACTTGACGATTTAGATGATGAACTAGACGAAGACCTGGATGAAGATGAGGAGGATATTGAAGATGAACTCGACGAAGATTTAGATGAAGATGACGAATTAGATGAAGAAGAAGACGAGTAAATAACTCCTACTTATTCTCAGTAATTGACAGAATAATAACCTAAAATAACCATGTATTGCCTCAAACAATACAGGTTATTTTTTTTGCCGAATAAAGAATTGAAATTGGAGCGAATTGCATCTTTCGATGCTGTTTCTATGATAAAAATACTAAATACCAAGGAGTAATTCTCATGGTTAACGCTAACGTTCGCAAAACTGCTAAAGCATCACGCAAAATTGAAAGGCATATTCCTGCTTTAGAACGAGTAATGACTTATCAGGAAAAAGTACACCTGATGGTAATTGAAGTATTGCGGGAAGAATCAGGAAGAGAATTAGCAGCAGCAGCCAGATTTAACGGACAAGAGTTTGATTGGGACAAACACAATTCCCAGTTCCGTAAGGACTATGTAAACACACCATTAAAAGAACTGGTGAATTATGCCCGCAAACTTTACGGCTTGAATAATCTTGATGAAATTCGAGATAGACGTGCTTCTCATAAAGCTGCTCGGTCTAAACGTATGGACGGACTCAATGGTTTAAGTAGCAACTCTGATGACTTGATAAATGACGATTTTGAACAAGATGAAGATGACGAAGATATAGAAATTGACGATTAATTACAATGCCCTGAATTATCTAATTCAGGGCATTCTATTTCCCACCCACCCGCATCCAACAAACAGAATTCAAGACAGCGATTGCTGCTGAATTCAAGAGATTCAAAAGTGAACTCTAACTCAGAAGGCATCTGTCGATGCTGTCTAGGTGAGATGTGTTAATTCGTTAATCAAAGGATAATCAAATGACTCAAATGACTCGTAATCAGCAACAAACAAAAGCGTTGGATCAAGTAATAGGTTATCAGGATAAAGTGCGATTAATGGTACTGGAAGTTTTGCGTGAGGAATCAGGCAGAGAACTTGCTGCTCAAGCACGTTTTAATCAGCAAGAATTTGATTGGAACGAACATAACATTCAGTTTCGCCAGGATTATAGCGAAACTCCCATAAATGAACTACTAGCATACGCCAAACGTCTGTATGGACTGAAAGATTTGGATGCAGTACGGGAGCGGCGCAAAGCTCATAAACAACAACGTACAGCTAGATTGGCTGAAGCTTCATAATTACCTGCTGGTTCTCACAGTAGCCCCACTAAAATGTGGGGTAACTTTTTTGCCCGCCCACCCTCAACCGTAAAAGCTTTATTTTACCGAAGATGCAGCTTTGCACCCCACCCCACCAAATGTTGTAATTGTCCGACTGGAAAGTTTACTAGTCATTAACTCATTAATCTGCTGGTTTGAAAGTTGAATTGGCTTGACTTCGACTGTGGGTGCAGTTCCTCCCCTGTTGACTTGAATAATGGAATTAGCCCAATAAAACTGCTGTTGGTCAGGTTGGGAATAAACAGGATAACAGCCTTTCGAGGCGATCGCTAATTTATGCTCTACGCTAGAAACTGATGGCAGAGAAATACCAGCACGGACTAATTTTGCCTCTCCTACTGGGCCCCACAAACGTAATTGTTGATTGACACAACGTTTTCCATCCTTGAGAGGGGCAATAATGTTGCCACAAACTTTAACATCCACATCATACATCGGCGGATAATCAGGTACAGTTTGAGCTTGAGCTTGAGTCCTATTCCTCTCATCCTTGCTACTGACATTTACAGTAGTAGGGGTACAAGCTGTAACTATACCTCCTATTACCAGCAGCCAAAGCCAGTTAACTTTGCAGGTAAACATCTGCTGAATCCTCTTCTATGATTGAGAAATTGACAACTAATTTTTTAACTTAAATCCCATCCATTTTGAAACCTGGAGTTTTTAAGGAAAGTGTATTATTCGGTCGTGGCTTTAGTTCTGAGCTTTACTCAGATTCCAAAAAACTATGGTTTTCAAGGTTGACGCGGTTTAGATACAAACTGGCGCTGATTGCTAGGTGATATCCATAACGTGCAGAACCCGGATGAGGCTTTTCTGCTACTTGCTCCAATTTCTAGCGTTACCCCCAAACGCTTAACATCCTTAGCACAAGTAAGTTGACCGTTTTGGTCACGACTCAGCAAATCTTGGTTCCATTGCATTAGGTTGTGAGCAAACTTACCTTCATTACTGGTTGCCCATTCCAAAGCATTGGCTTGGGCTTGTGTGAGTTGGCGTGGCCCAGCAGGATCTAGATGACTAGATTGATACCAGGATATTCCACCTACACTTACCAGTCCGCCTACTCCAGCTGCAATTAATAGCAGTATTCCCGCAGCAATTAAAGAGGGAACTGAATGAATAGCACGCTCAAATTCAGTACGCCTAATTAATCCCGTCACAGCCTGAGCGATCGCTTTTTGCTGACCTTTTACTGCTGCCTTTTCATATGTCTGGAGATGATCATAAAGCTGTGTTTGCCACAGGTCAAACATTGCTTCCATTTCTTTGGGATTGTCTTCCAACAGCACTTGTAGCCTGCCAGTAGCAATCATCATCAGAAATGCTGGGTCATCAGGGTCAAGTCCAGTTTGGACTACTATTTCCCAAACCCTAGCTTTAAATGAATCATCTTTACCTCGAATGGCTAAATCTAGTAAAGTTGGGTAAGGAATTTGGCTCAGTCCTTTGCCTCTAGCAGCTACTGAATCCAAAAATTCATCGTCTAAATCGAGTTCTTCAGTGTGAGAATTACTCATATTTGTATTTGTTTTTAGCTTAGTTGTCACATTACTTCTTGGTAGCAACTTTGCCGTTGACATTAGCATCATCAACTTTTTCTGTTGGGGAAGTAATTGAAGCTGCCGGAAGGTTCCAGATTTTAGCTTGATCAATTTCCTCAGAAGCTTTTTTGAGAAAATTGTGTAATCGCTGCTTACCCAATACACCTAACTCTCCATAATCTCTAGCCGCAGAAAAATTTATCTGATTGGCATCAAGAATATCTCGTTCTCGATAGCTGAACTTGGGAAAATTGATGACAGCTACTTTATGAGCTTTGATTAAATCCTGTAAATTCTTACGTCCATCTACGTGTTTCCAGTCGTCGCATAAACCATAATTGCGTACAAAGATATGCTTAATCTTGTTTTCAAAGCGTTCGAGAGATTGCATAAATAACTGAACGCTGTCATATCCACCACTACAAACAAACCACTTATATATTTTGACCTTATTTTTCCCAGTAAGTTCTAAGATTTGATTACGCTCAACCCAATCAGTTACTGCTGGGTATACTTGAGCAGGTAAATTGACAATGACAGAAGTTGTTAGCGCTAAATTAAAAATTTCATCAGCATCGTAAGCTTTACGCTCTGATTCGCTAAAAACTGCTGTTTTATGATTGTCTGGATAAAATGCGCCTACATCTGGATTACTTTGGTCTGCTTCTACCAACTCATAAGGGAGTTTATTGTCAATGCAGTATTGCACCATAACCCGTGCAAATAAAGACTTGCCAACTCCACCTTTTTCACCATCAATGAAATGAATTGCTGCCATCTTAAATCTCCTTTGTAATTTTACTAAATGTGCATTAATAAATACTTAAATATCCTCAAACATATTGTCTGTGTCATCATGGAAAGACCCCTCACCAGGGATGAAGGAATCAGAATCTATTTTGTGTTTTGGCTTGCTGCTACTATTGGTATTGTTATTACTATCATCAGGATTACTGTGACTGGAATTACCTGCATCTAGACCGAACATAGTAGCAAGTGTTTGAGGATTAGTCATAGTGCTTATAGGCATAGGTAAAACATCACTTGATTTATGCGGTAATCCTAGTTCCATTCGCAAATATGCCAGATGTTGTTCCAGGGCATGACAACAAATCAACCCTACCCGACGCAGTTCTTGATCGCTAATATCTACACCTGCATCTGCTTGTGCTTTGTATGCTAAAGGTAACCAGCACATTCGTAATGCCTGCAATACCATCTCTTTGCTAGAGCGCGCTTCATCTCCCTGTTGCAAATATGAAATTAACTGGCCGTCTACTGTATTTGAATAAGGATGATAAGAAAATCTAAAAATTTTGCGCTGTCTATTAGTGTCATGATTTTTACGTAATTTATTATTAGTCATAGTTATGCCACCTTCTCAATTTGCGCTCTAAACCGCATAAACAAACCAAACGCATCAATCAACCTAAAGGACAAAGCTTCCTGCTCTCGGAAAGTACGGTAATAATCATTACTTTTATCCTTGAATACTTCTTGTACCTGTTGCTGTAAGTCAGCACCCCAATAAGTTGAAATTTCTTGAAAACAATCTTGTAACTCTTGCTCTAAATACAATGCTGCGCCACCACTCAAAATCACCTCGTTCACCGCAGGTAAAGTTGATTCCAGCCAATCGTAAAGCCTAGACCAATACTCAGCTTTAGCAGTAGCAATGGCATTAACAATCATCTGCAATTCATAATCAAGATTTTTAGGTTCTCTGCTTTTGACCAGAGTGCGAATTGCTTGGTTGTCAGGTGTGATATCTGAACCGGCTGCATAGATGGCAGAGGTCAAAGCAGTGGCATCCTGTCCCGATGTGCGCTCAATTACTCGCTTTACCATTTGGTGAAAGCCCAGCCCATTGGTGTAACCCGCCGTCATCTTGCCCCGTTCAAATAATAGAAGGCTGGTATTGCGATGCCCGAACATCAGCACTGCGATGGTTTGAGCGTTAAACCATTCTTTACCATTCTGGCGTTGGCGAATCATTGCTAATCCCGCACCTTCGGGTAAGCACTCGAATCGCTCCAATTTCACTCGCAACCTTTGACCCCGAAACCTAAAATCCTTGAGTGCAGATTGCAACTGTTGCTCAAATGCTTGGCGATTTTGATATTCACCATAGGGCAGTAGTGAGGTCAGTGATAGTGAAAACCTGTTAGGCAATTTGTTGTGTTGAGCGATCGCACCAATAACCGCCAAGGCTTTGTGAATTGAGGTTTCGTACTTGAGCTTATCGAGTCTGGCAGATGCTGAAAACTGCCGTGCCAGGAATCCAACTACCGTACATTGTGTATCATTATCCGCAGGATTTGACACCCAGGCTTCATCTGCTGGTTTAGGAGATTCTAGACCCTTGCGACTCGACATATAAGCGTCAATCGAACTTTGAGGCAACTTCAGCATTTCTGGTTCCATTGTCATCAAACATGGTTTGCCTTCAGTTGCTAGTTCGTAAACAATCTTAGTCAAGGAAGCACCAGGGTCAAAACTGACTATCAGGTTTGACATTGACTGTGGCTCTGATTATCCATAAAAGCTGCTTTTAACTTAAATGCAAATATTGGCTGTGAACATCACTCTACTGACCATTTGTTGGAGCCAAATTTTAGCCAATTGGTTATTTTTTTTTCGTTGCTATTAATTAAGTCGTTACTTTTCTGCTAAAAAATTCAATTTAGAAAAGTGCGTCATTACAGATCCATGCCAGATCCACGAACGAGCCATTGCAGATCCATTACAGTGACAATGTTGATCCAATAGAGATCCATTTGTCTGAGATACGTATTCTATGTATAATTTTTATTTGCAACAATACTTGGCTATTGACAAAAATTATGCGATGAAAGATCCAATACAAATCCCTCAGAGATCCATCACATATTCATCCAGCAGTTGATTCGAGCAGCCCAAAAAAACCTTTGGTGAGTAGCAAGCTATGTTGCTGTCCGGACATTTTTTCTCTTGAGAAAAAACGCACCCCCAGGTGCGGCAACAAACTTGCCCTCTTTTCACGGTTCCCCTACCTAAGTAGGTCAACCACCGTGACAGAGGGGAAGATGATACGAAAATTCTCTGTAGGAGTTTAGCCTGGAAAATTTCTGCAAGGTTTGGTCGGATTAGCTTTTTAATTGCGCGATGAGCTATGCTCCGCCGTAGGCGATCGCTTACTTTCGCTATATCAAAATATCCCTAGCGCTATCTTGACTTTCTTAGTACTCAAGCAAAGCTATTTATTGCAGCGCATTTCATTATCTCACATCGCATCTTAGCATCGAACCAGAATCGTAAGTAACCGCTTGGTCAATGACAAATGATAGTGCAGTCGTCAAACTTAAAACAGCTAATGACTAATGCATCAATAATGCGACAAAAACGCTCACACAGGATAGACATTAGACTGACTTTGGCAGAATACGAGAAAGCACAGTTAATGGCAGATGAAAATAATCTCACTATGAGTGAGTTGTTTCGTGCCAAGACTCTGAAAAATAGATTGCCCAGGCGTGTCACCAAAGTAGCAGGTCAAACTTACTGGGAGTTGGGGAAAATAGGCAACAACCTCAATCAAATAGCTAAAGCAATCAATACTTCAGTACTCATGGGAGAACCTGTGGTCGTAGATAGAGCATTGTTGTCACAGGTAAGAGATTTGGTGAAACAGGTGCGCCGAGAGATTGCTGAAATTGATTTAATCACTGATTTACAAGATGAAGCATGATTGGCAAGCACATCAAAGGTAAAAGTTTCCGGGGACTGCTAAACTACCTCTTTGGCAAAGATGGAGCAAGACAAATCGGTGGGAATATGGAAGGAACAAACCCACGG
This sequence comes from Nostoc sp. KVJ20, assembly GCF_001712795.1. GTDB lineage: Bacteria > Cyanobacteriota > Cyanobacteriia > Cyanobacteriales > Nostocaceae > Nostoc. The sequence continues at coordinate 135,858 of NZ_KV757585.1, forward strand.
GAATTAGCAGCTGAATTTGGTATATCTCGAAGATTAAACCCGAAGGTGAACAGGGCTGTTTATCACGCTTCTCTCAGTTTGGCCCACAAAGAGAGTTTAGATGATGATACTTGGCATGAAATCGCCCAAAAGTATCTGCAAGCAATGGGTTTTGATATGAACCAATATGTCGTAGTGCGGCATACTGACCGGACTCATGAACACATACATATTGCTGCCAGTCGCATTCAATTAGATGGCACTACAGTTTCTGATAGCTGGGACGATCGCAGAAGTGAAGCGATAATTCGTAAGTTGGAGCAGGAATACAATTTGCAATCGGTGCAACCAAGTTGGGAAAAAGATAAGCATAGTCCAACTACTGGCGAACGTAGGCAACTTGCCAGAACTGGAGAGGAAAGCGTTAGGGTCAAACTTCAGCGATCGCTCGACCAAGCAACCCACGACCATCCCACTATGCCAGAGCTAATAGAGCGAACGCAACAACAAGGTATTAATGTCCGCGTTGGTTATACTCGCACAGGCATTGTCAAAGGCATTAGTTACCAACTTGATGGTGTGGCTTTTAGTGGTACGCATCTTGGTAAAGCATACACCTTTCCTGGTTTACAAAAGCATCGAGGTGTAAACTACAGTCCCAAGCGGGATGACAAACGCATCCAGAAACTCATGGAGCAAGCTGTTGAAAATTCCACGCCAGCAGTGCCTCCAAAACAGGATGACAAACGTATCCAGAAACTCATGGAGCAAACTGTTGAAAATCATACGCCAGCAGTTACTCAAACAAACTCCTTGCCTATACCAGAACCAACAAACTGGGAGCAAATACGCCTAAACTTAAGCCAGCAGTACAATTTACCCAATTCTCTGCTCACAGAACTGTATGAAAAGGGTTGGCTCTATGCAAGTCAAACAGGTCAAGCAATATTTGTGGAACGCACACTCGATGATCTTCCAACTCTTGCCAAGCAGCTAGAACCAACGGGTGACTTCACCGCCATTCCCCTGAACTCTGAACCGACAAAAAAAGGTAGTTTTTGGATTGCTACAGATGCCACAGTAGAAAGAGCAGTGCTACTAAGTGACCCGATTGAAGTTCTCTCTGTCATTGCCTTAGAATCAACTGTTGACAAAAAACAGCGCAAACCTACGTTGTATTGGAGTGTAGGCGATAGCGAGCAAATACCTTTAGAATTTTTGCGATCGCTCGATGCAGTAGTCATCGCTTTTAAAGATCATGAGAAAGTTGAGAACTTGATAGCTGAGATACTGGCTGAACTACCTCAAGCCAAACAAGTTTCTCCCAGTGAAGCTGGTTGGAATGGGATGCTAACTAACAATCACTTGCAACCCAATCAAAGGCGAATCCCAGAGCTTCAAAATTGGGAACTTTGATATCAGTTATCATTTTTTCCTGAGTGAGCCAAGCTAATTAAAGGTTTCAGGCAAATATTTATATGTGAAGAAGCTGGTTCTAGCGCAGCTAACGCCACTTAGAGAGGGATAAACTCTCTAGGCGTAACTGCCATGACCTTAAATCCCAGACAAACAACCATTAAATTTCTTAGACAAATAGGCTTTACCACCGGAACCAAAATTTGGCTCAGAATTTCTTGGGACTTGCCTACAGAAATGATACCTAAAAACTGGAATAACTACTGTCGCAATGGTCAATTTGTCTACTCCCACTACATTCTCTGCGGTAAAATCACCCAGCAAGGATTTCAACTCTACTGCTGTACTTACGGAGGTCGAGACAAACAAGGCAACACCTGCTGGCGGCTGACACCTAAACGCTATGCTGATGGTTGGGCATTGGCATTTAAAATGTCATATCTTGGTGCTACAGTCAGCTTTTACCCCAACCAACCAGACAAGGGCATCAGCAATCAGCACGTTAGTCAATGCCAATGTTTATTCTACGAAATTGATGATTTGGCATTGAGTGAGCAGCGACAAGCTGTAGATCGGTTAAAGGATGAAATCAACTTGGAACCCGCCGCCATAGTTTACACAGGTGGAAAATCCCTGCACGTTTACTTTAAATGCAGCCATTTCTTGAATCCTGCTGAATGGCTGTATCTCAATCGCCAACTGACGATTATCCAAAATGCAGATCCAGCCATTTGCAACTTAGCTCGTTCCATGAGACTGCCAGGTATGGTTCGCAGACGGGTGGTAGATGGAATATTGAGTGCAACCATCCCCATTACCCTAGAGCATTGGTCAAACTCTCAGTACAACGTGAAAGAGCTAGAAACCGCATTTGATTCTACAGCCTTATTTCCCTACGAACTTTCTGAGCAACGTTGGCGTAAGTGGGTGCAACTTCTCACAAGAGCGAAAAATGGAGAAGTTATCGACCCACAAGCAGCGTTACTGCAACCTTCTGTGACTGTCCCTCGCTCAACCTTGCATTGCCGACGAGGGACAGTAACACAGGCTACAACCAGAGATAATCGCTCATCTCTTAAACAACTACGCGCTAGCGGAGTGTCTGTTCCTATGTCTATCTGTTTAACTTTGAGCGATCGCACTTTACTAAATTATGGCGAATCTCAGGGAAACAGAAACAATTCTGGCTATAAATTAGCTCGTAACCTACTGGGTACATCTAATTTACTCACTAGAAACCTAATCGCTTATCATCCTGAACCACGCCAACTATTTGACCGATATTGCGATCGCTGTATACCTCCACTTGAACCAGCTGAGGCGGATACAATTTGGCACAGTGCAAATAAAACAACAGCCTTTGCCAGCCGGGACTTTGGCTCAATTGTCATGAGCATTCGTGAGTGGAAGTCACACCGCAAATCAAACAAACAGTGCGTAAAAAAACCAAAAAGATTAGTTAACGCAAGGTTGACAAAATCGATGTAATACCCTTGCAATTTTTACCCATAATCTACCGTGTACAGACAACTCTAAAATACTTGTGTGTACACGGTAGCCCTATTTTGGGGAGACTATATGACTATTAAAGGTACTATCTCTAGTTTTATTTTCCCATTTTTGGTAAATAAGACTGACGATAATTGTTCTTAGCCATCAGCCTAGCCTCACGCTTTGTCCACTGTTTTTGTAAAGGAACATCAGCCAATCTTTGCAAGAATATGAATACACTATCATCTCCAGTCAAACGAGCGATGATTTGAGCGATCGCCTTACAACAACTCCAAGGATGACGCACCACCTGAACTTCTGCAAATCTCACCACACCCCAATTGCGCTCCAAGAAAAAACGGTTACGGATTTTATCGTCATCAACATCAATACAGTGGTGAGGTTTACCTGTATCTCCAGCATAAGGTTCATCAATCTCAATATCGAGAGCCAACCCAGAAAACCGATGGTAAAGGATAAAATCAGCCGAGTAACGTCGAGACGAACCAGGAATTTCAAATTCCACCGCTTGACAGATAAGATTCTCTAGAAAAGCACACAGTAAATGGCGAAAAAATTGCTTTTCACTGACACCTTGTTTGGCCGTACCATTTCCATTTGGTAATTGAACGCATCCTTGAAACGAAGCTTTCAGATGCTCCCGTCCTTGATAAGCATTAAACCGTCTTGCTAGTGGTGGATAAAGGATAACCGGATAGTAGCTAGTAGACATTAGTAGTTATCGGGCTGCTCGCGTCTAACGCTTTTTATTCGCAAGTATCAACCTTAATTGTAATCAAAACAAACTATTTAAGGCACTGACCAAGTACATAATTAATAATATCATTCATCGTCACCTAAAACCCGCTAATCTCATCCGCCGTCAGCAATATGGTAAGCTGGGTTTGATTGATGTTAGTGCGGTTAAGTAAATTAACACCCTTCTCATTCAGCAAAGCAAACCCTCTAACGGTACTTGAGCTATTAGTACACCAGGATATATGCCTGATGAACAAGCAAAAGCTCATACCATATTATCTTCTAATGTCTATGTTGTAGGAATGATTGTTATCCAAGTAATGACAGGAATATAACTATATAATTTACAATTTAACACCAATATTATTGAGGTAATTTTGCATAATTTAGTACAGATGAGAGATAGTTTAACAACAGTTTTAGAGACAATGCTGCGTGTTGATTTTAACAAGCGTTATAATTTAGCTAAGGAAGCCTTAGAGTCAGTGAAAACTTTGATTAATCCTGTTCAAGCAACAATTAATCAATCTCATCTTCAAACTCTGTTTAAATTTATACCTCTATGACAAAAATCAATGAACCTTCCTCACTAAATTGCCGAATATTCCAGCATCTAACCCCAATTAACCTAATGATCAAAATCCTCTATTAACGGAGATACTCATGAAAGAATTAATGAAACAGCCTTCATCTTGGCTACCAAATGGAATAAAGCTTAATCTTTCTGATCAGTTTCGTCCTTTTTCTTTTACTGAAGAATTACAAATTCGTTTAGAGGAACTATTAGAAAAAAATAAAGAAAATTTACTCAATTCAGATGAACAGGCAGAATTAGCTGGGTTATTAGAATTAGAAAAAATCTTCAGTTTTATCAACGCTAAACTTGCTTCTTAATTGTGGTCATCAACAATTTTGTTCGCTTAAACGTCCGTAAAAGGGCAAAATACTTGTGTGAATATTGTCACTCTCCAGAACGCTCAAATGCAACACCCTTTACTATTGATCACATTATTCCTCAATCTTTAGGAGGATCAGACGATCCCAATAATTTGGCTTTAGCTTGTCATCGTTGTAATCAAAGGCGGTATAATTTTACAACTGGGATTGATCGAGAAACACAAACAGAAGTTCCATTATTTAATCCGAGAAATCAAAATTGGTCAGAGCATTTTATCTGGACAAAAAATGGGTTAAATATCATTGGAACAACTCCTATAGGTCGTGCAACTTGTAGTCGTTTTGATTTTAATGATCAAGACCATGATGATGGGTTTATTCTAAATTCCCGTCAACTTTGGTTAACAGCAGGTTGGCATCCGCCTATTGATGATCTACGTCAATAATAATAAAAGAATATCCATCTTATATGAACATTAATAAATTAAACTTTTTCGGGTATTTGTGTGAGGGTTTGGAATCCTAGCCATTGACAGATAAAGTCGCTGCGGTTGCTCTCCAGACGCGCTATCGCGCCACGGTTTCTGGCGTTAAGCAAGCAACATTTATGCAAACACTGACAATAACTTTAACTTCGCCTGACTCAACTACTGCTGCTAATCAAAATCTTCAACCTCCACAAAAGGTCACTTTAAACTTATCTCTCAATACTAATTTAGATTCAGGCACTATAGCTATCTTAGAACAGATTGAAGCTGAATATGAATATTACCAAGCTTGTGAGGAGTGGTAGTCATGAATTTAGCACTCGCTCAACAATCCTTAGCAGGACTTTCCCAAACTGCTGCTCATCTCTGGGAACAGCTAACTAATTGCCAGACTCCTGAAGAAGAAGCTGAGATCATCACCGCTATTTGGGAAACTCAGGAAGTTCAGGAAGAAGTTGTTGATATCCAAGCAGAATTAGCATTGCAACTGGATGCTGAAATAGCGGCTATTAAGCAACGGCTAGAACATCTAAAAGCTGTACATCAATCAGCACTGTTAAGACTAGAACGCTGGCGACAAAAATTAGATGAAACTATTTTAGAACAAACCGCCGCAGGAATTCTACCTGAGCAAATGATTGGTAATTCACTTCGCATCACAATTCAAGAAAATCCGCCAAGTTGTGAGGTGCTGATAGATGCAGAACAATTGTCTCCAAAATACCGCAGAGAAAAGACTGTTTACTCAGCAGACAAGAAAGCTATTATTGCTGCTTGGAAGAAAGGTATTCCTGTAGATGGCACTCACATCCAGCGCAAGCGCCGAGTTATTTATGCTTTGACAGCAACAGCAATTCATGACTTCAAAGACTCTCTTTTAACTTAACAATAGCTTTAACTAATTTATCAGCCAACAGCAGGGATTTAACTGTTTTGTTGGCTGCTACTTATAACTCTTTTTTGATACTTAAGTAGGTTGGTACTATGAAAGTCAAATATGTTCACAATGAACTGAATTAAGCCTGGTTTCTAAAATAAATAGTGTTTCATCTGTTTCTCTAACTGCTCATTTTTAGCCAACCAAACACCTGAGCTACAGTTAACTCCAAGTCTATCCCGGCTAACACTGGCAAACGCTCATCACCCTGTAAAAGTTCTGGTTGCTGATTTGGACGGAAGACCAAAATGGAACGATCTTCTGGGTCTATTAACCAACCTAATTGGCAACCATGATCTAAGCAATAGAGAATATTGCCTGTGACTCGATTTGAACTTTGTTCGGGGGAAAGAATTTCAATTGTCCAGTCTGGAGAAAGTAGAAAATCATTGGGTGCCTCCCCATCAGCAGCAAAGGGAATACGCGACCAGTTGAAAACCGCTACATCAGGTACTATTGAGCGGATACCAAAACTACAGCGCAGTTCTGGAAAAGCATAAGCAATATGCACGCTTTCGGCAACATCATTAATACTGTTGCATAGCCTTAACTGTAATCGGCTATGCTTTCCTTTTGGCATTGGCTTCTGAATAATCTCACCATTAATGTAAATGCTTGCAGGCTTTGTTTCTGGTAGCTTGAGAAACTCCTCCAGAGTCAGGGATTGGGTAATTACCGTAGACATGGCTCAGTCGAGAAAAGCAAAGGGGATATGTTTTAGTCTAGCAGTACCTACTCTCAAAAACAGTTTCTACTTCTGGCTAACGCCACAACTGCTTGCACACTAGTTAACAAGGCTAAAAAAGCTATGACTACAAAATGGCTAACACCAGAACAGGCCATTGTCAAAGCCAATCTCACTGTTACATCTGAAACCTTAAAATCTTACATTTCAGAACAACAGGGAAAAACCACTGCTGAAGAACAATTCCAAGCTTTAGGATTGCTATTTGACAGGGAACGTTTGCGTGCAGGTAAACCTAACTTCTTGCAATTTTTAGAACCAGTAAGTGATGAAAATAGCTACGCCGAAGATGAAATCGACTCTCATGAGTTAGACGACGATGAGATACAAACATCTGCTACCAACAATGTAAATCAACTAGAACCATTTATTTTTGAGCAATGCAAAGTTCAAATCGTCATCACTTTACTACCGACAGAACAAACAGGAGATAGACCTGTAATGATTGCTGCCAGCAGTCACGGTGATTTCCCTGTAGTTACCATGCTCAATCAAGACGAACTGGGTGATTTACCACCTGCAATTGTTCAACTACTGGACGAACTGAAAGCCGATTTTCCTAATCGCCAAATTCGCCGGAATATAGCGAAGACTAAAGCTGTCAAAACCAATAAACCGCCCACTGCCCAGACTCCAATTCGCACTGAAACTGCTAGCTCAGATACTACTAAACGAGTCAGTAATACTACGCAAATTTCACTGTTTTAAATGCCATGACTACTACAAATAGTAACAAATTACTTGTTATCTACGAAGGTCAACAACACTGGATTCCAGAAGCGATCGCGTTTGATGACCAATTATTACGAGATGCCTTTACTCCTCTTTGTGCTGAACTGGCAAACGCAGACATTGAGCGTCAACCAGGAGAACCCATTCATATCATCAAGAAGCCCGGTAAAAAAGGTACTTCTCCTCTAGATTGCCTGATAATGGCTCCTGAAGAAATCAACCCCGCAGTCCAAATGTGCTACCAAATGCGTCAACGTCAAATCATCACCGGAATTAACTGGGAAAATGCAGGACAGCTATCAGTCCAAATTGAAGAGGCGATCGCAGCTGGGACAGAATTTTCTGAGTCATTCAACCAAACCCTAAAATCCCTAATAGCCTACACTCCTACATCTAGCGTTATCCCTGAAGGTTTTTGAGTGCTGATAAAAGGAGTTGGAAATTGACTTGAGGGGTAAATTATTGTCCAAATTACAGCAATTTGCATTTCGACTAAAATACACTCAACACCCTAGCTCTGTCTCTTTCTTATTCAATTCCGGCCCCATAATAACGAGTTGCACTAAAATATGTCTCACCTCGTACCCCTCAGTATGGCAGAGGCAATTTATAGTCTTTATCAATGCCAACTTACCTTAGATGCCAAAGAATCACTCGATTATTTGGAAACCCAACTCAACATTTACTCCTTACTAGCACTGTATCAGCACTATTTTCCCACCGAATGGAAAGCCAGCCAAGCCGCTATTTACCCACCGACAAATGTAGATTGCCATAGTCCCAGAGAACTGGAATTCATTGTACTGATTTACACTCATTTGTTTCCGTTATCTCACTGGACTGTAGAAACAGCCTACGAACAAAGATTGCACAGCATTCCTATTACCCCAATGGGTATTGACTGGACAATGGATGGAGAAATTGAACATCTCAAAGATGGTTGGCAACTACTTTTACCTTTTAGCTATGACAGTCGCCGTTGGCTTGATGACATACACCCAGAAGGTAGCGATTGGTTTGATAGTGAATTTGGAATTTACGAAATTACCTACACTGACATCGACCACCCAGACAAAATTGACCACAAAAAACTGAAACGGCAGTGTCATCACTTAGATAATCCTTTAAAGTTTCTGCCTTTAACTTTAAAGCTGCTAGACCATGAAACTAAAAACCTTTGGTTGGATGAGTACGCAGACGATTATTACTACCAACCTTACTGCGCCTCTCTACCTTGGTCAAAAGCATCTATTGATTTGCTCACCAGAAAATGGCAGCAAGCCGACCGAATGCTGAACTGTGCAGCCGACTTAATTGATTGGCTAGAAGCAGACTTAAAACCTCATGCTCAAATCCTACTAAAACTATGGAAACAAGCATTGAAACCACGTTAATCGACGTTACATCCACACCAATTCTATCCAGCGAAATTCTACGAGCAATTTTGGCAGACCCTCCCCGAAAATCTCCAGTAATTCAAGCAGAATTGCTGTTTTTGGATGGCATTTACATCTTCCACCACCGAGACAAAGAAATTGCCGATGCTCATATTTACAAATGTATCTCACCGGCAGCCCTGAGAATTGCTTTTAGCAATGAACCAATTGATACTGGTTGGATGGAACCAGGAATTGTGCGCTGGGGTACGGGCAGTACAGACACATATTTGGTAAAATTTATCCCACCAGCCACTCATACAATCAATTGCGATGAACTTGGTTCTTTAACCGTTCCGCTACCTGCAATGGTGTTTGTGGGCAAGGGATTAAAATATTGGGTTTGGGCAATTCAAGAACAGGAGTTTACTCCTCAAGCAGAAGCTTTTCATGTGCCACTACCCAATGTCTACAGTTCTGGACAGGTTTGCTGGGGAGTGAACGAACCACCTGCTGCTAATGGTCTATCAATTAACCATGCTTGGAATTTGTTTATTTCCAGTATTTTCACCAATCATTTAACAATAAGTAAATCACAAAAATACCGCAAGGATGTTCGCCAGCAACTTCTAAAACTGCACAAAAGATGTAGACGCGCAACCTATCCTGTATCTGATTTTGTGCCTATCGGCAATCAAAAAAGTGTCGCTATGCTTGTGCAGGAAATCCTCGATGAACCCATTGCTTGAAGGCATTATTGGTTACAAACTTGTCACAACTTCATCTCTGCCAACACACACCAGCAGTGGACTAGAGTACCTTTATGCCGGAAATGGCATCTTTGCTAGAGCCATTCGTCCTGGCATAGAGGTATTAATGCCTATTTGCTTGTGTTCCCAAACTATCAAAGGGCTACCTCACCTAACACCTTATCTCAAAGTCACTCCCTTAATTCCCAAATCGCTGCTACTGGAAATGTGGCGGTCGAGTTATCAAGCTGGCAATCAATTTCATGAAATTCTCTTTCACCTCCACTGTATTGATGCAGGCTGGGATTTACAAGTCCCAGAGCAAATTCAAACTCCAACTAGTTGCCAGCCAACTCATTCTGGTAGTGACTCTTCCCACCAGAAAGCGGCTGTGGACATCCATTCCCACGGTTCCTTACCTGCCTTTTTCTCTACCACTGATAATGCTGACGAATCTGGCTTTCGCATTTATGGAGTACTAGGTAGAATTAATACTCTCAAACCAGAGATTAAAATCCGGGTTGGACTGTTTCGCCACTGTTGGGATGTACCTGCTAGAGCAGTGTTTGACATTGATCCAGACTTTTTTATGGTTGATGTCTCACTTTCATCTGGCTGCAAATTTTACAGTACCGATGTACCGCCTGTAAATGTGATGGAGAAGCTATGGAGGTGAATTTCAATTTAGCAAATGCCTGTCCCCTCACCAATACCTGTATCAACTTAACCAACCGTACTATGGAGCTAAATCTTGATTTGGCAAATGCTTCTCCTGTCGTGACTGTCAACTACTCGAAGATAGAACTATGGCTAGTTGGGTGTGGCGGTACTGGTTCTTGGTTGGCTCCTTCTTTGGTTCGGTTAGGCAGAGTTCTTTCTCAGCAAGGTAAACAGGTGAAACTCTACTTTGTTGACCCGGATCATGTTGAGTCAGCTAACGTTTTACGCCAGTGCTTCTGTGATGCAGAAATCGGACTCAACAAAGCCAAAACCCTGGCGCTGCGCTATTCCCTGGCTTGGAAGATGGAAGTTACAGCGATCGCGCAACCTTTCCAATCCAAATGGATTATTCCCAGTTACAATACCCTGATTGTTGTCACTGCTTGCGTAGATAATGCCAAAGCCAGAGAGTCAATTACCCAAGTACTTCAGCACAACACTCATCGCACTGCGCCTCACATTTGGCATTTAGATTGCGGTAACTCCAAGCGTAGTGGTCAGGTACTATTAGGTTCCCATCTGTCTACTAACCCCAATGACTATGATTTTGAGGCTTTAGGCTGCTTTCGCTTACCTGCGCCAACTCTACAGCAACCCGATCTACTGGTTTCACAACCAGAAGAGTTGGCAGACAACAACTTGTCCTGTGAACAAATGGCCTTGCTCAATAGCCAGTCCTTGAGTATTAACCAGCGAGTTGCTGCGGAAGCATTTGATTATTTGCTGCAATTGACGACGGGAAAACTACGACGATTTGCTACTTATTTCGACTTAGAGAGTGGTAGCGGAAAATCCCTGTATACAACGCAAGTCAGTATTATGCAGGCGATTCTCTTGAGTCATTCCTGTGCGTAGGCGTAGCCCGCACTTGTCTACGAGACGCTGCGCGTAGCTTGCTTCCACGTTCGCGTAGCGTCCCGTAGGGAAGTGGTACGACAAAGCTCATTGACCGTCGTAGACATCGCTCCCCTCTCAAGTTAATAACCAAGCACTGTACAGCAGCTTCTGTACAGTGACTTCAATTGAGCAAACCAGCCCGCAACGCTAATACAGCTGCTTGGGTGCGATCGCTTGCACAAAGCTTGTTCAAAACCCCACGTACATATACTTTTACGCTTCCCAGGCTGAGATAGAGTTTCTGGGCAATCTCGTTATTGCTATAGCCTTGGACAATTAACTCCAAGACTTCCAGTTCCCGATTTGTCAGTGGATCTGCTTGCAGAATGCTTGCTTGCTCTGGATCAATTGCAGAGATCGTCACCGTCTGAGTAGCATTCGGTTTCACCATAGCCGCCGCTCCTTGACGAGTATGCTTGAGAATAATACGAGCGATCGCTGGATCAATCCAAGACTGACCTTCATGGGTGATATGCAGCGCTTCCAACAACAACTCGAACTTAATTGTCTTCACACAGTAAGAGTCTGCCCCGGCTGCAAACGCTGCCAGTACCATCTGCTCTTTGGCAAAGGAAGTGAGCATCATAACTTTAGTCTGTGCTGCTGTTTCCGACACTAGAGATTCCCGAAACTGCTGCACCAGCCATATTCCGTCCCTATCCGGCAAGCCAATATCAACGATCGCTATGTCTGGTTTTGTACTTTGAAGCAGTTTCAACCCATTGGATGCTGTAGCTTCATCACCCACGACTTGAATACCTTCTTGCTCGTTGAGAGAACTACGCATTCCAATCCGCGTTAAGCTGTGGTCTTCAATAATTGCTACCCGAATATCTACCATCATTTACCTCAGCAGCTTGGTAACTATACTTTTTTAACTGTCGAATATGGTTTCAAGGAAAGGATTACTCCATTGGACGAAAAATTTTAGCTATTTAGCCAAAATGTGGCTATTGAGATGCAAAGCGGCATTTCAATGTTATTAAACCTCATCCAGGTTGAAACCAGTAGTTTTTACAGTATTGGTTGAAAAGTTCATATATCAAGGGCTACATATCTCAACTGGCTGTTGAAAAAGCTCCAGTGTTCAAAATGGACATCGTTTAATCTGAAAATTCTCTGAAAAAATCTTCCTAAAGTATAAAAAAATATAAAAGCACTGAAGTTAAACTGAAACCAATACAGTTTATTCTGACTTGTGTCCACATCACACTTAGAGGAGGATGTAGCTTATTTCTAAGCGAGAACCCTGGCTCTTACACATAACATAGCCAGATTAACAATTCGTAATTACGTTATGCATGGGAATTTAGACCTCAATCATAAGGTTGTGACCTGTAGAGATGGGAGACTATAACCAGTTTCTTAATTACCAATTACGTAGCTTGCTTCTTGTCGGAGGCGAGTATTACGAATTAGTAATTATATTTACCAGTGCCTTGAGTTTTAGAAAAATCTGATGAATCTTCATCGCTGCGTAGTGGTTAGCATGGTGCTTGAAAATACACTTTTGACAACGAAATTTAGCTTTATTACTCTTTTTCTATACTCAAAAGAAATTAGGTTTATCAAAGGCGTTTTATGAACACTTTATCTTGGAATATAACTTCAGAACAAAGAAACCAAAGAATTCTGCTAGTGGATGACTCAGCTGACAGCCTCCGCTTGCTGCAAGTCACTTTGAAGCTGAAGGGATACAACGTGATCATAGCCGACAGTGGTGCTGAAGCATTGGTAAAAATTGCCGAATCTCCTCCCGATTTGGTACTGCTAGATGTGGTGATGCCGGATATGGATGGCTACGAAGTTACTCGGCAAATTAAGCACAATTCAAACTTACCTTTTATCCCAATTTTGCTGGTGACAGGTTCTGAAAAATCAAGTGTCGTCAAAGGTTTAGATGCAGGTGCAGATGAATTTATTTGCAAACCGGTAGATAAGAAGGAATTACTGGCCAGGGTGCGGGCTTTGTTAAGACTGAAACATAGTATGGACGAACAACTGTTCCTTAGTCAGCGACGGGAAGATTTTGTGACCCGCCTCACTCACGACCTGCGAACTCCGTTGATAGCTGCTGACCAATTCCTAAAGTTGCTACAAAGAGGTGTTTTTGGCAATACCTTATCAGCAATGCGTGAATCTTTAGAACAAATGGCTCAGAGTAACCAAACTTTGTTGTCAATGGTCGATACCTTGTTAGAAGTTTACCAGTATGAAGCTGGAGGCAAAACTTTGGATTTTTTTGTAGTTGACCTGTGGGAATTATGTCAGCAAGTAGTGCAAGAACTAATGCCTTTGGCCGATGTTAAACATTTAACTCTCAAAGCTGTCTTGACAAAGGGTACTGAAGCTTCTTTAGTTAGAGTTAAAGGCGATCGCCTGGAACTACGCCGACTTCTCACTAACTTAGTTGGTAACGCCATTCGCTTCAGCGATGCTGGATCAGTAGAAGTTCGCCTCAATTCCACTGTTCAAGGGGTAACTATTGAAGTAGAGGATACAGGTATTGGCATGAATCCAGAAGAACAATTACTCTTATTTGATCGCTTTAGACAGGGCAAGCATCAACGTCGTGGGAACGGTTTAGGATTATATTTATCCCGTCAAATTGTTGAAGCCCATCAGGGAAATATTTCTGTTTCATCGACTGTTGGGAAAGGCAGTATCTTCACTGTTTATTTACCTGTGGCAACAGCTTATTCAAAAATGTTATCAGCATAAAAAGTTTGGTAAATCGAGCTTAAGGATTTGCACTGAAATAACCTACCTACTTTATCAAAAAAAACTGATAATCAAGGCTTTCAGTTATTCAAAAAGGTAACTTATTGATGCGTGCCTTTTAAGGTAAGTTTTACCAAGATTCATCGGGTTCAGGTGGACGCCAACCACGAGTAGTTGAACTTTCATCACCTAGTCGATCAATTGCCCCAGGATCGCTATTGAGAAATTCATCTAAATCTTCATATCCACTTGGATAATAAAAACCTGATGTAGGTTTGATAGGGTTTTTCTTAATTATTATGCTTTCACCAGGTTTGAGATGAGCATATTCGGGGTAATGATCATCTTGGGATATATCATCAGAAGGAACGATCAACTCATCTCCTGGTGAATCTGGGTCATCGTCATAAAGCATTACTAATAAACCATCTTCTAGTCGTTGAATTCTTTTATTCATAAAATCTAGTGGTAACTTCAAAATTGTGTAGCTTAAGTAACACAGTGGAAAAGTAACACGGTGGAACAATGATAATACGATTAAAAGCGCTGTTCAGCTATTTAACTTTCTTGGAAGTCTGCTAGCAGAGCTAATACCGTATAAAATACCGTCTGCCATGAAATCAGTAAATTATCCACTTGGATGATTTTATCGAGTGTAATTTCGTGCCAAGGTGAATATTGGAGTCTTATGCTTGCTAAATAAGCTATCTAATAGATGATTGGTAATGGATTTAACCACTAGAGTCTTAGAAGGTTCTGGTTTGAGCATACCTATCTTTGATGGGTCGTATAACAATGGTAAGGGGAGATATTTATCTGAACCAGAAATCATTAAAAATTCTCTGCTCGAACAGATGTTTGAAGCAGAAGATTTACAATCTCTACTACTGGTTAAAATTGACAGTAAAAATCCAGATGCCAACCATTTAAGACAAAGAACCTTTCAGGATGGAATCCGACGCAAGTTAGCTTTCAGTTCTGGCAATAGTTATTACTTTGCTGATGGTTCACTGCATAAAAAAATTAGACGCTTATTCGCTACAGAAACGGATACTGCCTGTCGCTATGGTTCTTTACTAGTTAGTAATTGCTACAAAGGCTCAGAAACTTTTACAGGGCTACGAGTCAAAATAGTGGACTTTGAAGATCCACAGTATGCTCATTATAAAACAGGAGACTGTCACGGCAAGATTTCGCCCCAACTTGCCAAACAATTGGGAGGAGAAAGGAATTGTCCATTCCAATTTCGGTTTGCCTGGAGGAGTAATTGGGCTGAACCAGATAATTCCCTGTGCCCAAAAACTAGTTTCTTATCCAAAGGTACTTTCCTACCCGATGCGACTTTGACTGATGCCCAAGGCTACGACATTATTATGGATCGTTCCTCAATTAAAGGCATTAAAAAGTCGGAACTCAAAAACTTAATACCCTGCGGTGACTATGAGTTTCCCCAAGCGGTAATCGGGAATAGAGGTAACGCCAAAGCTACCAGCTACGATAATAGTTGGCAGTTTACCATTTGGTACTCAGAAGAAGCAGTCAGGCAGGATTTAAGTAAACCCACCGAAGAAAAAGCTAGAGAACTTGCCGAGTTACAGCGTAATCCCTTGGTGTTGGCAAAATACATCATCCAACAATATGACAAACAACAGCGATCGCAGCAAGAGCAGTCAGAAGAAGCTTTTAACGAAATTGAGGGTAATGCTAACAATCAAGCGCAGGAATCTCGCTGGATTTCGCTATTACGCAGCGATAAATATGGTCAATTGATTGAAACCCCCAAATTCCGCAAGTTTGCTACCGATTACATAGCCAATCAATGGCGTGACCTAGCAATCAAGGGTGGATACAACCATAATTCGGGTATGGCAATGCCGTGCGATCGCCTAACTCGTGGCACAATCTGTGTACCCCATCTACCGGAAGGAGATGTCATTCTCACCCGTTACCCCATCGTCAATTCAGACAACATCCGCCTCTACCAAAACATCCACGACCCAGAATTGAAAAAAACTCGCAACGTAGTTTGGATTCACCCCAAGGATGCCGAGGAATACCACCAAGCCGATTTTGACGGCGACCAATTAATGGTCAGTTCTGCCAGTAAACTGCCTAATATTGCTCAAGAAACTCTCCGCGCAGGTGAACCGGGGCGATTTGAGCCAGTTAAACAACGCCCTAAGCTGGCGTATACGGAAATTACAGATGAACAAGGCAACTTAAAATACAAAAATTTAGCAGAGATTGCTGCTGCCAGCAGTCAAAATAAAGTAGGGCTGGTAGCAACAAATATTGGGCGTGTACAGTCATCAATGCCCCAAGACGGGGAGAATGTAGAGCGATTTGAAAAACGACAAAGGAAGCTACTAAACCGTCTATTTCAGGCACTTCAGGTTGAGGTAGATTCGCCCAAAAGTGCAGAAAGATTGGAAGATATCAAGGAAATAGGCGGGGAAAATTTACTCGCCGATGCCAAAAAATGGTCAGAGTCTCACCCCAGTTACTTCTTTGACTTTAAGAAAGATGAACGGCTTTATCGCTCCTTTGCCATGCCTGCGGATGCTCCCGGCTCAATTAACGTCATTGCAAGAGTTGTAGTCAATCCTTTATGGGAACCAACACGCATTCGCAGCAGAGATAGGCATGAGTTTCGCTACCTGTTTCCTAAAGAGACGCTATCTGTAGATGCCCTGGAATGGGCGGAGGAACTGAAAACAAGGTTTCAGCAAGCTAGAGACGAAATTAAGGAACGGGTGGGAGATGACAGGGAAGCCTTTAATGAGGAACTAGGGAAGCTCTACGAAAGCTATCGGGCAGAAATTGATGAATTATTCACCAGTCCAGAAGAGAGATTTGTAAATCCTGCGGACAGGCTCAGTCAATGCGTAGCGTCTCGCAGAGAAGGTGCAGCGGCACTGTGGCATACACAACACACCCGTCCAGAATTAGATCGGCATCGCAAAGACTGTTTGAAGCTGGCAGAACAGATGGAAATTACGTTTTCGTTTCAGCACGATTATGAACTGCCAAGTGTTGCATTACCACAGGATATTTATGTTTTGAGTGTTCCTTTCGGTGCAGGTGCTATTAAATGGAAAGAATCTTTGGAACAAAAGGGAATTAAATTTGATGCCACGATTCATCCTCAATTACCTTTGATTGAATTTGCTTTGAAAGACTTATCCCCCAAAGTAGTTGATAAATTAGCAGCTAAATTTGGTGAAAATATTAACGATTTAGATGAACTTAATATCCCCAAAGATTTAAGAATTATCTCACCAGCAGATCATAGTTGGGCAACATCACGTCAGGATTCAGGTGTTGGTGCTTTGGCATATAACCTGTTTACAGAGGAAGTATGTCAACAGCTTCAAGATTTTCAGTTTGATGAAATTAAAGTGTTGGGTATCAAATACAATGACTTCGCCAATGAAAACTTTGCTAGT
The DNA here is from genome assembly GCF_001712795.1 of Nostoc sp. KVJ20. Classification (GTDB taxonomy): domain Bacteria; phylum Cyanobacteriota; class Cyanobacteriia; order Cyanobacteriales; family Nostocaceae; genus Nostoc. The sequence continues at coordinate 153,211 of NZ_KV757585.1, forward strand.
AAGCAATGGAAAAAGCGCAGCGTTACTTTGGAAGTAGGAGTTTTTGAGTTACCTGAATCACACCCAGAGTTTTATCGTTACAACGGTATACCGATATTACAGATTGATGGTAAGAATTTAGGCACTTTTGCTCCTGATAGTCCGAAACTGCCGATTGGTGCCACATTTGCCGCTACTTTGCAACCAGATGGCTCTAGTATTATCCTCAAGGTTAATCCTGAGTCAATCAATCTGCCAGAAGTTCCATTGCCAGAATCAGAACCAACGTTAGAGACTGCTGGGCAATTCCGAGCCATTCACCGTGAACTCTGGCGTAAAGAAATATTTGATAATTTGGTAGGAGCGATCGCTACTACCTACGACCAGCGACAAGCCAATCAATCTGCAAGTAATGAAATTGAGCAGTTTAAAATTGGTAGCCATTGGACTGCTTATGTGCAACCCAGTGGTGATTTTATTGTGCGAAATGAAGATAAGCGGACGATTTGCCGAGGTAATCTACAGACGGGTGAGGAGATATTTCCACTTTCAGAAGAACGTGCCAGTGAGCTAGAAGCGATGATTTCAGAGAGGGAACGATTACTTTACAGAAAACATGAGTTATCACATAATGGACACCATGTTAGCAGTCAGAATATAGAGTTGAACTAAAGTGGTAAAGGAGATTATTTAAATGTGCGACTGGATTGCGTTGCTGTAAAAAATTCTCTAGCTTTTAATTTTAATCCATTCCAGATCGATATGAGTTTTCTATCGGCAACCAAGGATGAGGATTATTACCATCAAAATTACAATTGTGTGGTATCCACCCTACTTGTTGTAGGTCTTCCCAAAGCCATGTATAAGCTAAATGAGTTACAGGATAAGATCCGAGCATATTTCTTGAAATAGGAGATGTAGATGTAGATGAAGATATAGATTTGGATTTTACTGAAAAGTGTCTTCTCCATTGTGGATATAAAGACTGTATTTTTTCCAAAGCCGATTGTACATTAGACTCTTTTTCTGAAAGTGGATAATCCCTCAATTGAAATTTAACTTCACTGGAACTACCTTCAGGTAACGATTCCCAGTACCAATTCCAAGTAACTGAATTTGAACTAGAACTAGGTGGAACAATAACACCTACTAATCTAGCTGGCAGAATAGATGCTAGTGGAAGTTTAGGCAAAAATTTGGGGTGTAAATTGTTCACCAATTGCTGATAACCTTCAAATGCTCCTAGATAAACATCTTCCACATACTTTCGTAGGATCTCATTAGATATGAAGTTGTTGTGTCTAAAGACTATGAAAGAAGTTGGTAAAGACAGATCAGTTTGTTTTCTTCTACGAGCTGCTTCCATTTCAATCTTAAGTTGAGTCAGACAATGCTGAAACACTGGTGGAAAGTGTGAATCACCAATTTTGACAAGGACAGTTTCAAGTTGAGATAAAGGAATTGGGTAAGAATAGTTAGGATAATTTTTAGGATGGCGATTGGTTATGTAGAGCGCACTAAACCATGCAGCTTCCAAGGACAAACATCCAGCCTCTACTGGTAAGGATCTCTCATTCAAAAGTGAACTTATGACTTGTTCTAGAGTCCATTTCCATGCCCACGATATGTGCGAATAAGGAAGAAATCCTTGAAGAGTTTTCCACCCCAATGAAAATAAATAATCAGAATCTTCTGTGCTTAGAGGTAATTCAACGACATCCGGCAGGTTTTCATTACCAGAATGCCAAGCAACCTCTACCCATGCCGTTGAAAACGGCGCTTCTGAAGGTGAAGTTGTTCCCAGTACTCTTTGACTCAACCGCACTCCTAATGTAGGTAATTTTCCATTTTCCTGAAGGAAAGGAATTGGTGATGAGAACGCTTTAAATCCACTAACCCATGCTTGCATAGCGTCTCGTACCTGTTGCCCAAGTTCCAAAGAAGATAGGGATGAAATCTCTCTTGAGCGTCCATGAAAAGCTAGTGCCTCGCTTACTATATTAGCTGCTAGAGCAGGTTGATTTGTAACAATAGGAGTGAGCAATTTAGATACTTGACTGGGTGAAAAGGTAGCAACAGCAATTACCAGAGGATATTGCCAAAGCTCAAGGCGTTGTCGGTCTTTAGCAATTTTCTCGATTAGGGAAATATCCGATGCTAAAGATTGAGCAGCAAACCATTGTGTCAAAATAGGTAGGGGGAATCGTAAGCTATCAGCATTCTCGACAATTAATCTTGAATCTATAAGCTGTTGTCGCTCAGTCCAGGAAGTAATTTCATTTGATGGAACTATTGTACTGCCCCTATCGATACAAGCTGCTGCGAGTTGCTCTAAAAATTTGCTTGCCTTGAGTACGTGTTCCCGTAACGGACGAAGGGAACGCTCCACTAGATTTGATAAAAGTTGTTCCTTCGACTGAGGTATCGAGATAGCTGACTCTCGCAAGTAACTACTAAGGATGACTGCAAATAAAGGTCTGAGAATTGCATCTTGAACCGATTCGGATAAGCCTTGGTAAGAAAAATATTGTCGTCCCGATAATCTTTTAATTAGTGCCTCAGCCTCCTGTTTGGAAAGAAGATTAACTGTTATTGACTCTGGGGCATTCACAAACTCCATGATAGGTCTACTAATGAGAACTATCGTCGTGTTTTTCCATACTTTGATAAGAATCCTGGCTTCTTTAAGAAGCTTAACTGCATTAGTGATTCCAATATCATCTACATTGTCAATAATTACTAAACTAGGCTCATTTGCAGGATTATATAAATCACTAGCATCTTCTTGTATTACTTTTTTTAGTAAATTATCTTTTATCTGTTCTGCCTCAAAAAAAATAGGAAATGGAGCATTGATATTTTCCTTAGCTTCTTGAATTGTAATTTGAAATAAACGCTCGCCAATCAAGGATTTTCCTATTCCCATTTCTCCAGTTATAATAATTAGTTTTCCTGGCAAAAGCTTTAGCTCATTTGGAGGTAAACCAATAGACATATCATCAGCAAGGGCAATTGCTTCGTCTTCTTTAATTCCTGCACCTTGCCAACTAGCAATACAGCGTGCCTTAGACAGTAGCATTGACTCATCTAACCGAGTTATGTAGCGAACAAATAAAGCTGTGGGATTCGCTCCCGTTGACCGTAATTGAATGTTTCCACGACTTAAGAGATGTGATAGATTTTTGGCATCACGCCGCCCTTTCTTAGTAATTAGATTTATACCTTCTGCAACTAATACGTTCCAAATATTTTCTTCTTGGAGTTGATTTTCTATAATTTGTGAAAGTAAAGTTTGTGCTGTTTTTGCATCTCTCTGAGAGTTATCAAAGTCGGCAATAACAATCCGAAGACGCTTGAAAATTTCTGAATTATAAGGAATATATTCCTGATTCAGCTTTGATATAAATTCATCAGTTATTTCCTTTAAACTGTCTGTTCGCCCTTGCCCAAGTCGCTCAATATCCCGGCTCAGGTCATCTCTGATTATTGAACTTGCTGTAGAGTCAGTTAATAAAATGCCATATAGCAATGGATCGTCTGCAAGACCACGAGTTAATTTAATAATCGCTTCCCAAAACTTTTTATCTCTCTTCAGACCATGTTTTGCCTGAAGCTCTATAAATGTGCCATCTGTAAGTGTGATATTAATATCATCTCCTGGTCCATCTGTTTCTGCTGCCACAGCAATAGGTACATCCATAGTTGAGTGTTCAATCCAACGTAATGGTCGCTGTGTCAAGATGTGAGCAGCGATATATGCTGTTGCTTGTGCCTGATATTCGTATCCACCGCCGCCGCCACTTCCACTCATTTTTAAACCTTAGTTATTACATATCTGTCAACTAGATATTAGGATATTCTTACTTATGTTGCAAAAATTTACTAAGAATATGCAAATATCATTATTGAGCTAGATCCACTTAATCCCTAGTTACTCAAAAATTTCTCACTAGGTGCTTGAAACCAATTTTTTTAGTCAGGATACGTGACATCAGGAGTCAATACTAGCCAACTGGATAATCTATAAATCGCCATTTGGTCTAGCTGTTTCCAGATAAAGTCTTGTTAGGTTAACTCTTAAGGCAATCAGCTTTGAGTACCTATGGCTACCAAAACACTGACCAAACCTAAGCAAAGACAAAATTCTCAAAATCGCTCATGGGAAAACCTGACAGATCGCCGTAAACTCCGCCATATTGAAAACACATTGGATAAAGCGATCGCATCCTCAATTCAGGATGATTCTATCCAGTCCCACGAAGACTTTAAAGCCTATGTAGAAAATTACAGCCAGGAATCGGGTAAAGCCCCCATTACTGTAGAACTCTGTGTAGGAGGTGGGGATGATGACGAGATTAGAGGCTATCGCTTCTACCTCACTAATGATCCCAACCACAGAACCAGTGGCAAGTACCTAATTAAAAACCTAGAAGGAATTACCAGCAAAGATGAAAACTACTTCACCCCTTCTAACATTGCTGAAATTTGCGGTTTTGCTGAAACAGAACTAGACGATCTCGATGATGAATTAGAAGATGACCTACTCGATTTAGATGAAGAAAATGAAGAAATAGATGATACAAACGACGAACTAGACGACCTATTAAATGACGATTTCAACACCAAACTAGATGACCTAGATGACTTAGGTGAAGAAGACGAGCCATCTGTTAGTCGTGTTAGCGCAGCCCAAACTAAAACTCAAGCCAAAACTTCAACTAAAACCCAAAGTAAGTCTCAGCCTAAAACACAACCTAAAACTCAGGACAGAGCTAAGACCAATAAAACTGCTGCCAAAAACTCCAAATCCAGAGAGCCTCTAGACGAAGCTTCGCGTTTAAGTGCCACAGCTGCCACCAATGGGCGAGAAGTGAATGGGCTGAATTTGGCAGGCTTAACAGGTCAACTGGCATCTCTGGGAATTGCTGTGGGACAGGGAGTTTTGGAACAGCTAGCAGCTGAAGCTGATGAAAAGCGGCTGGAACGAATTCTCAAAGAACTGCAACAGCAGAATGACCGCGTAGATAACATAGCCAGTCGCTTGCAAGAAGCAAAACCGGACTCACCAGAGTCTCAAAAGTCTCAAGATTTTCAAACTGTATCTGAAGAATCAGCCGCAAACAATCCACTGGCTGTAGCTGCTACCAAAATCGGCTCGAAAGTAGATAATCTTGGTTCCCAACTAGACCCCAAATACCAATCTCAACCATTTGAATTAAATAAGGATGCTAGCGTCAGCGAACAGCTTGACCAAATTGAAGCCTACCTGAAAGTTCTTTCCAAGCGACTTGACCGTTTAGAAATGGTAATTAGCCGATTGGAAAAACAGATAGCAGCACCACAAAATAATTCTACTGTTGTCGAGTCAGAAACTGATGCAGATATTGTTCAACCTAACTCTGCTAACCAGCCACCAGCAGACGTTGACATTTTAGAACATCTGACGAAACGCCAAGCACAGCAACAACAAGCTGCCTGTGCTGATGCTTTAGTGGGGTTTGCCAAAGTTGCTGGTGAGTTATTTGACCAATCACCCCAAGGAGGTATCGCCATTTCCAGTAACAAAACTTTATGGGTAGAAGCACAGGACAAGCAGGTAGCGATGCCTGCGGCGGGCGTAGCGATCACTTTAGAAAATACCCAAGGTGAAACACTCTTTGCTGGTACTCGTACTCAGGGACAGTGGGCGATCGCACAAGACAATCTTAGCCCTGATGAAAAGACAGGCATCTGTAAACTGCCACAGTCGAAAGAAGAATACGCCCTCAAAGCCAGTACCCAAGCATTAATTCAAAAATTTCAAGAACAACTACCTAACCGATTTAACAGCAACGATGAACCGACATTCACCTGGACTGAAAAGGGCAAAGTCAAGTACGAGTTTGAAGTAGTAAAACTGCCCAATGATACACGGCTACTTCAAGGATTTAACCCTAATCGTAACGATGAACAAGTGCTTGATGCCGTTTTAGTACCAGGGCAGCCCCCGGAGATTTTGCAGTGTAGCATCCCCCTGCGTGAGATAGAAACGCTACTGGACAATCAGCAATCAACTCGCTCTACCCAAGCCCAGACTGATAAAGATACTGCAAGGCAACGCCAGAAACAAACTCAAAGAAAAGCCAGCAAACCAGAAATGCAAGTTTAATTCTACAAACGAGAAGAGAAAAATGAACAACACAAAATCTCACATTTCTCAATTAAAACTGCTGCAATCTCGGAAATTTTCAACCAACTTGAGAAATCTGAAAATCAACCGCACTGACTTACTTTTCATTTTACTATGTCTTGCGATTGGAATTTATTTGTTAGCTACCAAACCCATATTCGTCAGTATTTTGGGATGTGCCACCATTGTTTTCTTGAGTATTGGGTACATAATTCGGACAGTACCAATTCTAGAAAAGTATTTAGGTAAAAAAATTCGCTTTTGGCATATTGTTGCCGCCATTATCACTGTTACCGCTTTACTTGATACCTTTACAACTCCAGCCCAAGCTATTTTCTTAAGCGGGTTGGAAAGCTTCTTCAACAATTTAGCCCAACAAAGTTCCCAAGCCGGAGGCGGTTCTACAGGCACTTTGGATGCCAACGTTGTTGGTTTGACATTCAACCTCATCCGAGGTGCATTCTTGCTGCTGGTTGCTGCTGCTTCTCTATTTGCCTATAACCAAGCACAGCAAGGTAACGACTGGCGGCCGATTGTTACTCAAGTTGGTCTAGCGTTCTCCATCGTAATTGCCATTGATGTCATCACTTTCATATTTGTCGGTAATGGCACAGGAACAACAGCCATCAGGTAAACCCAACTTGAATTTTATACCCATTAAATAAGAATTCAGAAGTCAGAAAACATTCGTCAGAATTCATCAGTGGGGGATGAGCATAGTTAGTTGGTCTAGACAACTTTGAGAGGTTATTGACAAGAAGAAAAGTCCTATTCTCCCCCTTATCTTCACTTGTCACTTCTTGGTTGACTGACTACTAATGCAGCACCAGAGAATTATACAAATATGGCACAAGACAATCGAGAATTCATCAAAGTCAATCGGATTCTAGGCAAACAAGCCAGCATTGGGCCAATTCCGGCTGAACAGCTACTTCCTTGGATTGCCATCATTGTAGTTTGCTATGTTCTCACCAATGGTTTACTCAGTTTGGGTATGGGTTGGTTCTTTGCCACCTCATTCTGGCTAATTATCAGTTGGTGGATTCTCACAGGCAAACAGCCGCATCAGTTTTTAGATCGATGGCGTAATCCACCGGGAACAGAGTGGTGCAATAGTAACAGCATTTACATCTCACCGATTCCCGAATATCGGCCCTGGTGGGTGCGTCGGCGCTACGGGGACTCGCAAGTACAAATCCGATTCAAGCCACTGATTGTACCGAATCAATATGGAGGCAAAAGTAAGCTCATGCCCTTCCAAAATGAGGTAAACATCTGCTGTATTGCAGAAATTAAGAAAGATGATCGTGAAGTGGCTGCCCTGTTATTAGATAAAGGCAACTCTCAGTATCAACTCGTGTTTGGGTTTCGCATCGCTGGACTACATGACATACTCCATGAAAATGAGGTTAGCGAATTTGCCCACTCTATCGAAGAGGGTTTGAAAGAACTACCCCCCGGTGAAAAAATTACTTTTTGTACAGGCTGTTATAGTGATGATACTGAGTTATATCCCCTACAAACAGGCTCTGCTAAGGGAGTACCGCACATACGCCAAACCCCACTTACTGCCTTAGCAGACGATTGCCACTTGAAACCAGTTTCTGTGCTGCTTCGCAACGAGCAATTGCGGGTAGAGCAACTCAAGGAAGCAGGTTCTCGCCAAATCTGGAATCAAATTGCCTTCTGCACTTGGACGAGCGATGATGAAGCTGGTTCACAGCAAAAGGATTTTGTAGGTGGACTGATTGAAAAATGTAGAAAATTCGGCTCTTGGGCAGTTGAACTGATTACAGGGAACAAACGCATTTACCAAGAGGAGTTTTTCAAAAAGCTTTTACTGCAAGGGTTTCAGCAAGGATTTATCCAATGGGAATTGCTACTCAATACCAAAATTGGCTTAGAAGTAACACCTTGCAATGCTACAGATTTGTGGCAGTGGCTTTGGAATCGATTTAATGAGGGTGCAGCACCTCCTATTCCCCAAGTCATTACACTGAAGGAGACAGAGACAGGACTGGAGTTAACAGAAACCCTAACCACCGATAAACACATCTGTACATTACTGATTGAAGGACAACAGGGACGTTCCGCTTGTCCCGAACATCGGGGAGATAATGACCGAGTTTACCTCACAGGTAAAAGCAAGGTTTGTGGAGTTATGGTTGTAGCAGATCCCCCCGTCGGTTGGTCTAATGCCCAAGAGCAGCTAAAGTGGGTCTGGAAAATCCTTGCTTCCAGCTACGTCCACGATACAGAAGCTTGGATTGAAATTAGCCGCAGCAATGACTTCTTAATCCAAGACAACCTGGCGCGTCAGGCAAAACAATCCAAAACAGCCCGCACTTTAGCCATAACCAAAGGACAGGGACGGGACGTTGGAGCGGAAATCAAACAGGAGGAATCCTTTGAAGCCCAACGACGACTTTACGAAGGCACAAAAGCGTTGCACTGTGCGCCTGTATTTCTAGTTTATCGTCACAGTGCCCAAGAGTTAACCCATGCTTGCAACTTATTGGCTAACAGTTTTGAGACTGCCAAAGTCATTCGAGAGCGTAATATTGCTTGGGAAATTTGGCTGCAAACCCTGCCGATTACCTGCAAATGGTTGCTGCACGGAGGTAATCTCAGCGAACGCAGAATAACTTTAGATACTCATACTGTAGCCGGGATTATGCCCCTAACTGTCCCCAAGGACATCGATAAACAAGGTGTGGAATTCCTTACCAGTCGTGGTGGCAAGCCTATTTATGTTGACTTATTTCACCAGCAGATTGGACGCGCGCTAATTACAGGTACTTCCGGTTCAGGAAAGAGCGTTTTGGGATGGCGCTTTGCTCTAGAGGCATTAGCTAACAATATTCCTGTCGTTGGTATGGATATCTCTGCCAGTGGCAATAGCACCTTCAAAACGGCAATTGAACTTTTGGGCGAGCAAGGAGCATATTACGATATTTCCAGTGGCAGCAGTAACCTACTCGAACCGCCAGATTTGCGACGGTTCGACAAGTCAGAACGGGAACGGCGCATGGAGTCTTGGAAGGACTTTATTCGCAAAGCATTAACTGCGATCGCTATGGGTAAAGTCGAAAACCCGCATCTAGCTCAACGGGTTGATGCCTTGCTAGTCAAAGCTTTGGATGTATTTTTAAAAGACCCAGAAATTATTACTCGCTACAACCGAGCATTTGAGATGGGTTGGCTTTCACCAGAATGGCAGCAGATACCCACACTACCAGATTTCGTCAAGTTCTGCACTAGAGAGCGCCTTAATCTGAGATCCTTTGAAGAGATTGACCGACAGGCACTCAACCAAATCCACAATCAGGTTAGCGCTTTACTAGCATCTAGGTTGGGGAAAGCGATCGCTCGTCCCAGCACTTTTTCCCCATTACCGGCGATTAAATTCTTTGCTCTCAGTGGATTGAGTAACGAACAGGATGCTTACTTGATGGCAATTAACGCCCATAGTGCCTGTATCCGTAATGCCCTATCCCATCCTAAAAGTTTGTTTATTGGCGATGAGCTTTCCGTATTGTTACGTAAAGATGGCTTTGCCCAGATTATAGGCGAAACCTGTGCTACGGGAAGGAAAGAAGGCATTGCTGTTCTGCTGATGTCCCAAGACCCGGATACCATTTGCGAGTGTTCGACAGGCGCTCAAATTATGCAGAACATGACCTACCGGATTACCGGACGTATTACCAGTAGCGGTATTGCTTCTTTCCAACAGTATCTGGGCTATCCCGTCAATATTATCAGTCAAAATGCGACTGAAGCATTTTTGCCCCGTACCAGCGACCTTTATTCCTGTTGGCTAGTAGAAACAGGTGGTAGATTCTGGCGTACCCGCTTTTACCCTGGCGAAATGATGCTGGCCAGTGTTGCCAATAATCAGGATGAACGGGAAGCACGAGAACGGGTGATGGCTCAGTATCCAGATACCGCTAAAGGCAATTTGTTAGGACTGAGAGCGTTTACTGATGCTTACATTCCTGCTTTGAAGGAAAACAGAGGGTTTAAGCATATTGGTGGAGAGATAGATCCAAAAAGAGCATTGCGCGATTGGCTACGCCCAGCCGTAAGTCCTGCGGACAGGCCCCAACAAAGCGGAGCATCTCTGCAAGGAGAAAGCGATCGCCAAGAGAATAACGATGGCCAACAGGCTCAAGAACGCCTGATTGCAAGTTGATATATCTAAAAACTGCATTAAGGAAGGTGAATCATGAAATCTAAACTTACCTTTATCAGATTGATAGCACCGATTCTAATTTTGTCACTTGGTTCTATCGCCAGTCCAGCCCTTGCCAGTACTCAAGACAACGGTCGAGATCCAGTAGCTGCTGCTGTTAGTAACAAAACTACTGGTAGTAGTATTTTCACCTCAGACACAGCATCTCAAATCAATGATTTTGTGGGAGATGTCAAAAATTTCGCTCAAAATGACCTATTTAATCCTCTTGGCAATCTGCTCAATTCTGCCTTGGGTGCAATTCAAATTCCAGATTTAAACAAAGTTTTGGCAGGAATCATGAACGGTTCTGCCAACAACGACCCTGGTGCCGTGCTATCTGAAACTTTGGAGAACAAAACCAATGGTCAAAGCTCTTATGGTATCCGTGAAGACCTTGGTAAATATGCTACTAGAACAGTTGCCACAGAGATCGCTAATCAGGCTACTTTGAGCCAAACAGCCCAAAGTCAGATGGCTCAAATTAAGCAAGCTACTCAACAAGATACTCAAGAAAGCGTCAGCTTGGGTGAGGAATCCCAAAGTTTAGATGTCACCCAACAGATTTTGCAAAACCTATCCCAACAGACTGCCCTTAGCAGTCGCGTCAACGAGCGGATGCTTATTGAAGCCCAGCAAGCACGCATTGACAGGGCATTAAGTAACACCTTAACCGCTCAAACAGCCAAGGAACTTTCAGCCATCAATACTGCCGATCGCCGTAAGAGTGTTGCTGCCGGTAATGCTGCCACTCAACAGGCGGGGTTATTGATCATGCCTGGTGGCATTACCCTTGGTTCTGACAAGCAGTAGCTAGGAATTGGAATCTTAGAGCTAGTACCGTAAGGCGGAAGTCCAAAGTCAAAAAGCTGATTAATCAACCTTTTTAGCTATTTCCTAGCAAGTTTTAAGAGTAGGGCTATGGTTGGTTTATTTATGTCGTGCTGTACTAGCTCTAAGTAATTAATTAGACATTGTAAATCAATAACAACTTACGCAAAACCTTCCATTTCTTCGTGTCTTCCCTTCTCTACGAGAGGCTGCGCCCTAAGCGGAGCTATGCCGCAGGCTTTAGGGACGATCCGCAAACTTATTCTTTATCCGTAAGTCCTGTCAATTTTAGCTGCGATCGCTAACGCTTTTGACACTCATGATCCACATTATTGCTCAATCATTTCCAGTAACAGGCGGAGAATCCGATGCCCTAGAAATTATCTCCAGTTCTTTAGAACTTTCTCGCGCCACAGTTGAGTCGTGGAATACCGTCTGGCTAGTTACTTTAGATCCGCTCGGTTCGGCATTATGGATTGGCTTGATTAAATTGGGCATCACCTTGGGAGCCGCCAGCATATTATTTGTGGCGCTAACCACTGGTAAGGAAATCATTGAAAAGCAATCATGGTCAGAACTGGCATCAATCTTTGTTTGGCCCTTCGTGATTATGATTTTCTTGGGGGCCAACGGCAATATGCTGGCGAAGACAATTACTGTTATCCGAGGCTTCGCTTACAACCAAGTGCAAAGCGTTCTTCAACTTCAAGTTGGTGAACTAACATTTCGAGATGCTATTACCAATGTGGCAATTAGCAGTATCGCTAGACAACAGTTAGAAAACCTCTATAGCGAATGTCAAGGAAAAGTCGGTACAGAGTTAGTTGAATGCTGGAACTCAAAGCAAGCCCAGGCACAGGCAATTGTTACCAAAGCTGAAGAGCAAGCTAAATCTCCACTCCAACCACTACGAGATTTTGGTAGTTTTCTCTGGAATAGAACTTTGCCTGGTCAAATCGGTACTGCTGTTCAGTTTGCCAATGATCCAGGTAGTGTGTTTCGAGATACTGCCATCCCCATCATTCGCTTTATCCTGTATGCCCTGCAATGGGGCTTTGTAAATATTTTGGAAGCTGCTCTGTTGCTAACAGCATTATTTGCACCGATCGCAGTTGGTTTATCTTTACTGCCATTACAAGGTCGTCCTATTTGGGCATGGCTGACAGGGTTTATTTCCTTGTTTGGTGTTCAACTTGGTTACAACATTTTAGTAGGTTTAGCAGCCGTCGTGCTGGTAAAGTCTGGTGCTGAATTAGCATCTGATGTCGCATTTTTATGTTTCCTGAGCATCTTTGCACCAGTTTTGGCGGTATTGATAGCTGGAGGTGGGGGAATGGCAATCTATAACGGCATTTCTGCCAATGTCAAAGGCTTAATCGATATTTTTAGCAGTGCCATTGGAACTGCAACCAGTATTGCTCTACTCCGCAGGGGGTAATACCAATTTTGGATTTTAGATTTTGGATTTTGCGGAAAGTCTGTAGCAAGATCCCGCAGGGTGCGCCGACTTCCGCCTCTCCGTTAGCGCAGCGTAAAGCCTGCGGCATAACTAACTTCTTTACGAGACGCTAGCTTGCTTCCCCGCAGAGGTACGCTTAGAGCGACGGAGGAACGTCACTTTTCAAGACAGTCAATCACGGGAAAATCCCACAATCAATGGATGAAAATCCTTATTCCCCTATTTCCTATTCCCTATTTTCAAGCTAAACGGTCATGTAATGAATCACACAACGAGGGCATGAAAATTAACCTACCCTCGTCCCCAGTCCCCAGTCCCTAGTCCCCAGTCCCCAGTCCCTATTTTCAAGACAGGCATCAGAACTTTCCAAGACGAATTAAAAACCTTTAACACAAGGCTGTTTGGTGGATTTTCAAACAATACTACTTATGCCAATTTGGTATGACTCTGCAAATTAAAAGACTTCAAGCTCCATTACTTCCAGAAGCCAAAAACCTCCTAGCTGTTTGCTTTATTTGCCTAACTGCATTTAACGGTCTGATATTTTTGTTGACTCTATTCACCGCTTTCAGGGTCAATAAAATTGCTGATCGCAAGACGACCTTTGCCCAGTTGGTAAATGGTGAGACAATCTACATTTCCGAGCAAGACCGCAACTGGCGTTATCCAGCTGTAATTCAAAAAGTAGTTAGTGACTGGACAACCCTAACATTTAACTGGGATGACAAACTCACTGGCACTAATCAACCAGACCAAGGCATTCAAGTTGGTAGAAATGGGCGGATTCCCACAAATACTTGGTTTGCTTCCCTGCTACTAGAACCGGAATTTGCCAAAGCTTCTCTACCGAAGATAGCCGAATTAGTTCCTACTAGCTTCTTTTCAGGTCAGCTGCGTAGCACCACTATTATTTCTTATTTGTCAGAACCGAGAGCAGTACGACCTGGGGAATGGGAAATAGACATGATTGCTACCCGTATCTTAGTTGACCGCACTACTGGTAGAGATGAGCGGATTTCTTTTAACCGCACATTTACCGTCCAAGCAGTGGAGATTCCCCGATCTCCTTTAGGTAAAGAAGCCCCCTTGGTAGAACAGAAAATTTATGAAGTGCGATCGTCTGGACTGCAAATTACCAAGATGGTTGAGTTCAATTCTCAGCAACGACGCTAAAGGAAAAAGGTAGAATTATGACCAATTCAAATCAAAACCATGAATTTGACCACATAAACGAAAACTCTGCTGATTTTTCGTCGGAATTCAACAGTACTAACGGCAATCATCGCTCTACCCAAGCCACTTTGGTTGCTGATGATGATATCAGCCTTGAAGAGGAGCAGTTGTTGGCAGGTTATAACCCTACCGCCAGTCACCTCATTTCCGAAGAATATCGCTTGAAACAAGATGCAGAAGGAGCAGTAGAGCGACCGTTAGCAGAAAAACCTAGTGTTCGACTAGGTTCAGTAGTTGCCTTAGTGGGAATGGTTATTGGCTCTGTAGCACTGATCTGGTTTGGATTTCTCCAACCGAAACCTCCTGTTAAACAGGTAGTTCAAACTCCTACTACATCTCCAAAAGGCGAACCAGTTTTAGATGAATCTGCCGAACTTAAAAGCAGATTAGCGTTTCAAGACCAACGGCAACAACTTAAAGTGGAACCTGTTGCTGCTAAATCCCCAAATCCAACCTTACAAAATAAACCCAAACCAACGCCATCTCGTCAGACTTTTTCACCGCGCACAACTCCTACATCGCCCATAACACCAATAACTCCTGTAAGAATTTCTCAACCTGCGCCCCCAGTAGTGCGGTATATTTCTCCCAATCCTGTTAGTTATCAAGCTTCAACACCAATACGACAGCCTGAAAGGAATGTCGATCCTTTCCAACAGTGGAGCCAACTAGCTAGCCTGGGACAGTCGCAAATCGGTAACTCTAAAGCAGCTGAAACTCAGTCAGAAGTTGCTGTTAACACTCAAACTCCAACAAGCTTGAAACCAACAGCTAGGCCATCCATTTCCACTCCCGAAGACCCTGGTATTCAAACAGTTTTAATTGGCTCCAAAAGCACTGACAGTAAAACTGATAACTTGACTCCAGGAATGGTAGGTATCCTCAATCGCACCCCTGTAGCTACAACCAATCTTAATGTCAATGAAACTAAAGAGGTAGCACTGGGTACATCTGCCCCAGGTAGAATTATCATGCCGATGATTTGGGATCAGGGAGGCAATAATAAGAGCGATCGCTTTGCCATCGAGTTAACCAAACCTCTCACAGCCACAGATGGCACGGTGGCACTCCCAGCTGGTACTGTTTTAGTAACGAAAACAGTGGCAGTAGGTAAAAAGAATAACTTAGTATCTGCTAGTGCGATCGCGCTGATTTATCCTGACTCCCAAGGTACAGTCAAACAGGAAACCATTCCGGCTGAGACTTTTTTAATTCGCGGTCGAGGACAGCAACCGTTAATTGCTAAAAAGCTGAATGATGTGGGGACAGATATTGCCCAACAAGATTTGTTAGTTGGATTACTCAGTAGTTTGGGTAAGGTGGGAAGCATAGTGAATCAGCCCCGCACTCAATCTAGCACTGTTGTTTCTAGTGGCACTTTTAACCAAAGTACTATTACTAGTAACTCTAATCCTCAGATTTGGGCGGCGGCGCTGGAAGGCTTTTTTAGTCCAGTCAGTGAACGTCTGTCTAGACGCTCTGACCAAGCAGTGCAAGAATTACTAGAACGTCCAAATATCCAGTTTTTACCTGAAGGTACAGAAGTCTCGGTTGTCGTCAATAGTTTTTTGAAAGTTGAACGATGATACCAATTTGGTACAAGTAGCCAGCAATTTAAAATTCAAACAGATTGAAGTCGAGTTATCTACAGCATTCTGGCTCTTGAATAGATACAAACTGAACATTCTACAACTTAATTTTTGAGATTACTAGAACAGTTTATAAGTCAAAACTTCTAGTCCAAAATTCTTTCATTGGTATGAAACAATTTGCCACTCTTGTTATTGCTAGCACCACAATACTATTTGGGGTGACGATACCTGTTGTACAGGCACAAGCACAAACTCCTGCATATCGCTTGATTGAACGGGATATGGCTGCAAGCAATAGGATTCAGGTTCAAGTTACTCCAGGACGTGCTACGCCCATTAGCTTCACTCAAACCGACGAGGCGATCGCCTACATTTTGGTAGCAGACCCTTCACGACTGGTCTACACCACAGATACAGATTTAAAAAACGGACGCGCTACAACCATCTTTCTGAGGGCAATCCAACCGCTAAAGTTTCCAGGGGCTACCACCACTGCCATTACTAACTTACTTGTCCAAACTGTAGACAAAACGGGACAAAAACGACTCTACAACTTCGATATCGTTCCAGTGCGTAGAAACACTGGGTATGTTGGTATTCAGATTGCAAATGCGTTCGTCATACCCCTACAGGGAAGCAAGCTACGCGCAGCGTCTCCGATAGGCTTCGGCACTGCACGTAGACACCGAACAGCTTCTGAAAATAGCGCAATCGCTGGACAACAGACACTATTAATAGATAAAAATCGCAGAGCGAGAGTAGATGATATTGAAACTGGGCTGAGAATTGCTATTAATCGGGGTTACACCAACAAAAGCGATCCAGTTGTTCCTAAAGTGCAGCAAATTTTATCTCTGTTGCGAAATAGCAAAGTAACAATCCCAGAAGCAGCTACATCTGTTGGTGTTCCAGTTGAGGTTATTTCTGAATTAGGAAGAATCGCCTTAAATGACCGCCTACTCAGACTAGGACAGCAGCGCTAGAGGTGATGCACAGGGGAAAATAGAAAGGAATTGACATTTAATCAAGTTTTTAATACCTCAATGATCTTGTCCACAAGTTCCATTGGCTTAATTGGCTTGGCAATAAAAAGTTGAAACCCTGCTTTTAAAATACGTTGCTCATTTTTGGCTTCAGCAAAAGCAGTGAGAGCGATCGCTGGAATTTGTCCCCCTTTCTCCATAGTGCGGGAGCGAACCTGACGAATCAAGGTAAAGCCATCCTCATCTGGCATACTGATATCACTAATCAGTAGAGCAGGCGATTGCTGTTCTAAAAGTGCCAATGCTTCTTTTACTGATGCTGCCACTAATACATCTGCCCCGACGCTCTGGAGGACAGTCTGCATTAACATCCGAGCATCTGCATCGTCATCCACAACCAGAATGCACAAGTTCTGCAATTGGGTAATTTTCTGATTACCATGCAGCAATTCTCCTACTACTAGTTCCTCATTACTCAACTGCGTTGTCATTGTTACGATAGGTAGCCTCACCGTAAATGTAGAACCCTTGCCGAATCCCGCACTGGCTGCTGTGATATTGCCATTGTGGAGTTGTACAATTGTGAGAGCGATCGCAAGTCCTAACCCTAATCCACCAGCAGAACGAGTAGTTGAAGCGTCACGCTGACTAAACCGTTCAAAGACGAATGGTAGAAATTCTGCTTCTATGCCCCTCCCTCGATCAATAACAGTAATCTGAGCCTGAGACTCAACTTGTTCCAACCTGACCTCTACACTTTCATTTTTGGAACTAAACTTGATTGCATTTGAAAGCAAATTCCAAACCACCTGTTGTAAACGAATGGCATCACCCAAAACGTTGGACACAGCATCAAGATGTAACTTAATTTGAATGCCCTTTGTTTCGGCTGACAATCGAATAGTATCTGCTGCTGACCGAATTACACTTGCTAGGTCAACAGGTTCGATTTCCAAATTCATCTCGCCCTTCTGCATCCTAGCCAAATCCAGCAAATCGTCAATTAAGCGAACTTGTAGACGGGCATTCCGCTCAATCGTTTCCAGTCCCTCAATTTTCAGTGCTTCATCCATCTCAGATTCAGTTAGCAATAGTTGCGCCCAGCCGTGGAGATTATGCATGGGAGTACGTAACTCATGAGACAAGACAGCGACGAATTCATCCTTTACTCGATTTATTTCTGCCAGTTCCTCAGTCTTTTGTCTCAGTTCTTCCTCTACACGTTTTTGTTCAGTGATATCAATACCGATTAAAAATGCGGCTCTGTTCTGGTCATATTTTTGAGCCACAATTAAATAGCTACGATCTGCGCTTATGGATTTCAACTCATATAATGCTTCAGATTGATCTTCAGCAAAGAAATTTTGCACGAACTCACGAAACCCATTACCATTAGCTAAAAAACCAATATCCTGACCAACAAAAGCTTCGGGAGGCAAATTAAAACTATCAGCTAAGTGCTTGTTGACACCTAGATAGCACAAATCGGAACTGACCCAAGATACAATTCCAGGTACAGCCTCCAATACAGTCTGCAACTGATCTCTAGCAGCTTGCAATTTTCTTTCT
The DNA here is from genome assembly GCF_001712795.1 of Nostoc sp. KVJ20. Taxonomy (GTDB): domain Bacteria; phylum Cyanobacteriota; class Cyanobacteriia; order Cyanobacteriales; family Nostocaceae; genus Nostoc. Next base: position 171,257 of record NZ_KV757585.1, read on the forward strand.
GTCTGGTTACGCTGGGTTATATCTAGAAATACACTTACACACCCCCGCACTTTTCCATCTTCATCAAATAAAGGGGCAGCATACTGCGAGAGATTAATTCTCACACCATCATTACGAACCACCTCAATCTCAGAATCCAGTATTTCCACACCATGAGTGGTAGCATATTGCATAGCTAGTTCTTCTGGAGCTAGTTCTCTGCCATCCTGGTAAACTTTAAAGTTAGTTGGACGTTCATCATTAGGAGCGCTGAGAGAGGCATTTGCGTCAACAGGTATGCCCAGCAGTTTAGCAAGAGCCGGATTAGCTCGAATAGTTCGGCATTCTGGATCTTCTGCAATGCCAATGCCAGTTGGAATCACCTCTAACAAAGTTTGTAGTTCTTTAACTCGTCGATTTAAAGCTTGGTTTAACTTGATAATTTTTGCTTCTGCTTGTTTGCGGTTCGTGACGTTTTGGAAGATTGCCAAGCCCGTCAGAATTTTACTATTTTCATCTTTGACTGGAAAAGTTTGTATTAGATAAACTTGATTGTTATAAGGGATTTCAATACACATTGGAGTACCCTGTAAGGTACTACGGTAAACTGGTTCTATCAGTTCGTAAGTCTCAGGGAGAAGAGTTTCGTGCAGCGTTTTACCTTGGAACTCCTCTTTTGGTAAACCAAAGATTTGCAGTTCTGTACCCTCAGCACCCATAAAGCGCATATCTCGATCAAAGAGAAAAACTACTCCATTGGGTAGATTTTGGGTTAATGTTCGGTATAGTTCTTCACCTTGACGAAGTGAACGCTGACTCTGCAATAAATCTTTTAGATTGATTTGGGCTTCTGTTTTATCAGAATCTGACTGCTGTTTGCTTGACTGAAAGTTAGCAGTTAGCGCACTTATTAATAGACCCTCGATAACAAATAATACAAATTCCAAACTATTGAGAGTAGAAGATGGGTTTGTAAAAAAGTAATGACTAGCTAAAGCAGCCAAAAACACTGATGTCAATCCTGAAATGATACTACCGTACCAAGTACTTATAGAGATAGCAATCAGCCACAAGCTGAAAGAACTTGTAATTCCGGTTAGATGCTCTAGTCCCAGCTTTACTAGCAAGGTTACTCCCACACTGAAAAATGCAATCCTGTAGGGCAGGTATTTTTGTTTGATAAATAACATAGAGATGGGAGCAACGGGATGGGATTTTGTAAGGCCGGATAAAAAACGAGCGATGTCTACGGCAGGCCACGCCTACACTAAAAACTATTTTCAGTGTAATAAAACATTTAGTATATTTAAATACGTAGTAATGCGTAATTAGGTCTAATGTATGGTGACATACGCGAAAATTTGTAATGACAAGAATTCAAGTAGGATTTCCGAGTAGCAATAATTTTAAGATTGAAGATGTTTACCTTAATGGAAAAATATATATGTGCAATTTCAGATTTAACTAAATCATCTGAATCTTAAAAAACTTTGGCATTGCATAAATGCGGCATTAATTGGCGGTTGAAACCATTGAAAATTTGTTCCAAATTGTCCGGAATTATCCCATGATTCAGCAATACCAAAACTTTTAATATATTGATTTCTGATGATGCCGAATGGATATAGAAACATATATTCCTCAAACCAGAAGGAGTATTGTTTTTCGGAGAAGTAAAACCAACAGCTATCGCTGCATTGAGTGGATCAATTAATATAATTAGCGAAGCGATGATGATCCAAACACTTCCTACTTTCGCTGCAACAGGTTCTTTTCCATTTCAACTAACCCAGCAGCAGCAAAAAGCTCTAGATGCAATGTGGACATTTATACAGCCAACTGTGATAGCTGCTTTATTTCTGCTGGTTGGCTATGCTGGAACTGGCAAGTCAACTATTGTTTTCCAATTAGTTAAAGTTCTTGTCGCTACGGGTAAGCGAGTTGTACTGACTGCACCCACTAATAAAGCTGTAGGTGTGCTGCAACGTATGGCGGCAGAAAATGGCGTAACTGGGGTAGAATTCTTCACCATTCACCAGTTGTTAGGACTGGGTATAGTAACTAGAGGTAAAGAGAAAGTACTTGACCAAACTGGGCCTTCTTACATCAATCTATTTGATGTTGTCTTTATTGATGAATGTTCCATGATTGGCAAACAACTCTGGCGCTGGATTGAGGATGTTGCTAACCAATCATCCACCTGGATAAAAATCAAAATTATTCTCATGGGCGATCCAGCACAGTTAAATCCAGTTAATGAAGGAAAATCCCCCAGTTTTCAAGTACCAGATAAAGCAGTATTGACTCAAGTTGTGCGTCAGGGAACTGGTAGTCCTTTGTTAGAGTTTGTCACCGCTTCTCGCTATGCAGTTACCAAGAGCAAGTATCCTTTTGAGCCTTATGCCAAATATCTGCCTGATAAAAGTAATGGGGCGCTGATGGTTAAACGTCAAACTTTGCTGCGCTATGCCTGCAAAAAGATGAAGAGAGAATTTGCTCAAAACCCAGATTGTTTCCGAATTTTGTCATGGACTAATACTCAAGTTGACTTTTACAATCAGCAGATTCGCACACATTTATATGGTGAAAATCTCAATCGCTTTATTCCTGGAGAGAGATTAATCACCAGAGATCCTGTGATGGCTCCTGATGGTAAAACTACGATTCTTTCTACATCTACAGAGTTTACTGTTTTAGATGTCTTTGGGGATCGTTACAACAACTATGATACTTGGAGGTTAAAGGTAGAGACAGATGAAGGGATTGTGCGTCAAATCTATGTTCTGCATGAAGATGAGCAAAAACAATTTGACCAAGAAACCAAACGCTTACTCAAAAGTGCCAAGCGTAATCCCTTTCTGTGGAAGCAGTACTACAAACATTCAGAGCAGTTTGCCAACATCAGAAACTGCTTTGCATTAACTGTTCACAATAGCCAAGGTAGCACTTTCTTGGAAGCGGGTATTGATGGTAAAGATTTGAGTAAACGACTTTATCCAGAACGAGGAGATGACAGTAAGGCAGTACTGGCAAAGATTAGAGAGTTTAATCGTTTGTACTATGTTTCTAGCTCACGGGCTAGACAACGGATATTAGTTATCCGGTAATAATTGTGTATAGCACGTGTGATGCGAAAGTATCACGCACGGTTCTGAAGCCGAGTCACGTTGGCGACAATGTGGCTTAGGGTAATACAGACTGGATAACCAAACCCAAGAACTTTTCCGGTGCTTATAATTGCACCTCTACCAATCTCGAAGACTGGAGTGCCTTCGGATTAATGATGGATCTAGCAATGATGGGCTGCCTTCAACTGGCGAAGGACACCAATGACCGACTAGATAAGATAGCTGCCGAAATTTAGTTTCTGTTGCGTCTTTAAGGGCGATCCTTCCTTTCATGGTTGCGATCGCCTATGGTGGGCGGTTACGCTATTGCTGCTGGGCATCGTTCATAAAGGAATAATACGGGCATTTTAATTTTTTAAAATTTTTCGCAATAATACTTGTTAGCAAGGAAGGGATAGTAATTATGAGTACAGCAAACATTCAATCATCTCCTGTTCAAAGAGAACTTTCAATAAGAAGCGAAAGTATACAACGGATTTATAATTTTTATGTAAATAATCTATTTTATGCTAATAGAAGATATCAAAGAAAATTGGTTTGGACTATAGAAGAAAAACGAGCATTTATAGACTCGATTTTACAAGGTTTTCCAGTTCCTATTATCTTATTAGCGGAAACAGAAAAAGAAAAAAAGTCTGTATTTGAAATTATAGATGGAATGCAAAGATTAAATGCTATTACTGCTTTTATTGAAGGAGAATTTGATATTGAAGGTAAATATTTCGATTTGCAAACAATGGTGGAATCAAAATCTAGATTAGATCAAGAAATATTAGTGCAAAAAGAACCTGTTCTTGAAAGAAAATATTGTGAAATAATAGGCAGTTATATTCTTCCACTCTCTGTTTATTCCTTCGATGATAATGATAAAGTTGACGAGATATTTAGAAGAATCAACTCTAACGGTAAACATTTATCAAAACAGGAATTGCGTTCAGCAGGGGCGACTTCTAAATTTGCTAATTTAGTTAGAGTAATTTCAAGCGAAATAAGATCAGACGTATCAGCTTCAGACATTATTCTTCTTAATGAGATGAAAAAAATTAGTATTACCAATAAACAACTTGACTATGGTATTAAAATTGACGATATCTTTTGGGTAAAAAATAAAATTTTAACAAAACAAATGCTGAGGCAATCAGAAGATGAACAAATTGTTGCTAACATTATCGCATATATTACACTACACCCCGATATTTCCAAAAGTAGTGCTTCTGTCTTAGATGAATATTATGGTTTTAAAAATGGTGAAAATCAGGAAAGAATAGAAACTTTATTAGTATTAAAGCAGCCCGAATTTATTAAAAAACAGTTTATGATTATTTATAACCATCTTCGTGAAATATTAAAAGAATCTAATAAGAATTTTTGCGATTTAATAAGTTTAAATAATCTCAATTATATGCCGCGCCCTTTTCAAATAATATTTTTAAGTTTTTACGATTTAGTATTTCAGGAACAAATGGAGATAGCTAATTATGATGGATTAGTAAAATCTTTAAAAAATATTAATAATGATATAACTACTACTAGCGGCCCGACATGGAGCTATCAAAATAAAAGGCGTAATATAGACAAGGTTAAAGGAATCATTAGAAAGTTTTTTAAAAAAAGGGATAATAACGATCCGGCTAAAGATTCATGGTTAACAGAATTTGAAACTTTACTAACTCAATCGAAAACAGAACAAACTTTATATGACTTTAAACAAGGTTTTACACAACTAAATCAAAGAGGAGAATTTGATCAAGGAAATTTTAGTAAAATAATTCAAACTTTAACTGCAATGGCAAATCATTCTCCTAATGCAATTGGTTATGTTTGTATTGGAGTAGCAGATAATGATCAGACAGCACAAAGGATAAAAAAATTATATAATATTAATCCCGTGGATTATAAAAATTTCAAGATAACAGGAATAGAACATGAAGCAAACAGATTACAGGGAAATCTTGATAGTTTTTATCGCTGGATAATTCAACAAATTAAATTAGAACCTATTCCTCAAACAGCTAAAGATACCATAGGTAGAGAAATTAAAATAATTAATTATTATGATAAATGTGTAGTTATCTTTTGCTTAAAAGCTGAAGATCCAATACCATACGATGGGAAATTTTATCAGCGTACAGGTTCAAATATTGATGAAATTAAACTTGAAGAATATGCAGAGCTTTTTAAACGTTTCTCTAAAAATATTTAAAGACTACATAATTAGGGATAGATATAGTGCAGCTAAATGAGGGGCAAACTAAACAGTATTTTAGTGATATGCGAACGCTGATATCAATTTCTTAAAATGCTTGCGTGTCAATGAGTTGTAAGAATTTTAAAGAATGGCAAAAAGAAACATATTTATGCGTTTAACTCTGTTTCACTCAATTTGAAAAATAACTGGGGTAATTTATGATGCCTAAGTTTTTGTTCGCGGAAATTTTCCGCGAACATCCCTTTTTGTCCAAACTCCAAAAATAGATAATGTCTGATTAAACTTATGACCATTTTAATAAGCGATTAACAATTCTAATAATTTTGTTTATTTTGTATAATAATATTTTTAGATATAAATCTGGATAAATTGCTTTATATCTCAATATCTTTTCAAAAATTAAATCGATTTTATATAGACTTGTTAAGCAATTGAATGAGTTTTTTAAATAAAATTTAAGTCAGCTTTAGTGGCTATAAGTTAAAGCTTTCGCTTTATTTTACTGAATGGGAAAACATTATCATTCCTAGTAAATGTGGTATAAACAGTGATTACCAATTCAAGTGAAACCTTTCTAAAAGACGCTGTTGTTGAAAGATATAATCTCTCTAAGCTGAATAAAACTCGCATCCGTTTCAAGATTCAATTAAAGAAGACAACCAAGAGTAATGCTCCAAAATGGACAGATGTTCTCAAATATTCTCAAGATGAACAAGAATCTGACTTAGTGAAGGTTACAACCTCAGAAGTTGGTTTAAAGGGCATCAAAGTTTTCAAAGCTTTAGACGAAGCAGCAAACCAATTAAGGCAAGAAATTGCTTCAGTCCAAGAATGGATGAATTATGACAATGGTGATTGGATTTGTTCTATAGATTTAGCGCCCTTGGTCTGGAATCAACTAATCGGAATTCGAGATAATATTGCACCTGTTTTACGCACTCAACTGAAAGAAGAGTATGAAAAGGGGTACACAGACTATCAAGAACGTATTGACAAATTTCTTTCACTCAATGCTTGGCAGTTATCTGTAGAACAACAACAAGAAGTTAAGCAGAACTTAGCCAAAGCTTTTCCCTGTTTAGAGGAACTAGAGGACTATTTACAAGTAGTAATTGGTCGTCCTGTCATTATTCCCGCCATCAGTGAACAACTCTCAGAGAAACAAACTGAATGCTTAGGGCAAATAACTCGGTTTATCGAACAGTATGACAGAAATTTAGAACAAACACTGAGGGAATCAGCGATCGCTCTCGGTGAGCAACTAGCAGCCCAGTTGCTCGAAGATTTGAGCAATTGGGAACCAGGACGCAAGCCAGTCAACTTCAAGAAGAAGATGGAACGCCATTTCAAAAAAGTCCAAATGCTTTTGGCTAACGCCAGTTTTGAAGCAGGTAGCAGCCTTGGACAAATGATGACTCATCTAGAAAATGTTCTCGAAAACGCTTCTGTGGATGCTAAAAAGCTGGATTCACAAGGGCGTTCTCAGTTGCAGGGAAAAATGGATGAAATTTGCTCCAAGCTTTTGGATGAACAACGCCATCTCCAACGATTAGCAAGTGATGAGGGTATGGGCTTAACCAGAGCTACAGCGATGTCTCTCAAACTTCGCTAGAAAAAACAATCAAGAACGTATCTGTATCGTCCTTGATCGAAAACGAGGTGTGGGGGAGCCACTGCGGTGGACGGGTTTCCCGACTTGTTCGCGCAGCGTCTCCCCTTGGGAGAGGCGACTGGCGTCAAGTGGCGTTGAAGAGGAAGACAATACGCCCACACTTCCCAAGCTTGCTACGCACTTAAAAGGGGAAGTGATAGGTAGGAAAGGAACTTTTTGCTTCCTTGTCTATCACCACTGTTCCCATTAATTTACCAGTCCACAGTATTTAGAGGTAGGAAATGTCACATTTTTCAACTGTCACCACAAAACTAACTAACCGTGAATGTTTAGTACAAGCTCTACAAGATTTGCAGCTTACTGTCCAAGTTTATGAAAAACCACAATCGCTGAGAGGTTATTACGACGACTCCCAGGGGAAAAGCGCTGAGATTGTTGTCCCTGGTCGTAGTTTAAGTGTCCGTGCAGATATCGGGTTTATGTGGGATCAAGAGGCAGGGGTGTATCAACTCATCCATGATGCCTATGAAACTGTACCCCGACTAGGAGAAAACTTCTTTTCTCACATCCTAATACAAGCCTACGGACAGAAGATGGTTCGCGCTAAAGCAGCCCAGTTACAAGAACATCTGGGAGAATGCACCATCACAGAAGAAACCAATGGTCAGGTACATACTCTGCGCCTTGCATTTTCAGCACATCAGCAAACTCAACAAGTTCGGAGGTAATTTATGAAACGGGCAATATTGATACATTTTGACACTGCTACAGGTGAAGTGAAAATAGAAGCCGAGGGATTTGAGGGATTGTCGTGCCTAGAAGCAACTCAACCTTTTGAGGAAGCTTTAGGTGTGGTAAAGGGCGATCGCGTTTACAAACCAGAATCTCAGCAACAGCTTCGTAGCATCATTACTCATCAACAACAGTTGTACCAATAAATGATGACAAGGGAGATAGGCGAAAGACTTCTTGAATAATTCTTCCCTGTCTTCGTGTCATTCCACCAATAAATATTTCGATGGGGGACAAAGAAAATCCCCCTGCACAATTTTTCTATGAGCGAACTACCTGAAGATTATCCGATGCTCCATATTTATCCCTCAAAAGGAGCGCGGGAACCAGTAATTATCAAAGGAAATGCGGAGGGACTGTGCGCTTTAGTCAATGCCCTAATTTCCGCCATTGCTCATCCAAATTCTTCTGGAGTTGCTGAAGTGTTTAACGGCGATGCCGAAGTTTACGAAGTAGTCGTGCATCTTGTTACCACTAACGAAAAACTTTCTCCCGTACCCGATCAAAATTCGCAACAATGAAACTATCAAACCTGATTACCACCATTGACTCTCAAATACCCATCGTGGCAATAGATGTTCTGTCCCCCGAAGAAGCCACTATCATTCAGTGGTTAACTGCTGAAGTGATGGACAAACTTAACAGTCCTGTGTACTTCTGGAATTTGGGAATTTCTGGCTTGGAGCAATGTCTGATTGCTGACGACGGTGGACTGGTGTTCAAATCAGTCGAGACGTATAAAAAGCCTCCTAACATAGACCCTTTAATATATGTGTTCGAGTACATCAACAATTTCGGCGGTAATGGGGTTTTCATTCTGGGAGATGTTCACCCTTTTGTGGGTAAAAACTCCCTGCAATTGAGTTGGGAAATCCTCACCAGAGTAAAAAACTTGTACCATCGCCTCAAACCGACTGAAAAGCGAATTGTGTTTTTAGGTCAAAACATTCAACTGCACGAATCCCTGCTGAGACTAATTCCTTGCTGTGAAGTTCCTTTGCCCAGCATTGAGCAAATTCAAGACCACTTAGAATCATATTTACTATACTTGCAAGAATCTGCCAGTGAGCAAGAGGTAACTTTTACCGTATCTCTCACCACTGAAGATAAAGAAACCTTGGCAAGGGCAGCTTTAGGCTTGACGCTGGAGGAAATCAGCGACTTTCTGCGGCTCACTGTTAAGGAGCGATTAACTTCTAAAGGTATAGTAATTGATACTACGGTCATCCCTTTGGTTGTCGAATACAAAACCCGCCTACTGTCTCAGATGGGTATTGAATTAGGTAAACTGGCGACCATACCCTTTGGTGGATTAGACCTGTTGCGCGATTGGTTGCAACGCCGTCGTCGGTTATTTTCCCAAGAAGCGCGATCGCTAAATCTACCCCAACCTAAAGGTGTGTTACTGGCAGGGCCACCAGGAACAGGTAAATCGATAGTAGCAAAGAACATTGCAACCATACTCAATCTTCCACTGCTGCAATTAGACATTGCCTCGATGCTTGGTAGCCTGGTGGGAGAATCTGAGGGCAATGTCCGCCGCGCACTCAAGGCTGCTGAAGCTATTGCACCCTGTATCTTGTGGATTGATGAGGTCGAGAAAGCACTTTCAGCTAATGGTGATACCTCTGGAGTCTCACAAAGAATTTTGGGAAATATCCTCACTTTCATGTCTGAGTGTACGGCGGGGGTGTTTGTGGTGGCAACTTGTAATGACCCAACAGCGCTGCCTATTGAGTTCAAGAGGAAAGGGCGGTTTGACGAGAATTTCTTCGTTGACCTACCTACTGAGTTGGAACGCTGCCAAATTCTTAAGATTCACTTAGAACGGTTTGGTATAGAAGTTCCGCAGGAATATTTAGAGGCGATCGCTGCTAGCACCGACAAGTTTAGTGGTGCTGAGTTGGAAACCCTGGCATCAGAAGCAGCACTACTGGCTTTCGATGAGGGAAGACCTCAGCAAATCACACTGGCTGATTTAGAAAATTGTCAGCAAAACATCACCCCTTTAGCTGTTCAAGATGCTGCTGCTGTTGAGCGGATGCAGTCTTGGTCAAAGATTGCGCGACCAGCCTCTAGTCCTGTGCAGGTGTCTAAGAAAGGGCTTCGTACTTCTAGGTTCCGTACTAATTAGGTATTCCCAAATTAGTAATAATTTGAAGCTTTTGTCAAATGAACATCTGTTGTTGAGATGTTCATTTGATATGGCAATATTCTACTTTGAATTAGGTCAATAATATGAAAATTTACTTAATATTCGTAGATGCGGTTCAGAACAGTAACAAATTCTGGAGTGCAAAAGTTGAGCAAAGCAATCTAACTGTTGAGTGGGGTAGGGTAGGCTACAAATCTCAGCAAAAAGTTCACTCTTTCGGTAATGCTCAACAGGCAGTTTCTAAATTCCACAATCTCGTGGCTGAGAAGAAAATGAAAGGCTACCGAGAAAGCCAACCTCAAATTGATAGTACTTCTGATTCTCTAAAAATAAAAAGAGCTATCCAATTACTAGAGATTTTGCGTCCTTATGTAACACAAAGACAATTTACCAATAGAAATTATCTAGAGACATTAAACCAATATTTGAAAATCGTTCCTACACCTTTAGGAATGAAAATAGACCCGTCTCGAATATACCGCGATGTGGCAGATATTGAGCATCAACTATCACTACTGAACTCTTTGCTGGAAACTGATTCTATGCTGGGTGATAACACTACAGAAGAATCTGCTAATAACAGCAAAGTTATCAGTTTAAAAAGCATTGGAAAGAACTTTTGGAGGCATTTGTAGAAATAATTCAGGAGCGGAGCCTGATACTCCGAAAGCTACGATTAGAATAAAGTCTTACCTGAGAGCGGTTAAATGGGATATATCAGTAAACTTCCGTATGTCTCACAGAGTAAAAGCATCTGATTCAAAACTTCACATCCTTTCTTTTCTGCTATCGCAGTCACCTTTCTAACAATGACGCAACCAGAAATAAATTATCATGACTCAAACAGCATCGAAACAAAGGGTAAAGCCTGTCAATCAGACCAAAAAAACAAGTGTAGCTACTCCTAAAGGCGAAAATGAGGTATCAGCAAATATCCCAGAAATATCTACAGTTAAAAAGAAAAAATCTACATCTCCTGATGGTGATACTTCAACTGAGCCTATCTTAAATAAGCGTACTAATAAACGTGCTGCCAAATCAGAGTTAAACTCTCAACCACTTATAGAATCAGGAATGGAGGTAATCTGCTCACAAACTAAATTTCACGATGCGCTCTCTCTAGTTAGTTGTGCTACCCCAGCTAAACCTACCCATCCGATTCTTGCTAATGCTCTAATCATTGCAGATATCGAAACACAACAGATACATTTAACTGTTACTGATTTAGCATTAACAATTCAGGCAAGTTTTGAAGCCCAGGTTTTACTCAAAGGTGAAATTACTGTGCCAGTAGAAATACTATTTGAGATAGTTAAGCATTGCCCTAATGGTAATATTAGCCTCAGTAGTCAGACTCAGATTATACAGCTTAATGATGAGGAGAAGCAAACAAAAATCTGCTCTTTCAGTTTATCTGATACTGATGGTAAATATGAAGTTAGAGGCATTAGTGCTGAAGAATTTCCACCTAGTTCTACAATTGATGCTACTCCCATTCCTCTGCCAACAACAGTTTTCAAAGATGGTTTGAAAGGTGTAATTTATGCTGTAAGCACTGATGAAAATAAATATATCTTGACCGGAGTTCATATCCAACTTGCACAGGAGAAGTTAAAGTTTCTTGGTACTGATGGGCATCGAGTCGCAACCACTGAACTTTCAACTCAAGGAATTGGTAGAAAACCCCGTAAACAAGTAGAATCTTCAGAGATACAATTTACTATTCCCGGTCGAGTCCTCAAAGAACTAGCGCGTAACTTGGATGATTCTGTCGAATTCATTAATTTGTTGTATGATGCCCAAAGTAATCGCTTGGGTTTTGCTTGGCAAGATATTATCCTCAGATGTCAATGTCTGGAAGGAACTTACCCTGACTGCGAACAGCTATTGGCAAGATTTAGCTTTGACCGAGAAGTAATCCTAGAAAAAGCATTATTAGTCAAAGCACTGGAACGGTTAGCTGTGTTAACAGATAAAAAAGAGAAAGGTATTTATTTACAGTTTGATGGAAGTTTGCAGCAGTTACGATTATCAATTGAACGGGAGTTTGGCAAAGGCGATCAGGTTATTGCTGCTCATCTACCATCAGAAATGTCATTGAATATCCAGTTTAACCTCAAGTATTTAGTAGAAGCATCCAAGGCAATTCCCAGTTCTGCTATCAAAATGCACTTGCAACAATCAGATCATCCTGCCATGTTGGTTCCTTATGGAGATAGACCAAATCCAGAACTGCAAATGGAAATGCGTCAATTCTTATTGCCACTGTACACTCTAAATGCTTAATAAATGTTAATCGGAATTTTGAAGTTTTGTAGGGTGTTTTGGATACGAGTGGTGTTTATTTTAGACAGGGATTTGAGGAACCTGGACAAAACTGACAATATAAACGAAAATCCTCGATTTGACAAATAGAAACTGTGCATTTTGGCGGTATATATCCGACTATTTGCCGCCAAAATGCTAAATTTATCCAGTTTTATCAAGAAAAAAGGAAGCAAAGCAGGGTGCAAGAAGGAAAGATAGAAAAGTATGTTTTAGAATCTAATTGTTACCCAATATGGTAAACACTTTACAATCAGAGTATTACTCAATAGTTCCACCATGCCAGCAAAAGACATATACCATAATGAAGTCAAGAACGCATTGATAAAAGACGGTTGGACTATCACAGATGATCCTTACTTTATCAAATATGAGGATGCTGAACTCTACGCCGACCTAGCAGCAGAAAAACCAATCGCCGCAGAACGCCAGGGACAGAAGATTGTTGTAGAAATCAAGAGCTTTGTCGGCAAATCGATGATGTATGATTTTCATAATGCCCTGGGACAATACATAGTCTATCGGAAACTCATTCAACTTACTGAGCCAGAATATAAACTTTATTTAGCTGTTGATGATGTTGTCTATGAGAACTTTTTTCAACGTAAATCTGTACAAGCAGTCATCAATGAAAATCACCTGCTGTTAATAGTTGTAAATACAGAAAAGGAGGAAATTCGGCAATGGATAAGCTAGAACAATACCGCAATGCTATTAAGAAGATATTGACTGAGTATTACGAAACTACTAATACTCAAGTTATAAAAGATACGGGATTTGAAGTAAGCGATCGCTTGGCTTTTGATGAAATCAGAGATCAATATCTTTGGTTTCGGTTCGGCTGGGATGACAAAAAGCAAATACAGTATATTATCATCTATCTCTGCATTAAAAACGGCAAAATTTGGGTGGAGGAAGATGCAACTAATTTATGCGTTGTTGATGATTTGCTATCAGCCGGAATACCCCAAGCCGATATTGTTTTGGGTTTCCATCATCCCAGTAAACGAGGTTTAACAGAATTCGCTACTGCTTAAGGAAGCAGGTAAAAAATAGAAATTTAGCGTTTTATGAGCCAAGGATATGAATTCTAAAATGGCTATAGCTCGGTTGTAAATTCCATAAACTTATACACCTGTTTCAACGTTTAAATAATTAGGCATACTCAATTTATGGTATAGGTAAATACTGCTGGTAACGGTTGAGCAAATCAGCCTACTTTGGATTCAAAATTACACCCCCTTAACAGGGGTAAGGGCGACAAATTAAGGTTAATGAATCCTATGTCTACAGTCGCCCTACATCAAAAATATCGACCCCAGACAATAGCCGAATTAGTTGGACAGCCTTACATCAAAACTGCTCTGACTAATGCTGTCAAATACCTGCAAATTGCACCAGCTTATTTATTCACAGGTTCTAGAGGCACAGGTAAAACCTCAACTGCTCGGATATTTGCTAAATCCCTAAATTGCCTCAACACTAAAAAACCAACTGACCAACCTTGTGGTATTTGTCAATCCTGCCGTTCAATTGAAACCAGTAATAGCCTAGAT
>NZ_KV757586.1 GCF_001712795.1 Nostoc sp. KVJ20
CCCATCCCCGTGAGGGGCGATGTGATCGTAAAGGACAAATTACGCTTAAGTTTTTGAAAAATTTCAAAAGTTTCCATCCCCTTTCGGGGCGATGTGATCGTAAAGTCAGATTCAGGTTAGCTTGAATCTGATCCAGCCATTACGTTTCCATCCCCTTTCGGGGCGATGTGATCGTAAAGAGTTCACTTCTGGAAGCCTTACAGGGAGAGGGTTTGAGATACCCAAATCGACACCACTTTTTTGAATGTCAATAACTCCCAAGAAATTCTCAATAACTCTTCACCTTCACAGGCTGGAAAGCTTGCTGTGTAAATAATCGACACCACTCAACGAAATTATGCGGTTTTCAAGGTTCTGGCGAGTGGTGTCGATGAGTTCAACACATTTGAAAAAAGAGTATAGCATTTTACCTGTGGTTGTCAAGATTTTGTCAATCTGACTCCTGAATTCTGAATTCTGAATTCTTCTTCAAATCAACAATTTTCTCCTGATGTTTCACAAGCGCCAATACTCACCCAACGGCTAGAACCATCTTCCCAATGTTCTTTCTTCCATATTGGTGCATTGTGTTTGAGCGTATCAATAGCATATTGGCAAGCTTCAAACGCCTCACTCCGATGAGGACAACCCACTGCTACTAAAACGCTGATTTCCCCAACTCGCAAACGTCCAACGCGATGATAAATCGCTACTCGATTCACATCAGAGGTAGATAAACGAATATCAGCAGCAATTTGATAAAATATCCGCATTGCCATCGGTTCGTAAGCTTGATACTCTAAAGCAACCACAGGTTTACCATCGGTTTGATTGCGAACCATACCACTCATCACAACCACAGCACCGTTGGCTGGATCATCAGACTTGGTATAGATTTCTTCGAGAGATAATGGTGCAAAGGTAATGGCAAAACTATCTTCGGATCTTGGCTTAACAGCAGAGGCTAGTGTAGTCGTCATAACTGCATTGATATGATGTGGGCTTTTTCTATTCTCTCTGAACTGAGCATTGCTGGTCTATGTTTTATTAGAAGAATTCAGAACTCAGGAGTCAGAAAACAGGTATGAATTTTGAACTTCATTGTGGATGAATCCAAGGGTTTAAGACCCCCACTAAATCTGCATATTTAGTGGTGCAACAATTCAGTAGCGGGTCGTAATCCCGCACTGATTCATTCTGACTTCTGAATTCTGACTCCTGAATTCTTCATCAAGGCTTAAAAATTCTCTTCTCAGAGTAAAAATGTTTTTTTATGTTAGCGAAAAATAATAATGCCGCAAATCTTCTAAAATTTACTTAAAATAACCAAATTGCACTGTTATCCTCTTCAATGCATATTATTATAATTAAAGCGGTCAAGTTATCTGCTTGTTCGCGTCTTGAAATAATTGGATAGTCATGGACACTTAAGAGGTTGTTTGAAAAGTGTTTCGCTGTGATTTTAGGCACTTTAGATCCCCCCTAAACCCCCTTAAAAAGCTACGGTTGTCAAATTACCCCCCTTAATCCCCCCTTTGCAAGGGGGGAAACCGGAAAATCTTATTTTGTTCCCTCCCCTTTGCAAGGGGGGAAACCGGAAAATCTTATTTTGTTCCCTCCCCTTTGCAAGGGGAGGGTTAGGGTGGGGTAAAACCTTGGTTAATCAGCTATTTCAGACTTGTGTGTACACCGTAGCCTAAAAAAGAGGAACCAAAATCAAAGTCCCCCAATTTATCGGGGGATTTAGGGGGATCTAAAATTTTTGATACCGAAAAGAGGACTTTTCAAACATTCTCTAAGATATTGATGGCAATCCCCACCTACAAAAAGGTCGATAAATACGCGTTTCTTAGTAACACGAGGACAAGTTGTCACTCAGCAATAGTTAGGAACAATTTCATGAAATCTTTCGTGTGTAACAATGAATCAGCGAGACTTGAGGCTTTGCGTCGATACCAGATTCTCGACACTCCACCAGAAGAAGCATTCGACGATCTAGCATTCTTAGCCGCACAGATTTGTAACACACCGATCGCCTTGATTAATCTAATTGACGCTAACCGTCAGTGGTTCAAAGCCAAGGTGGGGTTGAATTTACCGGAAATGCCACGAAATAACGGGTTCGACTCGATTTGTATGGAAAGTGGCGAAGTTTTGATTATTCCCGACACCTTAGCCGATACACGATTTGCGACAAATCTCCTAGTTACTTCTGCTGAATTTGCTGTGAGATTTTATGCTGGCGTACCTTTGTTAGCACCGGGAGGAGAAGCGATCGGGACTCTGTGTATAGTTGATCGCGTACCACACCAAATCAGTCTCCAACAGGTGGAAGCACTGCAAACTCTGAGCCGTGTGGTAGTTAGACAACTAGAAATCCGACGGAACTCAGTTGAACTAGCAAGCGTGCAACAGGAGTATAATCAGGCACGGGAAGCATTGCTGGATATTGTCAGTGATGCGATCGCTGTGCAAGATTTGTCTAACAAAATTTTATTATGGAATAAAAGTGCTGAAAAACTTTATGGCTGGAAGCCAGAAGAAGCTATAGGTAAGCAGTCCGATGAACTTTTATCTATTGAATCTTTGACGCAACACCTAGAAATTTGTCAGACTGTTGTAAGAAATGGTTTTTGGCAAGGTGAGTTACACAAAACCAGCAAATCTGGCAAAAAACTGATTGTTGAAAGTCGCTGGACGCTGATCAAGGATGAGCATTTTCAAGCTAAATCAATTCTTGTCGTTGATACTGATATTACCCAGATAAAACAACTGGAAAAGCAATTTTTTCATGTTCAACGCATGGAAAGTATCGGTACTCTTGCTAGTGGGATTGCTCACGATTTAAATAATTTGTTGTCACCAATTTTGATGTCAGTGCATCTGCTCAAAGCTAAAAGCTGCGATCAACAAATTAATCAGATGCTATCAATAATAGAAAGCAATGCCAAACGTGGTGCTGATTTGGTTAAGCAAGTGCTGTCATTTGCTAGGGGAATTGAAGGTGATGTTGAAGGACAAACGGCTACGCGTCAACATACTGTGCTTCAACTCAAGCACCTGATTTTAGAAATGCGGCAAATTATCTCACAAACATTTCCCAAATCAATTGCAGTGTACACCGAAATTCAGGAGGAATTGTTACCTATTTGTGCCGATAGCACCCAACTGCATCAGGTACTCATTAATTTGTGCCTCAATGCGCGGGATGCCATGCTTACAGGCGGAACTTTAACAATATCTGCCGAGAATATTTGGATTGATGAAACTTATGCGAGTATGCATATAGAAGCTACAGTTGGTGCTTACATTATCGTGAAAGTTGCTGATACAGGATTTGGAATTAGCAAAGAAATATTAGATAGAATATTTGAACCATTTTTTACAACAAAAGAGTTGGGAAAAGGTACGGGACTTGGACTATCAACAGTCATGGCAATTATTAAAGAACATAGTGGTTTTATCACCGTATCAAGTTATGTAGGCAAAGGAACAGAATTTAAGGTGTATTTGCCAGCAGTTAATCAAGCTCCAACGCAGTCGTTAGAAGATATAGAAATACCGATTGGTTCTGGAGAATGCATTTTAGTTGTAGATGATGAAGCTGCCATTCAGGAGATTACTAAAACATCCCTAGAAAACTATAATTACACAGCAATTACTGCTAGTGATGGGATGGAAGCATTAGCAATTTATGCCCAATATAAAGAGAAAATTAGTGCTGCAATTATTGATATGATGATGTCCAAAATGGATGGAGCAACTACCATTCGCACATTGCAAAGTATCAATCCGCTATTGCCGATTATTGCTGTTAGTGGACTGGTAACAAGTGAGCAAGTACCAATCGATAAAACAGCTGAGTACACGGCTTTTTTACCTAAACCTTACACAACACAAGAATTATTGAAAACCCTAAATGCAGTTATCAGTCATTAATCTGCACCATCTAGCCGATCGCAGTCATATCTACCTTTAATCTCTTGATTGAAAAAGCTGCCAATTGAGTTAGAGGAATGTAAATCTTCCCAAGTATCCTCGTCTATGCCTAAGTATTGATAAACAGCACCACTTTGAAACTCAACTTGCAAAATCTGTTCGTTGCGATCGTAGCCTACAGCCATAGCCATTGATGAGACAACTGGTAGCATGACAATTGGTTCTTCTTCAAATGGCAATGCAGGCGTTTCAGCAATCGCTTCGTTAAGTTCTTGCAATCCTTCATAAGCTTCTATTGGCGCCGGAATTTCCAAAAACTCTAGTTCATTGCCTCGATCGAGCAACAACTGCAAATATCCGTCAGAGTGAGCGATCGCAACTAAACTGCTCAAGTCTACCTTAGATAGCTTCATTTATATGCTCTCCTGTTGGCATAGTCGGGAGTGTTAAAGTTTTGTGCAACACTTACGTGTTTATAGTACAAATATACTATAAAAGCATTTAGCTGTCAAGCTTGCTAAAACACTGAGTAAAGAATATGTCAGAACAGACCTTCATTCAAACTGACTTTGAGCGATCGCAGGACATTAACTCATCTCAAAGCTTTTCGAGTCATTAATCATTAGCACCAATGACAAATGACCAATACTTCTCTACGAGAGGCTGCACTTCGACAACCTCAGTACAGCTGAAAAATGACCAATGGCCAATGACCAATGACAAATGACAACGTTCACTAGTTCACCCTTTTGGGTGAGTCATATATCAACCGATCAGGTGACCTGACCGAAGGAAGCTGAGATTAAGAATAAAGAGGAATCTATTACTAAGGAACACCGATCGCATTTTACCTAAGAATAACTTATGAAACTTGCTACCTTAATAAATTCTGCACTAATTTTTGCTTCTATTACTCTTTTACCTGGAATCGCTAACGCTCAAACAGCTACTACCAACAACAATGAAATAATAGTTATTAACTCTAACAATTTATCCAGTAACTCTACTGCTGTTAGTTACCTCCAGCCTTTCAATCTAGTTACTTTTGCTTATCAAGGAGGTCTGCAACAACACGGCATTCCTAGCGGCGGAGAGCTAGTATTTAAAACTTTGAACAGAAATATTATTGCGAAAGATGTGGTTAAGGCTGCTGTTAATGCAGATAAATTACCATCACAAGTTTTAAACGACCAAAGTTATCTCAGTGCTGTTAATTTAGAACTCAATGCATTGCCCGATTATGCTGCTGCTGACTGATTTTGTTTTTCTTATAGAACCGATTTGGCATCTAACATTTCCTAGCCTTTTTCCACAATAAAAACTAAGGGTCTGCTAAATTCAACGCCCAAATTCTTCTGATGTATATTGCAAATAAACTTCCGCACCAGTCCAAGAAAATATACTTGGATTTGTTGTAGCCAAAGATGGCACAAATATTACTTCCCATCCTCCAATATTAATGTAGACTCAGCAGTACGCCCAAATTCTTCTGGTGCATATTGCAGGTGAACTTGAGCACCAGGCCAAGAAAATGTCCCAGGTGTTACAGAACGGACTAAGTAGTGCAAGCTATAAACTCCTGGTTCCAGGTGGTCGGCGTAGGCGATAATGCGATCGCGGTAGATATTTCTAAAACCAAGTTCCCAGCTATCGGCTTTTGCTTGTAATGCGGCTGTGGTAGTTTGAAAACTTGCATCCACCGCCTCAAAGCCTGATGGTAACGGATCTTTAATTACTATATGATCCACAGGATGATCAGCAATAATTTCTAAACCAATATCAAACACCTGTCCAGAGGCTAAATTTAAAGGTTTATCAAAAGCGTAAAGACCTGTTTTTTGCAGAACTTTCTCTTCATTTAATTTGCTAATTTCTCGTGTTACGCGTAAACCATTAAATCTGCCTGGTTGATTTCCCTGCAAGCGGTATTTATAAGCAACTAGATAGTGCAAAGTGCCATTACCTGATTTTTGCAGCGTTAAATCATTACGCCCACGAGGTAATAGATTCATTGGCACAATTAGTTGTAAGCTAGGATTTTTATAGCCATTAAACTTATTTTCTCCTAACTTATTACCAGCTAATTGCACTGTGGCAACAAAATTAGGTGGTGTGGGTTGCAGTTGGCTATATTCTACCAAAGCTGTTAATGCTTGGGCATTATTATAGTTAGTTTGCCATGTGCCATTCCGTCGCAATGCAAGAAGACTTTGGAATAACTTATTTATAACTTCGGGTTTACTCTGCTTGGCAATAAATAAGCGTAAAGCTTGTGCTTGCGCCGTGGTAGATGAACTCATCCATCCCCAACTTGTTGGTAAACTCACAACTGCTGTGCGACCAGTTTCATATATATTCTGTTGCAGCTTGTTCACTAATTGTTGAGATTCGTCTTGCCATTCTGGGAATTGAGATAAGTATCGCGCTAGTTTAATTTGAGTTACTATATCAAAGTTATTGCGCTGTTCATAAATATCTGCAAGAAAAGTATTGCGTTTTTCACCCACTTCTGCTAAGGCAATTAAAGCATTAAGTTGCAGTTGTCTTTTACAGAGTAGTTGTTTGCAAAACTCATATTCTCCAGGATTCGCCAGAACTTTTTGCAGATAAACTTTCAGGCGAGACAGCATTGCAGAATCGACTAAATTCGGGAACACCTGACTGGCTTTAGCCAAAGATTCAGCCGCATAAGCAGAAACCCAAGGGTCTGATTTTTCTTGTCCGGGGAAAGCAGCAAAACCACCATCGGCTATTTGGAGTTTTTGTAATTTTTCAATTGCCTGATTTGCCTTTTGGCTAGGATTAAATTCTGCAAATGTTTGACCATATTTTTGGGCAATAGTTTGCAGGTTAGCCGCAATTATTAACTGACTTGCAGCCGGTTCTGTAAATGGCAAATCCTCATCTTCTAAAACTTGTTTTGCTGGTGCTTGAATCTCCGGTATCAAAGTACTCGCCAACTGAATATCT
The DNA here is from genome assembly GCF_001712795.1 of Nostoc sp. KVJ20. Classification (GTDB taxonomy): domain Bacteria; phylum Cyanobacteriota; class Cyanobacteriia; order Cyanobacteriales; family Nostocaceae; genus Nostoc. The sequence goes on from NZ_KV757586.1 coordinate 6,889, forward strand.
AAACCTCCTGCACCGGGGAAGGTATTTTTATCAATATTCAGGGGAATCTTCACCTGTTTTTCAGTGACACCAGTTTCAACAACTTGTTCTGTAATTTCAATTGGCTTAATTTCCAAAGGTACTTCAAAAGCATCTGCGGCTGTACCATTTAGCTGAGTGGTGAAGCGAACTTTAGCAGTTCCCACACTATCCGCCAGCATGGGAAAGCGATAAGCCTGAGTTGCAGATTCAGCTTTGGTTTGCAAAGCAGTAGTTGTGGGGTTTTTATCAGCAAACTTCACAGTACCGCTAAGTTCGCCATTTATTGAGAGATTTCCTGTATTCCCGGTGTTGTTAGTTACGGATAAACCAGCGAGAATGCGATCGCCTGGACGGGCAAATTGTGGCAAGATGGCATTAGTTAGTAGTGGCTTGGTGCTGATAAACGTCGCCTCCCCATTCCCGAAACGCAGATTTCCATCAGTGGCGACAGCCATCACTCGCCATGTAGTTAAGTCATCCGGGAGTTTAAAGGTTATCTGTGCATTACCATTTGCATCGGTAAGGATAGAACCGTTGTAGTAAGCTAAGGCTTTAAAATCGGTGCGAGTGCGAGTATTTGCTGCACCAGTTGACAAACCACCGCCATAACCCCAACCTTTGGGTTTAGCTACATCTTGCGTTTGTAATATGACATCTGGGCGATTATCGCTAAAGCGGGTAGATATTGGCTGTTCTGCATAAACTGTATCTACCAAATCTGGCGGACGATAACCAGAAAGTTGTAACACCGCCTCGTTTACCACCATGACTGTAAACTGTCCTTGAGTGGGGTTTCCTTGATTATCTTTTAGTTCTAGTTGTACTGTTTCTTCTGCACCAGGTTCTAATGATGCTTGCACTGGCTTAACTTGCAGTTTTAAATACTTATCTTCTAAGTTAACTTTAAAAGGTGTAAAACCAATTTTCACCAAATTATCTAAACTTCCCGGTTCCACTTGGTTTATGGGTTTACCTTGTCTTACTAACACAGCTTCAATGGCTGCATTTGGCAGCATTTCTGGCGTAACTTGAAACTGAATTTGTGGTGCGCCTCCCTGAACTTTGATAATCTGCTGATAAAGGGGTTTGTCTTTAATCACAGCAAAGTACAATTCTGCTTCTGGATAGGGAGATTGAATTAGTGCAGTAGCAGTTTCACCAGGTTTGAACTCTTTTTTATCTAATTTAACTTCTAAGACATCTTTTTCTCCCGAACCCCAAAATACTGGATTTTCTCCAGTTGCCCAAATTTGTAAATCTGTGGCACTTAATTCGCCTTTGGCATCGCTAAAATTAACTCTAATCCGATATGAACCAGATTCCGGTGCTGTTAAGTTTACCGATTGCGGATTACTAGCAGACGTAATTTCTGCTTGTCCCACTGTTTTATATTCAATTTGATTTTTTGCTGTCCGGCTACCTTCCACCAACTGCGTGACGCTGCTGTATTTTATTTGTTGTAATTCTAGCCGCACCCGTTGACCTGTTATCGGTTTTCCTGTAGGGTCAGTAACAATCACTTCAGTGGAAAAAGCCTTACCAGCATCAGCAATAAAATTGCTTTTTAACCCAATGAGGCGATTACTCGGTAAAGCAGTAAAAGTTTTGGAATTCGCTACAGATAAATTAGAAACATCTGCAACTTCCACATCTACCCGGTAAGTCATCGGATATGGTAAATCATTAGCCACATTCACAGTTTGACTACTTTTACCATTAGCATCTAGCTGGGCATTATTTTGCAATACATCACTAGATATAGTAGGGGTTTCCTCTGGCCATAACCATTGCCTACCAAAAGTAAATTCTTCCCAACCTTTAGGAATAAAATTAGCCTGTTGGCGAGTGATAAAATATTTTGCTTCACCACCTTCTACAGGTGGGCCAAACAAATAATTGCTTGTAGCATTAATATCAACTTTCTCGTCAATAAAAGCAAATTCTTTATTTAAGTTGAGTTCAACTTTAAAATTGGGTGGCTTAAACTCAGCTACCCGAAATTCTCCAGAAATTTCTTGTCCATTCTTCCCCTTCGCCTGGATAGTATGGTAGCCTAAGCGCTCAGTAGTCTTGATTGGCAGTTCCAGAGAAAATGTGCCAAATTCATTTGTAGTTTGCGTACCTAAATTGGTCTTTTGTCCATCAGGATTTACCAAGGTTAATTGGTAAACAGCATTTTTATCTTGCTGAATCGCCCCATTTTGTAAGTAGTCAGTAAAACCAGTTAACCAAGCTTTTTCGCCTGGTTGATATAACTGTCTATCCGAGAAAATTACCCCGCGTGATTCTGACTTACCATTTTGCCAACCTGCATCAATACCATATCCATAAACACCGCTATATTCTTCTGTTCTAGCAAATGCCCAATCTTGATTTTCACGGGCAATTACTAATAATTGTGGTGATTTACTAGAGCTTTCATTCCCAGAATAACATTGCTGTAATCCTTCACCAACAACTCTAAAAATTCCATTTTCATCAGTTTTACCCGTTGCACAAGGTGCTGGTTCTGGGCGAGATTTTGCTTGTAATTTTGATTGATAAATTTCAATAGCGCTATTTTTAACTGGTGAACCATCTGTAAGATGATTGACGCGAATTAAACCTGACTCAGGAAACCACTGAGTAAATACGCCCAAATTCGTCAATTCAACCATTCCATAAGTCGTAGGTTCTCGCCACAGTTCCTTGCCATTCTCCTGGTATTTATTAGTGCGGGCTTGCACTCCATAAGCTAACATTCCCGTAGCCGCACTTATTTTTTCCCGGAGAGGAATAGCAATATCAACTGATTGATTTTTCTTACCTGATACGTTAAAACTTTGCCATTCAGAAGGTTTTGGTAAGAAATCATTACTATAATTAAAATAAACTAAATCTGTCGGTTGAACTACTCGATAAGCTGCTTTGTATTTTGACTCTGGTAGATTTCCCGTACTAATATTTAACTGTAAATCTTTGCCTGTGGGGAAAATATTCAAATCTGATGGTACCCAAATATCCCCAGCTAAATCTCCAGTATCATATTTCAGTGTTAGAGGTTTACCTAAAGTTTGTCCAAACTTATCTTTGAGATTTCCACCAATAGTAATTGTATAAGTTTTGGCAGGTTCTAGCGCATAAGGATTGATACCAACAATTTTATCCTCATCATTAACTTCCAGAATTCTCGAAATGTCTTTTGGTGCTGGATTAATAGTAATATTTTCTTTAGCTGAATCTGCCAATAAGACATTATTAAATTCTAGCTGCGGACTGCCTTTAATAAATCGTCCAAATGTTCCCCCTGAATCTGGCTGTCCGTAAAAGTTAATTTTCTGAAATGCTAAAGGCGAATAAGTTGCTAACTTACTGACAAATTCTTTCTCTGTCGATAAATTACCATAAGCAGGACGTATTCCGGGAGAAAATACCAGGCGATAACTGGTTGCTTTTTCGAGATTTTGTTGTGGGATGAGGTTATAAATCCAATTGCGTGCCGAAGGATCAAATTTTTCTAAAGGTTCTTGATTTTCTAATGGTTTTTCTTCTTTGTTTAATTCGACTTTGAAGCCTACACCCTTGTCTTTTCCTTCAGGAATTAACTGTAAATGCTCTTGTACAGAACCTAAATCCAATTCGACATTGGAAGTAAACTGTAATTTTTGTTGTAAATCAATTGGTTCAATATCAGCCTTCTCAATGGGATTAACACCGGGTAAATTAGTCAGGTTGATAGATTCGGTGTTGAAAGTCCAAGGCAAATCTTTGTCTAGGCGATGATTTTTTAAATCGGCTAAACCTGCTTTGAGAGTGACTTGAAATCGTGTCGCTATTGGCAATGCTTTATCAGCTTGAAAACCCACCATACGCGGTGTTAAAAAGCGAAATTGACCGGGTAAAGGCGGCCAAAGGGCAAATTTTTCTAATATTTTCTGCTGTTCGGGGCTATCAAGACTTTCAACTGGGATTAAAGCTTCTTTAAAACGGATACGGATTTGGTTGAGAGGTTTGGCATCCCCAATGGGACTTATTTGTTCAATCCAATCTGGTAATTTTGGTGGTGTGAGTGAAGAAACTGCTGGGAGTTGTTCTTTACTTGAGTTGATACCAAAAAAATTACACCCTGCCATCCCTAGCATAAATGTAAAGAGAAGAAGAAACTGGATTGTTTTTTTCCGGCTTGAAGAACGTCCAAATTTTTTTAACGAGCTGCTAATAAGACTAAGAACGCGATAGGTTATTTTATGGTAGAAACGCAGCAAAACTCTGATAATCATCTTTTTAGTAATTCAAAATAAAAAATTATAAACGATAGCAAATAAAAATTTGCATTGCTTCATGAATGGGCAACGCCAAGACTGATAAAGGACGCAAGATAACTAGTTATTTGTACCCCACCTTGAATGTAATATATGTTTATTTACATAGATAACTAATCTACTGTAATTGTTCCAAAAATGACTACAATTCTTAACCATAAAGAAATATTTAAATTTCGCAAACATTGATTTAATTTTGCTAATTTATGACAAATAAATTATTAAGTATTTGACATATTACCTGATGTAAATGTAATCATTGCGTCAAAATTAAGGTAGGTTTTTTTGGGCACTGGATTCCCTGATGAGACTAATTTCACGATCGCTACTCAAAATTAAGCACACTAGTAAGATTATCCTGGCTGTGCTGTCAATCTGTCTCGTGGTACGCCTCCTACCTTATTTTGCGCCCATTCGTGCCGCAGACATTGCCCAAAATCAGTTGGCAATGCAATTTAGCGATCGCAATGGTTTACCATTAGGAACATTACTCACCCGTGACCAAGAGCATACATCAGTAGTACCACTAAATCAGGTTTCGCCCCAGTTTATCCATGCCATTCTAGCCGCCGAAGATAGCAGCTTTTACCATCACGGGGCGTTGGATATGAAAGCTGTTATCCGCGCCAGCAAAGAAGCCATCCACGCCAAAAGAATTGTTTCCGGCGCTTCCACTATTACTATGCAGTTAGCGCGGATGTTAGAACCAGTGCCGCGTACTCTGTCAGGTAAAATGCAAGAGATTTGGCTATCTTGGCGGTTAGTAGCAGGGATGAACAAAGATGAAATTCTCTCTGCATATATCAATCGGCTGCCAATGGGAGGGAATATATATGGTGTAGAAGCAGCCGCGCAGACTTATTTTTCCATCCCAGCTAGTGAATTGAATCTTGCCCAAGCTAGTTTGTTAGCTGCTATTCCCAATAATCCCACATATTTTAACCCTTACGAACATTGGGAACGGTTGAAGCAGCGGCAAAAATACGTCCTTAATCGGATGGTACTAGAAAAACATATTAGTGGTGCGATCGCAGATCGAACATCCACCGAAAAGGTTGTATTTCAGTCTAGCCAACGAGGAATTATCGCCGCACCACACTTTTTATTTTGGTTAGCAAATCAAATCCCCCCAACCCCCCTTGAAAATAAAGGCTTAACTCCCCCCTTTTTAAGGGGGGTTAGGGGGGAGCAATCCGTGATTCGCACGACTATAAATCGCCCTTTACAGCAGTTTGTCGAAGCACAGGTGCAGCAGGTAATTTCTTCCCTAGCCGCTAACAATGTCCATGATGCAGCCGCGTTGGTGATTGACAACCGCACTGGTGAAGTTTTGGCTTATGTCGGTTCACCTGATTACTTTAATGAAGCCAAACTGGGACGCAATGATGGAGTGCAAGCCCTACGTCAACCAGGTTCTACCCTCAAACCTTTTGTCTATGAATTAGCTTTAGAAAAAGGTTTAATTCGCCCAAATACCATTTTGGCAGATGTACCCGCCCATTATGCAATTCCCGGCGCGAAACTTTATAGCCCCACAGATTACACCGAAAGTTTTCTTGGCCCTGTGCGGGTGCGAATCGCTTTAGCAAATTCTCTGAATGTTCCCGCAGTAAGGGTTTTAGAAAAAGTAGGCGTAGAAACTTTCTTAGAACGATTGCATCAACTGGGCTTTGAACACCTTAATCAAACCCCAGAACATTACGGTTTAGGGTTAACTCTCGGTAGTGGCGAAGTCAGTTTATGGGAATTAGCTAGAGCTTACGTTACTATGGCACGACTTGGAGAAGCTACACCGCTAGTAAGCACATTTTCCAATTCCCCAATCCAAAATCCAAAATCTAAAATCCAAAATTCGCCGACAATATGGCAATTAATCACCAACATGCTCAGTGACAGCTATGCTCGCGCAACAGCATTTGGTGTAGACTCTGTGTTAAATTTACCTTTCCCCGCTGCTGTTAAAACTGGCACTTCTTCCAATTTTCGAGATACTTGGACTGTTGGTTTCACTACAGATTACACCGTCGCTACTTGGGTAGGCAATTTCAACGGTGAACCAATGCGACAAGTTTCAGGTGTGACAGGTGCAGCACCCCTGTGGAATCGGATTATGTTACATCTGCACGAAAATCAAGAACCAGCAGGTTTTCCGCCTCCAAAAGGTTTAGTGCAATTACCTGTTTGTGCAATTTCAGGATTACGACCAACACCAGATTGTACATCAGTGGTGCAGGAATATTTCTATCCTGAAGATAAAAGTAATTACGAACGTGAAAATCAATTCAATTTACCATCAGAGTATAACGAATGGTTGGCAAAACAACAGCAATCGAATTTTACTTCTACTAATTTGAGAATTTTATCTCCACATCATGGCGATTTATTTCTACTGTATCCAGGTGAAGAGGCGAAGCAAAAACTAGAATTCAAACTAGCAGGAAATAAATCTGCACCTGTGGAGTGGTGGTTAAATGGTGAAAACTTAGATACAAATGCAACTAATTCTTTATTTTGGAATTTGCGTCCTGGTAAATGGACTTTGGAAGCTAGAAGTGGAGAAATGAGCGACAAAGTAAGTTTTAAAGTGGAGTTAGCAAATATTAAACCTACACGTCGAGGTTTTTCTATTATTAACAAAATGTAGGGGTTTAAATCCCCGCCTTCTATCAAGCCGCAAGTGTTGATATCTGATTTAAATCCCCGTTACAACACGTAATTGCTCTCTTCTCTACGAGACGTTAAAAGCGTAGCTTGCAACTCTTACAGAGTACGCGGACTTGCTACCGCTACGTTAGCGCAGCGTCTCGTAGAGAGCGTCATTGCGAATTGCGAATTGGTTTAATCTGTCTGCTTGATAGGAATCTCAATCACAAACTCTGTACCTTTTCCTGGTGCAGAAATACACTTAATTCTTCCTTTATGTTTATCTACTATAATCTGATAACTAATAGATAATCCTAAGCCAGTACCTTTCCCTATAGGTTTAGTAGTAAAGAAAGGGTCAAATAATCTAGTTTGAACTTCCTCAGTTATTCCTGAGCCATTATCTTTAATGCTAATCATTATCCAATTTTCATTTTTAACTTGAGTATGGATAATAATAGAACTAAGCTGTTTTTCAATATCTCCTTCTAAATAGTCTATTTCTGGTTGATGTAAAGCATCAATAGCATTACTCAAGATATTCATAAAGACCTGATTCAATCCCCCTGGATAACATTCCACAAGAGGTAAGTTACCATAGTTTTTGATAATTGTAATTTCCTGCTTTTTATGATTTTCTTTTAACCGATACTGTAAAATCAATAGGGTGCTATTAATTCCTTCATGAATATCAACCAGTTTCATTTCGGCTTCATCAAGACGTGAGAAGTTCCGCAAAGTTAGTACAATTTCGCGAATACGTTCAGCACCAACTTCCATTGATGATAATATTTTCGGCATGTCATCAATAATAAACTCTAAATCTATCTCATCAATTAGAAGATTTATTTCTGGGTTTTCACTACAATATTGTTGCTGATACAGATTAATTAAACTTAGTAATTGCTGGCTATATTCTCTAACATGGAGTAGGTTGCCATAAATGAAATTAACTGGATTATTGATTTCATGAGCAACACCAGCAACTAACTGACCTAATGAAGACATTTTTTCAGTTTGAACAAGTTGTACTTGAGTGTGTTGCAATTCTTGGAGTGTCTGTTGTAGTTGAAAATTTTTGTATTTTAACTTTGTTGTTCTCTCTGCAACTTGTATTTCCAACCTACAATTAGTTTCTTCTAAAGCGGCTTGAGCAATTTTTTTATCTTTTAAGTATTGCTGCAATAAATGCAATACTAAAAGCCATGCTGGAATTAACATTGCTAAACTTATAATAGATTCTGAAATTGCCCATAATATTCTTTGATAATATTCATCAACTTTCTGCTTTAGCTGAAGCGAAATATTCTGCTGCCTTTTAGCAACGCCATTAGCATAAATCTGTTTATTGGTTTCATATTCGCTGCTAGAAAGTAGTAGCATTGCTTGATCTTTTTTGTTTTTATTAACTAAATCAAAAGATTGATATTCTATTGCAACCAAACGTTGATTAGCAGCATCAATTTTTTTGGCATCCTCATTTTTATATGCTTTGGGAGCCAGTTTAATAGATTCTTTAATAGCATTATCAAGTTTAGGTTCAAATTGGCGATACCGTTGTTCCCAAAACACGTTACCTGTAGCAGCATTCATGCGGGCTGACATCGTTAATACTTCATCGAGATAGGTAATTTCATTACTCAGTGTTTGCAGCTTAAATTCATATTTAGTAATACTATTAAAACTATGATATGCTTGCCAGTTAAGCCAAATTTGAGGGGTAAATAAGAGCAACGTCAACAGCACTGTTACAGTTACAAGTTGAGAGGAAACAAATCTAAGTTTATAAGATAGGTGCATTTTGATAATATTTTTAGATAGATTATAGTTGAGGATTAACCAAATTTAATCCTCTCCTAAAACTTTATTCCAACAGTATTAATACTTAATAAAAAGGTTAAAATTTTTGTAGTTGATTTTGATAAAATTTAAAAATAATCTCATTTCTTTAATTAACTTAAATTCTTTTGCCAGAGACAAAACATAAATTATCAAGTTTTTTCAACCTCGAAACTCGAAAGTTGCACTCCAGAATCCGAAACTTGCATTAAAGATGTTGCTGCAATAGCTTTATCATGGTTTAGTTGATAGGCTGTTTCCCACAGTACTGAATTCAATCTAAGCAAAGAATTAGATGCCAGAAAGTGTCAAACTAAATATTAAGTCTATAGAAAAGCCGCAACTCAAACCATGACTCAGCAACCAACGAATCTAGACAATAAAACTGTATTTGAGCAGTTGTGGGGAATTACAAAGGAACTCCACCAAAAACTAGAAGTTCGTTTTCAGTTACATCCAGACCCTTCTGTAGAAGATTTACAGCAATACAGCAGTCTCGATGGCAATATGAAGGGTTCACTCACTGCTTTTTCTGGGAAAGAAATTGATTGGCTAGTGCATTCGTGGTTGGGAAACCCGGAAAAATCAAACTTTACCACCATGCGTCTTACCACTTGGTTAGCGCCGCATATCCAGGTTCCGCATTTGGCGTTTGAGTTTGGCACACTTCCAAATGCAGATATTTTCTTTTATATAGATTACATTCCCCGGACTGAGCTTTTAACCGATTTAGCATATCTCGATCGCTATCATGAGCCAGTTAATCAAACATTCTTAAAGTTGCAGTCAGACTCGCGGCTCAAATTATTTACTAGTAAAAGTGCGTATATTCGACTATTTCAATCACCTGCCAGCTTATGTTACACCAGCGCACCTACTTTTGAAACCATTGAACTAATTCGCACACTTGCACACGAAACCCTCGATCGCTGGTTAACTTGGGTAGATGCGGCGGAACCTGTGCCAGAAGATGCACGCACCGCTTTAGCATCTCGTGATTTGGCGCTACGCCGGATCAGTGCGGAACGTGATCCAGGTAATAAATTTGCCGCACAACTATTTGGATCGGAATTGACAGATAAACTTGTGCGATCGCTCTGGGGTGGTGATCGCATTGGTCATTAGTCCTTTGTCAGTTGTCCTTTGTCCTTTGCTAATGACCAAATACTTCTCTACGAGAGGCTGCGCTAACGGCAAATCTCAGTACAAGTGACCAATGCACCAATGACCAATGACAAATGACAAATGACAAATGACAAATGACAAATGACAAATAATTTAGAATTCTACCGGGCTTTAGCACTGCAAGTTACCTGTCATGCAGTCAACCAAACAGGCAATCGCCACGAAGCGCGATCGCTCATGCAAAATTCCATCAATCGCCTAGCCCAACAAATTGCTGCCAGTATCGCTTTCATCGGCTTCGATTGTCGTTTAATTGTACTGCCAGAATATTTCCTCACCGGTTTTCCGATGGGAGATTCTCTAGCCGGATGGGCAGAAAAAGCTTGTATAGAAATGGCTGGTGCTGAGTATGAAGCGCTGGGTAAAATTGCCCAAAAGCATCAAATCTTTTTGGCTGGTAACGCCTACGAAATTGACCCCAACTTTCCCGGCTTATACTTCCAAACCTGCTTTATACTTGACCCCTCTGGCTCAATCGTCTTGCGGTATCGGCGGTTAAATTCCTTATTTGCTCCCACACCCCATGATGTTTGGGATAAATATCTTGACTGCTATGGTTTAGAAGGAGTTTTCCCCGTTGCCAAAACTGCGATCGGTAATTTAGCTGCTTTAGCCTCAGAAGAAATTTTGTATCCAGAAGTGGCGCGGTGTTTGGCAATGCGAGGAGCAGAGATTTTTGTCCATTCCACCTCGGAAGTATACAACAAAAACCTCACCCCCAAAGACGCAGCAAAAATCACTCGCGCCGTCGAAAATATGGCATACATAGTTTCAGCTAATACCGCAGGCATCGCTAATATTGCCATCCCCATCGCTTCGGCTGATGGTGGCTCTAAAATCATTGACCATCGCGGAATCGTATTAGCAGAGACAGGTGCAGGCGAAAGCATGGCAGCATTTGCAGAGATTGATTTAGGAGCATTACGCCGCGATCGCCGCCGACCGGGGTTAAATAATTTACTTAGCCGCCAGCGGTTTGAACTATACGCCGAAAGTTATCAGCAGTCACACTTTTACCCCGCTAATACTATGCTGGAGGGAGAAGTAGACCGCAAACACTTCTTGCAAACACAGCAAGCCACCATTGAGCGGTTAGCCAAACTGGGGATAATTTGAATTTGAATTTGAATTTGGGAATGGGGCATTGGGCATTGGGCATTGGGCATTGGAATACAAATAAAATAACTCCTACCCTACCTACCCCCTACCCCCTGCCTCCTGCCTCCTGCCTCCTGCCTCCTGCCTCCTGCCTCCTGCCTCCTGCCTCCTAATGACAGAACCAATAGAAGTCCGTAATCCCCGAACTGGCAAATTTGACTACGTAATTATCCCGCCGCCTCCAAGGTTGGTGGTGCAGCAATGTAAGCGCACGCGCAGGGCACAAATTCGCTGGCAGCAGTTGGGTTTAGAGGGGAGAATTGAAGCTTTACAGCAGTGGAAAGAAGCGATATTATCAGGACGCGATCGCCTCACGGAAGCTTTGGTAAATGATACCGGAAGATTGTCAACTTCAGTATTAGAAATAGATTCTTTCCTCTCTAGCATTGATCGCTGGTGTAGGTTAGCACCGGAATTGCTGCAAGAATCTGCAAAAAATACAGCAATTCCCTTTATTGCCTTGCAACAAACATCCGTTCCTTATCCCCTAGTTGGGGTAATTAGCCCGTGGAATTTTCCGCTGTTACTATCTACCATTGATACCATTCCGGCATTATTGGCGGGTTGTGCTGTCATTGTCAAACCCAGTGAAATTGCTCCCCGCTTCGTAGCACCATTGACAACAGCACTCAACGCCGTCCCCAAATTGCGCGATGTTTTAACTTTTGTTGAAGGAGCAGGTGCAACCGGATCAATTTTGATTGACAATGTAGATTTAGTGTGCTTTACGGGCAGTGTAGCCACAGGGAGAAAAGTGGCAGAAGCAGCTGCTAAACGGTTTATTCCAGCTTTTTTGGAATTAGGGGGAAAAGATCCTGCGATCGTTTTAGAATCAGCCAATTTAGAATTAGCAACCTCAGCAATATTGTGGGGTTCCGTCGTCAACACCGGACAGTCATGCCTTTCAATTGAGCGAATTTACGTTGCAGACTCCATATTTGAAAAGTTTTATCATCAACTAGTAACTAAAGCACATCGCCTCGAACTAGCCTACCCTACAGTCGAAAGTGGAGAAATCGGCCCCATCATCGCCGAAAAACAAGCAGCTATTATTAGCGATCATCTCCTAGATGCAGTGGAAAAAGGAGCAGTAATTCACTGCGGTGGTGTAATTGAAGACTTAGGTGGGGGTTGGTGGTGCCGTCCCACAGTTCTCACCCAGGTTAATCATTCCATGAAAGTGATGACCGAAGAGACTTTCGGCCCCATTATGCCAGTAATGCCTTTTGGCACAGTAGAGGAAGCTGTATCTTTGGCGAATGATTCGATTTATGGATTGAGTGCTGCTGTATTTGCCTCAGAAGCCGAAGCCTTAGAAATTGCCCAGCAGATAGATGCAGGTGCTATCAGTATCAACGATGCTGCACTCACCGCAATTATGCACGAGGGAGAAAAAAACGCTTTCAAATTCTCCGGTTTAGGAGGGTCACGCATGGGTGCAGCAGCGCTGAAACGGTTCATGCGAAAAAAAGCTATTTTAATTAAAACTAACGCTACTAATGATCCTTGGTGGTTTGATCATGGGGAGTGACTAAGGCGTAGCTTGCTGCCGTACTCCTTTAGAAAAGCAAGCTACGTAAAGCGTCTCCAAGAATTGGCATCGCATTCTCGTTCTGTTCAAAATATTTGTTTTACCAGAAGCGATCGCTTCTGCCACAGTTTTGTCTACGATAACCAAAGCACCTGGAAGAATTTTGATAGTTTTGGTTCAGAACGCGAGTCCATTCGTTCAGAACATGAGTCCATTCGTTCAGAACATGAGTCCATTCGTTTAGAACATGAGTCCATTCGTTTAGAACATGAGTCCATTCGTTTAGAACATGAGTCCATTCGTTTAGAACATGAGTCCATTCGTTTAGAACACGAGTCCATTCGTTCAGAACACGAGTCCATTCATTCAGAACACGAGTCCATTCATTCAGAACACGAGTCCATTTGTTCACTTGGTCAGTGGTGCAGTGTTGAAGTATGGCAAAGACAGCCGGGAATATGAGATGACAGGCATCGCTGTTCGTTTCCTTGTCGTTTAACAATTAGTTGCACACTATAATAAATAGGGCGATCAAATGCTTTACTTGAAAGCTTGCCTGTATGTCTTATCCGAAACTAAGTGACGAAGAAATTATCCAACGTGGTAAAGAATTCTACGAAAAACATATCCGTTCCCAAGTTGAGACAGTAGAGAATATTGGCAAATTAATTTCCATCAATGTTGAAACAGGTGAATATGAAATTGGTGATGATTTGTTGGTAACAAGCCGTCGTTTGCAAGCCAAACAGCCTGATGCAGCAATTTGGGCAGAAAGGATTGGTTATGATGCCGTGTATGCTGTTGGTGGTTCATTAGTCAGGACGATACAGTGATACATGGGACGGTGGTTGGGCTTCAAGCACGAATAAGTGTTTTGGTTCGTTTGGAAGACAAGTCAGATGTAGAAATTGAGTTTGTTATTGATACGGGGTTTGAAGGTTTTCTTACCTTGCCACCTGATCTGGTTGCAAAACTTAGCTTGCCATATATTGCTAAAATTCAAGCAAATCTTGCCGACAACTCCAAAACTACAACAAATGCTCATGCAATAAAGATTCTTTGGAACGGTACGGAGCGAGAAGTCATCGTGTTGGCGATGGGTCGTCGTCCTCTCCTGGGAACTGCACTACTTGCAGATTATCATCTCAGCATTGATTTTTATGAAGGTGGTACTGTCCTGGTTGATGAAATTTTGTAATCTTGTCAAAGTAAGGCATTCACGATGAATGATGCCCATTGCTTGGCGATTGTATCAATGCTTCAATTTTGAAGCGTTTATTGAGTTTGCCAAAAAGGAGAAGCTCAGTTTTTTTAAATCTAGCCCATCTGTTACGCCGTTTGATGCTGTGAAGTATCGGCGGTTAATGGATGGGCTGGAAGCGGTTGAATTACAGTTGAGCTACGTTATTCAAGATAGTGATAAGTTTAGATTTGACTCTGATTACTTTCAAAAAGAATTCCTAGCCGCATTAAAGGCAGTTCAGAACTATCAGCTTCTAGGTCAATACGTGAAATATGGCTATAGAGTTGTTTATGAAAGCACAGAAATAATTGACGCAGAGGAAGGGAAGACTCGGAATTGTCCAATATTTTTACAGGCAACTGATATTACAACACCATTTATCGAAACAGGTAATCTATTCTATGTAGATGAAGCAGACTGGATTAGATATCCTCAAGGCAGGATTAAAAAAGGTGAATTATTAATTGAGGTAAAGGGAAAAGCTGAAAAAATTTCAATAGTGCCTGATGATTTTCCAGAAAAAGTTTTAGTTACTGGAAGTCTTTATAAGTTGACTGTGAATAATGATATCAATAGATATTATCTACTCATTTATTTGATTACAAAATACGGAATTGCATTCCGCAACAGATATAAATCAAATCTTCTAATATCTTTTATTAGCAAGCAAGAACTCTACAGTATTCCGATACCATCTTTCTCTACAAGATTTCAGGTAGTTATAGAAAGTATATTTAGAGAACTTTCTAGACTCAGAAATTTATCAAATGAAATTTATCAACAAGCTGAGAATTTGCTGTTGTCGGAGCTTGGTTTGAAGGACTGGCAACCTACGGAAGAAACGGTTGCCGTTAAGAGTTTTGCTGAGTCGTTCCTGTCCTGCGATCGCCTCGACGCTGAGTATTACCAGCCAAAGTATGATCAAGTAGAAGAAGTTATTAAAGGTTGTGGTTTCCCATCTCAAAATTTAGGCTCATTAATAAATCCGATTCAAAATGGGTTTGACTATCGAGAATATACCGAAGAGGGAACACCTTACATTCGTGTTGGTGATGTTAAAAACGGACAAATTAATTTTGAAAGTGCTGTCAAAATACCGATTACAATGGCTGATGTTAACAAGCCTGTAGGTTTGCAGGTAGGAGATATTCTTTTCACTCGTAAAGGTAGTTTTGGCAACTCCGCAGTTGTTACAGAACTAGAAGTTAACGGGATTATTAGCAGTGAAATCATGCTTGTACGTTTGACTTCAGCTTTTAAAAAAGAAATTCTACCGGAATATGTCAGTCTATTTTTGAATTCAAAATTTGGTTATTTACAGGTTGAGCGCAGGGTTCATGGCGTGGCTTACTACAGTATTTCTCAGCCGGATCTAGCCAATTTACTAATTCCAATCTTGCCGAAACCCCAACAGCAAAAAATTGTTGAGAAGATAAAGTCATCATTTTTATTAAAACTAAAATCCAAGCAACTGTTAGAAATTGCTAAAACAGGAGTAGAAAGAGCGATCGAAACCGATGAAGCGACAGCAACGGCTTGGATAAATCAGCAGCTTGAAGCGTTAGGAATCAATCTATCAAACTCGAACTAAACTAATGGAGGCAGAATGTCTGAGATTACTATAAACCCAGATCAACTTAAGGAAATCTTGAAAAGTGCGATCATTGAATTAATTCGTGACAATCGAAAAGAAGTTTCTGAATTTCTGGCAGAAATTATTGAAGACGTGGCAATGGAGCAAGCGATCGCTGAAGGTGAAACAACTAAACTGGTTAGCCGTGAGTCCATCTTTCAACTTTTGGAGCCGAAAGCGTGAAAGTCGAGTTTAGGAAAAGCTTTGAGAAGGATCTTGAAATGATGAAGCGACAGCAACGGCTTGGATCAATCAGCAACTTGAAGCCTTGGAGGTAAAGCTACTATGACTGAAGTTAGTAAAGAAGGCAGTTTAGTAAGCCATAATGAGTAGTATCTCTTTGAAGGAAGTACTTTGGTGATGACCGGATTACTTGAACAGGCGATCGCCCAATTGAAAACTTTACCTGCTGACGAGCAGGATGCGATCGCATCTCGTCTTCTTGCTGAAATGGAGGATGAGCGGACATGGAAAGCTCAGTTTGAAGCTACGACAAACGATCAGTGGGATCGGATGGCTGAGATGGTACGACAGGAAATTGCTGCTGGTGATATCACACCTCTAGCTGAAGTTTTCCCCTTTCAGCCTGAGTTATGAAATCAAGCGTTACAAAAGCATTTCGCAAAAAGCTTGACGGGCTTCCTGCATCAGTTCAAGAGCAAAAACATATTGCTAATGCTCAAATCCAGGGTAAGTTAGCCGAGATTAGCCTTGATGCATGGCTATGTATTGCCTATCCTTTGCACACCCAACGAACTAATGGGATATTAGGTCATGTGGACAGATGAGATTGTCGAAGAGATCCACCAAATCCGTGAAGAGTATGCGAAGTCTTTCAACTATGATTTAGATGCAATATTTGCAGACCTACGCAAGAAGGAAGCAGAAAGCGGCAGAGAAGTCGTGAACTTATCGCAAAAACCAAGTCTAACAAAACGTTGGAGCGGACGAGCCAGAGATATTGGTGGTAATACAACGGATACTAGCTGTGGCTTAACTTAGCTGTTAGAAGCAGACGAGGAACGCCTTAGCTTGGAAGAAAAACGGTAGTAAAGCGATGCAAGCAAAACTCCAAGAGCAACTTTCCCCCCATGATGCCGAAGTTATTTTAGGATGCTTACCTGAAAGAATTCGCGCCACTCTAATTGCTCGCGCTACTGAAATTGAATATCCAATCGAAGCAGTTATTGAGATGGCGTTCACGTAGTGTCTCTGAAAGAGAATCGCAAGTTTTCTCGACACAGAGGCATTGGGTTTTGCAGATTGCAAGCCAGGGCGTGGACAATAAAAGCGTCAACTGGCGATCGCAAGCGGCGGGACTGGCGAAAGATATTGCTGTGGATACAGAAGAACATTAGAAGCCAACGATAAACGCGTAGGCGTAGCCCGCCGCATTTATCACTTGGAAGAAAAACGGAATTCGTTATACTTCGCGTCAAATTATGCCAGCGATGATTAAAACCATCTTTGACAACCTTCCCCACTGCCCACTCATAATATGCGAACATAATTAAGTTGTAGCTGGCTACCTGCACAGAAGTTAAAAGTGCATATCATTGCAATCCCTGTTCTGAATCGCCCAGTAGATACCACTGCACTGGCTTAAAGGTTCCAGGCATTGTAATAAAACACCCTGGTTGTACAGCAAAAACTTTTCCCGATTACTTTACTCGATTTTTCCAAATGTTAGAACAATAAAAGGTGAATTGCAATGTCTAATATTCGAGAAGGTATGCCCGTACTCGCCCGTCATGAAGGAGATTGGGTAGGAACTTATACATTAATTGATACAACAGGAAAAATCCTCGACAAGTATGAATCTCACTTAACTTGTCAATTTCCAGAAAATGGCCCTCATCCCTATTACCAAATAAATCGCTACACATGGTCTGATGGGAAACGAGAAGAATATGAATTTCCAGGAATTTATAAAGATAATAAGCTTTGGTTTGACACCGATCGCATTGAAGGAAAAGCCTGGGAAGCTGATGATTCCATTGTTATTTTGTGGTTTACTTATAAAACAAACCCAGATATGAGCTTATATGAAATGATCTACATTAGTCCTGACAATAACAATCGTGCCCGCACTTGGCATTGGTTTAAAAACAATCAAATCTTTCAACGCACTCTAATTCAAGAAGAACGGCTAAGATAGTAATTTCTCCTTTCAGAGATAACCACTGATTATTCTCCAGTCCGCGCAGGTGGTCACTGAGCCTGTCGAAGTGCGGACTTTGTTTGTGTAGCCACGACTTCCAGTCGTTAGGCTTTGATCTCAAATTTAAACTTAGTAAGGTACACGCATGGCTAAAGGTGACAAAATAAACTTTTCTACCCCTAGCGGGTTTCCAGAATTTCTGCCTAGTGAAAAGCGTCTAGAATTATATTTGTTAGATATCATCCGTAGAGTTTTTGAAAGCTATGGATTTACGCCTATCGAAACACCTGCTGTAGAACGTTTAGAAGTACTGCAAGCTAAAGGTAATCAAGGCGATAATATAATTTATGGAATTGATCCTATATTGCCACCAAATCGACAAGCCGAGAGAGATAGATCGGGCGAAACAGGTTCGGAAGCAAGAGCTTTAAAGTTCGATCAAACAGTTCCTTTAGCGGCGTATATTGCCCGTCATCTGAATGAATTAACCTTTCCCTTTGCCCGTTATCAAACAGATGTAGTTTTTCGTGGAGAACGGGCGAAAGATGGGCGTTTTCGTCAGTTTCGTCAGTGCGATATTGATGTAGTTGCTCGTCGTGAACTCAGCTTGCTTTATGATGCTCAAATGCCTGCAATTATCACTGAGATATTTGAAGCAATTAATATTGGCGATTTTCTGATTCGCATCAATAACCGAAAAGTTCTGACTGGTTTCTTTAAATCACTGGGAATTGCCGAAAATCAAATTAAATCGTGTATTGGTATTGTTGACACACTAGAAAAAATTGGTGAAAGTAAAGTAAAACAAGATTTAGAAAAAGAAGGAATATCAGCAGAACAGGCGCAAAAAATTATTGAGTTTATTAAAATAGACGGTTCGATTGATGACGTATTAGATAAGCTCAAGCATCTCGCCCAAAATCTGCTAGAAACCGAGCAATTGAGCTTAGGTATTACCGAATTAGAAACGGTAATTGCAGGGGTGCGTAATCTCGGAGTTGCCGAAAACCGTTTCTGTATTGATTTATCTATTGCCCGTGGTCTTGATTACTATACTGGCACAGTTTACGAAACAACCCTATTAGGACATGAAGCGTTAGGTAGTATTTGTTCTGGTGGTAGATATGAAGAATTAGTCGGGGTATTTTTGGGCGAAAAAATGCCTGGTGTCGGCATTTCTATTGGCTTAACTCGCTTAATTAGCCGCTTGCTAAAAGCTGGTATTCTTAGTACCTTAGCTGCTACACCAGCGCAAGTGATGGTAGTGAATATGCAAGAAGATTTAATGCCTACTTATTTAAAAGTTTCTCAACATCTGCGTCAGGCGGGAATTAATGTCATAACTAACTTTGATAAGCGTCCCTTGGGTAAACAATTTCAATTAGCAGACAAGCAAGGAATTCAATTTTGCGTAATTATTGGTTCTGAAGAAGCCGCGGCACAAAAATCCTCACTCAAAGATTTGAAAACAGGTGAGCAAGTAGAAGTGTTACTAGAAAACTTGGCTGAGGAAGTTAAAAAAAGGCTTACTTAAAAGTTGATTTATAAAGTAGCGACTGTCTATTGCAATCTGCTTCATATACCCTACTTATTTAGAAGTCATTTATGAGTTTGTCTGATCTCCCTAATCTCTGGGTTCCTTTAGCACTTTTAGGTTTAATTGTGATAGCTGCTGTATTTTTCAGCCGCAGCAATTGAGATTTAAAGCATTACAGAAATTAAGTAAGGTAAAGTAGGACAGCCTTGTGCTGCCTGACAGTGCTTTGGTAATAATCAAAGTCTAGCTACAGTTTATCTAAAGCATTACAGTTGAGGTGGAGGTATCAGTTCTATGTTTGCTGTTGTCACACCCGATACAATCCATTTGCCCCCAGGTGCGGTAGTACGCCTACCTGGAAGCTGGCAAGATTATCAAGCATTGAATGAACAACTAGGCGATCGCTCCTCTCCTCGTATTAAATATCGAGATGGAGAAATTCTCTTGATGGCACCACTACCAGAACATGGGCGTAAAGTAAGTGTAATTGCAGATGTAGTCAAAGTTTTGCTCGATCATCTGGGACGAGAATACGAGGCATTTACCCCAATCACAATGGAACTACCACAAGAAAGTGGTATAGAACCAGACTACTGTTTTTATATTGAAAACTGGGAG
Organism: Nostoc sp. KVJ20; assembly: GCF_001712795.1. Taxonomy (GTDB): domain Bacteria; phylum Cyanobacteriota; class Cyanobacteriia; order Cyanobacteriales; family Nostocaceae; genus Nostoc. The sequence continues at coordinate 26,759 of NZ_KV757586.1, forward strand.
ACAATCGCAGGTAAAGATCGCATTAATTGGGGCGTCGATCCATCACCTGATTTAGTGGTGGAGATAGACATCACCAGTTACACCGATGTAAATGACTACCTACCTTATCGAGTACCAGAAGTTTGGTTGTTTAGGAAGAACCAGCTGGTAATTTACAGATTGCAGGGCGATCGCTACACTGTTGAAACCAGTAGCCGTTATTTCCCTAACATCAATGTGTCAGAAGTAGTTACAGAGTGTTTTAAAATTGCCTACGAGCGCAATACTAGCGCTGCTATTCGGGAATTACGGCGGAAATTGGCAAGTGAGAATTAAAGATTATAAAAAAGGAATACGTACATGGGAAAAGGGAGATTAGAAGCATTCAGCGATGGAGTGATTGCCATCATCATCACCATCATGGTGCTAGAAATCAAAGTGCCGCATGGATTAGATTTAGCTGCGCTACATCCGCTAATCCCGGTATTTCTGAGCTACGTGCTGAGTTTTATTTATATCGGCATCTACTGGAATAATCACCATCACCTACTACAAGCAGTCCGACAGGTAAATGGGCGTATACTTTGGGCTAATCTGCATCTGCTGTTTTGGTTGTCGCTAATCCCCTTCGTCACTGGTTGGATGGGCGAGAATCACTTTGCCGCCATGCCAGTTGCCCTTTATGGTACGGTGTTGTTGTTGAATGCAATCGCTTACTTCATCCTTACCCGTGTCCTCATTTCTCACCACGGTAGGGACTCAACTTTAGCGATCGCAGTTGGTGAAGACTTAAAAGGAAAAATATCGGTGGTATTCTATGCTGTGGCAATTCCACTTGCCTTTGTGAACTCATGGTTTGCCTGTGCATTGTACGTTTTAGTCGCAATCATCTGGCTGATTCCAGATCGTCGCATTGAGAAGACTCTCACTTCCTGAACGAATTACGAATTACCTAAGTTGTTACGCATTTAATTTGTACATTTACCTGATGACAGTTAACGACTCATTTCACCAAAACAAAAGGCATAGCCGTTATCTTCTGGTGAACACATGATCAAAACCTCTGTATAAAAAATCAAGAACGCGAAGTATCTTTTAAGACGCTTCGCGTTTATATGCTAAAAAAAGATTGCCTAATTGATTATTGTCTTAAGCTGCAACTTTTTCCTCAAATGGTTTAAAAGTCTTTTTGCTAGCGCCGCAAATCGGACATTCCCAATCTTCAGGAATTTCTTCAAAAGGTGTACCAGTTGCAATCCCCGAATCAGGATCGCCAGCAACCGGATCATAAATCATGCTGCATTGTCTACAAATCCATTTCCGAGTTTGAGGTTCTTCACCAGCAACTCTGGTTGCTGCTTGTCCTCCATTTAATACTTCTAAGGCTTCAGTGTAGCGATCGGCGTGGTAATTTTCGATGAATTTTAACAAGCCAAAACGGTGTGCAGCTTCCCGAAATGTGTTGGCATGATCGGTAGATTCTTGAACTTGTTTGAGAAATTCTTCAGCTGCGGGATTGTCGCGATCGCGTTGGGCATCGGCGGCAAACTCTGGATACATTGTAGTATATTCATAAGTCTCGCCTTCTATTGCCAAAGATAAACAGCGAGATACAATTTCCCGCTTTTGTTCATCAGTTAAAGCCGCTGCATCTTCTACCACAAGTTCTGGATGTAGTAACTTAAAATGTGCAAAAGCGTGTTCAGTTTCTTGATCTGCTGTTTCTTTAAAAAGTTTCGCCAAGTCTGTAAACCCAAGTTGACGCGCTACATCTGCAAAAAACAGATACTTACGATTTGCCATCGATTCACCACCGAAGGCTGCTTCTAAGTTTTGAAGTGTAGTAAAGTTGGACAAATCCATAATTTTTTAATGCCTGATAAGTGATATTTAGCGCAAAAGCACAGACTCTACAACCGGATAATCAGCCGTTATTTGTATAAGTTATAAATGCTTTATACAAACTTTGTCATCCCATATTTAGCAATCCGTTTTAATCGAAAGCCAGCACGGCTGTGTTCTCCTACTTGGACAATTATAAAACCGAAAAATTGTGCAACTGACAAATTATATTTTTGATTTAGAGATGGCTGTGATTGCTTTAATTTGTCTGAAGTTCTAAAAAGGGATAGTCGGTGTATCCTGTAGCATCAGGGGCATAAAATGTTTTTGGATCTGGAGCGTTCAAATGTGCATTAAATTCTAAGCGTTTTGGTAAGTCAGGATTAGCAAGATATAACTTGCCAAAAGAAACTAAATCTGCATTGCCACTAGTAAGAATGCTATCTCCTGTTTGGCGATCGTAGCCACCATTAGTAATCAAAGTACCTTGGAATATTTGCCGAAAGTAGGGTGTAACTGGGTTCATGACTTCGCGGGTTCCTAAATCGACTTCGTTCGGTTCCATCAGGTGAAGATAGGCAAGTCCAAAGGGGTTAAGAGCATTGATTGCATAACCAAAAGTTTCTTGAGGGTTAGAGTCATGCATTCCATAAAAAGTGTTACTTGGCGAAAGTTTTATACCAACCCGGTTTGCACCCCAAACGCTAGCGACTGCTTCCACAACTTCTAAGAGGAATCGGCTACGCTTTTCTATTGAACCGCCATACTCATCTGTGCGCTGGTTAGAGCCATCTTGGAGAAATTGGTCGATTAAATAACCAAATGCACCGTGAAGTTCAATCCCATCAAAACCAGCCGCCAAGGCATTTTTGGCACCTCTGCGGAATTGCTCGACAATCTCGGAAATTTCTGGGGTTTCTAAAGCGCGGGGAGTTTCCAACGATACTTTACCTATGGGTGTATGGAGTGAGCCAATCCCTGCGATCGCACTGGGAGCAACTGGCAATTCTCCATCAAGTAAAGCCGAGTGAGAAACTCTCCCAGAATGCCAAAGTTGCAAAAAAATTCTGCCCCCTTGTTCGTGTACTGCATTAGTTACCAACCGCCATCCTGCCACTTGTTCTTCTGAGTAAATTCCTGGACAGTTAATGTATCCTAAACTCAGAGGTGAAACCATCGTACATTCGGTAACGATCAGCCCAGCACTAGCGCGTTGGGTGTAGTAAGTTGCCATTAGTGAGTTGGGGATGCTTGCAATTGCCCGCAAACGCGTCATCGGTGCCATTACAATCCGGTTTGGTAAGGTGTAAGGGCCAAGCTGAACTGGTGTGAAAAGATTGATATTGGAATTCATAGCTTAAATTTCTATTACGGCATTGCACATTACTGGCTGAGGTTTTAAAACGGGGATCGTTAGGAGAGCTTTTCCTTACGCGATTCCACCGTTGACACGAATATTTTGCCCAGTGATCCACCTAGCTTCGTCGCTAGCGAGAAACGCTACTACATCGGCGATTTCTTGTACATCTCCCAGTTTGCCAAAAGCCGCCATTTGGGCTAAACGATCTATCTGTTCTTGTGTTTTGCCTTCTCGGAATAGTTCTGTATCGGTGGGGCCAGGAGAAATAACATTAACTGCGATCGCTTTTGCACCCAATTCTTTAGCTAGTACTCGCGTGATTTGTTCAACAGCGCCCTTGGTTCCTACATAGGCACTATAAGTTGGCAGCATCATCACCGTAGTTGATGAGGAAAAGTTAATAATCCGTCCCCCCTCTGCCAGATGTTGCGCGGCTTGTTGACAAGCAAAAAAAGTACCTTTGACGTTAATGGCAAAAATCTTGTCGAAATCTTCTTCACTCACCTGAGTAATTGGTTTATAGAAGGCGATCCCGGCATTGTTGACCAAAATATTGACTTTACCAAAGCGTTCCAGTGTTTGCTCAAATAACCGTTGGATGTCGGGTACTTTGCTAATATCAGCTTGGATAGCGATCGCACCTACCCCCAACTTTTCAATTTCTGCAACAACTTCCTGTGCTTTGACTGCATTACCTGCATAGTTAACGACAATAGATGCACCATTACCAGCTAACTTGAGAGCGATCGCTCGTCCAATTCCCCGCGATGCACCAGTGATAATTGCAACCTTCCCTGTCAAAGACACCATAGATTAATCGAGTTTTATGTTGGTTAATCAAAATAATTATCTGCTGTTAACGTACTGTATCAAGGTTAAATTTAGGGCATTGGGCATGGGGCATGGGGCATTGGTTATTCTCCTTCACCTCCCCTACTCCCCACTCCCCACTCCTCTTAATTAAGATTCTGGAACGATCGCAACACCATCCCTAAGATTGAGCAAACCTGAGATAATAACTTTATCTTCTGGCTGTAATCCTTCAATAACTTGGTAATTATTATCTTTGATCTCGCCTAGCTTTACTCGCTTTTGCCGAGCTACTTGTTGAGATACGCCTTGGGGAGATGTTTCTGTTTCAACTACATAAACAAAAGTGTCCCCACCTACACGAGTCATTGCTGTTGTGGGAATTAAAACTCCGGGGCGTTGATTCCAGAACACTCTAGCCCTTACCAATTGATCTGCACGTAACTGACCATTAGGATTATCAAAAAGTGCTTTGATCAGTATTGTCTGTGTCTCAGTACTAGGATTAGGTGCAATGTAAAATACCCTACTTCTACCCAGCTTTTGACCTTGTGTGTTCATAACCTCCACTGGCATTCCCTTACGCAATTGAGGCCCTTGCTGTAGTGGCACAGAGATATTCACTTCTAAAGGTCGATTTTGGGTGATATTAACTAATGGTGTAGAAGTATTAACTAAATTACCAACTTTCACAGCGAGGTTGCCAACAGTGCCACTAAAGGGAGCGGTAATTTTGTCAGACTGGGGCTGTTGTGTTTGAGTATTTACATTAGCTTGCTGCAAGGTTTTTTCAGCCTGCAATATATTGGCTCGTTGTGCTTGAATCCTGGAATCAATTGCATTAAGACTAGTTTTAGCATTAGCGAGCCTATTAGCAAACTGATTGCTAGTTTGTCGAGATACGGCTCCTTGTTCAGCCAGAGCAAGAAACTTTTCGTAATTTTGCTCATACAATTGCACATTTGCAATATATGATGGTCGTTCTGCTTCCAGAGATTGGAGTGTAGCGCGGGCATTTGCCAGTTGCATTAAAAATGCTGGAGGTACAGAATTTTTCAGAGCGATCGCTGCTTGTGGTGTACGATCTACTTGGAGAATCGCCGCTCCTTCGGCTACTGAATCTCCCGGTTTTACAAGTACCTGGGTAACTTGGCCCTGAATCCTCGGCTGGAGCGTAACTGAGCGCTGGGATTTTAGGCTAGCAATAAAATCTGAACTTTCCTCAACGATGCCGCTTTGTACGGTGGATATTTTGACTCTTACACCTTGAGGTTGAGGGTTAGCAGTTGAAGGTGCTGAATTTTGCGGAGTGAGCAAACGCCAAACTATAGGTACTCCGCCCCCTAACAATAGTAGTGCTGCTAAAAATAACCAAAGCCACCGCCGTTTTCCAGAAGGTGGCTCAAATGAGCTTTGTGGAGCTTTTTCTCCAAAATCAGTTTGAGGCTCAGGGGATGTCATGGCTTTTGAGGAACTTAAGGAACAAATTGACTAGAATTCAATCAAAATTTCATCTGTTTATCTTGAAATTACTGATTTAGCATGAGGTTTTGTGGCAAATTATGTGTTACCCCATTCAAATATACAGTTTTGATGATTCTGTCTAAATCTACCGAAAGGTGAATCCCTAATTTTCCATCCTGTTGTTGGGGACAAGGTTTGGTGAGGCTAGCATACCCATGATTTCATCGCACAAAGTTGGTGATCTGCCTGAGCCAATATGTAAGTTAATCATACGCCTAGTTGACCGTAGCTCAATCCCTTTAAAGTCTTTCTGGTCAAGCTTGCGATTAGAGAATTAACGGCTGAACTCTGCTTCTGCCAAGTCAACAAAAGCCTTACCAACAGTTACGTAGGGTAGTAGCCCAAATAATTCAAGTTCAGGACTATGAGTAGATAAAGGTAAGCGGATACTACCAATGTCCTTTCGGCAACCAAGAAAAAATAATCGCCGCCTTAACTGGGGAGTACCAAAATCAGCAGCTAAAAGTACACCGACTGAGATGTTGTAACCTAAATTCGCCATCTTATCCCAAGTTTGCTGGTATACTGTGCCACCTGCAATACCTTTGAGATTAGATACATTCTCCATAACAAAAAAAGGTGGGTACAAGTGCTCGACAAAACGTAAAAATTCATAAATCATACCACCTCGATCATCCTGAAAGCCTTTTTGTTTACCTGCCTGACTAAAGGATTGGCAGGGTGGGCCTCCAAAGACAATATCTGGTTTCTCAACTTCACCAGAAAACTTTTGCCATAGACTTAACGGGTTTTCTACAGTAGAAATATCATTTTCCAAAACGCAAATATGGCCACCAAAAAAACCACGCAGTGTTGAACAAGCATCTGACCAATTATCGAGAGCTACCTTAGTTTCTATACTGCCCGTAAGATAAGCACCAATATCCATACCTCCTGCGCCACTAAATAAGCTGAAAGCTTTGAGGGAACGATTTTCAAATCCTAACAACTTTGCTTGCTGAACTAAAGATTTAAACACAGCTTCTGCAAGCGGTACAGGTACAGCATTACCTACCTGAAGCTGAGTACTTGTTAGGGTTCCCTCAAACTTTATATCGTCAGGAAACCCTTGTAAACGAGCTGCTTCTCGCACAGTAATAAATCGATTTTTATAGGGATGGACGAACTTATTGAAAATGTACCCCGTCACTGTTAGTGAGGGTTTATCTGGATCAAGACGAATTATTCTTAAATTTGGCCCACCTTGACGATTTGGATCGTGCTTGAGATAAAATTTAAAGCTATCGTGCCAAAGTTCTTCAGGCAAATCCTGCATTTTTTGCCCAATTTTTAAGGCATCGATACGCTTTTGTACATCTGAACCAACCCGTCTAGCAATGTGATTTGCAACCAATTTGCACGGACTATTAAAATTGGAAATTTTCTGAAATCCAGTCATCTCTCACATGGCTTTGGGTGAAGGTGATTATACCATCAAAAAGATTGTAAATCTCTTTTTCCGGTGGCAAATCTGCAATTTTTTTCGCTTTTCCTGTTTCATCTAGCGTCCATATAACATCCTGAAGTTCGAGCAGGTAATCATTATAGTGACGCACAGCATGAATATTAGACAGCAAAGCAGTTTTTACTGCTATTTGACTATGTTTTGGCTTTCCTGTAGCAGCAATTTTTAAGACTTGATAAATTCCTTTTTTAATATCATCAGTTCTGTCCATTCCTACGCTAGATTTACCATCAGAGACGGATTCGTACCCATCACCACTCTTTCTAACTGGCCAAGTCAAAGGTCTAGGAGTAGGTTGTCCACAAGCATTTGTTAACCAATAAACAGCTTCAGGTATAGTTCCCCTACCGCGTGCTGCTTTATTATACGCAGAATAGGCAATATTCCAAAACTGAAAATATCGATAAAACAGTTGATTATCCCGGACAAAACTTCTGCCAATTTGTTCGTATGCCCATGTTGGAGAACTATGGCTTCCTTTTACTCCTAGATCCACAAGTTCATAGTTCCAGCAATCTCCTTCTAACTTGGGCAAAATTATGTGCAAGTTAGATGATGCCAGAAATGAATTATCTGTAGGAGAATGCGAACAAGGTATTGGTTCTCCATGTTCTCCCATCTCGGTTTGTACCTCAACCTTCGCTGCTAAAGGAAGTGTTGTCAATGGTGCGGCTTTTACTTCTGCAAGCAAGACTACACTCTCTTTCTCATCATGAATTATGACGTCAACGGGTTCAGCACCATGATAAATTTTTAAATTCCTCGAATTAATTTTAAATAAATGTTTTAGAAATACACAGAGCAAACGACTTGTGGTTTTGCCAATAGTTCCAGATGGTAATTTATTTGCCTGATGATAGTAAAAATTACCTTGTAAAACACATCTTGGACAAGTGTTAGTATATGGGTAAATTAATAGAGGAATATTATTTACTGGACAATAAAGCCATCCTTTATTAGTTAGTTTTGTATAGTACTCAGCAGCTACAATCAGGTCAAAAGCTGCTGCCAGTGATATACCAGGATTGGTAGCAGTACGTTTGGCATTTTCCAAAGCTTGCTCAACCAAAATGGAGGTTAATGCTTCTTCATGGGGATTTACTTCCAGAGCTTTAACTCTTCCTAAAAGGCTAACTATCCAATCGGATTTAACTGGTTCAGGTTGATTACTTTGCACTAGTATTTTAAAGATGCGATGTCTTATCTGCGAGACGCTACGCGTAGCTTGCTTCCCTGTAGTGGTAAGACGTACTATTCGGAGTCGCACTCATATTACACAACAGCATAACAGCGATCACTTTGCCCGTCGCAAGCGATGTTTACGACGGGCTTTGCCTACGCACTTATCAACAACCACTTTTCTTCAACTCACTGTAATAACTGTTCCTGCACTCTCATTTGCCAATCTATCCACTGCACACACCGCATAGCTTCCTGCTTGTTGGACGGTAGCGAAGGTTGTACCAGCAGACAAAATTCGCTGAATTGTCCAAGTATCGCCAGTCAGCCGATAAAGTGTCCAAGAACGAACTGGCTGATTATCACCAGGCTGCCAACTCAGTTTGCGGTTATTAACTTGTAATCCAGTCGGTGGTGGGGGTGGTGTTGTATCTTGCCAAGACAAAGTTGGCGGTAGCGCAGGTTTGTTATAAAGCAGACTTTGGAATTTATCAGCAATGCCCTGACTATTTTCCGTCAAAACACCGAGATTAAAGAAGATATTCCCTAATGACAACTGTGCAGCTTGGCTGCGACTAATGATCACCTGCTTTTCAATCTCAGCACTCTCTCGACTCTTGTTGCTTGGTTCTGTTAAATTGTTACCAGCATAAACGTGTCTTTGCTTTGTATTTATCTGTGTCCACCACTTTAGCAACGCCGAATAACTTTGTTGTGGTTGGTCTGTGCGCCAATATAATTGAGGAGCAATATAATCAATCCAGCCTTCTTCTAACCATTTCTTAGAGTCGGCATACAGCACATTGTAAGCATCCAACCCAGTAATACCAGCGGGTTGTCCGGGGCGATAAATTCCAAAGGGACTAATACCAAATTTTACGTCGGGTTTGGTTGCTTTAATTCCCTGCCAGAGGCGCTGTACCATTTTGTTAACATTGTCCCGTCGCCAGTCGCCAAGGCTGAGTGTACCACCGGCTGCTTTATATGCAGCGTAGGTTTTGTCGTCGGGAAAAGACTGTCCTTCGATGGGATATGGATAGAAATAATCATCTAAGTGAATGCCATCAACATCGTAGCGCTTCACTACATCGAGAATTACGTTGTACGCCCTATCCTGAACTATTTTCAGTCCTGGGTCCATCCAGCGTTGAGTTTTCCACAAATAAACGCTTTCTGGATTGGTAGCTGCTAGGTGGGGACGGACTGTTTTAGCTGGGTCGGTGGAAGTGCTAGCGCGGTAAGGGTTGAACCAAGCATGAACTTCAATATTGCGCTTGTGACATTCTGCGATCGCAAACGCTAAAGGATCATAAAATGGTTCTGGTACTTTCCCCTGAGTTCCGGTAAGCCAAGCACTCCAAGGCTCTAATTGAGATTCATATAAAGCGTCTCCTTCCGGTCGCACCTGGAAAATCAGGGCATTGAAGTTCAGCGCTTGTAATTTAATCGCAATTTCGGTGAGTTCAGCTTTTTGTTGGGCAACAGAAAGTCCGGCTTTGGAAGGCCAATCACCATTCCACACAGATACTAACCATGCCCCCCGGAACTCCCGACTATGATTTACTCTAACGCTACCGATAGGTGTGGGGTTTGGCGTTGGTGTTGGTGTTGGGGTTGGTGTTGGCGTTGGAGTCGGTATTGGTGTAGGTGTGATTATTGGCGGCTGCACTAAGTAACTAGAGGCAATTTTTTCAGCCTGACCTAAATACACCAAAGCTTGATAAATAATCACTGCCACATCTGCACGGGTGGCTGCGATATTGGGACTGAGTAATTTCAGATTTGGGAAACTAACCACCAATCCGGCACTAGTGGCAATAGCTACGTGATTTCTACCATAGCCAGGAATCTGAACAGAATCTTGATAAATTTGTGGGAGTGCTGAGAGGAGGTCAGGTTTTACTTTGGTGGCAATTTCTAGACCAGCTACCAAGGAAACTAATACTTCTACTCTAGTAATTCGGTTAGCGGGACGGTAACTTTTATCAGGAAACCCACTAATAAATGCTTTTTCGTAAGCTGTTTGAATGGCGGCGGCGGCCCAATAACTAGTGGGTACATCAACAAAGGGGACATACTGCCGCTTCTTGGCAACTGTGGGAAATGCCTTGGCGATGATGGCGGCAAATTCAGCGCGGGTGAGTGAGTTATCGGGGCGATAGGTGCCGTTAGGCAACCCACTGACAATACCACGTTGGGCTAAGGCTGTAATAAACAAGCGTGCCCAATGGTTTTGAATATCCGAGAAGGGAGTAGCAATAGATACCATTGTTGATTGCAGCTAGCTGGCCTGGATTTTGATTTCCTTAGTTAATTTAGCAATATGAAGGCGATCGCTGCTGCAATCTCGTTGTAAACTTTGACTATTGAAGTTTGGGATAGGGCATTGGTAATTAGTTTTCCCCATTCCCCATTCCCCATCTACTAAGTAGCATTTGTGGCTTCGTTAGTAGGATTCGAGGTAGAACGCGCATTCAACGCCAACATCACGCGTGAAATGCCAGTAAAAAGAATACTGACACCAACTAGTGTGCCAAGAAGCCAAGGCGCATTGAAGGGCCACTGAAACCAAATCATTCCACCTAATACCAGTGTGATGATGCCATCAGCTAGTATCCACGTCCAGTTATCTTGCGGACGTAACTGGAATGCCAGAATTAACTCGAATGTGCCTTCAGTCAGCAAAAAGCTGCCAAGCAACAGAGTGAGTGTAAGCACGCCTGTATAAGGATAAACAAATAGCATTATGCCCGTTGCAATATAGAGTGCGCTCAACAAAATTTTCCAAATGAAACCTCCGCGATCGCGGGTTTGAGTGGCGTACACTAGTTTTGTAAATCCTGCGAAAATCAAAATCACTGCAATCCAAGTCTCGGCGAATATCGTTGAGATATTTGGCACTGCGATCGCAATAGCCCCGACAATACTCAGAAGAACACCAGTTATCAGCGCTCCATTAACATTCTTGTTAATATCTCTAGAAACGTTGGTTGTCATATAAAGTTTTCCCTAACTCTACAATTACGTTAGGGAATTTCTCAGTCACATAATAGAGCCTTAAGATAGACTCATCGGTATTAAATTTCAGCAGTAACTAGTACAGCACGGCGTAAATAAACCACCCATTCCCAATCAACAAAACCCTTACGCTGTCTTCATTTTTAATTTTTAATTTTTAATTCCGCCTTGCGGTACTAGCCTCAGAAAAGTTTTGCAAGATTGCTTAGGCGTTCATAAACGGGGATGAGACGATCTCCTTCAAGTTCAACAGAAGTACTTGGATAATTCTGAATGGCTCCAAGCAGTGTAACTTCACCATTTTGTTTAATAGATTCACTTAAAGCGTTTCGCAGCGCTTCCTGATCTAGTTCTCCTTCGGTAGGACGAATTACCTCACCAATTTGGTTAACTAAAACTGGCCCCGCCCAGCTAGACAGTAAGCTATTTAAAAAGGAAGGATCGGCTTTTATCGAAGCTTTAAGTGCCTTACGAGCTACAGCTGGATCTTGTTGCGCTGCTTGTAAATAGGCTTTTAATGTCGGGGTAGTTTTGCCGGTTTCTGTAAACTGAGTTAACTCTTGAACAGATATTTGCCCCTGAAAAGTACCATATTTTAAAATAACTTGCTCCGCAGCATTCGCATTAGTACTTGAGAGGAGAACAATAGCACCTAGACCTAAAGCTACTGTTTGAGTGAGCAACTTAGCAAATTTCCGGTTTTTTAATCGATTGAAAAATTGATTAATCTGCATTTTATCGAAGTTTCTAATAGTGCGGGGTGTACATAGGCATAAAATGCCCAAAGGTAGTATTTCTAACAAAAATTTTACTACAGATACATGATTAGGGGCTTACATTTGTACGCCCCTATAGCCAATTTATTTGTTGCAAAAATTTTGGAAAATAGTCTTATCAAGCCTTGCCATTAGGCGAAACTAATGAGGTAGTATTGATTTATCTTCATCTAAAGTTGGGGCAGGTATGCCTAAATGCTTCCTTGCAGATTCTTCAGCTAGCTTTCGGTCTTGCTCATTATCGAACTGACTTTCATCTAACAAATGAGGGTTTTTTACCGCTTCATCTCGGCTTGGTTTATAGCCATTTTTCCACCTGTATTTCCAATCCATAATTTGAAAGGCAGATATACTGCGATTTGATTGTCTAGGTTCTTTATTATCTTATGTGCTTAATGAAAAATGATACTCCTGCTATAGGTTGAAGAGACTCATTCATAAGGTACAAATCTAACATAAAATTTCACAGTCCCAGAATTTGTTTGCCAGAATTTGTTTGAGTTTATATTTTTATTCAAAAACCCATAGACGATCGCAGCACTAAATTTGTTCCAAATACTATCTCTATAATTGATGCATAAACAAAATAGTGGCTCTCAAGCAATATGTCTAGAGATATAACTAAAATAGCTGATTTTATGAGAACTACACCTCTAGGCTCACGCAATTGAAACAAAAAAGCTTAATACTAAAAAATAGCCTTGCCAGCCTTAAATCTAGTTGTAATTAAGGAATTGCAGTCTAGAAAAAGTAAATAGAGAAAAAACTACAACCAATGACAACTTCTACAGATCGCAACCAACAAATTACAAAATTGCATGAACTAATTAAAGATATTGATTATGGTATGTTTACCACAGTCGATGATGATGGAAGCTTGCATAGTTACCCGATGTCCAGGAGTGGCGAGATTAATTCTGATGCTACACTCTGGTTTTTTACCTATGCCGCTTCTCATAAGGTAACTGAGATTGAACATCATCCACAGGTCAATGTCAGCTTTTCGTCACCCAGTCCGCAGCGTTTCGTTTCTATTTCAGGTACAGCACAGCTTGTGACAGACCGCAACAAGATGCAAGAGCTATGGAAGCCGGAACTTCAAACCTGGTTTCCAAAAGGACTGGACGAAGCCGATATTGCTTTGCTCAAGGTGAATATTAATCAGGTTAATTATTGGGATAGTGTATCGAGTTTTAAGCCACAAACAATTAGTTTTTAACACCATCACGCCTTTAAGATATGTAATTGTGGGATGAAATTGGCAAAGATTGAGTATTTTTGATTGCAAAAAGTCATAGCGATCGCCTTAAGAAAAGCGATCGCTCAATTTATTTTTATTTAAAAAGGCTACAAAATCTATCTTGTAGCCTTTTTTAGGCATTTTTTATTTGGAAGTCTCTTGCAGTTATGATCACTAATAAGGAATCGCTTTTGCTTTATGGAACATAATATAGTTTTGCATAAAATCGCAGTGTTTTTAAACACAGAGAGACGCAGAGTGCTTTTGAATTATTGCGGGCAAAAATTCTTACCTCGCATCTTGGTACGTGCTGCTGTGCGAGTAGTAGTAATGATTTGTCTAACAGCAGGAGTGTTGGGCATTTTGGGAAGTACTGCTCCTGTGAGTTATGCTCAACTAGTAAGTACTACTACGCATATCCAGGATAAACAGACACCATTAAAATCAGCAGCGCTCAATGCCACTGTATATCACAGTCCTGATTGTAACTGTTGTGGCGGGTGGATTGATCACTTAAGGGCACAGGGTTTTAAAATCACAGATTTTTCTACACCTAACATCGAAACAGTCAAACAAAAGTACAACGTGCCGGATAACTTGTCATCTTGCCACACAGCAATTGTTAATGGATATGTGATCGAAGGACACGTCCCAGCAGACGACATCAAACGTCTGCTTCAAGAAAAGCCAAATATTGCTGGTTTATCTGTTCCTCAAATGCCTGTAGGTACTCCTGGGATGGAGATGGGGAATCGAAAAGATCCGTTTTCTGTGTTTTCCTTTGATCGCAAGGACTCAGTTGCAGTATTTAATAAGTATGGTGCTGAGTCTTGAGTGAGTTACGAGTGTTGTTAGCGGTAGCGGAGCCAACAGCACTTGTAATTCAGCACTGTTCATCGTTTGGAACCAGATTTGATCAACTGCGACAAATGATTTAACCATCTTTCAAACCAGAAGACAGATGCGAAAGTTGCAACATTTTGAGAAAGAAGTTCAATTGCATGATTGCAATCTTGCAGACTTTCATCAAGTCCCATTACATGATATATTTCACGAGCATTGCAAAAGGCATTGAGCGCTTCTGATTCTCGATTAATTTTTTCTAACACCAAACCCAAATTAAACCAGGCGTTTGCTTCCCCATTTTGGTCATTGAGATCCCTTTTAATCTCTAATGATTGTTGATAAAACTCAAACGCTCTTTGGTATTCTCCCAAAGCTTTATAAGCACTGCCCAAACCACTCAAGGCCATAGCTTGGCTATTATTATCGCTAATGAATTTTGCCAGCCCTAACCATTGCTGGTAAAACTCAATTGCCAGTTGGTAATTCCCTAATGATTCATAAGTATTGCCCAAACTTCCCAGGCTTATGCATTCTCCAGTCCAATCGCCAATTTTCTTGGTTATACCCAACCACTGCTCATAGAACTCTATCGCTTGCTCATACTTACCCAGGTATTCATAAGTATTTCCCAAACTTCCCAAGCAAATACCTTCCCCAGTGCGATCGCCTATTTTCCTGGTGATACTCAACCACTGGTGATAAAATTCAATCGCTCGCTGGTATTTTCCCAGTGATTGGTAAGCGTTACCCAACCCAGATAAAGATTTGGCTTCCCCGAATTGATCGCCTATTTCTCTCGTTATATCCAACCACTGCTGATAAAACTCAATTGCCAGATGGTACTCGCCTCGTGAGTAGTAAGCATTGCCCAAACTTGCTAAAGAAATGACTTCTTTATTGCGTTGGCTTTGCCCGCAGTAGGCATCGCCTGTTTCTCTAGCTTTTTCTAAGCACTGTTCTTCAAACTCAATAGACTCAATGTTATTTAGGCTCCCGGATCTAATTACTTCTGTCATTTTCTATAGAAAACAAAATTTTTGGTTAATTAAGCTGTCGATTATACAATTTTCTGTGACTTCAGCACAGGATCAGTGCAACTTATGGATACAACTTCTCTCAAAATCTAGAAATTGTTCTTCAAAAACTTTCTTTTATACACAGCCCTAACTGTGTATAAAAGAATTTTATTTATCGAACAGAATAAAGGCGTCAGTCGTCAGAATGGGCTAAACCTTAGCTATCCGCTAACAGCAATATTTTCTGTATGAACTGGCGGTGCTTCGCAGCGTAAAGCCTTCTCTTTCAGAGACGCTAACGCGAACGGCATGGCTTCGCTTAGAGCGACGCAGGAGCGTCTAAATAATCGGCGTTTTTGCACCACCACCAAATCGTAGATTTGGTGGTGGTGCAACAATTCCTGCGCCGGTCTGAATCCCCGACTGATAGCGAACGCGTTGCGTCTTTATTCTGACTTCTGAATTCTTCTTCAAATTCTTTCAAATAAAAAAATACTCAATTACTTTTTGTGGAGTTGGCGTTCCACCCGTAGCTAAAAGCGGGCTTTCCGACCCACCCCACAAGATTGGATAATTTATTTGTTAGAAGTCTCTGAGTAACAAGCCTATTAAATATAGTATGCTACAAAATTTAGACTACTGTTTATTTTAGTTTTCAGACTTTACAACTACCCATTGCGTCACAGGCGCCATTGCTCGCCAGCCCAAAAATTTACCAATAGGTTCCGCCCGCTGAATGGCAATACGAGTTAAATCGCCACCGACTCGTTTATGCCATTGAAATAAAGTTTGCTCACCCTCTACCGTCACAACATTTGCCACCAAACGTCCACCCGGCCGTAGCGCTTCCCAGCAAACATCAAAAAGTCCCGTTGCTGTAACCCCACCACCAATAAAGATGGCATCTGGTGCTAATAAGTTTTTCAGGACATGGGGTGCTTTCCCTTCAATGATTTGCAGATTGGGAGTACCAAGAGTGGCGGCATTATCAGCAATATATAGTAGTCTAGAAGAATTTTGTTCGATCGCGATCGCTCGACACCGAGGATGACTCCGCATCCATTCGATAGAAATTGAACCGCAACCCGCGCCAACATCCCACAATAATCCTCCCGGTGTGGGAGCCAAAGCTGCTAGGGTAACTGCCCTAACTTCACGCTTCGTTAACTGTCCATCGTGGTGGTAGGCGTTATCTGGTAATCCTGGTAATCTTGGCAAAGGAATAACCCCAGGATCAGGAATACAATAAACTGCGATCGCATTCAAAGCCGCAACTTCAGTTTCACTCCAAGATGCCGCCGTCCCTTCTACAATTCTTTCATGAGTGCCGCCCATGCGCTCCAAGACGGTGATTTTGCTGCCACCGTAGCCGCGATTTGTCAAAATTTCAGCAACAATGGCGGGTGTGTCCTTTCCTTCGCTCAAAATCAACAGCTGCGCTTTTGGGTAAATGTAAGATTGGAGTAGGGAGGATGGACGACCATTCAAACTCAAGGTTTCCACCTCCGTTAAAGACCATCCCACCCTGGCACTAGCGAGGCTGAAGGCTGAAGGTGCGGGGATAATCGTCATTTCAGAGACGGGAATTCGCCGCATCAAGGTGACACCAATGCCGTAACACATAGGATCGCCACTGGCTAGTACGCAGATTGACTGACCCCGACGCTGGATGATTTCCTCTACAGAAGTGCTAATAGGCGATGTCCAGACTAGTTTCTCACGCTGGTCATCTTTAGGGAGCATTGCTAAATGGCGATCGCCTCCCACAATTACTTTAGCTTGAGTGATTAGGGAAAGAGCGATCGCGCTTAACCCCTGTAATCCATCTTCCCCAATACCGACGATAGAAAGCCATTTCTCTGTCATGCTAATTCATGATTAATAACTAATATTTGACGTTAATTCTAATTCTGAATTATTCCGTCAATTTTGGTAGAATATAGTTCATAGTGCTGGATTGAGGATAACAGGATGAACTCACTCCCAGAAATAGAAGCTGCTATTCTGCAACTGTCTGAAGATGAAATGCGGGATTTATCAAACTGGCTTCAAGAATATCTCAATGATGCCTGGGACAAGCAAATCGAAGCAGATGCAAAATCCGGTCGATTGGATCAGTTAATCCAGCGTGCAAAGGCAGATATTCAAGCTAATCAGGTAAAACCGTTAGATGAAATCCTTAACAACCCCTGATTTTTGGCGCTCTTATGCTGCACTTTCAAATGAAGTTAAAGAGCAAGCTAGAAAGGCATATCGTCTTTGGATTAATAATCAATTTCATCCGTCTTTACATTTCAAAAAAGTAGGAAATGATTTGTGGTCAGTCAGGATTAGTGGTGGATATCGCGCACTAGCACTTAAGAAAGGCGAGGATTATTACTGGGTCTGGATTGGGTCACATGATGAGTATGAGTTGCTGATTGGATAATAATATTGCTATTTCAACCTTTACGAACTTTAAAAATAGTGAACATTCAATAGTTACTAGTCTTATCTAGTACAATGTTTAAGCTAGTTTTGAGAGTTCATAGTAAGGACTAAAGTCCTTACTATGAACTTATATACTTGATAATTGGTCACCGTTAAACCAGCGCTGCTGTTGCTTTCAAAGCAAAAATCTTCTCAATCACATCTTCTACTACCTTATCTGGCGTAGAAGCACCAGAAGTAACTCCCACAACAATTTTTCCATCTGGCAACCAGTTTTCTGTAGTTATTAACTGCCCATTTAATTGCCGATGTTCTATGGAATCTCCTGATTTAATCCGTTCAACAGTATCAATATGATAAGAAGGAATTCCCCGTTCAAAAGCAATTTGTTGCAATTGCGTAGTATTGGATGAATTAAACCCACCAATTACTACCATTAAATCTAAATTATGTTCCACTAATTCCAACATGGCATCTTGCCGTTCTTGGGTGGCGTCACAAATGGTATTGAAGCTTTGGAAATGCTGATTTAATTCTGTAGGGCCATACTTTTGCAACATAGTCCGCTCAAAAAGTTTGCCGATTTGCTCGGTTTCGCCTTTAAGCATCGTAGTTTGGTTAGCAATACCAACTCTTTCTAAATCTTGATCGGGGTCAAATCCGGCTGAACAAGCTTTAGCAAATTTTGTCAGAAATTCTTCCCGGTTGCCACCATTAATAATATAGTCAGCAACATAACCTGCTTCTTGCAAATTCAACACAATTAAATACTTGCCAGCAAAAGAACTAGTCGCAACTGTTTCTTCGTGCTTATATTTACCGTGAATAATTGATGTGTAATCGATTTTTTTGTGCTTTTCTACTGTATTCCAAACTTTAGATACCCAAGGGCAAGTTGTATCAACAATTTTGCAGCCTTTATCGTGAAGGATCTGCATTTCTTGAACGCTTGCCCCAAAAGCGGGTAATATGACCACATCGCCAGTTCCCACAACAGAAAAGTCTTTATTCTTGCCTTCAATGGGGATAAATTCTACTTCCATCTCCTGCATTCGCTGATTTACAGAAGGGTTGTGGATAATTTCGTTAGTAATCCAGATGTGTTCTTTGGGGAAGTGCTGACGGGTTTCATAGGCCATAGCTACAGCTCGTTCTACACCCCAGCAAAAGCCAAAGGCTTGTGCTAGTCGGATTGTGACATCACCTCGTTGCAGGATGTAATTGCGATCGCGAATTTCCTGAATCAAGTTACTCTGATACTCAGATTGCAACTGGGTAGCAACTTCTGCTTGATGACCAAAACCCTTGCGATTGTAATTTTCTGAATGTTGGAGGCTGCGCTTAAAAGCTTTTGTATCCATTAGATTTGTCTACTTAAACCACTATTTCTTATTTTCTCGCGCCCAGACGCGATTTATACAAAGTTGTATTCAAAGATATTATCAAAGAGCGGGAAAGGGAAAATGATTTAATGGCTTTACCCTTTACCCTTTAACCTTTTCCCCTCTTTTTCTTGCTGGGGTTTTAATTCGATGTCGCTATAAATCTGCAATGCAGAACGCCAAACTATATAGCCTTCAGGACTTAAGTGTAAGCCATCGGTAGTAAATTCGCGGCGGAGATTTCCTTGCTTGTTGGTAAACAGCGGGTATAAATCGAGAAATTTGACACCTTTTTTGGTAGATATGTTTTGCAATTGCTGATTCAACTTGAGAATGCGACTATTGGCAACAGCCAGAAGTTTTTCTCGTCCTTGCCAAGTTGCGTCCTCTGCTCCATGTGGCAAAATCGATTGGACAACAATTTGCGCTGTGGGATGAGTCTTTTGCAGGTAACTGATAATTTGCCGTTGATTATCCAAAATTACCCTATCGCTCATCCCGCGAATTAGGTCGTTAATGCCAATCATCACAAAAATCACCTCTGGCTGGGTGCGGTCAAATATCTTCAATCTTTTCAAGAGTCCATTGCTGGTTTCGCCAGAAATTCCTTGATTGAGCCAATTTTTACCTTCGGGTAATAACTCAGGGGGAAACCACAAACTCAGAGAATCTCCCGCCAGGATAGTTAAATCGGAAGGACGTTGGTCAGCAGCGACCTTGGCTTCTTGCTTGAGGATGTCTACCCACTCTTGATAACTGAGTTGGTGACGGCGACCCAAATCAGGTGTAGCAATTTGGGGTGAGTTGTTCAGGTTGATTGGTTCTGGGGATGTTACTATCCCAAAAAAAGCGGACAATCTCTGCTGTTGCCAAATTAGCAGGATGACCGCCAACATTAGGATGCCGTTGGTTAACAGCGAGAAAAATGCCCAGATAGGAAAGGTTTTAAGAGAAGTAGACACAACTAGCGAAATTTACCAATTATTTGAATCAAATTTTAACGCTAGCGATCGCAAATGACACACTCTTAGATTGGGGATTGGAGATTGGGGATTGGGAACTGGGGACTGGGGATTGGGGACTGGGGAAGCAAACAGAAAGTTCTTTCCTCCTAACTCACCACTCACCACTCCTAAGTCGGACGATCGCCAAACTCGGAATTGTAACCTTCTTCACCATGTTCGTTGATATCTAAACCTTGCAATTCAGCTTCCTCTTTGACTCGTAGCCCGACTGTAGCATCGATAACCTTGAGAATAATCCACGTACCAACACCTGCGATCGCATAAGCAATGGCAATTGCTACTAGTTCAACTCCCAATTCACCAAAATTACCGCGCAACACTCCGTCTTTACCTCCTCCATTGACTTGAGTAGTGGCAAAGACTGCTGTTAAAATTGCTCCCACTGTACCACCAATACCATGCACAGGAAAGGTATCTAAAGCATCGTCAATTTGTAGCTTGTGCTTGAAACTGATTGCATAGAAGCAAACAAAGGCGGTGATGAAACCAATTAAAATCGCTGATAGTGGTGTGACAAATCCGGCGGCGGGAGTGATACCCACCAATCCAGCAACGGCTCCTGTAGCTGCTCCTACGGCGGTTGGTTTACCCCGTAAAACACTCTCCAAAATCAGCCACATTAATGCACCAGCTGCCGCAGATGTATTCGTAGAGACAAAGGCTGTTGTTGCCACATTTGTTACTAAGTTACCAGAGGTTCCACTAGCAAGAGTTAAAGCACTCCCAGCGTTGAAGCCGAACCAACCAAACCACAATAAGCCAGCACCCAGTAAAATAAACGGAACGTTGTGCGGTGGGCTAAGACGATCAGGATGGGTTTTCCGAGGCCCAAGAACGATCGCTGCTACCAGGGCTGAAACGCCAGAACTAATGTGAACTACTGTACCACCGGCAAAATCGAGAGCACCCAAGCCACCATACAAACCTAAGAATCCACCTTTTGCCCATACCATGTGGTCTAGAGGGGCGTAAATAAAAGTTGACCACAATACCACAAACAGACAATAAGCGCGAAAACTCATCCGTTCTGCGATCGCCCCAGAAATTAAGGCTGGGGTGATAATGGCAAACATGGCTTGGTAGATCATGAATCCCTGGTGAGGTATCGTTCCAGCATAAGAAAGAACCTCTGGGGGATTTGACCCTTTGAGATAATCGGTTATCTCTAAGCCGACACCATTCAATCCCAGCCATTGCAATCCACCGATAAACGGTAAACCTGGTGCAAAGGAAAGACTATAACCCCAGAGAATCCAGCTAACTCCCACGATCGCCATCAACACAAAGCTCATCATCAATGTGTTTAGGATGTTGCGCGATCGCACAAATCCACCATAGAAAAATGCTAATCCTGGTGTCATTAGCAGCACAAGGGCTGCTGAAATCAGCATAAATGCCGTATCTCCAGTATCAGCAGCAGGTGGAGTAGCGGCTGGTGTTTGGGCAAAAGCATTGCCCATTAGCGGTACTCCCAAAAACAGTAGGGTGATAGCCCCAATCATCACAACTTTCTTCAACACTTGTTTTTTTTCCTAAGCACCAATGATTTGTATCCTTAACTACATTTGATTACTTTTAGTTACACATTTTTGTCTTGAAAGTTACTTAACGTTAATTTTCTGGAAATGTTAACAAAAATATAATCCAGGTCGTAGTTGCCAAGATTTAAAAAAGGGTATGAATATGCAATAGTTGCATATTTATTTTTCGAAGAATAGCATTTTATTCAACCGACACAAAGTCCCAAATTTTTAGTTACCTACTGTTACAAAGCAAAATACTTTTTAATTCTGACAATTAGGGTAAATTACCAGACAATTTGACCAAATATTTCATGATTTATCTTGATATCTCCTGCAAAACGCATAAATATCTACATGACTGCTTCTCAGCACATATTTGAGTCTGAATCATAAGGCTTATAGCACGGCTTTAAAGTAATGAGTAAGGAGTAATGAGTTTCATAGTGAATGAAAAATGGGTATTTACTCATTACTTATTACTTATTACTCATTACTCCTTCTTAAGAGCGCCTTTAGGTCGGTGAGGATGTCAACGTTTGGTCGCTAAAAAACTTTTGCAATTTTGGGTGAGGTTATTATCTGTTTAAAAGGGAATACTTTGAAGAAGAATTCAGAAGTCAGAATTCAGGAGTCAGAATTCAGAAGTCAGAATTCAGGAGTCAGAATTCAGGAGTCAGAATTCAGGAGTCAGAATAAAGACGCGACGCTCGTTCGCGTAGCGTGTCGTAGACAAGACTCGCTTTCCGCAACGCTTACAGTTGGGGATTCAGATCGGCGCAGGAATTGTTGCACCACCAACTTGAAAATTTGGTGGGGGTGCAAAAACGCCGATTATTCAGACGCGACTCGAAAATACTCGCTTGCCGCCGATTTCAAAGAAACCAGGGCAGAAAAAATACAGTAGAGACTTGATCATTTGAACGATTATTTCACAAAGTCGAACTCAGTGAAATTACGCTAACGCTTTTAACTAAACTATTGTCATTAATTAAAGTAAGTTTGTTGAATTGGGCATTGGGAATTGGGCATTGGGCATTAGGAATTGGGCATTGGGCATTGGTTATATTATCCTGCTCCCCTGCTCCCCTGCTTTTTCCCTGCTCTGCTACCTCTCCCAGAATGTAGATAAGGCTTAAGGATGAAAGCACCATTACCTGATAACGAAGCAAAGAGAATTGAGATGCTTTTGCAGTATAAGATTCTCGATACCCCACCTGAAGCTGCATTTGACGACCTCACCCGTCTAGCTTCGTATATTTGTCAGACTCCTATCGCCTTAATTAGCTTAATTGATACAAACCGTCAGTGCTTCAAGTCAAAAGTCGGAATGGAAGCCTTAGAAACACACCGAGATTTAGCATTCTGTGCCCATGCTATTCTCCAGCCTGATATTTTGGTTGTACCTGATGCAACAGATGACGAACGGTTTGCTACAAACCCACTGGTAACATCTGACCCAAATATTCGGTTTTATGCTGGTGTCCCTTTGACTAATCCAGAAGGATATCCGCTAGGAACTCTCTGTGTAATTGACTACGTACCACGAGAACTTAATCCAGAACAACTGGAGGCATTACGAACATTAGGCCGTCAAGTAATTAAGCAACTGGAATTGCGCCGAAATTTAGCAAGTTTGGTACTTGTTAGCAAGAAAGACAAACAATCACAGAGGGTACGCAAGCAATTTTTCCAAAAGATTGCAGCAGGTTTTGCTTTAGCGTCGGCAATTTTAGTTGTGATTGGCGTGGTTTCTTATCAAAATACAAGAGTATCTACTAATAATCGCAGTATCGTCAAAAATACTTATCAAAAACTCGACAGCCTAGAAGAACTACTGTCTTACATCAAGGATGCTGAGACTAGACAAAGTGGTTACATCGTGACTGGAAAACAAATTTATCTCAAACCTTATCAAGCAGCACTAGCTAACGTTGATCAAGAAATTGCCAAACTGAAGAGTTTAACGGCAGATCAACCAGAAGAACAAAAGCAGATTGCAACGCTTGAATCTCTGATAACGGCTAAACTTACTGAACTAAAACAGATTATTGACTTGCGCCAGAACGAGGGATTAGAGGCAGCGTTGCAAGTACTACTAAGAAATAATGAACAAAATCTGATGGGTGATATCCGTAAGACGATTAATGAGATAGAAAATCAGGAAAGGGGACGACTTCAACAGCAGTCACAAGCAAAAAAAATTAGGCGTCGCAACACAATTTTTGCACTTGCGATCGCGATCAGTCTAAGTTTTATCATTCTTGCTGTAGTCTACTACTTCATCTATCGTGAGGTGATTGAGCGGAAAAGGACAGAAGAAACCTTAAATCAAGAACGCAACTTTATCTCAGCAGTCCTTGATACAGCCAGCGCGTTGGTAACAGTTCTCGATTCTCAAGGGAAAATCGTTCGTTTCAATCAAGCTTGTGAGCAAATAACGGGTTACTCTTTCGATGAGGTGAGGGATAGGTATTTCTGGAACGTTTTCCTACTTCCTGAAGAAGTGGAGTCAGCCAAAGCAGTTTTTGAGCAATTGCTAACTGGTACAGGCTTTCTAGAGAACGAAAACCATTGGGTAATGAAGGATGGTAGTCGCCGACTGATTGCCTGGTCAAATACCTTCTTAAAAGACTATGAAGGATCAGTAGAATACATTGTTGGTACTGGCACTGACATTACCGATCGCAAACGCGCACAACAGCATTTAACTGTACAATATGCTGCAACCCGCGTTTTAGCCGAATCTGCCACCATCAGCGAAGCTACTCGCCAAATCTTGCAAGGGATTTGTGAGAGTTTGGCATGGGATTTGGGTGAAATTTGGATGGTAGACCAACAAGCAAATGTACTGCGTTTGCTCGATATATGGTGTAAAGCATCCCTTGAGATGCAAGAGTTTGAAGCATTAAAGTGGCAAACTACCTTTGCACCAGGAATTGGATTACCTGGTCAGGTTTGGGCTAGTTCTGAACCTGTTTGGATCGCTGATATTGTTAAAGATATTAATTTCTCTAACTTCAAAATTGCAGGACTACACGCAGCTTTTGGTTTTCCAATCCGCAGCGGTAACAAAATCCTTGGTGTCATTACCTGCTTCAACCGTGAAATTCAGCCGCTTGACGAAGATTTGGTAAAAACCATGAATTCGATTGGTGAGCAAGTGGGGCAATTTATCCAGCGGAAACAGGCTGAAGAAGAAATACAACGGCAAAACTTGCGATCGCAATTATTTACCGAAATTACCCTCAAGATTCGCCAATCATTACAAATCGAAGAAATTCTCCAAATCACTGTTGAAGAGGTACAAAAAATTCTCCAGACAGACCGAGTTTTGATCTATCAGCTTTTGCCAGACGAGTCTGCAACCACCGTTATAGAAGCAGTAGTTTCTGGCTTACCAGCAATCAAAGAGCAAAGCATCACCCCTCCCTACTTCCAAGCGGAGTATCTACAACAATATTATCTACAGCAGTACCGTCAAGGAAGGGTTTTAGGATTGGCTAACTTGGATCTGTTAGAAGTTGAACAAAGCCATCTAGAATTAATGCAACAATTTGGGGTCAAAGTCAATTTGGTTGTGCCCATTCTTGTCAAAGAAGAAGTTTGCGGTTTGCTTATAGTTCATCAGTGTGACGATTCCCACCATTGGTCTAGCTTTGAAACTCATCTCTTGCGGCAAATAGCCGACCAAGTAGGTATTGCCTTAGCGCAAGCCCAACTATTAGCAGCAGAAACTCGTCAGCGACAAGAACTTGAAATTGCCCGTCGCCAAGCAGAATTAGCTTCTCAGACGAAAAGTGCCTTTTTGGCAAATATCAGTCATGAAATTCGCACTCCAATGAACGCTGTATTGGGAATGACCAGTTTAGTTTTAGATACTCCCTTAGATGCAGAACAGCGAGATTTTATTGAAACAATTCGGAGTAGTGGAGACGCTCTTTTAAGTTTAATCAACGAGATTTTGGATCTTTCCAAACTTGAAGCTGGAGAAATGGCTCTCGAAACTCTAGATTTTGACCTATCCACTTGTATAGAAGAAGTGGTGGAATTATTGGCCCCTTCAGCCCATAACAAGGGATTAGAAATTGCCGCCATGATTGAGCATAACGTCCCCACCCACCTCCAAGGAGATGCTGGTAGACTGCGGCAAATTCTCATGAACTTAATCAGTAACGCGATCAAGTTCACCAGCACTGGCGAAGTATTAGTACAAGCCGAATTGCGTGCGCTTTCTCCCACTACAGCCACAATCCATTTTGCCATCACAGATACAGGTCTTGGCGTTAGCCCGGAAGACCAACGCAAACTCTTTATGCCCTTTACCCAAGTGGATGCTTCTACCACTCGCAAGTATGGTGGTACCGGTTTGGGATTAGCCATCTGTAAACAACTTGTAACCTTGATGGGAGGAGTGATTGGGGTAGAAAGTCAGGTAGGAAAAGGATCTAAGTTTTGGTTTGAGGTGCTTTTTACCAAGCAAATTGAGCCTGTTTTGCCAAAATGCGATGGCTGTGCCAACGGACTTTTGCACAATCGCCGCTTGTTAATAGTAGATAACAACGCTACTAATTGCAAAATTATCCGCCATCAAGCTACTTATTGGGGAATGCAGGTAGATCAAGCTGACAGTATTGCTGCGGCTCTCAAAGTTATTCAGAAAGCTTACGAGCAAGGGAAATCATATCATGTTGCCTTGATTGGTATGCAAATACCTCAAACAAATGGCATGACAATAGAAGAACAAATTCAAGCCAATTCGGCAATTGCTGAGATCCCTTTGATTATGCTTGCCTCTACTAATCAACGGAAGGAAGTGCAGCAGGCACTAAATATTGGATTTGCTGCTTATTTGGTCAAACCCATTAAGCCATCACGACTCCTCAACACCATCATCACTATTTTAGAAACTCAGCCGGAATCAGGGCTAGATGCTACTGAAGAAATCCAGAGTACAGAGACTTCAGCTGTTCTTACTTCCTCTTCCTCTAACGCCGCTACTAAATCCAAGTTAAGAATTCTCTTAGCTGAAGATAATTTGGTGAATCAGAAAGTAGCCTTGAAACAACTCGATAGTTTGGGCTATAAAGCCGATGTTGTTGCTAATGGAAAGGAAGTTTTGCAGCAATTAGAAAAAATTCCTTACGATTTGATTTTAATGGATTGCCAAATGCCAATTCTTGATGGTTTAGAAACCACAAAAGAAATTCATCGTTGGCAAAAGGGCGACTTTGCCTTGCGTCGTCGTCCGGTAGTGATTGCGATGACGGCCAATGCGATGAAAGAAGACGAACAAATGTGTCTCAATGCAGGTATGGATGACTATTTGAGTAAGCCAGTATTTAAAGATCAATTGGCTGCGACCTTAGAGCATTGGACAGGTGTGATCAGTTCACAACAAGAGGCAGTTGTGTATGAACAGACAGTTTCCACTGACCTAGTAATTGATTGGGAACACTTGCATCAGATATCGGGAAATGATCAAGAATTTGAATTAAATCTATTGCAAATATGCGTTGAAGATATTAAACCCCGTTTAGAGATCATTAAAGTTGCGATCGCATCTCATAACTTTGGGCAAATAGTGCGAGAAGCTCATCACCTTAAAGGTGCTAGTGCCAATATTGGAGCCACAGCAATGTATATAGCCGCTGACAAACTAGAACAGCTAGCTGACTATCAAGAGCTTAGAGGCACTACTAATTTAGTCTTAGAATTAGAAGAATTTGTCAACTGCATTCAAGAATTTTTAATCAAAAACAACGTTTTCACAATTCAAAATTGAACTGGGGATTGGGGACTGGGGAGTAGGGAGTAGGGAGTAGGGACTGGGGACTGGGAATCAATTCTTTCTTCTCTTTCTTCTCTTACTTTGCGTTCATCTCCCCCTGCTCCCCTGCTCCCCTGCCTCCCCTGCCTCCCCACTCCCTACTCCCCGATATTCAGCAATTTCGCCATAGCCAACCGTTGCAGTTTCCCAGTAGCACCACGAGGTAGTTGATCCAAAATGTGAACTTGCTTAGGAACTTTGAAGTCTGCCAGCATGGTTGAACAGTGAGCTAAAAGTTCTTTTTCGCCAACCTCTGCTTTCAAAACTACAGCAGCGTGGATATCTTCTCCTAAAGATTTGTGGGGGACAGCAAAGGCCAAAGCTTCGGCGACGGCGGGATGGCGCAGCAAGACATCATCCACTTCTAAGGGAGAAATTTTTTCCCCACCCCGGTTAATCAATTCTTTAATGCGTCCAGTCAAGCGGAGGTAGCCTTCTGCATCCAGAGTACCCTGATCACCTGTGCGGAACCAACCATTTACAAAAGCTGTGGCGTTAGCTTCCGGGTTGTTTTCGTAGCCATCTATAACATTGGGCGCTTTTACCACCACCTCGCCCAAGCTTCCCTGAGATAATAGGTTGCCTTCGGAGTCCATAATACCCACTTCTACACCAAAGCCATAACCTACAGTTCCTAGTTTCCGCACTTTTGGTGGTAGGGGATTGGTAGTCATTAAGTGAGATGCTTCAGTCATGCTGTAAGCTTCCACCACCGGAGTATTAAGAGTTGCCTCTAGCTGTTCAATGATAATTGGGGGCAAGGAAGCACTACTAGAGCGAATAAAACGAAAGCGGTTAGCTTTGACAATTTCTGGGTTGCGGCTAGCGCGGGCCAAAATTGTCTGGTGCATAGTTGGCGCTGCGGAATACCAGGTAGGTTTATAGGTATCTACCAGTTTCCAAAACTCCAGGGCATTAAAACCATTGGGACAAATTAGTGTACCGCCTGATGCCAGAGTTGCTAGTAAACAGCCCACCAATCCGTGAACATGGAACAGGGGCATTAGACAAAGTGTAGTGTCATCTGCTGTGAGTGAGTAAGCACCAATGAGGTTGTGGGCTGAAGCGATTAAGTTGCGATGACGAATTGGTACACGCTTGGGACGACTGGTGGTACCGCTAGTGTGGAGAATCATTGCTATATCATTGTCCCCAACCAAATTTTCCCAGTCCCCATTGCCCCTAATCCCCAGAGGGGGCCCCGAGTTCCCCAATCCCCAATCCCCAGTCCCCAGTTCAAAGCTTAATGTGCCATCAGTGTTTACCTTGGCATTAATCAGCATCATGTCGGGTGCGACAGCGGCAATGGCTGCTTCTGGATCTTCAGACAATGTAATCAGTGCTTTTGCCTGAGTATCTTCGTAGTAAAAGGCAAATTCATCTTGCTTGTATTTGGGATTTAGGGGTGCAGCAGTGCCACACAGAGAGGCAGCCAAAAAGGTAATAGCCATTGGTGAACCATTAGTCATAGCAATGGCTATGCGTTCACCCCGTTTCAATCCAAAGCTGTTGAGTTGGGATACTAGTCCAACAACATTCTCGCGCAATTGCTTATAAGTTAGCGATCGCCCCCCAGGCGTAACAAGAGCTAGATGATCGTCTTCCCCTGCTAAAAGCTCAAATAAGTTCATTAGTTTTTCCGGCCTGTCAACAGATGACTGATAGACCTGGATTTCTCACAAGTGAGAAATCCAGGTCGTGGGGAGGGTGGGAAGAATGAGGAGGAATTCAGAATGGGCGCTTATCCTGAGCGCAAAGTGCAACGCAGCGCCTCCCACACTCCCCACCCTTTTTACACCCCCCACACTCCCCACCCTATGAGTGAGAAATTCGGGATTGACATCCTTACTATACTATGGCTAAAGCTACAGTAAGGATGTTAATCAAACAAGTTTAATGCTTAAATGACCCCGTTGCGATCGCTAAGGATTTATTTACTCAGCAACGGACATTACATCGAATCTGATCACAGTCCTAACTTTCCAAATATCCCTTTAACTCAAATTATTGCCGCTACAGTTAAACGAGCTTGGCAACTAGGAATTGTACAGGCTTTGGAGGAGTTTGAAGGGGCAATAAAAGTAGTTTTTGATAGAGAGTACGTAAGCGTAGATCGCCGCAGGTATAGCTTTCTAATTAACTCTATCAAAAACTCGTCAGAGATAGGTTCTTCGGACATATATCCCATTTAAAAATAAAAATACCCTTCCTGAAAAGCGAGGAAGGGTGGTTTTGGTTTATGGCAAAATAGGGTAAGAGTTATTTTTAACTAAACTGTTCAATTATTCCACCACCTAATACTTTATCGCCGTCGTACCACACCGCCGCTTGTCCGGGGGTGATGCTGATTTGGGGTTCATCAAACACCAAACGCACACGAGAGTTTTCCAACGGAATCACTGTAACTGGTGTAGCTGTTGAACGATAGCGAATTTGCACTTGGGCATGAATTGGGGTGGATGGTTCAGCAATAGAAACCCAATTTACCCGATTTACAGTGCATTCTGGTTGAGTTACCTTGGTGCGATCGCCTACTACTACTTTATTATTTTCCGCATCTAATTCAATCACATACAACGGTTCGGCAGCAGCAATACCCAAGCCTTTGCGCTGGCCAATGGTGTAGTGATGGACACCATCATGCTGTCCCAAAATTTTGCCTGTGGTATCTACAATATCGCCTGTTTTGGGAGCTAAATATTTATCCAAAAATGCCCGCATGGAACCGTTACTTTCCACTAAGCACAAGTCTTGACTTTCTGGCTTATCAGCAGTTTTCAGTCCGTATTCAGTTGCAATGCGGCGCGTCTCAGTTTTTTCTAGTTCACCCAGAGGAAATATAGTTGCTGCAAGTAAATCTTGAGACAAATCATAAAGAAAGTATGACTGATCTTTGTTACGGTCAACAGCCCTTAATAACTGGTAACGTCCAGTTGCTTCGTCATAGCTAATTCGGGCATAATGACCAGTGGCAATGCGATCGCATCCCAATTCTTCACGAGCATACTGCACCATTGGCCCAAACTTCACTGTTTTATTGCACTGTGAGCAAGGCAAAGGCGTGATCCCAGCACTGTAACCAGTCACCAGGTAATCAACAATATGTGTCTGAAAGAGATCCCGAATATCCACAATTTGATGGGGAACGCCCAATTGTTCACAGAGATCAGCCGCGTCGATCATACCTTCAGAGCAACATTGACCTTTGCCTTTCATTAGCCAAAGAGTCAAACCAATCACTTCATAGCCCTGATGGTGCAGGATAGCTGCGGCGGTGGAACTGTCAACGCCACCAGAAAGACCAACGACGACTTTTTTCATACAAAGCACGACACGATAGCTGCGTGGTTGTCCAATTGTAGCACACACTCTTAAAAGCCTTGCTACCAAAGCACTTCGGTTTTTAAGCCGTGGGTTTTCCCTATTCCCTATTCCCTATTCCCTATTCCCTCTGAAAGATGTATTCTTTGCCACGCAGATGAGCTAATTTTACGTTAACGCTATATAGTTGCTACAACGGTGAACTGATTAGTTCCTGATGGAAATTGCCTAAAAATACTTTGACTACTTTCTAACTACTATGTCGAGAGAAATACCAAGTCAATTTATCCCATTTCAGATGCTACGCCGAAGTTCTGAGGGTTGGAAGCCCACGATCAGACTTCTTTCCTTATTAGTTCTACGGTGTACACATAAGTCTGAAACAGTTCACTCATCTGAGTTTAAGCGTAAGTTTTACCCCTCCCTAACCCTCCCCTTGGAAAGGGGAGGGAACTGTATTTTTAGTTTCCCCCCTTTCCAAGGGGGGATTAAGGGGGGTAGTTCGACTTGGGTGTACACCGTAGCCTTATTAGTGGGAGGATGGTTAGTGCTGATTCCCGATTTGACCCCAGCACAAGCACAAATCCACAACAGCAACGTCTTACTGGCTCAAGAATTTGGTGAAACTTTACCGCCACCGCCAGTAATTCCCTTTGGTGAACAGCCATCACCGCAATTACAACCAGTGCAGGAGTATCAATTTGAGCAGGATTTCCAGCCCTCTCAACCAGTACAAAACAATCAGTTGGAGCAGAATTTCCAGCCCTCCCAACCATTACAAAACAATCAATTTGACCAGAACTTTCAGCCCTCTCAACCTGAACAGTTTAGTCAATATAACGAAAACTTTGAGCGCTACTTAGTTTACGTAGATGGTAGTGATTTCCAGACGCTACAAGAAATACGTCGGATTGAACCCACTGCTTATATTCGCCAGTATCAGGGAAGGAATGTAATTCAGGCAGGTGTTTTTAACAGAGTATCTAACGCCCAACAACGAGTGGGTGAGCTACAGTCACGAGGGATATATAGCGCCCGGATTATTAGCTTTGCTAACGGACAGGAAATAAATGCAGGTAATAGAGGTTTTGTAGGCGATCGCAATCCTATAAGTTCTAATAGGCCAGTCTCTAGATATTATGTCGCTATTCCTGCCACTCCAGAACAGTTACCTGCGATCGCAGCACAAATTAGGCAGAATCTAGCCCGATTTAGCCAGGATTTAGGCCGATCTGGCGGAGTCCTCGAAAGGACGCAACCACGAGGCCCACACGTAGCAATAGGGCCTTTCTCTGATCGATTCCAAGCTGAGGAATGGAATAAATTTCTGCGAAATACAGGATATCGAAATGCCAGGGTTTACTACGGAAAGTGAATAAGCGCTGAGTGTTGAGTGCTGAGTTAAGAGTTAAAAGTTAAGAGTGAGAAATTAATACGAACTTGATAACTTAAGCTCAGAAGTCATGACTCAGCACTCAGCACTGATAGAAGATAGGCAAGAACAAATTTCACAAGTAATAGTGACTGCTGGGCAGATGCGCGATATTGAAAAGCGGATCTTTGCAGCAGGAATGCCTGTAGTCGCTTTGATGGAAAAGGTGGCGGGATTAATTGCCCGTCGGATTCCAGAGGTTCTTTCAAATTTAAGGGGATCTCGTGTCGGAATTCTTGTCGGCCCCGGTCATAATGGTGGCGATGCTTTAGTAGTAGCCCGTGAATTACACTTTCACGGGCATGAGGTTTGGATTTATTCTCCTTTCTCTAAGCTCAAAGAATTAACTTCGCAGCACTTGCAATATGCCCAGAGTTTGGGCATTCCAATTTATCAAACAATTGAGCAACTACCACATTCTGATTTGTTGATTGATGGGTTGTTTGGGTTTGGTTTAGAAAGAAACCTGACTGATCCCATCGCTTCTGCAATTAATCGGCTAAATGAATTGTCTGTGCCGATTTATAGCATCGATTTACCTTCGGGTTTACACACCGACACGGGCGAAGTATTGGGAACTGCCATTCGCGCCACTCACACATTTTGCTTGGGTTTATGGAAACTAGCTTTCTTCCAAGATCAGGCATTGGAATATATCGGGAAAGCTGAGTTAATCGATTTTGATATTCCTTTAGTTGATGTAGAAGCTGTTCTGAAAGATGCACCCAGAATTAAACGGATTACACCAGCAACAGCACTTGCTACTTTACCTTTACCGCGTCCAGCAGTTACTCACAAATATAAGGAAGGACATTTACTACTGATTTGCGGTTCGCGGCGCTATGTAGGTGGGGCAATTTTAACTGGTTTGGGTGCTAGGGCAAGTGGTGTGGGAATGCTTTCCATTGCCGTACCAGAATCTTTAAAATCTCTTTTAGTGTCACACTTACCAGAAGCGCTAATTGTCGGTTGTCCAGAGACGGAAACCGGAGCCATCGCTCAATTGCAATTGCCAGAAAACACCAATCTGAGTTCCTTTAATGCGATCGCTTGTGGCCCCGGTTTAACACGAGATGCTACTCCCATTGTGCAAGAAATCATAAAAAGCGAACGCCCTTTAATTCTCGATGCCGATGGTTTAAATATCCTGGCACAAATGGGAGCGATCGCCACATTAAAAAAACGCCAAGCAGTAACCGTACTCACACCGCACACTGGCGAATTTGAACGATTGTTTCCTGATGTCCCCGATGCCAAACATGACAGGGTAAAAGCAGTACAAAAAGCTGCCGTGCAAAGTCAGGCGATAGTGTTGTTGAAAGGGGCGAGAACTGCGATCGCCAACCCTCAAGGTGACGTTTGGATTGTTCCTGAAAGCACACCCGCCTTAGCCCGTGGCGGTAGCGGTGACGTGTTAACTGGGCTACTGGGTGGATTGTTAGCGCAAGCCGCAACTAAACAGATTCCCATAGAAAATATTGTCGCAACTGCTGCTTGGTGGCATTCGCAAGCAGGTATAGTAGCCGCCCAAGAGCGTACCGAATTGGGTGTAGATGCGTTTACATTGACACAATATTTGATGAAAGCCCTAACTTAGTCAAATCCCTCGTTCCCAGTCTCCGACTGGGAATGCCATCCTAGAGGCTCCGCCTCCAATTAAATAAAATCATGGGACGCAGTCGCTACCACGTATTAGGAACCCAGCCACACTTCCTCACTTGCACAGTTATAAATTGGATACCACTATTCGGCAAAGTTGAATTTACACAAATTATTTTAGATTCCCTAAATTTTCTGCAACGTCAGCAGCGTTTAACTTTGTACGGCTACGTAATTATGGAAAATCATCTCCATGTAATCGCCTCTGCCAGCAGTTTATCTAAAGAAATAGGAAATTTTAAATCATTCACGGCTCGCTCTATTATTGACTTACTTGAGAAAAATAATTCTAACTACATACTTAATCAGCTTGAGCTTTATAAATTAAAACACAAGACAAAACAAGAATATCAGCTTTGGCAAGAAGGTTTTCATCCGCAGGTGATTCTAGATGAGGAAATGTTTAGACAAAAGTTAGATTATATTCACAACAATCCAGTCAGGCGTGGTTATGTGGATGATCCCGCGCATTGGCGGTATTCTAGTTACCGGAATTACATTGGGGAACTAGGTTTATTACAGGTAGAGTTGATTGATGTGTGAGGGAAGGCGGAGCCTTTAGGATTGCATTCCCAGTCGGAGACTGGGAACGAGGGAACGAGGGATTTGTATCAGTTATTGACTAAATACCAACGCTGTAGCGCCAGCCGTTGAATTTCGCGCCAGGGAATATTATGTTTTCGGGCTAAGTCTGCACAATCTTCATATTCTGGCTGCACATTTGCAATAACTTTTTCTGGTGATTGTCCTTTCCATGCTATCTTGACGCGCACTTTGCCATATTCCGTTTCAACTTGTTGAATTTCCCGTTGTAAAATGGCGCGTTGCTGAGTTGTTCGCCGAATGCCCAAAGTCGTGGTTTCGCGAAATAAAACCGCTTCACAACTGAGTAAATTTTCTGGATGACAAATCACAGTCAATAAAATTCCTGGACGTGACTTTTTCATGCCGATCGCTTGGGTAAAAACATCCAGCGCACCAGCCGCAAACAACGCCTCAAAAACATAGCCGATCGCTTGCGGATTTAAATCATCAATTTGGGTTTCTAGTACTGAGATGGTTTCTAAATTTGAGCTAGTATCTTCAGAATCGCTGAAATTTGATTGCAAGCTTGTGCTTTCACCCAACCAGAGGCGTAAAATATTTGGAATGGCTAAATTTATGGTTCCTGCTCCCAGTCCTATTTGCTTGATAGCGATCGCGGGTGGTGACCCAAAATCTCTTGCCAAAGTAGTAGCGATCGCGGCTCCTGTTGGTGTCACCAGTTCTCTGTCAATGCCATTGCTATAAACTGGACAACTCCGCATTTCCCACAGCTTTAATACTGCTGGTACTGGTACCGCCATCTGACCATGTGCAGCCCAAACAGTTCCGCCACCAGTCGGAAACGCCGAGCAGTAAAGTAATGGCAATCCTTCCTCATTGCTCTCAATCCCCAACCAATCCAACCCCAGGCAAGTACCCACAATATCTACGATCGCATCTATAGCACCCACCTCATGAAAATGAACTTTTTCAGGCGAAATACCATGCACCGCCCCTTCTGCGACTGCTAGCTGTCGGAATACCGCCAAACTCCAAGCTTCTGCCCGTGGTGGCAACCCCGCTTTGAGAATCATCTGCTCTATTTCTGGCAAGTGGCGTGTGTGATGGTGACTGTGTTCGTGATCATGATGATGGTGATGATCATGTACTAAATCCACATGGACTTTAGTCGCCTGCTGACCATTCCGTTGGACAAATTCCGCCCTTAACTGATATTCCTTTTCAATACCCAACCCATTGAGTTTTTCAATTAAATACTCGACAGGAACACCCAAGCTGACCAAAGCACCCAGGCACATATCACCAGAAATTCCTGTCGGACATTGAAGATAAGCGATTTTATTCATAATAAATTAGTCATTAGTCATTAGTCATTAGTCATTTGTTAAGAGTTAGTAACTCTCACCCAGTCCCCAATCCCCAATCCCCGTCCTATGGCAAAAATTTTCTCAGTTCATCCGGATAATCCTCAAATTCGCCGAATAGAGGAAATAAAGTCGGCGCTCTCTAGTGGCGCAGTTATGCTTTACCCTACTGATACAGTCTATGCGATCGGTTGTGATTTGAATGCCAAGTCGGCGGTAGAACGAGTGCGGCAAATTAAAAAGCTAGCAAATGATAAACCATTGACATTTTTATGTCCCTCGCTT
The DNA here is from genome assembly GCF_001712795.1 of Nostoc sp. KVJ20. Classification (GTDB taxonomy): domain Bacteria; phylum Cyanobacteriota; class Cyanobacteriia; order Cyanobacteriales; family Nostocaceae; genus Nostoc. The sequence goes on from NZ_KV757586.1 coordinate 62,608, forward strand.
TCAAATGTGGCAACTTATGCCTTCGTAAGTGACACAGCCTATCGAATTATGAAACGCCTGATTCCGGGTTCATACACGTTTTTGCTCCCAGCGACTAAGTTAGTACCGCGATTGGTGCAAAGCCCCAAGCGGAAAACTACTGGAATTAGAGTACCAAACCATACTGTGTGTTTGGAGTTGCTGGCAGCCTTGGGCAATCCGATTATTTCAACTTCAGCACATCTGCCACCAGATGAAGCAGATAATGGCATGATTCGGATAGATCCAGAAATTGTTCAGTCGCGGGTAGAGCTATTTGACCGTTTGGACAAGTTGGTAGACATAATTGTAGACACTGGCGAGGAACCTACTTATGAAGTATCTACCATCTTGGATATGACGGGAGACGAAGCAGTGATTATACGGAGGGGTTTAGGTTGGGAAACAGCAGCAGCATGGGTATAATAATTCCGGGACTGGGGATTGGGTATTGGGTACTGGGGAAAAAATTCTTTATCCCCAGTCCCTAGTCCCCAGCCCCTATTTCACAGGCGCACCTCTCCGTTTCGGAAATTGTGATAAAAACGACTCCAGTTTTAAAATTGTCATATTTAAAGGCGATATCTTCGGTGTCGCAGTGGATATAACAGGATGGTGACAACAGTTTGTACAGCAAGGTATTTGACAACTTGGAGAAAATGGCGGGTATTCGTGTGTCAGTGTCAATTATGATGGCTTGTGAACAAACCGACACATTGTCATAACTGTAACTCTTTCGTATTTCCTATAGTTTGATATATGAGCTTTAGATGTGAGCATTATATGCGGCAAGTCTTGATGGATGAATGCCCAAAGATTCTCCAGTCAAGGATGGTCTTGATTGCTGTGTCTGCGTTGTAATTACGGTGCAATACTACTACCTGGAAAAATCATGAAAGCTAACGTCGTCAATCTACCAAACTCTACACCCATTTTTGATAACCACGTTTCGACTGAAGAATTTTCAGATAGCAGCAGTGATACTTTAATTGAGTTGCTGTGTGAGGAAATGCAAACGCAAGTGAAAGCAACACCCAAGTGTGTAGAAGCTTTAGCCAAGCGCATAGCCGTAGAAGTAGAACGCATTTGCGATAAAAGCTCCCGTATCCAAACATCTGGGGAAATCAAGTCCTGGCAGATTACGTTGGGAAGGCATCGGATGCAAAAATGCTTACGTTACTACCAACTAGGTTCCAAACAAGGGCGGGTGGAATTACATAGCAATTTGGGTGCGATGGTTTATCGTCATGTAACTATATCTGGTTCTGAGTTGGGTTTTGAGGCTCGTTACAGCCTGATTGAAGATTTTTTACAAGCATTTTATATCGAAGCTATCAAAGCTTTCCGCAGAGAAAACGAACTACCTGACGATCACACGCCGCGGACTCAGCTGCAATTAGCTGAATACATGGCGTTTACAGAACAGTATGCTAAACGCCGGATCAATTTACCTGGTGGTGCAAATCAGCAATTAATTATCTTGCGGGCCCAAGGTTTTGCTCGTCGTCAGCCCCAAGAAACTACCGTGGATATTGAAATGGCGGTAGAGTCTGCTAAGGGTGAAGAAGCAGAATCTTACCAGCGTAACTCGGCGGTGCAACAGCTGCGATCGCAGATGATTGCCCAAACTAATTTCGATCCATCTGAAGAGTCAGAACGCGATCGCGTCATCACTGAATTGATGAAATATCTGGAGTCTCAAGGTCAATCTGATTGTATGAACTACCTCAGTCTGAAACTTCAAGACCTCTCAGCCCCAGAAATTGACCAAATTCTCGGTTTAACTAGCCGTCAGCGCGATTATCTCCAACAACGGTTTAAATACCACGTAGAAAAATTTGCCAAACAACACCACTGGCAATTAGTACATCAATGGTTAGGTGCGGGTTTAGAGCAAAAATTGGGTTTATCTTCCCAGCAGTGGGAAATCTTTGTGAATCAACTCACAGAACAGCAACAGCAAATATTACAGTTAAAAACTGCCCGACAAAACGACCAAGCGATCGCCAAAGCTATCAAATGCACCCCCAAACAGTTACAAAAGCGCTGGACTCAACTTTTAGAACTAGCATGGGCTATCCGCAATGGTCATACTGAGGCGCAGACAGGTTGAAGCTAAGACCAAATTCAATTCCAGTTATTAGAGAGGTTAAGAGGCAAAAAGAAATGGAATTTTCCTTTTCTTTCATACTTCCTTGAATTAGTAACTCGCCTTATCCACAATTATTAATACATTTGTATTTATTTAGTACAAGGATACTAATTTATTCCTACTTTATACCTAATAAATCTAACCTTGTGCATCCAAAATCAAAAATTTATATAACCTAGCATTTACTCTTGCTTCCAGGGAATCCTAAAATCAGGAAACCTTTTGAAGATAATCAGGATAAAGATGACTCAAGGTGCAAGAGCAGTTACTTCTGGCAATGTCTTAGAAAAAGCTGTAGAAGGGACTTTACTGGGTCATGGATATGTCCAAGTGGGTTTTGATTTACCAAAGAAACAGCGCCTTGGATGTCTTTTAAGCTCAAATAATATACCAAAAAGATATGCAAGGCAGGTTTATATCGGAGCAGGGATTTATGGCAGCTATATATATGTAGACTTTTACATTATTGGTGCTGCATCCATTTCTTCCGGGCTGATTATTGAGTGTAAATGGCAGCAATCGAGCGGATCAGTTGATGAAAAACTTCCTTACCTTAACTTGAATATTCAAAATTGCTATCCTGCACAAGCAGTTGTATTAATTGACGGTGGAGGTATGAAACCGCAAGCCGTATCGTGGTTAGGTAAACAAGTTGGTTTTAATCAAAATCTTCTCTCTGTTTATAATTTAAGTTCATTCATTGCCTGGTCTAACAATAATCTTTAATAGGATGTTACTAGTAATTCTGTGATTTTTCCGCGCTTTTTGGCGTTAGAATTAATTGCCCTAGATGCTGATATAGTGTGGATATTAAAACTGCTGTAAAGGTTGCGAATAAATTCACAATCTGAATTAGATAGCATAACTTTTACTCCACGTTCAGCTAATTTTTCAAATACATCTTTGAGTTGAACTTGCTGATCTTCAACAAATCGATAGCTACTGTAAGCTGTAAAATAGCTAGTTTCACTTACAGGATAGTATGGTGGGTCAAAATAAATAAAGTCATCACTGCTAGTCGCATGATTTAGTACATCAACAAAATCTGCTTGTTGAATTTTTATATGAAAAAGTGCTTCTGAGGCTGCTTTGAGTAAAACCTCAGAACAAATATTGGGATTTTCATATCTGCCTAGAGGCACATTGAATTTCCCCTGTGAATTAACTCGATAAAGACCATTAAAACAAGTCTTATTAAGATAAATTAGACGAGCAGCCTTTTCTATATCAGTACCAACAGAGTTGTTTCTAATACTATAGTAATAATCTTTGTTATGTCGTATTTTATGCTCTTTCAATAGAGAAATTAAATCCTCAACATGATCTCTAACACAACAATAAGTGTTAATTAACTCGGCATTAATATCAGTTAAAATAGCTGCACTTGGTTGGAGATAGAAAAAAACTGCACCACCACCTAAAAATGGCTCATAGTAATTTTTATAACTTTTGGGAAAATAAGGAATATATTGCTGTATCAACCTACTTTTACCCCCAGCCCACTTCAAAAATGGACGCGGGCTAGTTTCTTTGGGGATTTGAATTACCATTTACTTACGATTTAACTGAAAATAATCACGACTAAATAAAGCCAATATAACCGACGAGCCGTATTTTATATTAACTGGCTAATTTTCCAGCCACATATATTACAATTGAGTAGATAAAGCATATCAAAACAAACGTAAGTATATAACAAGGCAGTTTACATTCAGATGTTTGACGGATTTTGGGATAACGTCTTTCGCTACCCCCGGTACTTAATTACTATTGTCTTAGGACTGTTTCTGAACACCTTTGCACCATTAGTGCCACTGTTGAAGCGTCCGGTCACATTGATCGCCCTCTTGGGTTTATTTGTGAGCAGCCTAGTCTTCCTTACTTTCACTCTACGGGCAATGCTGGGCTTAAGTCCAATCTAGACTAGCGCTATATCGGGGCTATGCCCCACAGACGGTTGCTCTTAGCGTTGCTCCCGCTAAGTACTGTCTAACCAACTTGCATCTATTTTTGTCGTACAACCTCTGTGATGAGGCGAAATTTTTATGGCTACAAATCGTCGGGTTTCCCGCGTTGCTGAACTGATCAAACGGGAAGTTAGCCAAATGCTGCTCAACGGCATTAAGGATGACCGTGTGGGTACTGGAATGGTCAGTGTTACTGATGTTGATGTTTCTGGCGATCTCCAACACGCCAAAATCTACGTCAGCATTTATGGTACAGATGAAGCTAAGGAAGAAACAATGGCAGGCTTAAAGTCCGCTACAGGTTTCGTCCGCAGCGAACTTGGGGCGCGGGTACGCCTACGTCGTACACCAGAGGTGATATTTCTCGAAGATCGCTCCATCGAACGCGGTAATAAAGTATTGGCACTACTAAACCAACTTAATCATGACCGTCCTCCAGAAAATCTGGTACTTGTAGAAGACAGCACAGATCAAGATGATGAATCATCTAGTGAATAAGTAACTTAAATAACAATGTAACTTCAGAACAATTAATCTCAGCAAATCCGCCAAACAGTTTACAGACGTGACTAGATCGCGTCTGTTTTAATGTGACCATAACCTACTTCAGCGATCGGTAGTTGCATGTATGGGCTTTCTGTTTGTCTTGGCTTTTGTTTTTACTCTACTGCAATGTGAATTCGACAGCTTATATAGTGTCCATCTAAATGAACCGAATCAAAAGGTTTTATTACGCAAGCCTGTCCTTCTCCGAGTTGGCCACGGTGTACACACAAGTCAAAAAAAGATCAATTTCTCATTGTTCTCTGGTTTATCTCGTTCCTATGCTTTGCATAGGAATGCCTGATTAGAGGCTCTGCTTTTAGTCAAATATTGAGTCAGAGACTCAATGAATGCATTCCCAGTCGGAGACTGGGAACGAGGAACAAAACCCACGGAGGTGGGTTTGAAATTCTTTGAGTCCTTCGTTTGTGTAGCCATGATTTCTAATCGCCTAGTATATTTGAGATGCTCAGTTACCAAACCGATGTACCATACAGATAAGTTTACAAAAATAAACAATGGTAGAACGTCCTATTAAGAAATCGGAACGTCAGTCTCAAGGAAGTACTGATAAGAATTCCGAAAACTCGGATTCTGTAACCCCTATTGAATCCAACCCCAAAAGCTCAAAACCGAGCCGCGATCGCTCCTCTGGTGGAGGGAAAAAATCATCATATAAAGATGAAATTAGGCAGCCTGTGAATCTTGCACTAGCGCGTGGTCCAAAACCCGTTAAACCTCCAGCCGCTAAAGTTAAAACAGAAGAACTTGAAACCGAATCAGAATCAGAATCTACCTCTGAGGAGTCTCAAGACTAACATTAGAAGTGCCGCGTGTGATGTGGGAGGCTATAAAGACTGTGATTTCTGGCTCTGAAGGCAGCGATCGCGCCCCCCATCACCATTAAGTTATTGTGTAGCTTCTCACAGAGTTTTTTTATCTCAATGCGCGGAAGGGTAGGTGTACAAATTTCACATTCCCAAAAAAGTGCTTCTATCTCAACACCAGCAAGCATTTCACCCCGCTAATCTTCCATTGTCATCCGCGCAACTTCTGAAATGCTTACAAAAAGTGGGTTTCAGCTTTCAACTTTTCCCGACACTCTTTCCAAAGAAATTCTCTAATGCTATGATTGCTCTAGATTCGCGCAACCGTACCTTGAAAACTAAATACAGCTTGGCTTTCCGGCTTCTGCCATTGCAATTCAACAAAATCCCTATTAGGGATTGAAACCTTTGGCGAAAATCGTATAACCCCATATTTCCCATTGCAATTCAACAAAATCCCTATTAGGGATTGAAACGATATTCGGGGGATAGGTAACTCGGTTCCGCCATATTGCAATTCAACAAAATCCCTATTAGGGATTGAAACGTGGGTAGAATATTGAGTAATTCTGAGTGAGTTTAATTGCAATTCAACAAAATCCCTATTAGGGATTGAAACTTTCTCGAATTGCTCTCAAAATTCTTTCTACAATATTGCAATTCAACAAAATCCCTATTAGGGATTGAAACGCAATGATTTTTTGACTTCTTTTGACAACAATGTTACTCATTGCAATTCAACAAAATCCCTATTAGGGATTGAAACTTTAGTCCAACGCTCATCTTCAGCCAAAGCGCAGATTGCAATTCAACAAAATCCCTATTAGGGATTGAAACGAAACTTCTCATCTTCAGAGAGAGAATCTAAATGATTGCAATTCAACAAAATCCCTATTAGGGATTGAAACTATCAAATCTTTGAGGTTGATGACTTTTTTAGGCATATTGCAATTCAACAAAATCCCTATTAGGGATTGAAACGTAAGATACGCATCGGCTTGGTAGAAGGTGCTGATTGCAATTCAACAAAATCCCTATTAGGGATTGAAACAGTAACATCACTATATATAGGTATGTCTATAAATTATTGCAATTCAACAAAATCCCTATTAGGGATTGAAACACAAAGAATTGCAAGCGCTTTTAAAAGAAGTGAGAGAGAAATTGCAATTCAACAAAATCCCTATTAGGGATTGAAACGAGAGCAGTTAATCTCCTCCCGAATTTGCTGAATGCGCCATTGCAATTCAACAAAATCCCTATTAGGGATTGAAACTCTGTGTAAAGGCAGGGAAGAAACACTTCAGGAATTGCAATTCAACAAAATCCCTATTAAAAAATAAGAAGATTCTTAAACAGGTAGCGAGTGCTGAGTCATGAGTGCTGAGTGGAGAATCTCACTTTTTCTACTCATCACTGGCTCAACGCCCCGCTACAGCTAACGGAACTCGGAACTATTTTGCCCAATGCCCCATGCCCCATGCCCAATGCCCTAAATCCTTGAAGCTGTTTGTTTAGCACTCGCAGGGACAACAGGCAATGGTTGAGCGGCTTTCAATACCGCATCCAGCAACCCTGGAAACAGCATCTCTAAATCTTCACGCCGCAGGATGTTAATGTGCTGTGTCCCTTCTTTCCGTGTAAAGACCATCCCCGACTCCCGCAAAATCTTGAAGTGATTAGACATGGTAGACTTAGCGATCGCAAAATCAAACCTCGCACAGCATTGTTCTCCCTCAGTCGCCAACAACCGCACAATCTCTAGCCGCACCGGATCGCCCAATGCATACAACACGCCCGGTAAAGAAATATTTTTTCTATCTGGATGATAAAGGAATCTCATAGTTGCATTATCTCATCAGGTGGCATATATTTTTATTATTCGATATTATCGAATAATAGAATTAACTAGGAAGGCAATTTATGTCATCCATTACAAACGTCACAGAAGCCACATTCAAGCAAGAAGTTTTGGAAAGTGAAATTCCGGTCTTAGTGGACTTTTGGGCACCGTGGTGCGGCCCTTGCCGGATGGTCGGCCCAGTCGTCGATGAAGTTGCTGCTGAATACGAAGGACAGGTAAAATTTGTGAAGCTGAACACAGATCAAAATCCTACTGTTGCCAGCCATTATGGAATTCGCAGCATTCCGACGCTGATGGTTTTTAAGGGAGGTCGGCAGGTTGATACTGTCGTAGGGGCAGTCCCAAAAACCACCTTGAATAAGACCTTAGCACAGCATCTTTAATTTAAGTTAAGGGCATAGGGCATAGGGAATTGGGCATTGGGCATTGGGTATCGGACATTTGCTCCTCTGCCCCTCTGCCCCTCTGCTCCCCAGTCCCCTGCTCATTCTGTTTCAACTAACGGGGAAAGAGCGAAATGGATTTGAAATTACAGGGTAAATCCGCACTGGTGAGTGGCTCAACCGCAGGTATTGGTTTTGCGATCGCTCTTGGGCTAGCTCAAGAAGGTGCATCAGTGATTGTCAACGGTCGGTCTGAAGAAAGAGTAACCCAAGCGATCGCCAAAATTCAGCAAAGTATACCCGACGCGAAAGTTTCTGGTGTTGTTGCTGACGCAGCCACCGCATCAGGGGTAGAGAAACTCTTTCAAGAGGTTCCTCACGTTGATATCCTCATAAACAATGTTGGTATTTATGAGCCAAAAACCTTTTTTGATATTACTGATGAAGACTGGTTAAATATATTTGAGGTTAACGTCCTCAGTGGAGTCCGTTTGAGTCGGCAATATCTGCGAAAGCAGCTAGAGCAAAACTGGGGGCGGATAATTTTTATCTCCAGTGAATCTGCTATTCAGATCCCAGTAGAAATGATTCACTATGGCACAACTAAGACAGCGCAACTAGCCATTGCGCGAGGTCTAGCAGAAATGACTATCGGGACTGGAGTCACAGTAAACTCAGTCCTACCAGGGCCAACCCGCTCAGAGGGCGTTGAAGAATTTATCACCAAATTGGCGCAGGAACGTGGTATCAGTCCAACGGAAGTTGAGGCTGAGTTTTTCCAAAATGTGCGTCCAAGTTCCTTAATCAAACGCTTTGCAACTAATGAAGAAGTAGCAGCGATCGTAGTTTATCTTTCTAGTCCCCTAGCATCAGCAACGAATGGTGCAGCTTTGCGGGTAGATGGTGGCGTTATTCGGTCGATTGTTTAGTTACTAGGGACTGGGGACTGGGGACTAGGGACTGGGGGAATAACTATGCCCAATGACAAATGACAAATGACAAATGACAAATAACCAAGGAGATATAACCAATGACAACTGATATCAACTTATTTTCTTCTTACCAATTAGGGAATCTGGAATTACCTAACCGGATAGTGATGGCACCCTTAACCCGAAACAGGGCAAGTCAGGGAAACGTCCCATACGAACTGAATGCTACTTACTACGCTCAACGTGCTTCTGCTGGACTGATTATTGCGGAAGCAACCCAGGTAACTCCTGAAGGACAAGGCTATCCCGCTACACCAGGAATTCATTCATCAGAACAGGTTGAAGGATGGAAGCTAGTAACTGATGCTGTACATCAGGAGGGAGGAAGAATTTTTCTGCAACTATGGCATGTAGGCAGAATTTCTCACCCAGACTTACAACCGAATGGAGCTTTACCTGTGGCACCTTCTGCGATCGCTCCTAAAGGTGAAGCTGCAACCTATGAAGGGCCAAAACCCTTTGTAACTCCCCGTGCTTTAGAAACTTCAGAAATACCCCAGATAGTAGAACAGTACCGTCAGGGAGCGGCAAATGCTCTAGCGGCTGGGTTTGATGGAGTGGAAATTCACTCAGCTAATGGTTATTTAATAGATCAGTTTCTCCGCGATCGCACCAATCAACGTACAGATAAATATGGGGGTTCCATTGAGAATCGGACTCGATTCTTGTTGGAGGTGACGGAGGCAGTAACTAGTGTCTGGGATTCTAATCGGGTAGGAGTACGTTTTTCTCCCAGTGGAACTTTTAACGATATGGGTGATTCCAATCCCCTGGAGACATTCGGTTATGCGGCTCAAGCATTGAACCAGTTTAATTTGGCATATCTGCATCTTTATGAAGCCACAGAAGCAGACATTAGACATGGCGGGATAATTGTACCTACTAGTCACATACGCGATCGCTTTACAGGTACACTCATCGTCAATGGTGGTTATACCCGTGAAAAAGGCGATGCGGTACTGGCAAACAAAGCAGCAGATTTAGTTGCCTTTGGCACATTATTTATATCAAATCCCGATTTACCCCGACGCTTGGCTTTGAATGCACCACTCAATGAGCCAAATCAAGCAACCTTTTATGGTGGCGGTGAAGAAGGATATACAGATTACCCATTTTGGTCGGCTGCTAATGAGGCGGTAGCTAAGGCGTAATGACGCTCCTACGTCGCTAACGCTGCGCTAACGTAATTCGTAATTCGTAATTATGACTTTATGGCTGTGCCTTATGTGGGTGTAGCCAAGTTGTTTGTTCGGAAACAAGAAATAATTTTTATTTTTGTTTCATGAATAAATATATTGGCTTGTATCCTAATTATGAATTACGAATTATTTGGTCATAACTCAACTATCAGGAGAATCTCATGAGTCCTATCACCCAAACCCAACCTTTAGATGTACCGAGTGCGATCGCTAAACGTCGTTCCATCAAAACTTTTAAAACAGACCCTATCGCCCCAGAACTACTCAAGCAACTGGTAGAGTTGACCGTGGCAGCGCCCAGCAGCTTTAATATCCAAGACTGGCAAATTATTCTCGTGCAAGATGAGGCGCAAAAGGCAGCACTAGCAGCAGCATCGTGGAATCAACAGCAAATTGTCCAAGCACCTGTAACCTTTGTGTTTGCGGCCGATCCTAACGCAGGCGAACAAGACTTGACCCCGATTCTGGAGCAGGGACTCCAGACTGGAGCATGGAATGAAAAGACGGTAAACTACTTTAAAACCTCCATCCCGCAATTTCAAGCTGGGCTAGGCGACAAGCGACGTGAATATGCCATCAAAGATGCCATCATTGCCGCTACCCATTTGGTTTTAGCAGCAGAAAGTTTGGGATTATCCACTTGTTTTATGAACGGTTGGATTGAGGATCAGGTAAAGCAAGTAATTGGGGCTGGGGATAATCCAGATTTAGCGATCGCTGTTGTTGTTCCTGTTGGTTATGCAGCCGAACCACGCTTAAATCCCGGTCGTCTGCCATTCTCCTCTAATGTCTCTGTGGATAGAATCGGTAATCCTTATGCAGGGTAAATTTTCCTAAGGAATGAGAATTAAATAACATCGACTTTTGTAGGTTGAGTTGAGGCACGAAACCCAACGCCTCAGAGATGTTGGGTTTCGCAGACTCAACCCAACCTACACAGGTTATTAAATCCACGATCCTAAATTGGGAATGGGGCATTGGGCAATAGTTAGAGAGTTAGAGAGACGCGATAAATCGCCGTCTCTACAAGGAATTTATCGAATCGCTGTAAGACCCCCGCCTCAACGTCTCGTAGGCGGGGGATGTAAAGCGGTTAAAAACTCAGCACTATGCGGATTGATATTGAGCGTTAGCGAAATAGAATCTGCATAGTAGCTAAGTTTTTAACAATCATGATATATTTTTTATGTGCCAAAGTTAGACATAAATGCTCGTATTCGAGGCAAAACTTGATGGACAAGACTCGCAGTATCGAGCGCTTGATGAAGCAATCAGAACTGCTCGTTTTGTGCGTAATAGTTGCCTTAGATACTGGATGGACAATAAGGGCATTGGACGCTATGACCTAAATAAATTTTGCGCTGTACTTGCAGCCAGTATTGAGTTTCCTTGGGTATCGAAGCTGAACTCAATGGCAAGACAGTCCAGTGCTGAAAGAGCGTGGTCTGCGATTGCTCGGTTTTTTGATAACTGCAAAAAAGGTAAACCTGGAAAAAAGGGATTTCCAAAGTTCAAGAAGGAACAAACCCACGGTTCTGTTGAGTACAAAACCTGTGGGTGGCGACTTTCTGATGACCACAGACACATCACTTTTAGCGATGGATTTAAAGCGGGAACTTTCAAACTCTGGGGAACCCGTGACCTGCATTTCTACCAACTTAAACAGTTTAAAAGAGTGCGGGTTGTACGTCGTGCAGATGGCTATTATTGCCAATTTTGCATTGACCAAGAGCGAATAGAAAGGCGAGAGCCAACGGGTAAAACTATTGGTATTGATGTTGGTTTGAACCACTTCTACACCGATAGTAACGGGGATACAGTCGCTAATCCTAGACATCTTCGCAAGAGCGAGAAGTCTTTGAGGCGATTGCAACGCCGGATGTCTAAGACTAAAAAGGGTTCTCAAAACAGAATTAAGTTTAGAAATAAACTTGCACGTAAGCACCTCAAAGTAAGTCGCCAGCGTCAAGACTTTGCTGTTAAGACAGCAAGGTGCGTGGTGAGGTCTAACGACCTCGTGGCGTATGAAGATTTGCAGGTGCGGAATATGGTCAAGAATCACCGTTTAGCTAAATCGATTAGTGACGTTTCTTGGTCGCTGTTTCGTGAGTGGGTTAAGTATTTCGGTAAGGTGTTTGGTGTGGTAACTTCCCGCCCCACTACACCAGTCAAAACTGCTCGAATTGTGGTGAAGTTGTCAAAAAGACTCTTAGTACCAGAACTCATGTTTGTCCTCATTGTGGACACACCCAAGACCGGGATTGGAATGCGGCACGGAACATATTAGCTCATGGATTAAGTACGGCGGGTCACGTCGGAACTAACGCCTCCGGAGAGACTGATCAATACTTGGGTGAGGAAACTCCTTCAAGCAAATCAACTCGTGGAAAGAGGAAACCTAAAGAGCGATCTTTGGAATCCCCACCCTCTACGAAGTAGGGTGGGGAGGATGTCAACTATCAATTATTGATTGACAGACTACTACTCCCCAATCCCCAATCCCCAATCCCCAGTCCCCAGTCCCCAATCCCCAATCCCCAGTCCCCACTCATGTCCCTAGCCTCCTTCCTAGCGCGTCGTTCTTTTCACTATGGCTGGATCGTTGCAGGTTTAACATTTTTAGCCTTGCTGGTAGCAGCCGGAATTCGCTCTGCTCCTGGAGTTTTTATAGTGCCTCTCGAACAGGAGTTTGGCTGGAGTAGAGCGACTATATCTTTGGCAATCTCTATTAACTTAGTACTCTACGGATTAATTGGCCCTTTTGCTGCCACAGTTATGGAGCGGATCGGCATTCGGCGGATGATGGCGTTTTCCCTTGCTGTCATTGCCCTTGGTGTCGGTTTAACCACTTTGATGTCAGCATCTTGGCAGCTAGTCTTGCTGTGGGGTGTAGTAGTCGGTTCTGGTAGCGGAGTTATCGCCCTGGTTTTGGGTGCTATTGTCGTCAATCGCTGGTTTTTGGAAAAGCGGGGTCTAGTTCTGGGCATCTTAACCGCCAGTACAGCTACGGGGCAACTAGTGTTTTTACCCATGCTGGCTTCAGTCGCCGATCGCTTTGGCTGGCGAACTGCGGCTCTAGGTTTGACTGGTGCAGCACTTTTAATTATTCCAGCGATCGCAGTCTTTATGCGCGATCGTCCGGCGGATGTCGGTTTGCGACCCTTTGGCGACAACCGCGAAACTGTGGAAGTGTTACCGCCCAAAGTCAATTCCATCGCTTCCACTGTTAACGCCCTTTGGCTGGGAATGCGTAATCGAGACTTCTGGCTGTTATCTGGTAGCTTTTTTATCTGTGGTGCAAGCACAAATGGGTTAATTGGAACTCATCTAATTCCTGCTTGTATTGACCACGGTATCCCGGAAGTCAAGGCTGCTGGGCTTTTGGCAATCATGGGACTATTCGATTTTTTCGGAACTACTATGTCCGGTTGGCTATCTGACCGCTGGAACAATCGTTACTTATTGTGTTGGTACTACGGACTGCGGGGTTTATCTTTAATTTTCTTGCCCTTCAGTTTCAACTTTTCCTTTTATGGACTTTCCATTTTCGCCGTCTTCTACGGACTTGATTGGATTGCCACCGTACCACCAACAGTCCGTCTGGTTGCCAACGTCTTCGGTAAAGAAAATGTCGGCGTGATGTTCGGTTGGATTGTCGCCGGACACCAGCTTGGTGCAGCCACAGCAGCGTTTGGAGCCGGAGTCTTGAGAACTTGGACAGGTAGTTATTTACAAGCATTTATTTTATCAGGCGTTCTCTGTCTGATTGCCGCAGTTTGTGTACTGCAAATTGGTCAAACTCCGACTAAGGGCAATTCACAGTTATCTTCAGTGATGGAAAATTGAATTTATGAAGTAGAACTACCTCCGTGGGTAGAGAACTTCTAGCCTAGACAATTGTTACAAAAATAGTTTTGAAGGTATGAAAATTGATTTTGGTGCAACTGCTACTGATTATGCAAAACACCGGGCTGGCTTCCCCAGTTCATTATTCAACAAACTGTCTGAATATGGTATAGGTTTACCAGGGCAGAATATTGTTGACCTCGGCACAGGAACAGGAACACTAGCGCGGGGCTTTGCTGATAGAGGTGCTTATGTAATTGGCATCGATCCATCAGTGTCACTTTTAGAACAAGCCAGACAGTTAAGCGAATCTGCTCAACTCAAAGTAGATTATCGAGTTGCAACTGCCGAGAATACCGAGTTACCAGATGCAAGTGCAGATGTTGTCACAGCCGGACAGTGTTGGCATTGGTTTGATCGTCCGCGTGTCGTCCAGGAAATTACTCGCATCTTGAAAGGAAATGGCTCGATCGCGATCGCTCATTTTGATTGGATACCCTTAAAAAATAATGTAGTTGAAGCAACGGAACAACTGATCAAAGCTCACAATCCAGCATGGAATCTGGGCGGTGGTAATGGCTTGTATCCTTTGTGGTTACAAGATATTGGCGAAGGAGGATTTAGAGAAATCCGCACATTTTCTTACGATGTATTTGTACCTTATACACACGAGGCTTGGCGGGGACGAATTCGTGCTAGCGCTGGCGTGGGAGCTAGTTTGACAACAGAAAAGGTAGAAGTATTTGACCAGGAATTGGCAAAATTACTCGAAGCAAGATATCCTACACAAATTCTTGAAGTTCATCATAGAGTTTGGGCTGCGATCGCCAAATCACCGCAATCTAATTCGTAATCAGGCTACGCACATTCGCTAACCCTGCACTAAGGTTAGTCAATTTCAGTATTTTAATTTAGTCGCCTCCAGCAGCTTGACGCTGGCATAAATAGCATCAATATAAGGTGTGGGGATTTGAGTGAGTTTTCCCAATTCTGCCACCGCGCCAACAATAGCATCTATCTCCGTGGAGCGTCCGGCTTCAATATCTTGTAGCATTGAGGTTTTGTGGGCACCAACATTTTCTGCCCCATTAATTCGCTGTTCCAAAGTGATGCCAAACTTTATACCCAAGTTTTCTGCGATCGCTTGAGTTTCAATCATCATCTGCCGCGCTAGTTCACGGGTGAGGGAATAGCGGCAAATATCCTCTAAAGTCGCACCAGTCAGGGCACTGATGGGATTAAATGCCACATTACCCCACAATTTGATCCAAATTTCCGTGCGAATTTGATTACGGATTGGTGCTTTGAATCCTGCCTGTTTTAAAGTTTGTGCCAATAATTGAATGCGTTCGGTTTTAGTGCCGTCGATTTCACCGAGAGTAAAGCGATCGCCTTCAATATGTTTAATTACACCTGGTTCAACTATCTCAGTTGCCGGGTAAACCACACAACCAATAGCACGTTCAGCACCGATACTAGCTTCAATAATCCCATCTGGGTCAACAGATTGAATCCGCGTACCTTCATACTGACCGCCATGTTGACGGAAGTACCACCAAGGAACGCCATTTTGGGCTGTTACCACCATCGTGTGAGCATCATAGAGTGCAGGGAGAAAAGGTGCGATCGCAGGTACACTGTGAGCCTTGACAGTTAGAATTACTACATCTTGTGTCCCTGCTGACTGGATATCACTAGTGGCCAAAGATGGAGTAGCAATTTGGCTGGAACCATCTGCCATGAGCAACTTTAGTCCTTTTTTTTGAATTGCTTCCAAATGAGAACCACGTGCAATCACGGTCACTGCTTCACCTGCCAGTGCCAGTTTTGCCCCTAAATATCCACCAATCGCACCCGCACCAACAATACAGATTTTCATTGTGTCGAAAAAATATAGATCGTGGAAGAAGGTATCCAGTTCAGTTCCAAGTAGTGAGTTTCCCACCTTAAAGTGGCTACGGTGTACACACAAGTCCTAAAAACCTAGCTTGATAAGCATTTCCTCGTTCCCAGTCNNAGGCAGAGCCTCTAATCAGGCATTCCTATGCTCTGCATAGGAACGAGATAAAACTCATTACTCATTACTCATTACTCATTACTCATTACTCATTACTCATTACTCATTACTCATTACTCATTACTCATTACTCAGCACTCACTAGCAGGCAGCTAGGCTTTGCATTGCTAACAGCAAGTCTTGATGAACAGATTTTGAAGCAGCTACTATCAATCCAGGTAAGCTATAGTTTTGACAAGTATGCAGTGGCGGTAAAGTCGAACCGTCTAGAGTAGTTACAATCCAGCCAGCCTCTCTTGCAATAAAAGCGAGTGCAGCACCATCAATAAATTTTCCTGATTTGATTACTGCTCCACTCAAGTCACCGCTGAAAATACCATTGAGATTGGGAATCTGAATATCACTAGAGTAATCAGTTGCTATATCGAGTACTTGATATCGATCTTTTAGTAAAGGTGCGATCGCATTCATTCCCCATCCCAACAAAATAGAAGGTTTGGCGGATGTTATCTGTAATGGGGCACAGGCTTCTAAGTTCATCTCCAGCGTCCCTTTAAAAGCACCTTCGCCTCGAATGGCATAAAAATAAATGTTTTGAGCAGGGGAAATGGCAATTACTGCTTCAAAGTCATCCGAATTTAGAATACTGAGAATAATTTGGTAATTAGAATGTCCATCCATATAAAACTTCGTGCCATCAATCGGGTCAAGTGTTACTAAGTAATCACCTTCTGAACCGAGGTCGGTAGCACGAAAATATTTGGTATTATTAGAACTTTCATATTCTTCACCATAAAAGCGAATATCTGGGAAAGTGCCCAGTAATACTACTTCTACTAAATTTTGAATAGCCACATCTGCATCAGTAAGTGCAGCACTAAAAAAGTTGTTTCCTTGTTCTTTGGCAGGAAGTGCAGCAATTTTTGGTTGAAGAACATTGGCATAGGCTGCTGCTACTTTGAGATGGGGGAGTAAAGTCTCCAAAATTAATCGAGTAGTTGGTTTTGTGGACATTGCAGCAAACTCCTTTCAGAAATAATCTACCGTTGACAGGACGATAGAATTCTATATCTAGACAAAATTACGGTATCATCTGGATGCAATGATACTACCGTTTGTCTCAAAGAACATATAGACAGATCGCAATTTTTATCGTCAAATTAAAGGTTTATAGCAGGAGGCAGGAGGTAAAAGTATTACTATTCCTAGCCTTGGGGTTTTCAAAATGTCCTAACCTATGTGGCTACGGCTATACAGCAGTTCTCATGTGTTTGAACCACATCTGTCGTAGGGGCACAGCATTGCTCATTGGTGTCAACTTAACGCGAAACCTCACGTCCGCCAGGGATTGTAAATCCCTGTCTCATAGTTAAAGTCCTCTGAAGAGGACTAAAGAGCGCGAAAATTTTCGCAATTAGTCTCTTAATTATATTCCCTGGTGGGTGAACAACACCTAATCAGTACGCTATTTTTGGCTTAAGTTGACACGCATGAGCAATGCTGTGCCCCTACCGCGTGGTCTATTTACCTGAAAATAGCTGTAAGACCGAACGTCAACACCTAGCTAAAGTTTAAGTCAGGCTTTAAATCCCATCTGAAAATCTCTTCTCTAGAAGATGCTACGCATAGCTTGCTTCCCTGTAAGGGTAAAATCTTGAATTGTTATTGATGGTTTTAGGAAATTTTTTTGAGCTTTTTCTGAGTGAATTTGGATAGCTTGTTACGTGTAAGCTAAAAATAGAAGTGGGTTAAGGGATGGTGATTATGGTCGCAGAAAAACTAATGGGTAATTCACTATCTTCTAATCCTAAATTTTTCAAACCTGGTCTAGTTGGCGCAGAAAACATCTCTAAATAACCTGGTTTCGGCAAAAAATTAGCGAAAAATGGACTTGAATAATGTCCTTCTGAAGTGGAATATGCAAAACCCTTACCCGTTAACTGCTGAGTATTAAGACTAATTAAATCATCAACATCAAAAGGTTCATTTCCTGGCATTGGAGTCCCAGGGGCTTGCAAACCAGTAATTTTTTCACCATTTCGTGTACCAGTAATTCCAGTAATCAG
This sequence comes from Nostoc sp. KVJ20, assembly GCF_001712795.1. GTDB lineage: Bacteria > Cyanobacteriota > Cyanobacteriia > Cyanobacteriales > Nostocaceae > Nostoc. The sequence goes on from NZ_KV757586.1 coordinate 80,482, forward strand.
GTAAAAACCTAAATCGTTAGGGGTGTCATTAGTGATGAAAGTACCGTTTGCTGCTATGCCAGTACCAGAATAACTCCAGTTCCAACTTAAAGCAGAGGCGGCTGGCATTGTCCCGAAAACTAATCCAAAAGTGGTGGCGAGGACTATGGCATATAGAGCTAGATTTTTCATGGAAGTCGTTAATGCGATCGCGGATTTTGTAGAAGGTTCCCGTGTATTATACGGAAATTCAGAAAGATCGTATTATTTAGCAGCGATCAAATAACCACTTCAAAGCAGCATCAACATTACTAACCTGTTCTCCTGGCGGGATGGCTGGACGATTTACCATCACAACTTTTACACCCAGTTCTCGCGCTGCAATGATTTTGGCCTTTGTTGCATCGCCACCGCTATTTTTGCTCACGATGGTATCAATATTGTTATTAATCAGGATTTGTCTTTCATTATTGAGGGTAAAGGGCCCGCGATCGCACAATACCATTCCCAACGGCACTAAAGCATCATCAGTAGGTGGGTCAATCATCCGCATCAGAAACCAAATTTTCTCCAAATAAGCAAAGGCAGCGAGTTCTTGCCTACCAACGGTCAAAAATACCCGCTGTGCCTGATTTTGCAAAGATGCTGCTGCGACTTCAACGCGATCAACTTCAATCCAGCGATCGCCACTTTCTTTTTCCCAAGGGGGACGAATTAACATCAGACGGGGTACTCCAACTTCTGTTGCGGCATCTGCTGCATTAAAGGAAATCTGAGTCGCAAAAGGATGGGTTGCATCAATTAATAAGTCGATTTGCATGATTCGCAGATAGCTAGCTAATCCAGCCACGCCACCGAAGCCTCCAACCCGCAAATCCCCCAACGGTATTGATGGTTCACGGGTGCGGCCAGCTAGAGATGTGATTGCTTCTAACCCTTGGATAGTCGCAACTTTGGCAGCTAGTTCTGCGGCATCTCCCGTTCCACCTAGAATCAAAACGCGCATCATTAAAAAGGAATCAGAATTCAGAATTCAGGATTCAGAATACTCTACCCATAAACGGATAGGTTAAAGGAAGAATATTTGAATTTATTTTTGCCCACGGTGAAAGAGGTTTTAATCTATACTAAAACTCTCGCGGACTTGCTTTGCTTAACTCTATCCGCCACTCGTACAGAATTCATACTGAATTCTGACTCCTGACTCCTGAATTCTGTTTTGATAAAGGCGGAATTTTTGCTAAGATGCCTTTTTTCAGTGCTTCTGGACGCTCTGACCAAGGCAGTAAACCATCTGCTTTAGCATAGTATTGACTAGCACATTGCAACACCGCAGAAGCACTACCATCAACTTCTAAGTCACCAAATAAATATGTTAATTTGCCTTTGGCAGTAAAGGCGACTACACAAGAACGATTACAAGCACTCATGCATTCAACTTCCTGAATCGGGAATTCATCTCGTAACTCCCAATCTTGGGCAAGCTGCTGAAGTTGATGTAGAAGTTTTTCACCACCACTTTCACCTAAGCGATTTCCATTTTGCCAAACACTGGCACAGGTTTTACAAACAAATAAAGTATGTTCAGCAACACCCAAGGGATTGGTTGGGGAAATATTTAAAGTCGTAGTCATCTGTACCTCGCAGATATAGTGAAACTGATAAATCTATTTCGGCGGGCATCCTGACTTACTCAATTTGGTTCCTTAATCTCAAATTAGTTCACAGTTGCGGGACAGTGCCGGATTTGCACCGAACTTTCCCCGTTACCTCTGGTAGCTGACTCCTACCAGAACCGAATAACCTTATCGATCATACACTAGTGGTCATCTAACAATATGAAACGACAAGCTTTGCGCCAACATCATACTGGACGACAACCAGACAAAATACTGTGCATATTCACTACTTGTCCAATAACTGCGATCGCAGGCGCACCAAATCCAGTTTGCTCTACCTGCTCTACAATTGTTTCTAAAGTACCAATCAATTCTTCTTGTTCGGGGCGCGTACCCCAACGCACCAAAGCAATGGGTGTTTCTAAATTCAATCCAGCTAAACTTAATTGTTCGACAATATAAGGCAGATTGTGAATTCCCATATAAATTACAATGGTTTCGGAACCGTGAGCGATCGCACTCCAATTCACTATCGGTCTATACTTACCCGCCGCTTCATGTCCAGTTACAAATATCACCGATGAACTATACAGTCGATGCGTCAAAGGTATACCTGCATAAGCCGCTGCTGCAATTCCCGATGTGATACCGGGCACTACTTCCGTTGAGATTCCAGCTTTGACTAATTCTGCCATCTCTTCGCCACCGCGACCAAAAATAAACGGATCGCCACCTTTTAGCCGTACTACAATTGCATGATCCTGCGCTTTATCAATCAGCAATTGAGTTGTTTCTTCCTGGAACAGCGAATGTTTCCCCCTCCGCTTACCAGCATTAATTTGCTCGGCTTGGGGATTAATCATTGCCAGAATTGCCGAACTAACTAAGGCATCATAGATAACGACATCTGCACATTCCAACAAACCTTTGGCCTTCAAGGTAATTAAACCTGGGTCACCTGGCCCCGCACCTACTAAATAAACCTTTCCCAAATACTTGCTCTCCTGTTTCTCTGTGCGGTTCATTTATCTGTTAAATCCCAAATTAGCTCGGCTAATTCTGCACTTGCTCCCAGTGGCGATGCCAATTGGAAATTCACCGCAGAAAATTGTAATTTTAACTCCTCTATTGAAGTAGCGATCGCATCAGTTATTCCACCAGCGAATAAAAAGTATGGCAAAATTGCAATTTCCCGATAACCAGCAGTTACCAACTCTTTCACTCGTGATTCTAAACTAGGAGGCCCAGCCCAATAAGCAGCCACCGCTCCCAAACTCGCCGCCATTGCTTCCACAGTTTCTTGAGAACCTGGGCGACGGCTACCATGAGCTAAGAGAATCCATGCTTCTGCTTTTGTCGCAGCTATTTGCTTGGCCAGCAATTTCTCTAAATTGGGATGAGAGCCTAAACATGGTTGCAACTCAATGATGATATCTTGACCAATAGCCTGTTGTGCTAGTGCTACTTCGGCGGGAATATCTGTCATCACATGCACTCCCGGCAGCAAAAATAGCGGTACAATTTTTAGGCGCTTATCGTTCTGAGGTAGTTTGCGATCATCACCAAAAGCGCTCTTAGCAAATTGTTGAATCTGCTCGTGTAAAGGCTGAGGACTCATTTCTAAAGCCGCTATACCAACCAAATGTTCCTTATTTAATGGGTTGAAGTTTTTTGGCAATTGATTACATACCAGCCCTGCTAGTTGCTGCATAGCAATTTCTGGGCGGCGATCGCGGCTTCCGTGAGATACTAAGAGATAGGCAGATGACATCGGCAAAAATTGAACTTTCTGTTACTATTCTTACTTAATATTAAGTTGGGGGGTAATAGATACCCTGGTAATTCTTGAAGAAGAATACTGAATGTTGGATTCTGACTTGTTCTTCAAATTCTCCCCCTTCTGCTTGACTCATTGTTCTTCAGCAGTGTAAGTATAAAATTGATCAAAAGCTCCCACCGTTTCAAATTTATAAGAAGGTATCCAAGAACTTATTTTTAAATCTGTACGGTAAACGCTAAAAATCACGTAATTTTGTCTTTCTGTAGTCCTGGCAATAATTTCTTGGATTTGCGGATTAGCCGAGTCAACCAACTTATCACAATTAAAACGGATTAAATTTTCTATAATATTCGTAGTGCTTTTGCATACATCGGTTTTTAAATATTCTGACAACCTTTGCACTGCATATTTTTCATATTCAACCTGACTGGGATTGGTCTTCGCCATTGTCACACCCAAGGCGGCGAGTCCTGCTGCTGCTCCAGTATATGCAATGATGGTCAATGGTTTCATGTTTGCCAAGTTAAATTCGTAGTAAATCGTTAGATTCCAGAGACTCTAAATCAACTAAATCCGTTCCTTGAATAAAAACTCTTGATCGCTAGCCAAATTATTGCTATAATTCAAATTGTTGAATGGCGAGCGTAGCCAAGTGGTTAAGGCAGTGGTTTGTGGTACCACCATTCGTGGGTTCAATTCCCATCGTTCGCCCTATATAATTTCATAGTTATCCATATATTCCTAGAAAAGTGGGTTGTGGTTCTGAACTTTCATAAACATCACTTTAGCAAGAATCTGTCGTCTATAAGTTCATAGACTTGGAATGGTTACAAATCCACGATGATTAATTAGCTTATATTATCAAGAAGTTGATGTATATAAGCAAATCTACTTTCTAAATGAAAATTAGTATACAGCTTAAATATTTATCCCCCCAAAGATAGAATTTAAATTATTTTTTACCTATACTGATTATCTTTTACTAGCAATTTAATGTGAAGTTGCATATATCTTGATCCCCCTAAATCCCCCTTAATAAGGGGGACTTTAAGAGACTTTTGCCCCCCTTTTTAAGGCTACGGTGTACACACATCTTGGTAATGAAGCGCAAACCCTGGATTTACCCCCCTTAATCCCCCCGATGCCTTGGGGGAAATATCCGGTTCTCCCCCAAGGCATCGGGGGAGTTAGAGGGGGTGAGATGGACTTGTGTGTACACTGTAGCTTTTTAAGGGGGGTTGGGGGGGATCGAATTATATGCAGCTTCATAAAAAATTGGTATTACTAGCAGAATTAATCTAATTTTATTCCTTCAGATAGATGACTTTTTTAATTAAATTATTGTTTTGTGAACAAAATTTTCCATTATAAATTTAATAATATTTTTATTATTTCGATAAATTTTTTCAATACCTAAAACTCTAGTGTTAAACAGCAAATAGGAATACAATAAATTGTTAATTGCTGGATGTAGCATTTTCTACTTGATTAAACTTGAAAGTTATTAAGTAAAATAAACCGAAAAGGTACAGGACATACTTAAACTTTTCGGTTTATCTTACCCAATAAACTTGGCAAACTATTAGGTAACAAGGAATAATGTTGAAACGTCGCATAATACTAGCTGGTTTGAGTGTACTTAGCTTAACGTTAGCTGTGAGTACAAAAGTTTATGGTAGTTCCACTACCGGGCCAGATGCTTGGGAGACTGTCTACAATGATGCGGTTGCTGGAGCAACAACGACAATTTCAGTGTCGCCTTTAGGCTTGTTGTTATCATTGATTTTGCAAATAGTTTACAACTTAGCAGGTTTTTGGGGCGGTTAATTCATCGTCTGATATCTCAACAGAAAAATAGTCGATATAGAGACTTTTGCAGTCTGATTTTTAGCCTGCGTAGACGCTCTGCGTCTTATTGCCAAACATCGCCTGAATAAATCTCTCATTCATTAACGCAGATTATCCCATAGCCAAATATTCCAAACACCGTGAGGAGTTTTTTATGTTCAAACCTCGCACAATTTTTAGTGCTTTAAATGCAATTATCCTAGCGTTTGCCATCAGCACACAGATATATATACAACCCGCATTAGCTGCTGGAGGAACGTGTAATCCAACTGTGGGAAACCTACCTATATGCCCAAGTACCGCACCTTCCGAGTCAGCTAGTTTTGTTGACCCAACAGCAACAATCACCAATCCCACAAATATCACCTTGGGCGAAAAAGTCTACGTCGCTCCATTTGCCCAGTTAGATGCTACTAATGCTCCAATTAGTATTGCAGCAGATTCTAATGCCCAAGACCAAGTAAAAATCACAGCTTCAGGAACAGGAGTGGAGATTGGTGAGCGTGTCATTATGGCACACATGGCCATTATCAAAGGTGCAGCTAAAATTGGTACTCAAGGTTCTACAGGGCCTTTTACCGATACAGTTACCAATACTCAGTTTAGCAACACTGTTCCAGAGACTTTTCTCGCCTTCAATTGTGAAATAGACGGTGCAACCATACAAAGAAACACAGTAGTCAACTTTCTGGCGCGAGTTGGCCCTGGTGTTACCTTACCCGCTGGTAAAGTTGTCTTGCCTGGTAAAAACGTCACAAATAATCTACAAGCTAATAGCGGCAGTTTAGGGAAAGTAGTCAACCTGACACAAGCAGACGTTGCATTAATGGAAGGCATTATTGAAGTCAATGAAGCATTTGCCAAAGGTTACACAGATTTAGCTATGGCAGACTTGACAAACGTAACAGGGATTAATTATGCTCCCGTCACCTTCTTTAATTCTGGAGGTCTACCGCAGATAGGTGGAACTCCAACTAGTGATCCGAACTATCGTAACCGAATTATCGGTAATCTTACTTTCCAAGATTCTTTAGCAACACTCAACCACAAACTAGCTAATAGAATTTCGCTACGTGCTGATGAAGGTGAACCTTTTAATGTTGGGTCAATTGCTGGGATGGCAAACGATGTTGTCTTTCACGCTTTAGAAACCACTAGTTTGACTCTTGGTAATGGAGTTGGTTATGGGCCTCGCGCTCTAGTTCATGGTGGTCGGCAGGTTGTCAATGGTGTTGCTAATGGCCCTGAAACTAGCATAGGTGATGCTGTAGGGCTAGGGCCGAACTCTGTTATATTCCGCGCCAGCATTGGCAACAGATCAGCAATTGGGCAAAGAAGCGCAGTCTTCAACTCTACAGTAGCTCCCAGAACGTATATCCGTTCTCGAACAATCTATGCAGACAACGGCAACCTGATTTTACCTGTGGAGTGGTAAGCAACTGACTTTTGCATCATGATGAATCGGAAAATATTGTCGGTGCAATTACAATGCCTACGATTGATTGTGCTGTTCACTTTGATATTCGGATTGATACTAGGTGTTGATGACAGTTCATCTATAGCTGCTGAAATCACCTCAAATCAGCCTCAAGTTGTACAACCTTCAGTCACCGGACTTGTCTCTACATTGTCAGATGAAGTCGAGGAATTACCATCAGGCTTAATTCGCTGGTCAACTTACTGGCAACTTTGCTGGGAACCATATCCTGAAGCTAAAGAGTACGAACTACAAACGGTGCTTGTGGAAGGTAAATCTCCAAAGTTGAAACGTCAAAGCGATCGCTGCTTTCGTATACAAGCTGCATCTAATGAAAACCAAAAATCACAAGGATTACTCAACCGTGATTTGATCTTGCTAATGCATAAAATTCAGCTTGGTTATCGAGTGCGAGCTGTCTTAAATGACAACCGTCTCAGTGAATGGTCTGAAGTCATGGCAGTCGGTGCAACTACTACCTCTGAATTGAATGGTACTTAGAATATCTGTAATAGCCCTTGTGGTACTAGCGATAGCACCAGAAGTGAGTTTTTCTAATGTTTGTGGTGCAATCCCAGCGCGAAGATACCCTAGTAAAGGTGCGTAATAGTCATGCTTCCCCTTGAACCATTGTTTTGTCCTTGTTGTACTCCAGCTATATTACATTTGCTGACTCAATCCGATCTGACTCAGCACCTACTCCAATTAAGAACGAGGTCAGTTTCTACGGCTATCAAAAGGAATCAAAAACAGTAACAGCAATCTCTCTATCTATCTGTAGCAGGGCAAACGTATCTAATGTTTACTACAGGTCGCTTGAATATTTAGACTTAGCCCTGTTTTCTCCCTTTGAGAGAATGCAATCACCGAAAGAGTTGTGAAGCTTACATCAAGATTCCCGACTTATTGGAAAAGTCGGGAATTTTAGCATCAGAAGTTTTTGAACACACATTTAACTGTTAGAAAATGCCTAGAAGAATGATAACAGTCAGCCCACAGAAAGCAAGCAAAGAGATAATCAGAATGTTGCCTATACTGTGATCGGAAGTTGTTAACTTATGTGTATTGGTAGCCATATCAATCAACCAGATTTAAACAACCTTGCTGAAATTATAACTAGGGCAAATCAAGATTAGTCTATCTCTGAACAAAAATTGATTTTAATTCGTGGAGCTTAACGAACCATTCTAAGCTTTTGATGCTATATTTTCTGCGCTAACATACCCTACGTGCATTTCAGAAATCAAAGATTAGTCCTACAAGTACAGAAATGTCAACATTCTAAAATAATAAAAAAAGTATTGATTTACAAGTCTTACTGAGCTTGAGAGATAAATATTGACCTTATCGGTGTGCTGATAATCTGATAGATGTAAATTGTTGATATAATCAAGTTTAATCAAGAATTTGAGGGCATAATAGATTGCGCCCAAAATATTATTATGCAGTTATTTACTAACATCTATCAAAAGAAATAAAAATTGTATTCCTTTAGTTAGATCCAAAAATACTGAGTCATAGATACTTTAAGTAAAGTAGAACATGATTTAAGTGCCTGCTGAAAAGTTGAGACTTGTAGGTACACAGATAAATATAGTTTATCTGTGTTATTTCATGTTTATATGTGGTTTAAGAAAAGGTAGAGGCTTGTTTGTCTTGCCTTGAAAGTTAAGAATGCAAACATCGTCATCTAGTGGAGTTGCCATGTCTGAATTGCTTCAAGCAGTCTTAGATAGTGAAGAAAGAAGTGATTTACGTTCCTTTATTAGTGAATTACGCCAACAAGAAAAGAAGTACTTGCTGCGGAACGACATACTGAATGTATATAGTGAGTATTGTTCTAAGTCCCAAAAACCTGAAGCTTTTTATACTTCCTCGGAGTTAGGCAAACTTATTTACTATACTCAGGAAATAATTCAGGAGGACTCAAACTTCTGTTTCATTATCCGTTCTAAGATTGCTAGCCAAGAAGTTTATTGGTTGACATCAGACTTGAGCATTGAGCCGATGACGGTGCAGGATTTGCTGGATTTGCGCGATCGCTTAGTGGACAAATCTCATCCTAACGACGGCGGCTTGCTAGAATTGGATTTCGGCCCGTTTTATGACTACACCCCAGTCATCCGCGACCCCAAAAATATTGGTAAGGGAGTACAATTTCTCAACCGCTATCTATCCAGCAAAATATTTCAAGACTCCAAACAATTGCTGGACAGCTTATTGAATTTTTTGCGCCTGCACCAATACAACGGTGTTCAACTGCTGGTCAACGATCGCATTCAATCACAACAGCAACTTTCCGAGCAAGTAAAAAAAGCTATCGGTTTTGTTAATAATCGCCCCGAAGAAGAACCCTACGAACAATTCCGATTCCAATTGCAGTCAATGGGTTTTGAGCCAGGTTGGGGTAATACCGCAGGGCGAGTCCGGGAAACCCTAAATATTCTCGATGAATTGATTGATTCTGCCGATCCTCAAACCCTAGAAGCTTTCATTTCTCGCATCCCGATGATTTTTAGAATCGTCTTAGTGTCAGCCCACGGTTGGTTTGGGCAAGAGGGCGTTTTGGGGCGTCCCGATACCGGTGGTCAGGTGGTTTACGTCCTTGACCAGGCAAAGAGTCTAGAGAAGCAGCTACAAGAAGATGTCTTGCTAGCTGGTTTAGAGGGATTGAATGTTGAGCCAAAGGTGATTATTCTCACCCGCTTAATTCCCAACAGTGATGGTACTTTGTGCAATCAACGACTGGAAAAAGTTTATGGTACTGAAAACGCTTGGATTTTGCGAGTACCTTTACGGGAATTTAATCCCAACATGACTCAAAACTGGATTTCTCGGTTTGAGTTTTGGCCTTATCTAGAAACTTTCGCCATTGACTCAGAAAGAGAACTAAGGGCAGAATTTCACGGCACACCTGACTTAATAGTTGGAAACTATACTGATGGGAATTTAGTGGCATTCTTGCTGGCGCGACGATTGAAAGTTACGCAATGCAATGTTGCCCATGCTTTGGAAAAATCTAAGTACTTGTTCAGTAACCTCTACTGGCAAGATTTGGAAGAAAAATATCATTTTTCCTTGCAATTCACAGCTGACTTGATTGCCATGAATGCTGCCAATTTTGTAATCAGCAGCACCTATCAAGAAATTGTCGGAACACCGGATAGTGTGGGACAGTATGAGTCTTATAAGTGTTTCACCATGCCGGAGTTGTACCATGTGACCAATGGCATTGAATTATTTAGTCCCAAATTTAATGTTGTGCCGCCTGGAGTAAACGAAAATAATTACTTCCCTTACACCAGGACTAAAGATCGGGTGGAGAGCGATCGCCAACGCCTTGCAGAAATACTCTTTACTCTGGAAGATCCCACGCAAATATTTGGCAAACTCGATGATCCTAACAAGCGCCCTCTATTTTCAATGGCGCGTCTTGACCACATCAAAAACCTCACAGGTTTAGCTGAATGCTTTGGTCAAAGTAAAGAATTACAAGAGCATTGCAACTTAATTTTGGTGGCGGGTAAATTGCGCGTTGAAGAATCAGGCGACAACGAAGAACGTGACGAAATTATCAAACTCTACCAAATAATTGATCAGTACAATCTCCACGGAAAGATTCGTTGGCTGGGTGTGCGCCTGACTAAAAATGATTCTGGTGAAATTTACCGAGTTATTGCAGATCATCAGGGAATTTTTGTCCAACCAGCTTTATTTGAAGCTTTTGGTTTGACAATTTTAGAGGCGATGGTTTCAGGCTTACCTACTTTTGCTACACAATTTGGCGGGCCATTGGAGATTATTCAAGATAAGGTGAATGGATTTTTAATTAACCCGACAAATTTAGAGGAAACAGCCACTAAAATTGTGGACTTCATCACTAAATGCGAACAAAATCCTAACTATTGGAGTGAAATTTCCCAGCGAGGAATTGACCGAGTTTACACCACCTATACTTGGAAAATTCACACTAGCAAGTTGTTATCATTAGCACGGATTTACGGCTTCTGGAATTTTACTTCAAAGGAAAATCGGGAAGATTTGTTGCGCTACATTGAGGCTTTGTTCTATTTAATTTACAAGCCAAGAGCGCAACAGCTATTAGAGCAACATCAGTATCGATAGTTTGTCATTTGTCATTTGTCATTAGCCAAGGACTAAGGGCTAAGGACAAATGACTAAATTGTTAACGCCCGCCAGGTTCGTTGACCAACTACTCCATCTGTTGCTAAATTCCGTTGATTTTGAAAGGCTTTGACAGCCGTCTCTGTCAGTGCGCCATAAATCCCATCCACTCTAACGGCATAACCATTAGACACTAACAGCCTTTGTAAGACTCTGACAGTAAGGCCAGAGCTACCGAAATAAAGAGTCGGCATAGGTTGGCTACTAAACTTCTGGAAACGTCCTGTAGCCTTTACACGGATTCTAACTCCAGCCTGAGCATATTTCTTAGGCTGACCTAAGTTGGAAGAAGCTAGGAACTGATTATTTTTGCCGATTTTATTAAGTATGTGTTCTTTTGTTAGTGCGATCGCTGAGGGAGAAGCCTGGGAAACCTCATCTGTCTGCATAAATTCAGGTGGTGTGACTTGAGCAGTCATTTCTAACTGACTCTGTTTTGACTGGTTTACGTCATTTTCCATCTGAAATAATTGCTGCTGTGGCAAATTGGCCCCAGATGCTTGTCTTATTGTTAACACGCCCGTCATCATCAGGCCAATTTCACTCATTGTAGTTCATTTTACTTCAAGCAATATTTCTTTTAACTAACAACATTGCTGTTGTCCGGGATAGTTCATGCTGACCAAATAAAAAATCATGTACTAATTTTTTCAGATAATATTATCAGGCTCATATTTTCTCACCTCCTATTCCGTTTAATCAGACTAATATTATTAGCTTTGTGCTTTTTTTATCTTTCATCCAGGCATCAATTTGTCAAATATGATATTTAAATCAACGGTTTAGACAATAACATACTATATGATCATCTGGGAATGTCATGAAACCAATTTGCCTAATTGTCTTCGGTTGGTTCTTGGTATGCTGATGCTACTTTTATCATATTTATACTGCTACAAAAAATACTGCTATATTCACTGAGTCAGGTTTTTAAGCATTCATCAATGCAACATTTGACAACAAAATCAATTGTTAATTACAAAAAAATGTCCTCTCTCAGAGGTTATTTTGAAGAAGAAGCCAGCATTCAGAAATCAGAATTCAGAAACTCTGGAAGTCTTCAGCCATAATTCCTAAATATCTACTTTTCTAGGAAATTTTTCTCGGAAAGCGCATACTTTAGCTTCAAAATAATGAAACCGCACAACGTTGTTGCACGGTCTTAAATTTTAACTAGAGTTTAGATTACTGCATGACAAAGTTACACGGGGGCACGGAAAAAATGTCTATACAATTCTCTGGCCTAGCTTATGTTAATTTTTATAACATTTTTAAATCTTGAGAAAAGAAGCACCTTAATAAAACAGGAATCAGAATTCTGAATTCTGAATTCTGAATACTTTACCTTTTCTCATCTCGCCATAAAGCAATACCACCTAATAAACCAGTGATATTGGGGATGAGTTTGACATTTAACGGTAGCTGTAAATTCACTCTCACAGCTTCACCACCGCCAATGTAAAGGTAATCATAATTGAACAGATGTTGCAAGGATGCGATCGCTTTTTCTAAACGCCTATTCCATCTTTTGTCACCAATTTTTTCTAACTCTGCACGCCCCAACTGCTGCTCGAAAGTCTCTCCTTTGCGAAACGGATGATGCCCCATTTCCATATTCGGCACCAGTTTACCATCTATAAATAAAGCTGAACCAAACCCTGTACCCAGAGTAATCACCATTTCTAGACCCTTACCTGCGATCGCACCAAACCCCTGCATATCTGCATCATTAATCACCCGCACAGGCTTGTTTAAATGTTTTAATAATGCTGTTTCCAAATCAAATCCGATCCAATCTGGATGTAAGTTTACCGCTGTCTCCGTGACTCCACACCGCACCACACCAGGAAAACCGACCGAAACGCGATGAAATTCACCTTGAGCCGCCGCTAACACAACAATTGCATTAATTACAACCTCCGGTGTCGCAGGTTGGGGTGTATCTAAACGCACTCTTTCGGTTACAGGATGCCCCGTAATATCCAAAACCATTGCCTTAACGCCACTACCACCAATATCAACCGATAGGGTACGAATCGATCCATTTTCTTCAACCATTAAGTTACATCCTTGGTTAATGTTCGTTATTTCGTTATTATGCTCTGTTGAATTTGATAATATCTGGATGTTTGGAGAGTCTTTATATTAGGAATTGGGAATGGGGAATGGGGCATGGGGCATGGGGGAGAAGAGAGACAAGGGGGACAAGGGAGATAAGAGGGACAAGGGAATAAATAACCCATGCCCAATGCCCAATGCCCAATTCCCAATGCCCTAAAATATAAATTTAACTAATATGCATAGTTTCATTCCACCAGAACGCTTTTTTCCCTACCTTACCTGGACTGATATTCAGGCAATGCCAGATAAGGAAAACGTGGTAATCATCCAGCCAGTAGGCGCAATTGAGCAACATGGCCCTCATTTGCCTTTGATTGTAGATGCTGCGATCGGTGTGGGGGTGCTGGGAAAAGCAATGGAAAAGCTGGATGCCAGTATTCCCGCTTATGCTTTACCAAACCTTTATTATGGCAAATCTAACGAACACTGGCACTTTCCCGGTACGATTACCCTGAGTACGGCAACTCTCACGGCAATCATTATGGAAATGGGAGAAAGTATTTACCGGGCTGGCTTTAGAAAACTGGTGTTAATGAACTCCCACGGTGGACAACCCCAAGTTATGCAAATGGCGGCGCGAGATTTGCACGTTAAATATGATGACTTTTTGGTATTCCCCTTGTTTACTTGGCGCGTGCCTCATATAACTAAAGATTTATTGACTCCGAAAGAGGCAGCGCTAGGAATGCACGCTGGAGACGCTGAAACTAGCATTATGTTATCGATTTTGCCAGAACAAGTGAAGCTAGAGAAAGCTGTTGCAGAATATCCACCAGAACAGTCAGAAAGTAGTTTACTGAGTTGGGAGGGTAAGTTACCTGTGGCTTGGGTGACGCGAGATATCAGTAAAAGTGGAGTGATTGGCGACGCGACAACCGCAACAAAAGAAAAAGGCGATCGCATCCTCGAATCTGTGGCTAACGGTTGGGTACAAGTTATTCAAGATATTTATGCCTATCGACAACCAAAAGTAGACGAGAGATAGACCCTTTTTACCCAAAGTTAAAAATCCAATACATTCAATGCAGGACAGCATCTAGATTTGCTAATGTAAGAATAATGGAAATAGTACTAGCGTCGCTGCTGAAAATCTATCGGGTAGCAAATTTCTATTGAAAGTAATATTAAGAGAAAGAATTATGACAACATTTGAACCCAAGAGCCTCCGCTCTTATAGCCAAGAAGATGTTCAGCAAATTCTGCACTTAGCGATCGCTCGTCAAGCTGATGACAAAGACACAGAATTTTCTTATGAACAGATATTAGAAATTGCTGCTGAGTTAGAAATTTCACCTGAATCTTTAAAATTAGCAGAGCGTGATTGGGTAGTCCAACAGGGCCAAGTCCAACAGCGAAAAGCTTTTGACGATTACCGGATCAGAAGATTTCAGAAGCGTATAGGCAATTATGCAATTTTCAATGGTTTTTTTATACTGATTGATTTAATTGCTGGTGGCGGAATTTCTTGGTCGCTGTATATTTTACTATTCTGCGGATTACCTGTAGGACTGGATGTCTGGAATACTTTTCAAATCAAAGGTGAAGAGTATGAAATTGCATTCCAAAAGTGGAGTCGTAACCATCAAATTAAGAAAACCATCAGCACCGTTTTGAATAAGTGGTTTAAGGCATTACAGGCTTAGGAAATTTTTTGGCGTAAGCGTCTGTGTAGTGTCTCGTAAAGGATGTTTGAAAAGTCCTCTTGTCGGTATCAAAAACTTTCGATCCTCAAAATCCCCCTTTTTAATTTTGTGAATCGTAATTCGTAATGACGCTATAGCAGTTCTCGACAAGCGTGAAGTACAATTTTGACCTATCTCCAAACCTCTCTCCTAAAAGGAGCTACGGTGTACACACAAGTCCTAAAAACCTAGCTTGATAAGCGTTTTTCCTCGTTCCCATGCTCTGCGTGGGAACGAGATCAACGGGAAAACAATGAATGGAAAATCAAGCTTTTTTCGACTTGTGTGTACACCGTAGCCTTTTAGGAGAGAGGCTTTGAATTGTTCCCCCTTCCCGCCTTCGGAAAGGGGTTAGGTCTATTTGCACACCTGTACTTCACCGGATTAAAAATAGCTATATTATGGCAGACGGTGCGTATAGCTTGCTTCCCTATAGGGGTGTGCTTATCATCAATATTTCAGCCATTACCATTGTGAAAAAGGGTGTTTTACTAGATTGCTGTTGAAATATCTGAAGTCATCAGAAACTTCTTCTCCAATCCAGGTTGGTAGTTCAATTTTTTGGTTCTCATCACTGAGTTCAACTTCTGCTAAAATAAGTCCTTTATTAACACCATCAAACTCATCTATTTCCCAAATTAAACCGCCTGATTCTATTTTATATCTGATTTTTTCTATAAAGGGACGTTCACACAATGTCTCAAGCATTTCTTGAGCATCTTCAAGAGGAATAGGATACTCAAACTCTAATCTGGAATATTTAATATTAGGGCCTTTAATTGTCAAATAACTTTTTTCTCCTACTATACGTATACGTACAGTCCCTTTGTCTTGTGTGGCAATGTATCCTTGACGATAAACACTACCCTCAGCTAATCCTCTCCAGCTATCTCCTCTCACTAAATATTTCCGCTCTATTTCTTTTGCCATTTTATTTATTTGCTTTTATGTATTAAACAATAGTGTCCTTATACCAATTCTATATGAGGTGGCGCTTTATTCATTTAGGGGAAAGCCGTTTCTCTACGAGACGCTCCTTGTAGCTTGCTTCGACCTAGGAGTATGCGTCTGCATGAATTGCCACTACCGTAAAACAAAGGTTTCAGCTATTGTTTGCGTAAGTCCTAATTCAGTAAAGTCATATTCAAAAAATAATTCTATACGATCGCCAAATTTCCTGGCATCATTACTTTAGCTGCTCAGTCCCCAACCCCCTATTCAAATATTTGATATTTATATGCAATAACTCAGTAAATTTTCTTTTTGAAGTTGTTTCTTCGCTAAAGCCAATGCTTGATGGGCATTTTTAAACTTTGTTTCATCTATAAATTTATTACCAAAACGCTTTAAATAAGCTTCCAGATACCGAATACGTAAGCGTGGATCAGCCGGACTCAGAAGAAAGGGAAGGTCAGCTTCAACCATAAACCGGATAGCCAACAAGGGAATAGGGCTACGAAGTGGACGAAAGTTTGGGTTGTGCAAACCAGGACTATCATTACGTTTATGAAACTCTCCTATCATCAGTCCTGACTCAACAAACAAAGGTTTAAGTTTTTGTTGGACACTATCTATTAGCTTAGTAGCGTCTTCTATATGAACGTCAGGAAAGATAAGTAAAAAAGCTTTATTGATTGCTAATTCCTGCTCTTTAAGATCCATCTCAAGAAAGATATCTCGGTAGCGTCCAACAACATCTTCTAATTGTTCTGAATACAAATCTTTTGTGCGAATAACTGCCAGACGAATAGTATTTGACTTGAGAGATAAAGGTACAAAAGGGCAAACTGCACCGGTTCTTCCTAAGTTAGGATGAGGTCTTCCTAAAAAATTTTTCACCCAATCCATAATTTCAATTAAGTAAGGAAGGTCTTCGTGTTGCTGGAGTTGTTCGATTTCACGAGTTGTATATAGTTGCATGAGCTTGAGTGAAATGGAATAATTGTTTAATTCTGAATTCAAAATTAGTTTTATAATATTATGTATCGGGAACTAATTATTATTTAAATAAACAAAGCAAGCCTTGAAGTTTTTTATTTTGGCTTCATCTGTGGCTTGTAGTAGATAAAATTTTTCTACCATTTTTGTGAATTTAAACAATTTTACGCCAATCAATACGCAAACATATTTTTTTATCAAGCAACTTGTGTTCATTAATTTTTGGCATTTTCGTCAGAATACATATGTATTATCCAGTAGATGCTCGGATTTTTTTACACTCTTAAGTTTCTATTATTTTTAACAAAACAATTATAAAGTTTATATCTAAATACTTATTCTTACTGTAAAATTTTAATATTGACTGGATAACAACTATAAAGCTATTATCAAGTTAGTATGATTTTATTGAAGTAAAATATTAAAATTCAGTCCAATTTTATTGAAAGGACAAAGGGATGAGGAGGCTGGATGATCTGCGGCTTCTAGTGTTCCCCGTATCTCTACTGTTAAAGCTTCTTTCTTCGTAGAGGTATGCAGACTTATTGGCACAGCCTCTCATGGAGTAGAGGCTGTGCTATTGGGGGAAACCGACCCTCAGACAAATCTTGGCAACGCACTGGTTCCCTGATAAACAAATTGGATATTTTTTGAATTGGAAGGCCTTATTTATCAACAAATTCTTTCACTACTGCCATAGCATTAGGAGGAATCTGGGTAATTAAGCGAAATGGGAATGTGGGAGTTGAAGCAAACTGGGCATAATCTGATGTCAGAAACACAGCGTAGTTTTTAGCTTCTGGAGTCATCTGTGCGGCAAAGGCCAAAGCTATAGCTTTAACGTACTTACGTACATCAGCGGCTTGTTCACCCACAACTTCACCGCCACTAATCGGTGTATTCGGTTGTCCTGCCTGATCCAAAGTGGTGCTGGGATCTTTTACACTTAGATGAGTACCCCCAAGTATACCAGCTAGCCATTTGGGGGATGGAATTTTGTCAAATCCCACAATTTGTTCAGTTAAAGCTGGGGTGGTTTTATCTGCGGAACCTGCTAATACTAGGGTAGGAACTTGCACCTTAGTTAACCCAGTTTTGCCAAAAATCAGAGAAGTTGTTGGATTAAGAGCGATCGCCTGTTTGATTCTAGTATCCCGTAGTTGATAGCTATTTTCGGGCAATTCTTCAGCGATGCACTGCATACCTTCCGCCAGACTCAAGCTAGTCAAGTTTTTTTTGCAGCGTTGTTTGAGTTGTTCCAGTTGTAACTCGGCTCCAGCAATTGTTAAAGCTGTACCACCACCAAAAGAATAGCCAACAACCATCGCGTTCGTAGTTGCAAGTTTCCCAACAAGGGGATTATTAGCCATTTGGTTGAGCTTTTCTAATTCGTCGAGAACAAAACTAATATCTTGAGGACGATACAAAAACTCTTGAGGCTGTACAATTCTGGTTTTACCTTGTAATGCCAAATTAGTATTTGCCTCATTACTACCGGGATGTTCTAAAGCTGCTACTACATAACCGTGGGATGCTAAATGTTCTGCGAGGTAACGCAAGTCCGTGCGGACTGACCCGAAGCCATGAGAAAAGATAATTACGGGTTTGTCGGGAGTTGCAGCAGTTGACCAGTAAACATCAACTGGGATTTTGCGCTCGCGCTTTTGGTCATTTAGGCTTAAGTTGAGTATTTTTACTTGGGCGCTTCCTGGTTGACTAGGATCAAAAGGGAAAGCAACCTGTGGTGTTCTAGGCTGTGGTGTTATGGGGTCGAGTTGGGGAGCGATCGCTAGCATAAATTGTTGAGTACGCCAAAAAGCTGTATTCAAACTCCCTGCAACCACAAAAGCCTGTGGCAAATCAATTTCTAGGCGTTTGCTGGGATAAGCGGCGATAAAACTCAGTATAGAAAGACCCTGCGGTGCAGTAGAGCCTAATACTAATCCTGCTCTCAGTGCTTGTACCCCAGCTTTGTCCTTTCGCGCTAAAGCTGTAGCAAAGTCATTGAGAATAGTTGTGCCAATCTGGGTATTAACTAACCGATTAATGGTGACAACATTCATCGGTATATTCATACCCAGCGCCCCTAAGAAAAAGCGGCGTTGTTCTTCAGATAATCCTTTAGCGTAAGGCTGCAAACTTCCAGGTAATTTTCCAGTTTTTGCAGCCTTTTGCAACTCAGCAAGAGAGATGGATTCTGTAAATAAACCCAAACGCACCACAACTGTGTCAGCCGCAATGGCCGAAGCATTTGTCCCGAACGATGTAAGTATAATCGCACCAAAGAAACCCGCAACTGTCTTAAGACTTCCCCAACTTATTCCCATAAATATTTATACCAAGTGTTACTTACGGGAATATAACGGATATTTGTGTATTTGACTACCCCATTAATTGCCTAAAAATAAAAGTAGATTTTTTCCTGAACTTAATTGCGATGTCTACGACGCGCTACGCTTACGCTCTGATCTCCTCAAAGTAACTGCTGATCCAAACAGAGCCACATCAAAAGCATAACAAAAGTAACAAATTGTAGAATTTATTACAGCTAAAAAATTGAGCATAAATCAGTGTTAACAGCCACAAAAGCTCGATTGTTTCTCAGCTAGGTTTAATACTGTAACAGCGACAATCAAAAATTATTTATTCAAAGTAACTAGATTATGTATGGGGTCAAAAAAATAGTGGTAATTCCATCTCAACAAGAGGGATGGAAGGAATAAGCCGCCTGCCGATTTAGAGGTTATTTTAAAAGTATTCCACTGTGATTTTAGGCACTTTTAGATCCCCCCTAGCCCCCTTAAAAAGCTACCGTGTATACACAAGTAGAATTACCCCCCTTAATCTAAAAATGACTTTTAGAACGTGTTGCAGAGGTGTTGCAGGTGGATAGTCTTACTGCTGTCGCTGCATTATCATTACTCATCAAATTCTACCAGCCGCCTCAAAACTTTTTCTTAGATTTATGCGTCACAGACTCCGCTATATTTTAATTTTGCTGCTCTCCCTGAGTATTATTACACTGTGGTGGCCTGTGAATAACTCTGATTGCAATTTCGAGACTTTTCTCACATCAAAAACTACAAAATTCCAAGTACGCGCTACTAAAGTTATTGTTCAGCCGTGGCGTGGCCGTCACCATGTATATGGAATATTTATGATTCCTGATGAATACAAACAATCTCCATTTTTTGTGTTAACAGTCCAAGGTGCTGGCAGTTATTGTTCAAAACAATTTGGTTATAGAAAAAACTTTAATGATATCTTAGCTGAACCAGGCACTTATCTGGTGAGGAAATTTATTAGAACTCGAACAGCTCTGCGACTCATTCTCCAAGGTTTGTACTTCGACCTCAACAATAAAGATAACTGGACGTTAACTTTCCCTGAACCAAACACTAGTACCGCAAGGCGGAATTAAAAATTAAAAATTAAAAATTAAAAATGAAGACAGCGTAAGGGTTTTGTTGATTGGGAATGGGTGGTTTATTTCCGCTGTGCTGTACTAGTCAAGATAATTCATAATTTATCGAACAGAATTCAGGAGTCAGGAGTCAGAATTTAGCAATGTTTTCTGTATGACTGGCGGATGAATGACCGGCGTTTTTGCACCCCCACCAAATCGTAGATTTGGTGGTTTTCAATTCCTGCGCCGGTCTGAATCCCCGACTGATTTATTCTGACTCCTGAATTCTGACTTCTGGATTCTTCTTCAAGAATCAGTTTTGTGGTTGAGTTTCCAAAACTTCGGTCTTCTCTAACAAGGCAGTAGTCGCATTGACTACAATCTGTGCTGCTCCTGTGAAGAACGATCGCTCGATAGTCGCTGGAACATCGCTAGGTTGATGATAGTGGGGAGTACGTAAATTTGCGGTGTCTGTGACCAGCACAGCACCCACGCCTTGATACCAAAATGGTGCATGGTCGCTGCGTAGGGTATCGGGTGTCAGTAAACCTTTAAAAGGAATCGGCAGTGTCAAGATTGCTGGCAGATTTGATTCTTCTTTATTCAGGGCGATTGAGGGGACGTTCTGCGAGTTTTGAAAGGCATTCAGTAAAGGCAAATGTTCTGTATCACCGACTACTGCCAAAAAGTCGCCCTTGTCGCTAGGTGGGGTAACAGGCAATCCAGCAGGGTATTTTTGACACCCAGGAGTGTAACATGCATAACCTACCATATCCATAACGATCGCTCCGCCTAAATTTTGCAAGCGTGCTGTCTTGCTCACAAAAGCCTGACTACCCAAAAGTCCTATTTCTTCCTGGTCAAAAAAAGCTAGCTGTAACGTCCGTGGCGTGGGGCGAGAACCGAGTAACCGAGCGACTTCCAGCAATACGGCTATACCGCTGGCATTATCATCAGCACCGGGGGATGAAGCAACAGTGTCGTAATGCGCTCCCACAAGAATTGCTTTAGCGGCAATGCTCGTTCCTGGGCGTTCGGCAAAAATATTCACACCGTCAGAGAAGTTTTCCAATTTAGGTTTCCAGCCTAATTTTGTGAGTTCAGTTGTGATATAAGTGCGAGTAAGCGATCGCTCTTTTGTTGTGTAGCGCTGAAAATTTAACTTTTGGACATGAGTTAACAGCCTGTCAGCAGACACTTGCGGCGCACTGTCAACTTTTTTTGGCTCTGGCTGTGGTTGGGGTGTTTCCACTGGAATGCGCTCAACAATTTCTGGTGAGGGACGCTGTTCAAAAAATGTGCTACTTCTACTACCCACCACCGCAACTGCCATCAGTACCAACAGCATCAGCCAAATCCATTTTTTCATGTAATTTATCCTTGGCTTCCAGACTTAGGGTAGCGCAAATCCCTAGTCAGAATGAATTAATCATCGTCTAGATCAACATCAAAATTTTCTAATAAAGTCTCAGTAGTTTTTTGTTGTTCTGTCTCCCCTTTCCAGCAATTCCGAAGAAATACTGATTGACTCCTTCTGCCTCTTTCAAGAAATAGTTCTATTTTCTAGATTTTCCTAATTTGTTGAAAGACTTCAATATAGGTTGAGACTTTAACACTGAAGCTGCATATTCCGCGATAATCTTATGACCAGCAGTTGTAGGATGGATGCTGTCCCAGAACAAGAATTTGTCGGGGTTGGTCTTACATTCAAATGATGGAGTAGAAGCTGGTATAGTTATTAAAACTGAGCTTCCTATGCAAGAGTCAAGCACATTTGTAAACTTATCTTGTCTAGAATTAGCTAAAAGCTGTTTAAATAAATAATTAACATCTAAAAAAATGATGTTTACATTATTTAGTTCTTGGCTTAAAGAATTGAGGCTTTTAATCAACTCGACATTATATTCAGTGGCCGAATCATTGAGTTGTGTGGAGTTTACACTATTTCTTGTCCCTGGTAAGTCTCCCAAATTGAATAAATTAGCCACTAGGATATTTTTAGCCCCAACATTGGCAAGAGCACGCACCGCTGTTGATATATTCGTAACTGGCTGGCTAGGATTTACAGCACTTTGAGAGTAAAGGAAATCATTCGTACCGCCCCATACGATATAAAGTGCGTTTGGGTTAACCGACTTATTAACTTCTGTAAATTTCTTAATCTGAGATAAAACTCCTGTGAAATATAAACCAGGTATAGGAGGTATAGTAACGTTATATAACCCAGATTTAGCACCACCAACAGCAAGGTTAGTAATGCCAGAGGGATTTAAGCCCATATCTTGTGCAAGATATTCTACCCAGACTGGCCCATTAGAAAAACGTCCATCTTTGTAAGGTTGGGGGGGAATACCTATACCCAATTCACTTTTTGTGATCTTGTAATAATTTACATCATCAGAATAACTATCACCAAAGATATAAATCTGTTCAAAATCAGCAGCTTCTACCTTCAGTGTAAACACGAATGAAAATAAGCAAATTGCTGCCGTTAAAATTGTATTCTTCATAAGATTTTCCTCATGTGTTTGAGCAACTTTATAAATTAAATTACTGGGCAATAGGAACTCAAAGAGTGATTTCAGTAGTTTTGTTTTCCATGAAGTAAAAAAACTACGGATTTTGAGTTAATAGGTAGAGTTAGAGCTTGTTCGCATCTGATTTTAAGTCCTGCATTTTGTACTTTATTTATTTGCAGTTTTCTGTAATTGATTGAAATTGTTTGAGATTTAGCTATTAACTATTGATTGAAAAAGGCAGAAAACAATAATAAAGCTTTTGTATTTTAAAGATACTTGCTTAATAATTATTAGTCTTTAATAAAGTTGCTAATTTATAGTTAAGCAAGCCGTTGATTTTGACTATAATCTACACTAAAAAATAATGGTTTAAAGACCATTTATAAAGTAACCCTTAAATTTATAGATGCGTTCAAGCAGCGCATAACGCACCTAGAAATATGTTGCGTTACGGCTAAATTAGGGTTTTTAAAATCCTCAAATTCTTAGAGGTTGTTTGAAAAGTAGTATGTTGTGATTTTAATCGAATTATTACCCCCCTTAGTCCCCCCTTATAAAGGGTGGAAACAATAAAATCCAGTTCCCTCACGCCACATGCTTCAAGTCGGCGAAGCCGCCCAACGCAGTGGCTCCCCTTTATAAGGGGAGGGCTAGGGTGGGGTAAAAAAATTTTATACATCAATCATGACTTTTCAAACATCCTCTTACATAGCCGTAACATACCTACTTAATAT
>NZ_KV757587.1 GCF_001712795.1 Nostoc sp. KVJ20
TTTTAGTCCAAACTCCAGAAATAAAATGTAGGTTGGGTTAAGCAAATCGCAACCCAACACAAAACTATCATTTTGTCTGGGAACTATTATGGATTGGAGTTATATGACCCAGAGATACCTTTACAGCTAAGATTGGTATAGCCGTAGCTGCAATAAGAACAGCAGTAGCCAGGATAATTGCAACTGGTTTACCACCATATTGAACTAAGACTTTAAAAATATTTTCTGCTGTTTGACCTCCAGCTTGAACTAATTCTACTGTCTCTGATTTGTTTAAAGCAGCAGTAATGTTTTCAGCAATATCGAGAAGTTGTTCTGTATTGTTTGTCTGGCTGGGAATATCTAGAGATTTATCTGTTGGCTGTTGCTGCACGGGTAAATTTTCATTTTCAGCATAGTAAGTAGACATCGTTTTGCACTCCTCTCTTGTTGGGATGTCTCTATACTCGCCTGTAGTCCATAGTTATACGTAGGATGTAGGTAAATGTAGGATTAGGTCATAAATACAAAGAATGTCTACATAGACGTAGGATTACGTCATAAATACAAAGAATGTCTACATAGACGTAGGATTACGTAGGTTTTGCTGTAAAATACTAAGCTTATATCCAGGTTTTAACTTTACTCTACCAACTTAACCAGATTAAATGGAAGCTGAAGAAGCATTAGAATCTATTAAGCAAATATTTGAGGAGAGGAAAAGAAAAGTAGTATCGCTGAGTAAGTTAGAAGAAAAAGTTTTTCTCCTAAGTTGGAAAGGTATGAATTATGGTCAAATGCCTTCTAAAATAGATAAGTCTAATCCTACTTCCAAACCATATACAGAACAGTATTTAAAAGAAATAGGCAAAAAATTAATTGATAAGATTAAAACAGTTTTAGATATATACGATCTTGATAAAAGAAATTTGAGGGAAGAACTTGAAAACTTTTTTGAGAGAAATTACAATTATCATACTAAAAAACTATCTTATACCACTGCGACAGAACCAAATTATACTACTTCTCCAGAGTTACCTAATAATACTGTATCTGGGCTAAATAAAAATCCCTTCATTCCTTTTAGTGGCAGAGTAGAAGAAAAGGATCTATTCTTTGACCGAGAGCGCGAGATCTGGCGAGTATTTGAGGTACTGAATAGTGGTAGTAGTATCGTTTTAATTGGGGAAGAGGGAATCGGCAAATCTTCGCTGCTATGGATGATTAACCAACAGGCTAAAAATTTTCTCAAAAGTGAACGTCAGCCAGTTTTCTTAGACCTGAATTTACTTCATAATGAAAGTCAATTTTATAGTGAATTGTGCCACGAGATCGGTATACCTGACAGTAAAGACTATCAGTTAACCCGCAATTTGCGAAGTTGTAAAATACTACTGGCTATAGACAATGTAGGAAAGCTTACAAGCGAAGGTTTTACTCGCAATATAAGGGATTATTTGCGCGGTTTAGCCGAAGGAAGTAATGCTCCGTTGAAGCTGATTTTAGCTGCCACCGAACCTTTGAACGACCTTTTTAAGGATAGTCAGGAGCAAGGTAATACTTCTCCGTTGGCAGGTATTTGCCAAGAGGAACACATTCATCCTTGGGATGAAGCTACTATGCGTGCTTTTATTACCAACCGTTTGGCTAGAACTTCTATGAGTTTTACTGAAGAAGAAATCATCCAACTCATCCAAGAAAGTGGCGGACATCCTCGCAAACTGATGCAATTGTGTTATCGAACTTATTCGCGGTATGTGGAGAGTTTGCAATGAATGACACCGCTTTGACCTCTCCCCTACAAGGGGCTACGGTGTACACACAAGTTATCGAATTACCCCACCCTAACCCTCCCCTTGGAAAGGGGAGGGAACTAGATTTTCTTGTTTCCCCCCTTTATAAGGGGGGATTAAGGGGGGTAAAACCCGGATCTCAAAGTAACTCCGATTTGTATGTACGCCTTAGCCTCGGAGGGGAGGGGAATAAGATTACTCCTACTCTCCCTTCCGTCATAAACAAGGGGGCTGGGGAATTAGGTTCTTCAGAGGTGATAATGGAGGTTGAATAATGACCCCTGTACCCCGCCTAGACTTAGCGCCCAAGTTGAAGCGTCCCCTCTCTTTGTGGAACCCCTTAGATTATCTGCGCCTTTTGTATTGGGTGTTTTTCTTTCCGCAAGCTTTGCGGTGGTATGTGGACAGATTCGGGGGTGGGTATATTCCTGAAGGGGAAATGAATTGGCGGAATGGATGGGAGTTATTGCGTCAAAATGCTATCCAAGGTCAGTTACTTTTTCAAGGATTAGTTTTAACAGTAATTACACCTGTAGCTATAAATTTAATTTTTCAGCCAATAAACATTCCCGTTGACTGGTTCAGCGTGGCGTTCAGCGTGGCGTTCTTCGTGGCGTTTTGCGTGGCGTTTGGCGTAGCGGTAGGCGTAGTGGTAGGCGTGGTGGGAGGTGTGGTGGGAGGCGTGGCGGTAGGCGTGGCGGGAGGCGTGGCGCTAGGCGTGGCGTTCGGCGTGGCGGGAGGCGTGGTGGGAGGCGTGGCGGTGGCGTCGTTCGGCGTGGCGCTAGGCGTGGCTTTCGGCGTGGCAGTACTGCGTCCAGAAACTTGGCTTATTGGCTCACCTTTAAACTTGCGAATAATTCAAAACAATAGTTGGCTACTCCCCCGCATTACTCCGCTTCCCCTTCCTAATCTTGTTTGGCGCTTGCAAAATTGGTTGCAAAATGATTGGGAAATAGGTTTACATAATATCAATGAACTGCTGGCATATACCCTACAATTCATTCCTGTTGTCCAAGCAGTCAATAGAGTACTTGCCAAAATCCCCTTAGAGCAACTTATTTGGACTGTCTCTCGACTGGCGGCAAATCCTTTTGATTGGAATATAGTACGTTTTGCTTCAGCTTCTCTAGATGAAACCCTAAAGTCAAAATTTATCGAAGATTTTTTCTCCCTTTACTTTTTCTTCCCTCGTTCTTGGGAAGAAGGTTTACAGGCTCGTCTTAACACAGATACTCGCTTAAATACTCCTGCTCGTGCTGCTGCCGCTGGCTTCTGGTATCTGCATGAATATGAGCCAGAGAAAGCAATGGAGGCTTTTACTGTAGTGCGTTCTCTTCTCTATGGCGACGAAATGTATACCCTTGCTCAAACTCTAGCGACGTTTGATCAAGCTCAAAAACCAGCTTATATTGCAGCTATCCAAGTTCCTCCTTTTCCTCAGGAACCGCTTTTACGTCCAATTACTTGGAAAGTCCTTGCTAATCTGCGTCGAGTTGTTGAAGATGTGCAGTTTGTTAACCGCAGCGTCTCACGTTCAGCCAGGTCTTTAGCTCTCAATCGAGCATTAGGCGAACTGACAAAAATCCTAAATCAAGCCGACACCTTGCCGCAAGCAGAGCAAGGGTTAATCATAGATATCGCTCAAACTTGGAAAGAAAGCCTTTTACAAATCACTGGTGAAGTGGGAGAAATTTCCATCACCAAGCCTGTGGTTAATCCTTATGTTGTAGGCGACCCCGTTCAAGGTCATCTCTTTGTTGGGCGAGAAGATATCATCAGACAGTTAGAAGAACTCTGGGTGATGGGTCATCAACTCCAGTCTATAGTTCTCTACGGTCACAGGCGCATGGGCAAAACTTCTATTCTGCTTAATGCTGCTAACTGTTTAGGCTCACAAATTCAGCTAGCATACGTCAACTTGCTACGTTTGGGAGATAGCCCCCAAGGTGTAGGTGAGGTGCTGATGGCAATTTGTGATGAAATTTCTCAAACTGTAAAACTTCCACCACCAGCTGACGCTGATTTACTTAATCTTCCCTACCGGACTTTTGAACGCTATTTAAAACAGGTGGAAGCAAAGCTAGACGGTGGCTTGATCATCGCCTTAGACGAATTTGAGAAAATTGAAGATTTAATTGAAGCGAAAAAAATCCCTATCGATTTTATGGGTTTTCTGCGCGGTTTGGTGCAAATGAGTTCTAAAATCGCCTTTGCCTTTGCTGGTTTGCACACTTTAGAAGAAATGACAGCAGATTATTTTCAACCCTTCTTTGCCAGCGTCATTCCTATTCATGTAGGCTTTCAAGAACGTGCAGCTACTCGCCAAATTCTTGCTAACCCAGATAATGAAGACTTCCTCCTCGACTACATCCCGGAAGCTTTAGATGAAATTTATGCTTTGACACACGGCCAACCATATTTAGTGCAACTACTGGGTTTTCAGCTAGTGCGTGGCTACAATGACTTTGTTTTTGAGCAAGGGCGATCGCGTGACCCAGTTTTCACAATAAAAGATGTGGAAGCAGTTATCAATGACCCTGAGTTTTTCAAGCGGGGACGCTACTACTTTGATGGGGTTTGGGGTCAGGCGGCGCGGGGTGCTGAGGGTCAACAAGCAATAATACAACTACTTGCACCTCACCCAGAAGGGCTAAGTCTGGATGCCTTAGCTCAGTCTACAGGGATGAATGACGCTGATTTACAGGAAGCGCTGAATACTCTGAAGCGTCATGATGTCGTTGAGGAAATTCAGGGAAGTTGGCGGATTATGGTAGAACTTTTTCGCAGTTGGGTTTTGCAGCAGTAGATTAGAGCGATGCCTACGCATTTGTTATTTCGGAGTTCGCATTTGTTATTTCGGAGTTCGCATTTGCTACTTCTGCGATCGCATTTGTTACTTCGGAGTACGCATTTGCTATTTCGGGGTTCGCATTTGCTATTTCAGCGATCGCATTCGTTATTTTAGCGATCGCATTTGTTATTTCGGAGTTCGCATTTGCTATATCGGGGTTCGCATTTGCTATATCGGCGATCGCATTTGTTACTTCGGCGATCGCATTTGCTATTTCGGAGTTCGCATTTGCTATTTTGGCGATCGCATTTGTTATTTTGGCGATCGCATTTGCTATTTTGGCGATCGCATTTGCTATTTTGGCGATCGCATTTGCTATTCTAAACGCTTATCTCCTCAAACTGCGCGGGTCAAGTGCATCTCTCAGCCCATCACCGAGTAAGTTGAATGCCAGCACTGTGAGAATAATCAGCACAGCCGGCGGCCAGATTAACCAAGGTTGCAATACCAAAATGGAAGCATTGCTAGCCAGAGAAAGCATATTTCCCCAAGATGGGTCTGGTTGCTGAATGCCCAAGCCGATGAGACTCAATATCGCCTCTGCACCAATAAAGCTGGGAATTGCAAGAGTCGCAGAGATAACTACATAACTAGCTGTTTGCGGCAAAACGTGGCGGAGGATGATATAAAGTGGGTTCGCACCCATTGCCCGCGCTGCTTGGACAAATTCTCGCTCTTTAAGTGATAATACCTGTCCGCGAATGACCCGTGCTAAACCAGCCCAGCTAATAACCGAAGTAATCACCACAATTAGCAAAAAGCGCTGGGTACTACTTAAACCCGCTGGTAAGACTGCGCCCAATGTCACCAAAAGATAAATACTAGGGAAAGTCATTAGCACTTCTGCCAAGCGCATAATCAGGCTATCAGTTACACCGCCGAAATAGCCAGAAATTCCCCCGATGAGCAAACCAAGGGGATAGGTAATGATAATGCCAAAAATCCCGATAAACATACTGATGCGACCGCCATGCAGGAGGCGACTGAATTGGTCACGCCCTTGGTCATCAGTGCCCAATATGTTGACTTTTGTGCCACTTGTTGTCCCAAATAAATGCCAATTTAAGGGGATACCAGGAAAGATCGTGACTTCATCCCACTTCGGCGGTAATGGCAAACTCATCTGTAACAATCGGTATTCTGGCCCGGAGACAAATAGACGCAGAGGTGATGGATTTTTGAAGTCTACAATGAGTTTGCGATCGCCTGTTTCTAAATTAGTATCTCCCTGAGTCGTCGGAAAAACATGGGGCCCGATAAACTGCCCTGACTGAGAAACCCAGTGGATCTTAGTTGGTGGTAGCAGTGAACCATTAGGCTGTGAAGCGTAGGGGTCATAAGGAGCTACGAAATCAGCTGCAATTACTGCTATGTAAAAAATTAACAGCAAAATTGCCCCAAATCGTGCCAAAGGATTTTTCTTAAGTCGTCTCCACCAATCCATAGTAGTTAGGAGTTATAAGTTATGAGTTATGAGTTATTAAAGTTTTATCTTAGTTCATAACTCATCATTAATAATTTTCAACTCCCAACTCTTGTACAGACGCGATTAATCGCGTCTCTCCTAACTCTTAACTGCTAACTTCTCCAAATACCTCTGCTGTTCTTCCTGTTGTTTTTCATGTTCCACAACAAACACGTTTGAGTAGAGATTAGCGAGAATTTGTTTTCCCTGCTGTGTCAGTGATAGGTAATGCAGTCCCTCTTGGATATAGGGATAGACGCCATTCCAGTAAAACTTAGCGTAGTTATTACGTAAATCGGCAGGAGTTTTATAGCCCAAAACTTTATTTACACCAGTTTCTTCAAATTCGTAAAATAAAGACGTAATTTTCTTTAGGTAACGTGGGTCACTTAGTTGACCAATCAAATCAGCCGCACGTACTAATCCTGCAAAGCATTTTGTATCTTGATGATCTTCTGCCGCAGGTACGGGAAATCGAGTTAATTCAATATTGCTCTTAATTGCCTCAGCATCTATTAACTTGTGACCTCCAAAACGCTCATCAATAAAGAGCTTGGCTCTATCAACATGATAGGGTGTCAGACTAGCATCAGAAGCGCCAGGAGCTACAGAAATCATTTTGCCATTTTTACCTGTGGCATATAAGCCTGCTGCTTCTCGGTCTTGTCGGCAAACTCCCTTAACGTAGCCAATATCATGACTCACTAAAGAAATGATACAATGTAACCAATCTTCACTGGAAACACCACCTTCCCTAATGTGTTTGCCACGTAAGATTTCTTGCCCTACTAGGGTGACAAGGACAGTGTGTTCAACATTGTGGTAAAGAGCATCGCTATTGGCGATATTTTCCAAAGCCATGTTACCAGCCCAGGCGATAATGTCTTGATAATCATTTTTGAAGCAGCCATAAGTGCGACGGTAACCATCTCGAATTTCATTTACAAAGGCATCAATTAAAATTTCAGTGGCATTGAACATATCTGGTTACTCTGGTAAATACCAATTATTTATTGATTTGATTGATTTAAAAATTCCATAATCAGGGCCACCCTTACTGGAATTTAGAGCAATGGAGTTTGCTCCTTTGTAACTCACGTGTAGCTGTGGACGCTAGCTTAACCTATACCTGGATTACATGGTAATAGATGACTTTCTGGCAACACAAAGGCTGTAGAGTAATTATGGGTTGCGTATAAAAAATAATCTTCTCGTGTAGAAAAGCACATAAATATTTTAGATTTTAATTAGATAAATCTAGATTCGCTTTATCAGTTTTTCATATCTAAGCCTTGGTTGGCGGTGATCTAAATACATCTAGTGTGTGACCTAGAGTAGCTTAATCTACATAAAATTTTGAAGCTTTTTTTGTTAGTAATTACTCTTAGTAGAATCGTAGTATTCTATACAATTGCATCTGAAAGAGTTTACTATTAAATGCCTCATAGTTGATAGAAGTAAATAAACTTCAAGTTTTCTTAAGAAAAAACCAAGATTGATATGCATAGACAGAGTGGAGGTGGAACTGTGAGTGATAAAAATGTTTCATGTGAAAACCGCCAATTATGGGCGGTTTTCACAACTACCACCCTGCTGAGACTGGTGATAGTACCAGTAAAATTTAGCTACATCGACAACTTCCAAACTTAGATTATGTATGGATGACTGCGCTATGGCTTTGGTAAAGAACCACCGCACCCATAATAAATATCTCGTGGAGTTAATTATGCGTTACCTGAAATCCTTGTAGAGACGTAGCAGTGCTAAGTCTCTACATTCTTTTTTACCAGATGTCTATTACAGTAAACTTCCAAATTTAAGTGTTTTAGACAAATTGAATATCGCTCAGGCTATAGTTATTGGCGAGGATTGTGATCACATCAAAACGAGGTAAAATCACAGAAGAGTCAGTGCTGTTTTCTGTTGTATCTAACGAAACACCAAGACTCAAGGAATTTTTAGAGCCATTGTTTTTAATAATCTCGTTAACAGTCGACTCTAACTGAGGGTCGTTTATGTCTTCACTGCTCAATGTATCGTTCGTGATTGACCCAAATGGAGAGCCAATAGCAATGTAGTTGCTACCAAAAATATAGTTTTCAAGTTTTTTCAGTTGGATTTTATCTTGTCCTGTCTGAAAATCTCCGATAAAAGCAAAGTCATTAAGACCGAAAAATCCTCCACCTCCCACATAGTAAGGATTTTTTTCATCTCCAATCACAAATGTGTCTGGATCTGCACCACCTGTTAGGATATCTATCTCCTTTATCCCTGGTTGAACACTTGCAGTATCAACACCAACTAAAGTATCTTTACCATCAAGACCTGAGAGTTGGTCATTACCCTTTCCACCTCTGAGTAAGTTATTGGCTAAATTACCGATAATGGCGTCATTTTGTGAAGTGCCAGTGACGTTGACAAAGTTCTGAACTTTAAAAGCCAAAGTACCCAATCCTGGAACACCATTGACAATCAGACTATTGGTTGACAGGTTGACATTCAATGATGTTGTTGCTGTGCCTATAGAACCATCAATAGCATTGGCTTGTCCTTTTGCCCCAATGATAGTTTCAATCTTGACGAGTTGATCTTTCCCAGATATACCTTCCTTATTCACGATACCAACGGCTTCGAGGCTAATAGCATTACCCAATCCGCTATAGTCAGCCGTATCAATTCCGATACCTCCATCTATGAGGTCATTACCAGTTCCTCCAATTAAGATGTCATCACCGCTACCACCTTCTACAATATCGTTCCCATCTCCAAGGCGAGAGGCAAAGATAACACCTTTGCTGCCTCCACCAATCACATCATTACCATCACCACCGCGTACAGTATCATTGCCATTACCTCCCAAGATTTCATCATTGCCCTTTCCACCTTCGAGCAAATTATTGGCTGAATCACCGATAATGGTGTCATTTTGTGAAGTGCCAGTGACGTTGACAAAGTTCTGAACTTTAAAAGCCAAAGTACCCAATCCTGGAACACCATTGACAATCAGACTATTGGTTGACAGGTTGACATTCAATGATGTTGTTGCTGTGCCTATAGAACCATCAATAGCATTGGCTTGTCCTTTTGCCCCAATGATAGTCTCTATCTCTAATAGCTGATCTTTACCAGATTTACCTTTGTTGACAACACCAGCAGCTTCTAGAGTCACAGCCTGACCCAATTCGCTGTAGTCAGCTGTATCTGTTTCAGATCCTC
Organism: Nostoc sp. KVJ20; assembly: GCF_001712795.1. Taxonomy (GTDB): domain Bacteria; phylum Cyanobacteriota; class Cyanobacteriia; order Cyanobacteriales; family Nostocaceae; genus Nostoc. The sequence continues at coordinate 9,305 of NZ_KV757587.1, forward strand.
CTACAAGTGTGTCATTGCCGATGCTACCGATAATGCGATCATTTCCCGCAAGACCAAGCACAATATCATCCAAAGAAGTACCAGTTAGGACATCATCAAAGCGAGTACCAACAATTAACATATATTAATGATGCTGAAGTTTTTATGACTTTAGCAGAAGTAGGTTATTGAATAAGCTTAGAGCGGGTTAAGGGTTATAAAATTGTTTACTTAAATGTCTATTCCCTCATTTTTTGACATCTAGTTTAATTAGCAGAAATAATTTATTGAATAAGTTTATATTGGGTTAAGAATTATAAAATTATTTATTAAATTGTCCGTTCACTCATTTTTTGACATCTAATTGAATAAGTTTGGGGTTCGGATGCCGAAGGAGAGTGAGTATCTCACGGTTTTTCCTTTTTCGATTGAGCAGACCTAGACATAGGAGTGGAAACCCTTGTAGAAAACTTAAATGTAAGGTTTCTACAAGAGTTTCAGGTAACGCATCATTATTTTCTGGTGACGCCTATTCTAGATGAGGATTTTTACGGACTGTAGAGGATTGCGTAGGCGTAGCCCGTTGTAGACATCGCTGTTATATTGCTTCACATCTAGATGGATAGACAGGTGAACCGAAAGGTTCTACAATCTGACTGATTGCGGTAAATTTACCTATTGTCCAATCCACATAAGCATAGTAAAGATTTTCTAGTGATTCCGTTTGATTGCGGAAGCACTAAATTAATATAGGAAAGTCTTGAGTAAGGGGCGGCAAACAAATGGATGTAAAGCTGATTCTAGCTGGATTAACAGTTATCTTCACGCTTTCGTGCTTATTTTTTGGTACGAAAAATGGATTTTATGATTCAGATAACTATCACGGCAATGGCTCCGCACATTGAGATAAATCTGTAGGCGCTTGGGCGACTTCCCAAAGGGAGAGTTGGCTGAAAGCGCTCTTTTCTTGCAAAGGGAAAATACACAAGAGGCAAACTCCTGTAGCTCCTAGTTTGATGGCTCCTAGTTTGATGGCTTCTCGTTAGCCCACCTTTCCGAACCAGTGCGGGTTCGGTGGAGGCGTCCTCCCCAATCAAAAATCTGTATTCTCAGGGTGTAGGGGCGCACGATAAAACTTACCCCTAAGTCACAAAACCAAAATTTGTGTATGTAACTTTTGGCTTTTGGGATATGTCCATGATGATGAGGTTTGAGGGGAGGAGAGCATGAGGGATAATCTGTCGGCATCCTCTCGCGTAGATGCTGCGGAAGCGGGTAGTGAATTAGAATGTTTCCCCTATAGTGTCCAGCATGACAATGAGGGCGTGTGTTTATTGGTGAAAATGGGCCCACACCGCATTCTGTTGGATTGTGGTTTGGAAGATATTTCATCGCTGGCTAAGGGGCTTAATAAGTCAGTACGTGGAGCTAATTCGCCCTTACCAGCGGATTTAGTTTTGATTAGTCATGCCCACCCAGATCACTCTAGAGGCTTACTGGCACTGCATAAAGCTTTTCCCAAGTTACCTATTTATGGTAGTGAGGTGACTAGCAAGTTACTGCCGTTGAATTGGCTAGACCAAGATCCTCAAGAAATTTCCCAATTTTGTCATGCCTTGCCGTTGCGATCGCCTGTAGAATTCCAAGAAGGTCTGGTGGCAGAATTATTTCCCGCAGGGCATCTACCAGGGGCAGTGGCAATTCTACTTACCTACACCACTCAGCAGCGTATTTACAAGCTACTCTATACAGGGGACTTTTTCCTGTCCAACTCCCGCCTGGTAGAAGGTTTGCGTTTAGAGGAACTGCGGGGCTTAGACTTGGATGTGCTAATCATTGAAGGTAGTTATGGCACATCCCGTCATCCTCACCGCCGTAACCAAGAAAATCAACTAGCAGAGCGAATTAATCGGGCGATCGCTGATCATTGTTCTGTAATCCTTCCCACCCCGGCTTTAGGATTGGGTCAAGAATTATTAATGCTTTTGCGATCGCATCACCATTTCACCGGACGAGATTTAGATATCTGGGTAGATGGTGCTGTTGCTACTGGGTGTGATGCCTACCTAGAACTACTACCCCACCTTCCCCCATCGGTGCAGAACTTCGCCCGCCATCAACCCTTGTTTTGGGATGAACGGGTACGTCCCCGCGTGCGTCGTTTACAACCGGAACATCGTCCCACTGTGGGCAAGTCACCTTGTATAGTCCTCACTGACTCTACATCTGATTTAGGTGAACATTGCCAACTAGACACCGGGCCTTGGCTGATCCTATTACCAGAAAAAATTGATATAAAAGTTAACAAAGAATATTTAGCACCCACCACTGTCGAAACCTATCTTTTAGCTCAACATAGTGATGGCCCTGGTACTACGCAGCTAATTCATAACTTGCGACCCCAGCACGTGATTTTTGTCCACGGTTCTCCTGCTTATTTAGCAGACCTGACTAGCTTAGAAGAGTTGCAAAACCGTTACCATGTACATTCACCAGCAGCTAACACTTTAGTAGAATTGCTTATTGGCGATACATTTTTGCAACCGGCAGCGCCAGAAACTAACTACGAAGGCGAACTGACGGAGTTGGGAACAGTAATCACAATCACCCTACCTGATGTGATTACTGCTGATCCGCGTTGGCGGCAATTTGCTGATACTGGGTTAATCGAAGCTCGTTGGCAAGGGGAAGAACTAGTATTAAGGGGATTGTCTCAACGAGAACTACTCAGCCAAAACAGCGATCGCTATACATGGACAGATGTAGACTGTTGTGGTACTTGCCGACACCAAAGAGGGCAGCGGTGTTGGAACCCAGCTTCCCCGCTGTTTAACTTCAAGGTAACTCTTGAAGGTTACTGTCCTGCCTTTGAACGTTTATCTAGTCCTGAGTCCTGAGTTGTGAATTCTGAGTTAGGATTTATTACTCAGCACTCGGCCCTCAGCACTCAGCACTGATTATTTATTCTGGATTCGAGTCAGTGTAGCGGTTATGAATGCGTTCAGCTTCGGGACAATCTTCAGTCATCAAAGGTTCCACATTCCCGCGTGGTACTGAAGCCAATTTTTGCGTTACAGCACCAATGCTCTCGAGGCGAACCATTTCTTCCCAAGAACAAACTTCGTCTTCTTCTTCTGTTTCATAGCGTAGGGTCACTAAATCTCCCTCTATGTCTATGATGCGGGCGCGTTCAATCCAGCGTTGCTGGTCCCGCAAGAAAACACATACCTCGCGCCCATCGCAACACAGTTGATAAATCTTGCGGTGTAGCATGTATTGTTTCTGCCTTTTTAAACAACGTAGTTAAACCTGTCAAAATCTGGGTTCTACCCCATTACATTACACCTTTAAGAGGTTAATTTCACTGTTGAGAACAACAAGTAGAGTTTATGACCTAATCCCAAGACTTGCTTGTAGTTGTCAAAATATCGGGAAATCTTTGGTCATCAATCAATGGTTGTTTTCGCAATGAACTTAATCTCCCTTTGGCTGATTTTAGGGAATGTCTGCTTCATAGAAGTCAAACAATTCGGCACCTGTCCTAACCAGGTTCATATTTGTTGGTGAGTCATTCCTACCATTATGTAATAAAGAATACTCCAAAACAATCGTTGATTGCGGTTGTTTAATTTGCCTACTTTTAGTCATTGGCATTACTGGGAAGTCCGGGGACTTGGTTTTACTTTTACCCACTTGTATCTGATCTTAACTCATTCTCTTGCTGACCTTGATGCTTTTCAACAACAACACTCAAAGAGTTTTGAGTTTTTAAGATTTTTGCCCGATTATAACTAAGAAAAAGGCAACGGAGTCGGAGGAAAGGCAGATAGACAAATGGAGATAAGGGGCAGAGGGTAAGTACTCTGAGAAGATTCCCCTCTGTTTCTTTTGTGGGAGTATCAGCAAGATTTATCAAGAAAGGCAGTTCTTGCTGCAATACGGTTCGGTTAAGGTTTTTTAATGAAAATTCTAGATCCAAAGACGCGATAAATCGCCGTCTCTACAAGGATTAATCTTTCGTCTTGATGGCGATTTATCGCGTCTCTTGCCTGGAACCCTATTGCGTCCTGCCTTCTGCCGACGCTCGCGGACTCGCTACTGCTGCGCTATTCTGTCTCCTGCCTCCTGCCTCTTTCAACCGATAGAGGAAATTCCATCAGCACGCTCGACGAAGACGCTTCTCGTTTAATTTGACCTGCGCGAACTGCATTATATAGGGCTGCAAGGAAAGGCAAATCCTCTGACTGATAGCATTTAGTAGACAGTACTTGCTGGAGTAAACCCTCAGATTCAACACTAAGATATCCAGTTTCAAAAGCAGATTCAATGAGTGTGCGAATCATCTTGATTAGGGCAGAGTAAACAATTTGTTACGTCAAGTGTGGAACATTTTCCTCTGGTACTAGTTGATATGGAACATGAATATCATGTGATTATAATTACAAGTAATTAGTGATTTTTATCACAAGAATGGTTAAAAATAGAACTTTGTCTGCGTTTATTTATATATTCACTAGTATAAATATTTGCAAACTATCTCAACATTAATACAAGAAAGTCACATGATTTAAGAATATTAAAATTGAAGAAGAATTCAGAAGTCAGAATTCAGAATAAAGACGCTCGTTCGCGTAGCGTGTCGTAGACAAGACTCGCTTTCCGCTACGCTATCCGCCAGTCATACAGAAAACATTGCTGAATTCTGACTCCTGAATTCTGTTCGATAAAAATTTTTAGAAATGATCAAGCAAAAAACTGCCGGAAGTCTTCATCGTTTTTACTTAATTGCGTCCAGTCTAAATTTAAGCCTTGGAATTTTTGCACTAAGCGATCGCAAGCCGGACGTTCGGTAGCGTAATGCCCAGCATCGATTAAAATGAGATTGCGATCGCGGCTTTCTTGAAACTGATGGAATTTACAGTCAGAAGTCAGATAAGCTTGAGCGCCAGTTTTGACGACGGCTGAAATGTAACTAGCTCCCGAACCACCCAAAACGGCAACTCGTGAAATTGTTTGCTGTAAATCAGCGGTTGGAGAAAAAATCAAATTAGGTGGAGCAAGTCTGGTTTGAATGGCTGCGAGTAGTTCCTGTAATGTCAGAAATGGCTCTAGCAAACCAACACGGCCATATCCTAATCCTCCTTGTGTAGGTACTATGGGAGTAACTTCTTTGAGTTCTAAAATCTGAGCCAAAACGTCAGCCGTACCATCCTGCACTTGGTCGAAATTCGTGTGAGCAGTGTAAATACCAATATTGTGGGTAAAGGCTAACCGTACCATTTCTGCGATCGCTTCACCAGTGCGTAAAGATTTGAGAGGATTAAAAATCAAGGGGTGATGGGCGAATATCAGATTAGCATTAAGAGCGATCGCTTCTTGCATTACCGCTAAAGTCGGTGTTAAACAGACCAAAACCCGTGCTTTTTCCTGCAAAACTCCCGGCTCAATCTGCCAGCCACAATTATCCCAACTTTCACACCAAGCTGGATTTGCCCATGTTTCAAACCAAGTAATTAAATCAGCAATTTTCATATTATAGTTATTCAGCAATTTTGAATTGCTAATCAATGTCTCTGTGGTTGAATGTTTAATTTTAATGCTAATTGCTGGCGCATTTCTTGGAAAGGTTTGTTCCATACAGGACTAGCATTCCAATTCCATGCTGCTACTGGAATAAGTTGTTCTTTTGCTAAATAAGTTAGCAGACGATATTCATCTTCTGGTTCACGAGAAAAGGTAAAGGGGTTACGGTAGCCTGTTTCACACAGTTTATAAGATATTACTTGATCATGATTAATACGTTGTAAAAGTTCCTTACCTTTAGCGAGTAAATAATCAAAAAAAACCAGACTAAAAGGTTCTATATGTGAGCGTTTTTGTGGTTCTTTTTTTACCCATCTTGCCCAATCAAATCCATACATAAAATCATGAACATAACGAAACCGCATTTCCGTTTTATTCCCGAACATTTCCGTCAAACAAACCATCTTTTCATCAAAAACTTTTAAGAATGGAACAGCGCCCTCTTCTGCGGTTAAAGCCTGTCTAAGCATACTACTTACCAGAAAATCAAAATCCCAGAAGATGTTTTCTGGGAAGTTTTGCAACTGAGTACAGACTATGCTTTCGAGAGTTTCTTGAAGGGTTGTAAGAATTTGAATGTCGGTGTTTTGTTCAGTAATCAAATTTCCCAATTCTGCAAAATTAGTAATTAATGTCTTGTGCGGATTAAGTGACAATAAGTTAACCGACTGCTGGGCAAGAATTTCATCAAGAAATTGAAAATTAGGATTTGGTTTTAGTTCTTTTTTCATATTAATTGAAGTTGCCCAGACAGCTTACACTAAAATATTAGTGTATATTAAAATAAATATATTATTAAATAATCATAAATAAACTTAATTTTTAAATTAACAAATTGACATATATTACTTGGTATGTATCTGGTTTCATTTTTATGAATAAAGCTATTACGGCAAGAATTATGTAATAAATATTGCCGCATAGATCATAATATTATACCATACTGATTCGCAGTATAAACAGAGTATTTAAACTCTATAAAATGACACTTCAAATCAACGAGAATTGAGAAGTATCTATCCAGAAATGTGAACAACCAATTCTCTTGAATGACTGCGTTGGCGGTGTTCCCAAATATAAATTCCCTGCCAAGTTCCCAGTACAAGATGACCTCGATTAATGGGAATATGTTCAGAAGTGTGGGTGAGTGCGGTACGGATGTGTGCCGGCATATCATCGGGGCCTTCTGCATTATGGATATATTTGCCTGATTCTGGAACAAGTTTTGCCATAAAATCAGCTAGATCCACAAGAACATCAGGATCGGCATTTTCTTGGATAACTAAACTGGCTGAAGTGTGGCGTAAAAATAAAGTACAAAGACCAATATCAACACCTGATTCTGCAACTATGGATTCAATTTTTGCAGTGATATTGTAAAAAGATTTACCCGTAGTAGAAATTCTCAGTAACTTTTGGTAGTGGCTCATTTAAAACAGTAATTATTGATGACAGTAAAATCTAATTAGCAGTTCAATCTGCTTGATTTGGTTGTTGTTCTCTCGTTGGTTGATCGCTTGACTTAGTATGTCTTTTTCTAAAGAGGCTTAACACCGCATTTACAGACTCTTTTATGACATCGGGGATGATAGGCGTATTAGGTAGATTGTGAGATAAAGCTGTAATGTTAGCCGGATCTGGCTCTGGCAGTTGTAAACCATTTTTAGAAGATGTTGTATCATCTTGGTTGGTATTCATATTTTTTGTAGTTCAGGAATAAAATAAACTGTTACTTGATGTAACAAGGCAACAAAAGCAATTCCGGCAGTTACAAAAGTAGCATACGTCAGAGATTGAGAAATATCCTCTACTTGTTTCTGATTTTCATTATAAGTCTCTCTCAAGTTAACTAACATCTGTGACTGGTATTCTTGAGGTGAAAATTTCAAATATTTATTCTGAAAATCGTCAGTTTCTAGGTTGGGACTGACAAAAAATTTGCGTGGCAATAAAGCCCGTATTAGTAGCATAAAGTTGAAAAGCAGTAACAATATTTCTAGTACACTAAAAAGACTAAATATTGTAATCAGCCTGGATATTGTTAAAAAACTTAATAATGCGGTGTTTGTGACAAATAATATGTTCATCTGAGTGATTAAAATCTGCCGTTCTTCCTTTTGCCTTTCAATCACTCGTCGGACATCTTGGGCGGCCAATTCTAAAGTTTCTTTATCTATTGTTGGAGATTCCATTCTTAATTGATTTTATTTTGAATAACTTTATTTCGTCTGCAAATAATTAATAACAGCTTTAGCGATCGCTTCATTCCCATCCTTAGCAATTGCTTGAGATTGCTTTGGTGGTTGAGGAAACTCATGGAGAAAATCCCAAGTCCCTTGAAAAAACTCAGATGGGGTAATGATTTGATGCTGATTATAATTAGTTATGCCTTCTACTAGAAAAGCTGCTTCGGCAAAATCCTCACGCGGTATAGTAACAATCGGTACTCCTAATAATGTGGCTTCAGAAAAAGTACTGTAACCAGGTTTAGAGACGACTCGCGCACAAATAGGCATAAAATCTACAGGGCGGTATTTGCGGTCATCAATTTTCACTAAATTAGGTAAATCAGGGGCAGATTGATCAAAGACGATAAATTGCCAATCTGGGAATCGCCGCAGGTTATCGTAGGGGATTTGCTGTAAACCCAAACCACCAAAGGTCAATAAAATAGTTTTTTCGACTGGTGTAGTTATTCCCCAAAGAGAACGTAAATCATCAGCAGAGTAACGAGGGGAACCGCCTGTTAAGCCTACATCTGTGATATTGTTAAAAGCCTGCATTGGTTCATGGAAGGGAAGACGAAACAAGCGATCGCACTTTGAGTACCCATCACTAATCCAATCTGCAATTGCGGTAAATTCGCCTCCCCAATCTCGGTAGATAAAGTCCCAGCCAAAGTTACTCATCATCCAGCAGGGAATATTTGCAGCTTTGGCAAATCCAGGAGCGAGGAAGGGAATATCTGCCAAAATGAGATTAACGCGATTTTGGCGGATAAAATTCACTTCTGAAGCAATCAGCGAGTTCTGATGCTTCTTAATATCCAGCAACTTTTCTAAAGTCGCTGCTTTATCCATTGTCAAACTATCCGTTTGCACCACACCCAAATCAAATGCACGGGGACGATAGATAAAATCGCCTTGTATGTAGCACTCTAGCAACCAGCGTGGGGCAGTACTCACCAGAATTAGTAGAACTTCTGGGCATAATTTTTGAATTGTCGCGGCTATAGATGCGGTGCGAGTAGCATGACCAAAGCCGTGGTTAGTGATAGCTAAGTATAAGATTGGGCGTTCCATTTTCAAGTTAGAAATTATTTACATTTTGGATTTTAGATTTTAGATTTTAGATTTTTACTTCAATCCAAAATCTAAAATTGGCAGAGTTAGGAGTGAAAATTCTAATTTTCACTCTGAGAATTTATAACTCCTAACCTTTAATTAATCTTGCTAAAACTTTGAATTGCCTCAACCAATAGGTCGATTTCCGATTCTAAAGTAAAGTAATGGACGGTAACGCGTATACAGCTAGGATCGGCAATTGTCCGAGTTAATATCCTTTGTGAGTCTAAAAATTGCACCAACTTCAAATTAGCTTGGGGCTGATTATTTCCAAGTTGGAAGGAGATTATGCCGCTTTCGGGTGGGGAAGTTCGCAAACATTTAATATCAGGTAACGCTGTCAATTGTCGCCAGAGGTACTCACTGTTGTGGCAAATTTGCTCGTAACGTTCCTGTGACGTTCCCCATTGCTGATGAATTGCGATCGCTTCCTTTAACCCAAGATACAACGGATAAGCTAATGTAGACACTTCGTATCGTCGCCCATCTGGAAGCCAATCCACAGGCTGAGATTGACTATCCACAACAATGCCATTCAAGCCAATAAATGTAGGTTTCAAACTTTCTCGTGCTTCTGGTCGAACATACAAACCACCAGCACCCGCAGGGCCACATAACCATTTGTGACCAGTGAAAGCATAAAAATCTACTCCCAATTCAGTCAAGTTTAAAGGCAACAAACCAGCAGATTGAGCAGCATCTATTAATAGTGCAGAATTATTATTCCTACATACTTCGGCAATTTTATCAAGAGGTAAAACTTGACCAGTATTCCAGAAAACATGACTCAATATCACTAGGCGGGTATTAGAGCGCAAGTGCTGGGCAATTACTGTTACAGGGTCGCCCTCATTTAAAGTCGCTTTTAGGGGACAGGTAGTAACCTCTACAGCGAATCTGCGTGAGATTTCTTGCGCTGTCGCAATTACACCTGGATGTTCGCAGTCTGAGAGCAGCATGTGGTCGCCAGCTTGCCACTCAATGCCCCACATAGCGATATTACAGCCAACAGTGACATTTTGAGTGAGAGTAATTGTTTGGCTTGGTGCATTTAACTCCAAAGCGATCGCTTCTCTTGCGGCTTGAGTTTGGGGTGCTATCCAGCTATACGCCTCATTCCCAAAGGGGCCGATTTTTTGAACATAAGCTTGAGTTTGGGCCATAGCATCCATTGCTTTTTGGGGCATCGGCCCTTGTCCCCCATAGTTGAAATAAGTCTTATTTGCTAAAGCTGGAAATTGCTCTCGATGGCGATGCAGCTTGATTGGTGATGCAGAAATACTAGTCATAATTCACAAGGGATATCTGCTGTTTACAGGTTATTGAGATTTAGAGGAATTTGTACTTTGTGGTAGGAGCAATGAAATTAATTTAAGCCCTCGCTGCCAAATTTCATCTCGTAATCAGTAACGATAAATGCTCTGTGACTTTTTCTCTTAGATTCTGGGCTGTTTGAGAACTAATCAGATGATGTTTGAACTCTGATACATTACGCCACGGATTAGTCTTGCGATCTGGATCAGACTCGTAACGGGGGAAGAGATGCCAATGAATATGTGGCTCACCATTTCCATAACAGGCATAATTCATTTTCCACGGACTAAAAGCGTTAACAATAGCTTGTCCTGCCAACATCACCTCTTGAAATAAGGCGGACTGGATAAGTGGGGGAAGTTCATGCAACTCTCTAATATGTTTTTTTAGAAGGATGAGAGAGTATCCGCGATGAAACTGATGATCGCCAATCACAAAGATTGAATGCTCGAATTCGTGGATAAAGTAGGGATTCTGACCGTTTCTCCAGAGTGTGACACGCTCACAGATGAGACACGGCTCATGTTTTTCTGTCATGTACCCTTGTAATAATGGATAAACCGTGATTATGTTACTCTCTTGCAGTTGTAATTTGGCAAAAAAGCAAACGCTTATGCTGTTTAAACCAATAGCTAGCTCTTGACAGTATAAAATAAACGGCAAATTAAGTGTGGATGCGTTGGCGTAGCCCACCAAAGGTATCGCTACTTCCAGATTTTAGTTGTCTAATTTACTCCCAGAGTGTACTAATTCTTGTTAACTTATAAAGATGCTAATTAATGCTGAACTCCTACTGCAATATCAACGCTGTAAACGCCGGCCTTTTCTAGATACTCACGGTGACAAAAGTCAGCGCGATGCTCCCAATGAGTTGCTACGGAAACTGCAACAGGACAAAATCGCTCATCAGCTGAGTGCTTTGGCACAAAAGACTTATCACCAACCAGATTATTCTTATGGAAACTGGGAAAGGGGAGAGAAAGAAACTTTAGAATTGATGCAGCGTGGGGTTGAATACATATATAAAGGAGTACTGTTAGCAACTTATTCTGAAGCATACACCCTCCTAAGTCGTCCAGATTTACTTGTGAAACAGCCAGGAAAATCCCATTTTGGGGATTGGATATACGTCCCAGCTAATATTGAACTGGGTAAGCGTCCTAAGCAAGAATATCAAGTTGTCGCTGCATTTCATGCTCAAGTATTGGCGACAGTGCAAAGAGTTCCAGCTGAAACAGCTTCGCTCATATTGCGAAGCAAAAATACAAACTATGCGGTGGATTTGTTCAAATGGACGCCACGGATGCAGGAGATTCTGGAGGAGTTTATTCAAGTTTTAGAGTTACCGAATCCGCCAGAAGTGTTTATTTCTCGGCAAAAGTGTAATCTTTGCCATTGGTATAGTGAATGTTATGCGATCGCTCAATCTGAAAAACATCTCTCATTATTACCAGGTGTAACACCCATTCGCTACACTCAACTCCAAGCCTTAGATATCACCACACTGGAATCTCTCGCTAACACCAGTCCCAGCATTTTAGAAAACTTACTTGGTTTTGACAGAGAAATAGCGCCCAAGTTGGTAGTGCAAGCTCAATCTGCACTAGAAAAACGACCTCTAATTTTACCCTACCCGTTACCAATAGAAGATATTACATTTACAGCACCCATAGAGATTTACTTTGATATTGAAGCACAGCCAGATTTGGATTTAAATTATCTCTTGGGGGTTTTAGTTGTTGATAGAGTTGCCAATACAGAACAGTTTTATTCGTTTTTAGCAGACAAACCAGAAGACGAAGAATTAGTTTGGCAGCAATTTTTGGATTTGGTTTGGCAATATCCCGAAGCGCCAATTTATCATTTTTGTGTCTACGAGTTTGATACAGTCAAACGGATGGCAAAGCTGTACCACACTCCTTACTCTTTAGTGCGTCCTGTCCTGAATCGATTTGTGGATGTGTATGAACAATTAACCGAAAGTGTAGCATTGCCCGTAGAAAGCTATGCCCTCAAAGCGATCGCTCGTTGGCTAGGATTTGAGTGGCGGGAAAAGGAAGCTAGTGGTGCCAAATGTATTTACTGGTATGATCAGTGGCTAGAAACAGGCGATCGCACCTTACTAGAAATTATCCAAAGCTACAACGAAGATGATTGCCGCGCTACCCGCAGAGTCAAAGATTGGCTTGTTAACTTTTTTCAGGATGAATATGATTTGCGACTTGCTTAATTAGCGCTGAGTACTTCGCATACTCCAGTATAGTTTTGTTCTTTTCAGATAAGATCAAAACACTTGTAGAGACGGCGATTTATCGCGTCTAAAAAACCCACAATTTTGTACAATTAGCCCTTAACTCAAGCGTATTGGTTTATAATTTTCAAAATTTAGCAATAGCTCTCCATGCAGTTCATTAAAAAACTCTTCATATTCCCGCGAATTATTTACTTTTTTATCCCGATTATAATTATCATTTTCTTCTTTATAGTTTTACATACAAATGCTGTTGAAATCAGTAGTATAGAATTTATTGGGGAAGCCACTCTACCGAAAGGTTTAATATTTCAGAAAACTGAAGTTGGAGGCTTATCTGGAATTACATATAATGTAAAAGACAACCTTTACTATGCTATTTCCGATGACCGTGGACAAAAAGCTAATGCCCGTTTATACACTCTTAAAATCGACTTGAGTAAAGGTTCCCTACAAAAAGATGGAGTTATCCCAGTTAGTGTAACTACATTATTAAATCAAAATAGTCAAACATTCCGCCCCAGTGAAACTGATACAGAAGGTATTGCATTAACTAATAAAGCAACTGTGTTTATTTCTTCTGAAGGCGATGTTGCAAAATTAATTGATCCTTTTATTAAAGAGTTCTCACTATCTTCTGGTAGAGAAATTACAACACTTCCCATACCAAACAAATTTTTGCCAGATAAAACTAATCAACAAGGTATCCGCAACAACTTAGCTTTTGAAAGCCTCACCATCACACCTGATAAAAAGCATTTATTCACAGCTACCGAAAATGCTCTAATTCAAGATGGTGTTGCAGCTAAACCTAATATAGGTAGTCCTTGCCGAATTTTGCAATACAACTTGCTCAACAAGCAGCCAGAAAAGGAATTTCTTTACCAAACAGAACCAGTTGCACCATTTTTGAATTTAATTGGCAAATTCGCTAGTGGATTGCCCGATTTACTTGCTCTCGACAATCAAGGACACTTCCTAAGTTTAGAACGGTCATTCACTGGTTTAGGATTTGCTATTTCCCTGTTTCAGGTTTCTTTAGAAGGAGCCGATGATATTCATAATATTGATAGCCTTTTAGCAGTTGATGCCAAAAATATTAAACCAGTTCAGAAACGACTGCTATTAGATTTGAGAAAACTAGATGTACTGCTAGACAACATCGAAGGCTTAACTCTTGGCCCTAAACTACCCAATGGACAACAATCATTAATTCTCATCAGTGATAACAATTTCAACTCCCTACAACGCACCCAGATACTAGCCTTTCAAATTCAAATTGAAACTCCGCTAATTAGATTCTTACGCCGTTTACTGCCAAGCTTAAACAATTAGCTGTATAGAGATAAAGGTGTGTAGGCGTAGCTCGTCGTAGACATCGAGGCTTTACTGCTATTTATTTATCGAACAGAATTCAGCAATGTTTTCTGTATGGCTGGCGGATGAATAATCGGCGTTTTTGCACCCCCACCGAATTGAAAATTTGGTGGTCTTCAAGACGTTCCAGGATGAGCTAACGCTGCGCTATCAGTCGGGGATTCAGACCCGCAACTGATTTATTCTGACTCCTGAATTCTGACTTCTGAATTCTTCTTCAATACTGTGTATTCACGGAATCTACTAGGTAACTTTATCTAGCCTATTTAGAGTTTCCGTGTAATTTCTCAGCCGTAATCCTTAATAAATATGTTACACAATATTTAGGAGCTTTTGCAGAGAAATTAACCATAATTAAAGCTTGTAGTTAGTTATCTCAAAATAATGATATTTTTTTAAGATTTAAATTTAATAAATAGCTAGAATCTTTAAAGTATTTTGCCAACAATATTTTTCAAAAATGATTTTCATGAAACAAAATAAAATTGAGAATATGGTAGGGCAAAAATCAGAATTAGACGATTACATTGGGCAATGTTTAAATAATCGCTATTTAATCAGAGATTTGATTGGCAAAGGGGGGATGGGTAGAGTTTATCTAGCTGAAGATACTGCCAAAGGTGGTATGCCGATCGCAGTCAAAATATTATCACTTAATTTAGCGAACCAACAAATGTCTCAACGCTTTGCCAGAGAGATTTTTATTGGCGCTCAATTGGGTCGCAAAAGTAAACATATTGTTCGCATTTTAAGTTATGGCGTTACTGAAGATAAAACTCCTTTTTATGTAATGGAATACCTCCAGGGAAAAAACCTCAAACAAATTCTCAAAATTCAGCCCTTAACAATATCGAAGTTTTTGCAGATTTGTAATCAAATTTGTTTAGGTTTACAATGTGCCCACCAAGGCATCAGCCTTAAAGGAGAGATTTATCCTATCGTTCACAGGGATATCAAACCAGAAAATATATTCATTAGTGAAGATAGTAAACAAGGAGAAATTGTCAAAATACTCGACTTTGGCATTGCCAAATTTTTAACAGAACGAAGTGGGATGACCCTGACAGATTCTTTTATTGGCAGTTTGCCTTACTGTTCTCCAGAACACATGGAAGGGCGCAAACTGCTAGATGTTCGCTCTGATATCTACAGTTTGGGAGTACTAATGTTTGAGATGCTGACAGGAAAGCATCCATTTCAAACAAAAAGTAACTCTTTTGGTACTTGGTATCAAGCGCATCGCTTTCAAATGCCACCTACAGTTGAAGAAGTTAATCCACAAGTCAAAGTTCCGCAGATATTAGAAAAACTATTGATGAGTTGTTTAGCTAAAGAAGTAAGCGATCGCCCTCAGAATATGAACAAAATATTAGAAGATTTAGAAAAGGTTAGTATTCAGCTTAATGATGTTATTCCTAGTAATAGTATTAGCAATGTGAATCTCTCATTTCCGGTTCAGTTAGTACCCGCAACTTTATTATCAGAACAAGAGTGTTTGCAGAAAAATTGGCCTAAAAATAAACCAATTGCCCCAATCGGTTTTCCTCATTTACTCCAT
This sequence comes from Nostoc sp. KVJ20, assembly GCF_001712795.1. GTDB lineage: Bacteria > Cyanobacteriota > Cyanobacteriia > Cyanobacteriales > Nostocaceae > Nostoc. The sequence continues at coordinate 24,711 of NZ_KV757587.1, forward strand.
ACTACCCAAAGACCTATACCAACTTTTTGGGCAATGTTGCCTAAACAAGAGATTACAAGATTTTTAGATAAAATACATGGTACTGAATTTATTAGTAAAATGAATGTCTACCCGATGCTATTGTGGATAACAGTACTATACGATGCCGAACCTTCTATGACTAAATGGCTACCTTATTTTCTAGATTTAAAAGATAATAAAGGGCAGAATATAGCGCGTAGTTTAGCGGAAGTAGGCTACTATCATCTACTATTTTTCACTCTAGAAGATCCAACCCGTTGCTCTCATGTAACAACTTTAAACCTCACCGCCAGCCAGCGCCAGCAACTTGTAGATTGGTTAGATATTAGTCAACAGCCAAAAGAATTAATTTCACCTAATCAAGCCAAAAATATTCTCAAAACAGAGTATGAAAAGCTGAAGTTAGACATCTTACAAAATTTAGCCATACATCAAAAAAATGAGAAAGAAAGCTTAAGAAATTGGATGAATAAATTTTTGGAGATTTTTTTTAAGTTTGTATTACGTTATTGAAAGCCTGCCATCAAAATGTTTCCCTCTATTCCCTAAAAGCCTTCTCTTAATTATGTGTGTATTGCTAACTTTAAATGTACTCAGCAATGGAGGTTAATAAAGTGAATCAGAGCTTATTTACATCTCCAAATAGTACGGGCTTGCTTGCCAATCGTTATCAACTCAAGCAATTAATTGGTAGCGGTGGTATGGGTGAAGTTTTTTTAGCAAATGATATTTTGTTAGGAGGCATACCAGTTGCTATCAAGTTTTTGACTCAAACTGTTGTCGATACTAAGATGCAACAAGACTTTGCTCGTGAAGCTTTAATGAGTGCAGCTTTAAGTCAAAAGAGCATACACATAGTACGGGCGTATGATTATGGTGTGAATGAGAAAGGTAAACCATACTACGTTATGGAATATTTATGTGGCAAGAGTTTAAAGGATTTAATTCCGCTATCTCTGCCCATCTTTTTAACTATCTCTCGGCAAATTTGTTTAGGGTTAGAATCCGCTCATCAAGGTATTAATATTGATGGCAAAATTTGTCCCTTGGTTCATAGAGATATAAAACCTGCCAATATATTAGTTATTCCCGATCCGATATTGGGTCAGTTAGTTAAAATTCTCGATTTTGGGATTGCTAGATTTTTAAATTATGCATCAACAGCTAGTACAAGTAGGGGATTTAATGGCACTTTACCCTACTGTTCTCCAGAACAACTAGATGGGGAAAAATTAGATAGTCGATCTGATATTTATAGCCTCGGTGTGATGATGTTTGAGATGCTCACAGGGAAAAAACCTTGGCAACCAGAAACAGACTATTTTGGTGCTTGGTATAAAGCACATCACTTTGAACAACCAAAAGCGATCGCAGATGTTAAACCCTCTCTTAAATTACCTCAAAAACTAAATAATTTAATCATGTCTTGTCTTGCTAAAAAAGCAAGCGATCGACCACAAAATATCGCTCAAGTTTTGCAAGTCTTAAATAGTTTAGAACAGTCTAGTTGTCCCAGCTTACCTACAACTTTAGGCTCTAATTCTATCCTTAGCCGTCCCTTAGATTCTGGATTACCAATCACAGTAGAACAAAGTTATCGGCAACTTTTGTGGCCTCAAAATAAACCAATTCAAGAAATTGTTTTTCCTCAGCTTCTAGATACCCCACAAGGATCTATGACAGCGCTATGGTTGATGTTGTCTAAACAAGAAATCAAAAACTATGCAGTTTCTAGCCGTTACAACCAGTTTATCTTTATGACATCCCCTCACCCAATGCTATTGTGGGTAACTGTACTCTACAATCGGCAATTGGCTCCTAAGTGGCTACCGTGCTACTTAGATATGCAAAATCCCCAAAATCTTCGGTTGGTAAGTTTACTGGCTGAAAATGAGCAGTATCCGTTGATTTTCTTTACTCTGGAAGCGCCAAATTCTTGCATCAAAGTTCTTAGCAGTCGCATCGAGCCAACTCAGCGGCAAATGTTGAAAACCTGGGTGCAACAGAGTCATAGTCTACCACCCACTTCTCAACCCCAGTTGAGCAAACAGCTATTAAAGCAGCAGTATAAACAAATGCAATGCCGAATATTGCAGCATCTCGAATCAGAACCACAGGTTGTATTATCAAGGTTTTAACGAAAAATTTCCACCTTGAAGAGATGAGACAAAAATAATTTCTAATTTCCAACTCCAAAACACTTGACAAGTAAAAAAAAAATAGTGATAATAGCAAAGTTGCCAAACAAGGGACTGTAGTTCAATTGGTTAGAGCACCGCCCTGTCACGGCGGAAGTTGCGGGTTCGAGCCCCGTCAGTCCCGTTCTAAATTTATGAGTAGTGAATCACCGGAGTTAAGTTCGGTGATTTTGAATTTTGAATTACCCAAAGGGATTGGCTCAGAATTCAGGGTTTGAATATAAGCTACATTTATCATGCTTTGCGAAAGAGAGAATTAACTGTGACTGTTAGAGTCCGAATTGCGCCGAGTCCAACCGGAAATTTACATATTGGTACAGCTAGAACGGCTGTATTTAACTGGTTATTTGCCCGTCACCACGGCGGGAAATTTATACTGCGAATAGAAGACACAGATTTAGAGCGATCGCGTCCCGAATACACCGACAATATTCTTGAAGGACTGCGCTGGCTAGGGCTTAACTGGGATGAAGGGCCATTTTTCCAATCCCAACGCCTGGATCTTTATAAAGGAGAAGTACAAAAACTACTAGAGCGAGGATTAGCCTATCGCTGCTACACCACCTCAGAAGAATTAGAAACTCTCCGAGAAGCCCAAAAAGCTAGAGGCGAAGCTCCTCGCTATGACAATCGTCACCGCAACCTTACACCAGAACAACGCGCCGCTTTTGAAGCAGAAGGTCGTTCTTCTGTAATTCGTTTCAAAATCGAAGATGAGCGCGAAATCGTCTGGAATGACCTAGTAAGGGGAAAAATGTCTTGGCGAGGTAGCGATTTAGGTGGTGATATGGTCATCGCCCGCGCTTCAGACGAGGGTAGCGGTCAACCTTTATACAACTTTGTCGTTGTAGTGGATGACATAGATATGCAAATCACCCATGTCATCCGGGGAGAAGACCATATCGCCAACACCGCCAAGCAAATTCTGTTGTATGAAGCAATGGGTGCAAAAATCCCAGAGTTTTCCCACACACCGCTGATTTTGAACATGGAAGGACGCAAGCTTTCCAAGCGGGATGGCGTCACTTCCATTTCTGACTTTCAGAAAATGGGCTTTACTGCTGAAGGCTTGGTGAATTACATGACATTGCTGGGTTGGTCGCCACCAGACTCGACGCAAGAAATATTTACCTTAGAATCAGCAGCCAAAGAATTTGGCTTTGAGCGTGTAAATAAAGCAGGTGCAAAGTTTGACTGGGATAAGCTGGACTGGTTGAACAGCCAGTATATCCACAAAACGCCAGTAGATAAACTTACAGATTTACTCATCCCCTATTGGCAAGCGGCTGGGTATAAATTTGATGGTGGAAGAGAACGCCCTTGGTTAGAACAGCTAGTAACTTTAATTAGTCAGAGTTTGACTCGTTTAGTAGATGGAGTAGCTCAAAGCCAACTGTTTTTTACTGACACAGTTGAATTTAGCGACGAAGGTAGCACACAACTGAAACAAGAAGGTTCTGCTGCTGTCCTTGAGGCGATTGTCACAGCTTTGGAAAACCAGCCGCAACTATCGGAAGCCGCCGCCCAGGATATTATCAAACAAGTGGTGAAAGAGCAAAAAGTCAAAAAAGGCTTAGTAATGCGATCGCTCCGAGCAGCCTTAACTGGAGATGTTCATGGGCCTGATCTGATTCAATCTTGGTTGCTACTAAATCAGATTGGTTTAGATAAATCGCGCTTGAGTAAAGCAATAACGGCAGTGAATTAGCGATTACTTCCGGATTTTAGAAATATTTTAGATTTTAGGGGCGCACAAACGTGCGCCCCTATCCATAAGGTAGAGCAACTATAAGAACCAAAAATCATTGACTAATTACTCATGAATTATCCCCAATTTCAAATCTAAAATAGGTAGTCAATTCTCCTCACGTTGGGAACTTGGTGTGTAAAATTAATGTCTTCAAAAACACTTAGAAGCGAACGTAATTACAATGCCGACACAAGCGCTCAATAGAGGGATGAGATTATCGTTCATGATAGTTACACTCTTCATCATATCGACGGTTAACCCTGTTACTGATGCTGATGCTCAGGAAGCACCAACGATATTTGGAGATGTCACTATTAGCCCTCAGTTTTCCCCAGACCCTTTGACAGTTCGCGGGATGAGTGGTGGTTCAATATCTGGGAATCAAGTAGCTGGGAGAAGTGAAACAGCCACCGGCCCTTGTAACGGATTTGTTGATCAAACCCCAGACCACACATTAGCGCTAACAAGTAAATTTGACTACCTAAAGCTACAAGTGCAAAGTCCTGAAGACACCACCATAACTATCAAGGGGCCCGGTGGTACTTGGTGCAATGACGATTTTGATGGCAAAAATGCCGGCATTGTTGGTGAATGGCTACCTGGAAGTTACCAAATTTGGGTTGGTTCCTACGAAAAAGGCAAATATCTTCCTTACACTTTACAAATTACAGAAGCTAAGTAGGGGATTGGGGATTGGGTACTGGGGATTAGGGATTAGGTATTGACAATTAGATTAAAAATTAGGGTTCAACTAATTTTTACCAGTCCCCAGTCCCCAGTTTCCCAGTCCCCAGTTCCCCAGAATGATGATTGAGAAGGGCTTAAACAACACGAGGAGTATTCTGGAGAAATTCTCCGTGTCTTTGCATCCCGTTGCGCTCCTTTTTCTCGTGCGATTTTGTATTAAAATTAAGTTAACTTTGATTAAGATTCTTGTTGGCATCGCCATAATGCTCTAATCGCTTTATAGCAATGCATATAAGAGATCAAATTAAACAAAATGGATTTATAGACATCCGTTTAACAGCTTAAAGTAACAGAGTGATGAACATTCCGTTGCTAAGGCTGATGAGTTGTATAGGCATCTAAAGGCAAATTAAGATGAAATTCTCTTGGAAAGTCGCAGTACTCTGGACATTGCCAGCTTTGGTAATTGGCTTTTTCTTCTGGCAAGGGGCTTTTGCAGGCGCTCCTACTGACATGAGTAAGAATGCAGCCAATACCCGCATGACCTATGGTCGCTTTCTAGAATACCTGGACGGCGATCGCGTCAGCAGCGTGGATCTTTACGAAGGCGGTAGGACAGCAATTATAGAAGCCCGCGATCCAGACATCGAAAATCGTGTCCAAAGGTGGCGTGTGGATTTGCCTATTAACGCTCCTGAGTTAATTAGCAAGCTCAAAGAGAAAGCCATTAGTTTTGATGCTCACCCCATGCGGAATGATGGCGCAATTTGGGGATTGTTGGGCAATCTCATCTTTCCAGTTTTATTGATTACCGGGCTGTTCTTTTTGTTCCGGCGTTCTAGCAACCTTCCCGGCGGGCCAGGTCAAGCGATGAACTTCGGCAAATCCAAAGCGCGTTTCCAAATGGAAGCAAAAACCGGAGTCAAATTTGACGACGTAGCTGGGATTGAAGAAGCTAAAGAAGAATTGCAAGAAGTTGTCACCTTCCTGAAGCAGCCAGAAAGATTTACCGCTGTGGGCGCACGGATTCCCAAGGGAGTGCTGTTAGTTGGGCCTCCTGGAACTGGTAAAACTTTACTAGCAAAAGCGATCGCTGGTGAAGCAGGTGTACCTTTCTTCAGTATTTCCGGCTCAGAATTTGTGGAAATGTTCGTTGGTGTGGGTGCATCCCGCGTCCGCGATTTGTTTAAGAAAGCTAAAGACAACGCCCCCTGTATCATCTTCATCGATGAAATCGACGCCGTTGGACGCCAACGGGGTGCTGGTATCGGTGGTGGTAACGACGAGAGAGAGCAAACCCTCAACCAATTGCTCACCGAAATGGACGGGTTTGAAGGTAACACAGGCATCATTATTATTGCTGCTACCAACCGTCCCGATGTACTAGACTCAGCCTTGTTGCGTCCCGGTCGCTTTGACCGCCAAGTAACAGTCGATGCACCCGATATCAAAGGGCGTTTGGAAATCTTACAAGTCCATGCGCGGAACAAGAAACTAGACACTAGCGTATCCTTAGATGCGATCGCTCGTCGTACTCCTGGATTCACTGGTGCTGACTTAGCTAACTTACTCAACGAAGCAGCAATTCTCACTGCGAGAAGACGCAAAGAAGCGATCACTCTCCGCGAAATTGATGATGCAGTGGATCGCGTAGTTGCAGGGATGGAAGGTACTCCATTGGTAGATAGCAAGAGCAAGCGCTTAATTGCCTACCACGAAATTGGACACGCCTTAGTGGGGACTTTGTTAAAAGACCATGACCCAGTACAGAAAGTTACCCTAATTCCACGGGGACAAGCACAGGGTTTAACTTGGTTTACACCCAATGAAGAACAAGGATTAATTTCCCGTTCTCAGTTGAAAGCCAGAATTACTGGTGCTTTGGGTGGTCGCGCCGCTGAAGAGGTGATTTTTGGGGCTGCGGAAGTCACAACTGGCGCTGGTGGAGACTTGCAGCAATTATCGGGAATGGCACGGCAGATGGTGACTCGGTTCGGGATGTCCGACTTAGGCCCACTGTCCTTAGAAAGCCAGCAGGGAGAAGTATTCTTGGGTCGTGATTGGACAACCCGATCTGAGTATTCCGAATCCATTGCTTCTCGCATTGATGCTCAAGTCAGAGAAATTGTTGAGCAGTGCTACGACAATGCTAAGAATATCATCCGTGACCATCGCACTGTCACCGATCGCTTAGTAGATTTGCTCATCGAAAAAGAAACCATTGACGGCGAAGAATTCCGCCAGATTGTAGCTGAGTATGCTGAAGTACCAGAGAAGCAACAGTATGTACCGCAACTGTAATAGTTGACTCTTTTCCGGCTACTATCTGGAAATGAGTAAAGTAACAAAAAGTAAAATGAGGATGGTATACTCCACCCTCATTTTTTTGCGTTTTTTCAGTGTTAGAAAGCTTATAATTTTAAAATTCTCAAAATTTATGAACCCATAAACTATAACAAACCTTGTTTTTTCAACTTAGCTAGTGCATCTTCAGCAGCAGCTTTTTCTGCATCTCTTTTATTACGTCCGTTGCCTTCGCCGTAAATTTTTCCATCTACCAATACTTTTGCAATAAATTCTGGTGCGTGAGGAGAACCTCCTATTTGTTCTGTGAAATATTTGGGAGGAGTTGGAGTAACGCTGCGTTGCACCCATTCTTGAAAGCGATTTTTGGAGTCTACAAAATTCTTGGAGTTGCTATCAGATTTATGAGGAACAGGTGAGTTTTCAACTATTGCTGAATCAAACAATGGTTCCACAAAATCTCGGACTGAATCAACTCCAGAATCTAGAAAATAAGCACCAATAATAGCTTCAAAAGTGTTACTGAGCAAGCTAGATTGTGTTCGTCCTCCATCTTTTGCTGCACCCCTACCTAGCCGCATCCATCGACCCAAGTCTAAACTAACAGCAAACTTTGCTAACTGCGGTTTATCTACCAACCGAGAACGTAAAGGTGTTAAATCGCCCTCTTTTGTGTCTGGATAACGACGATATAGATACTCGCCACTCAGGAAATTTAGTAAGGCATCACCCAAAAACTCCAGTCGTTCATTATCTTCACCTGAATTAGGGTTTTCATGCATATATGATGTGTGGGTTAGCGCACGAAGTAGGAGAGAAGCATCTTGAAAGGGGAGGTTTTTTAATATTTCATCTAAACTTTCTCTTATACGGACTTCTTCAGCCTGTTTTGGAGAAAGAAGTCGTAGAACTTCTTGTTTTTGTTTTTCTATAATATCTGCTTCTGATGCTGAGATGGCTTTAAGGAGTCTAACAATACTATCAAGTGCCCGATAAGTATCTTCATAAGAGAAATGCTTTACATTTTGATGTGCCTGTTTGTTGCGGACTTCAATAATTTCACTCACTAAAGCACGTTCACCATAACTCAGCTTTCTTTTGAAGACTTTATCCCACTGCTTGCTCATTACTTTCAGCAAGACAGAAACATCATCGTCTATGTTGTGCTTTACTGTTTGCTCATCGGATATACAAGATGTTGCTACTATCAACCAGCGCTCACCGTGGACTTTCTGCATTTCCCTCTCAAAATAAGGGTATAACCCCTGATGTAAAATAGTTAAGGCTCTGCCAACTCGTTCGTTATTGCTAATAGCCATTTAGATATTTTTAGATCACTTGTTTAATTAAATATTTATTTTAAACACTTATTTGAAATTTGTCACAAAGATAAATTCAAAGTTTACAACAATCAATTTAAGACTTACTTTGGGCGATCGCACCATACAAAATACCTAAAATTTTCTTAATATCCTTAATATAATATTCACTCAAATCAATAGAAACTACATTGCCTTCAAGCTTGAGAAATTGCCAGATAGTGCCGATAGTAACAGCACCATATATAGCTTTTATTTGATTTCCACCTCTTTCGTTAAATAACTGAGCAGCTACCATTTCGGCAATACATTGGGCTAAATCAGACCTCAAATTCTCATTTTTACTTTCTACTAAGACAATCACCGGACTACGGACAAGCAACTGCTCCGAAGAAAGACTCAAAATAAAATCACAAAAGCCATTTAATCCTCGCTGGCTATCAACAGTAAAATCAACTCCCGAAAAAAAGCTTATTTCATAATTAAATTTGCGTCTAATTTCTAATAAAATTGGACTGATTATCATTTCACTTCGAGCTTTTTCCGAACTTATCGCTACTGCTAAATCAACATTTTCCCTAAGAAGAGTAGATAACAAATCGCTACATTCTTGCTCCTGCACATTTGCGAATAGTCCAGATGATTCGTGGATAACTAACCCAAAAGAATCAATAACTTCAATAAGTTTAAAATCACTATAAGCCATAAAACTTAATCCTTTGTCTTATGACTGAATCCTATAACAAAGTTTAAAAATTTCGCTTTGGCGGAAAAACCTTAGCTAAATCAAGATATAAATCAGGGAAGCAGGGAAAAGTTATTATCTCATCTGACAGTAAAATTCGCTTATTTGAATAACCATATCTGCCTTGATTATCCTGATATGGTTCACTGTAAGCTTCCAAATAATTATCGAATAAATTGAATATCCAATAATCAGTAATACCTCCTTTAGCATAGAGAGGTATTTTAACGTCTTGGTCATAGGCCAAAGAAGAATCTGAAACCTCCATTACTAAAAACACATCAGCCGCTTTAGGATGACCCGACAGATAATCATCAGCACGGTTTTGAACAATCGCAAAATCAGGCTCAGGTTCGCTATTAGGTGGCAAAGCAATCGGCGCTTGTGATTGCAAAGTAGCCTTGTCTCCCAGTATTTTGGGGAGTTCCTTCCACAGTTTTCTTAAACAAGTTTCATGAGCTGTACCTTTAGATGCCATTTCAATAATTTCCCCGTTGATTAATTCAATGTGGTCATCTTCATGAAAAAAGCCCAATTCTCCAAGCCTGTGGTATTCATCCAGTGTGAAGCGTTTCGCCTGAGCAATACTCATAACCTTACCTTTCTCTCATTGCCATAATACTTATTCTAAATGTGTCAGAAATTGGTATGCTAAAGGCCGAGACTCGCTATATAAGCAAACAATGCCTGCGCCTACTATCAATCCCACAATCACTGCTTTTCCCTTGACAGCCGTAGTCGGTCAAGAAGCAATTAAATTAGCCTTACTGTTAGCCGCAGTTGATCCTGGTTTGGGAGGAGTAGCGATCGCAGGTCGTCGCGGTACGGCAAAATCTGTAATGGCTCGTGCTATCCACGCTCTACTACCGCCCATTGAAGTTGTCAAAGGTTCAATCAGCAATTGTGACCCCAACCATCCAGAAGAATGGGACGATCAATTATTGGCGGAGTACGCAGATAAAAATATTCAAGATGTTCCCGTCGAAATCATCCCTGCGCCTTTTTTGCAAATTCCTCTAGGTATCACAGAAGACCGACTCCTAGGTTCAGTGGATGTGGAAAAGTCGGTAAAACAAGGTGATACGATTTTTCAGCCCGGTTTACTCGCTACAGCCAACCGGGGTGTACTGTACGTAGATGAAATTAATTTATTAGATGACCAAATATCAAATCAGCTTTTAACAGTATTATCTGAGGGACGCAACCAGATCGAACGGGAAGGGATTAGTTTTCAGCATCCGTGCAAATCCCTATTTATTGCGACTTACAATCCAGAAGAAGGCGGATTACGGGAGCATTTGTTAGATAGAATTGCGATCGCACTCTCTGCTGACGGTGTACTCGGCTTAGATCAAAGAGTAGAAGCAGTAGAAGTTGCGATCGCTTATTCTAAATCTCCCCAAGACTTTCTCCAACAGTACAACGAAGATTTAGACTCCCTCAAAACCCAAATCATCTTGGCGCGGGAATGGTTGAAAGAAGTAATCATCACCCACGAACAAATTGCCTACTTAGTGGATGAAGCTATTCGTGGCGGAGTTCAGGGACATCGCGCCGAGTTATTCGCCACGCGGGTTGCCAAAGCTGCCGCGGCTTTAGAGGGACGAACAACAGTTAATGCCGAAGATTTGCGCCGTGCAGTGGAATTGGTAATTGTACCACGCGCCACGGTTGTGCAGACACCACCACCAGATCAAGCACCGCCACCCCCTCCACCGCCGCCGCAACAGAATCAAGAAGAACCCCAGGACGAATCAGAAGAGGAACAAGAAGAACAAGAAGAACAAGAAGAAAATCAAGAACAAGAACCCCCCGATATTCCGGAAGAGTTTATCTTTGATCCAGAAGGGGTAATTCTTGATGACAGCGTGCTTTACTTTACTCAAACAGCGAAGCGGCAAGGTAAATCTGGTAGTCGAAGTATCATCTTTTCCGATGACAGGGGACGCTATATTAAGCCAATGTTACCCAAAGGGAAAGCGCGACGCATTGCAGTAGATGCTACCTTGAGAGCTGCGGCTCCTTATCAAAAAGCACGCAGAGAAAGACAACCAGATAGAAAAGTTATTGTCGAACAGCCCGATATTCGCTCGAAACGCCTGGTACGTAAAGCCGGAGCGTTGGTAGTATTTGTGGTAGATGCTTCTGGCTCAATGGCCCTGAATCGAATGCAATCGGCTAAAGGTGCAGTGATGCAACTGTTGACTGAAGCTTATCAAAACCGCGACCAAATAGCATTAATTCCCTTCCGAGGAGAACAAGCGGAGGTATTATTGCCTCCAACACGTTCTATTGCTTTGGCGCGTAACCGTTTGGAAAGGTTGCCCTGTGGTGGGGGTTCACCTTTAGCACATGGTTTAACTCAAGCTGTGCGCGTCGGCTTAAATGCTCAGATGAGTGGAGATATTGGGCAAGTTGTCCTTGTCGCAATCACCGATGGGCGGGGTAATATTCCTTTAGCGCGTTCTTTGGGCGAACAGCTAGAACCAGGAGAAAAGTCAGATATCAAAGGAGAATTATTAGAAATTGCTGCCAGAATCCGTTCTTTGGGGATGCAACTATTAGTAATTGATACAGAAAGTAAATTTGTGTCTACTGGCTTTGCCAAAGAATTATCGCAAACAGCAGGCGGTAAATATTATCATTTGCCGAAAGCTACAGATCAAGCTATTGCTGCTATGACCAAAGGTGCGATCGCTGATTTAAAATCTCGATAATTAGTTTATTAGTTATTTGTCAGTTGCTTTTCTACCAACCACTGACCATTGACTAATGACATCAAGATCCAGTGGGCATTACCTGCGGTTGCAAATAACAAATCAAATCTTGAATTCCCTTTTGCAGATAGCGAGTTACAGTCATTGGACTAGTACCAATGTTTTTAGCAGCATCCTTGCGAGAAAGTTCCTTCAAGAATACCATTTCAACTGCCATGCGGGGTTTTTCTTCCAACATATTGATTGCACCTTGGAGTTGTTGGCGTTCTTCTTCTTGTTGCAGAAGCACATGAGAACGAGGACAAGGAAGTGCTTCACCCAAGGTTATTTGGCAATCAACATAGTTAACTGCGGTTGCATCTAAACTCAAAGGCATCCGGTTTTGAGCAGCTAATTTGGTTTCTTGCCATTCTTGCACAGATACCCGAAGTTGGCTGGCAATTTCAGCATCCTTGGGCTGACGACCTAAAGACATTGCCAAGTCCTTGCGAATCTTTTGCCCTTCATTGTATAATTCTTGCCAACGACGGGGAATTTTTAATAGAGTACTGCGATCGCGCAAAAAGTGCAGCATTTCACCGCGAATATATGGCACTGCAAAGGAACTAAAAGCATATCCTTGGCTAGGGTCGAAACGCTCAATAGCCCTAATCAAACCAAAATACCCAATTTGTTCTAAATCTTCATAAGGTTCATTACATTGATGGCTGAATTTATGAGCCATCTTCCGCACTAAGCCAGTATGTAACTGTACAAGTTTATTACGAAGTTTAATAGAAGGATTCTGGTGGTACAAGTGCAATAATTCTATACCATCAGTTCGTAAAGAGGACTCACTTGTTGCCATATACATTCCCTTGTTGTAACTCCTATTCCTGAGAAAATGGAGTTGCGTATATTTTCTTCTAAGCTGTTATTATTTTGCTGAGTCAGGGAAGAATAAGCCATCGTCGTTTCACTGAACTTGTTAGGGGTCGAACTCCACAATTCAGTATTTGTACGCATGATTTTGCGAACCTCTCTGTTACAAGTTATTTTTGCTTTTTATATAACTCTTGAATGGTAAATAATCTTTAGCTTTTGCAACAAAAACTAGCTATTTATGCTGAAAAATGCATGACTGACTTAATACTTATCTGTCATATTGAGTGCAATTTGATCGGCACTGAATTAATTGCAAATTTATCGAAACAGAATTCAGGGGTCAGGAGTCAGAATTCAGTATGAATTCTGTAGGAGTGGCGGATAGCGTAGCGGTAGCGAGTCCACGTTCGCTTTTAGCCGTCTTGATTCAGGAGTCAGGAGTCAGAATTCTGACTCCTGACTCCTGAATTCTGACTTCTTCTTCAAATATTGGTAAGAATAGTAATAAGCAGAACGTTTTCCTAAACAACAGTTTTTCAATATGAGCAATACCAGTAATTTTCGTGAAGCTATCCGTGAGGCTAAGTCTCATGCCCTCGTTGGCCCAAATGTGATTGCCAACGCCCTCCCCTACGTTGGTGGTGGATTGGTGCTAACAGCATTAGGAACTTACGGTGGTTTGGGAGTTATCCGTACTAACCCCGAAATATTCTTTCCCACCTTCATTGGTGCGGTGATTTTGGAATTAATTTTGTTCTTTGTTGCCCAAAATGTTGCCCAAAAAGGTAATAAGGGACTTGCACTACCCTTGTTGGCAACCTACAGCCTCTTATCTGGATATACTCTCAGTGGCTTGGTATTTGTCGCTTTGAGATCCCAAGGTGTTGGCATTCAAGGCATTGGGTTGGCTGCTCTGGGTTGCGGCGTCACTTTTATTTTCGCCCGTCAAATAGGTTCAAATCTTTCTGAACAAGATGGCATGGCTTTGACAAAAACCATCAATCTCGGCGTTATCGCCTTGGTGGTTGTCTGTCTAGCCCAATTCGGATTTGCTATGTTTGGTGTTTACACACCAAATTGGTTAGAAATCGCCATCTCCGGTTTAGGAGTATTTCTATTTGTTGGGGTTTCTGTTGTCGATTTTTATATCTTGCCCCGCACTTACAGCGATGACCAATATCTTCCTGCTGCTTTATCGATGTATTTAACTTACATCAACTTGTTCGTCTTTATCTTGCGGTTGCTAATTGCCATAAATGGCCGCGATTAATTGTCTGTAGACACTAACAAAAGTAAAGTTTTATAAAGCAAAAACCGTGGTTAAATTTTCAGCAACCACGGTTTTTTCATCGTTTTAATTGTCGAATATGTTGGTCATTAGAAGGATGGAGCATACAACTTATCGCCAACAATCTCGCGAATTGTCTCTACTAGTTGGATGTATGTGAAGTTAGATAAAACTGGTTTTGCTGCTTGTAACTGAATTGGTTCATCTAAATCAATCCATGACTTACAGCCAGAGTATTTGGCGTAATAGGAAATTTCTTGCTCTTGGGGTAGTTTATACGTCCGCAGAAGAAGAATATAAAGCGGTTGACGTGGTTTCCATTTGAGGCGATCGCTAATAAAATGCTCGTTCCAAATATGGAAGGGAAGCAAGGTGTTGACAATAGACTCGTCACTAACTGGCAAAATATCCGTAATTTCAGCCCAACTGCCGATGCGAACTGTTTCAGGATGCCAGCCTGATGTCACTGGATAAACACCATTGGCATACTCAGCTTTCAGCATGAAAGCTTGTTGATGTTCATAGGTAGGGTAAAGCAAAACTTGCTTGTGGGCAACTTGGAAGTGTCCATTTCGTTCATGGATACCGCCTTTGCGGAGCAACATAATTGTTTTGCCATCTTCCAAGGCATTTACGGCCACTGCCCATTCTTTGAGGGCATGAAAAGTTGTAGTCAATTCCATCAGCATCTATTGTAATTCTGATTTAATTTCAAGCTAAAACCAATAAAGTATGAACTGTCCAAGGGAATGAATTAGGAAGCAGTTATGGAAAAGCGATGTCTACGAAGGGCTTCTCCATGAGAGGCTACGCCAACGCCTACGCTAGGTACTTCTGATGTGCAAATCACACCCATCTTGATGAGAACTTGGCAAGCTGGTAAAAGAATGTGGGTGGAAATTGAGGATGCAGACTCGATTAAAAGTATCAGAGCCTAGGGAAACTGCGTCCTATAGCCCTTCTTCATAATTGTACTCTTGCTCAGTTAGCTTTGGCGTGGTTAATTGCTCAACCCCAAACAAATGCTATCGCCGGAGCGCGTTATGTCCAACAAGCGCGAGACAACGCATTAGCCGCCCAATTGGCAGAAATTGACGCCATTGACGTACTTTTACCGACTATCTGGATGATAATCAAATTATGTGGAATTGGTGACAATGCAGTTGCGTTAGCCATGCTTATCTATCCAAGATCCCTTGAACTTTCATAAAGAGAAAGTTAGGGATCAAATCTTATAGCTCTAGATTGCAAAATCTAACAAAAGGTCAACTTTAGTAAACCAAGGGTTGCAATTTAGAAGCTAAGTGCTAATTTAAATAGTAGGACACCAAAACAAAATAAAACCAAACAAAAGGGTAAATGACTTAGTGTCCCCGTGTCATCAACCCAAGCAAATTTCAGCATATCAAATGTGAGAAAAGTGGCAAAAAGCCTAATGTAGAAGGCAAAGCCAAATCCTAAAGCGGAAAAACGCAAGAATGCTGAGTTTGTTAGTTTTTCAGTCCACCTTAGTTATGAATTTTCAATTACTTAATTAGTTTAACAATTTGAAAACTGTGAACTCAAGAAAACCTGGTCAACCTCGACCAGGTTTTTGGTATTTTATTCTGATATAATTTTCTCAGTACAGCAGAGAGTGCCGAAATTAAAGCTTGAGGAGCTAGTCGTGAGATTAAAATAACATTAACAAAAGACAGTTAATGTGCCCAAAAAGCTAAAATCTTTTGGTTAGAGTACTTCAATTATTTTTGTTAGAAAAACAAGCCCACTTCTGTTGCTCGTTTTGTAAAATATAAACTCAAATTAAGACACTGGCTAATTTTCCAGCAGGGAATAAAATAAGACAACAACGTATCCTGCGAGAAGAATTTGATGATGAGAGTTTATAGCTTTTTAAATAAAATTACTACAGCGATTATTATTGCGACCCTTTCTTTCTCTTGTAAGTCTTCTGTTAGCAGCAAAACAGAACAGGCAAAAGCAACTGACAAACCAAACTCCCAACAAAATATTGTCTATGGCGATTTAATCATTAAAGAACAATCAGATTATCTAATGATTCCCGTCACTGTTGCAGAGCAGAATGAAGATAAAGGAATTGATTTAAAACTTTCACGTTCTTATGAAAGAAATAACCAATTGTATAACATCATCTTTTATAGGAAACAAGATGGTGAAGCTCATCTTTTATTAAATAAAAAAGCCATTATTACCTCCTTTGATTTATTGGAGGTAAAAGCAGCAAACAAGCCAACTACAAGATTTTGGTTGTATAGAATTGTTGACCAAGACACCAATACAGATAAAAAACTCAGCAGCGAAGATGCTACTATCGGTTATCTTTCTGATTTATCAGGTAAGAACCTCCAGCAAATTACCCCAAATAATACTCGAATAATCAGTTGGGTTGTTGTTCCAAGTCAAAATGCAATTTTCCTAAAAATTATCAAAGACTCTGATAATAATAAAAAATTTACAGCCGAAGACAAAACAAACTTTGTTAGAGTCAACCTCGATAAACCCAGTATGGGAACTGAGATTATTAGTGAGCAAATAGAGCAAGAAATTAAATCCTACGTTTTTAAATAATTAAATAAGTGTTTTCAACTCTACAGGGCAAAGTTTAGCTGATAGTGCAGTATCAGCTAAAATCGTTTTGGTCTTTAGATATATCCTTTCTGCAATGCGGTGGGTTTGTTCATATCTAGATGGCCATCAACAAAAGTTTCCAAGACCTAAATGATTCCTAAAATAGAGAATGATTCGGGAATTACGTGTAATGTTAACAACATAGACCTCACTAAGCCAAATACAAGGTAATGTCTGAGGAAAACTATGTAAGTAGCTTTTGGCGATCGCAAAACTTTCGTTTGGAGCCGTGGGGAAATGACTACGAGCCGCCAATTCAAATCAGCGAAGAGCTTTCATTGTCTGAAAGTGATGTTAATTTTAACAGTGGAAACTGAGAATTGGGAATGTTTTGAGTCTCCCCAGGCGCGATCGCTACCTAATCGCCTCATGGTAATTTTCTTCTACCCCCCTCTGAACGCTTACAAAGAATTATCCAGACAAATTGAGGATCTAGAAATTGGGATTAAGTATTTTTTTCAGAGATGAGCAAAGTTTGACATAACCATCTACGCTACTTTCTCAAAACATTTTTTACTCTACCTATATATAGATTGACAAAAATACTGTGATATTAAATAGATTTGAAACTTTAAATTCTTAAATAATTCTTGAGTGATATCACTGAATCTATGCTGCCTAATACAGTTGATATATCTGTATTTATTCGGTAGCTATCACTGGTTACAAAAATCATTCCTACCCATTTCTTCTCTGGTGTCAAATATTTTTGCGTATGACAATCAAAAGTACTGCTTGTTTATCAGTGCAATTGCTGTTTTGTATTCTGTATCACAAATTATCAATTCTAGTAAAATGACCTTATCAAAGGCATTGTAGGATGTTATAATCATGAAGTATCGGACAAATATGTTTTGCTAATTAATCTTTAAGCAGCGAAAAAATGTAATTTATGATGCTGTCAAAGTTGGTTTTGCGTATGCGAACCGTTACACCATACAGGGAAACATCTGAAAATATTAATTACAAAATAAAACATGATTGGTTTAGTTGTAAGTTTGTATTAAGAAGTCCATGTATAAAAATGCTATTATGACAGTTTTAGAACTGGTTTAAGTTGTAGAATGCTACACATTTTACAGTTTAAAAATAGCTAAAATAGAATTGAGACTCTCAATCAGAGAGTAGACCTACACAGTGTTACGAAGAACTTCAATTTTGTATGAATTCAAATAGCCAGTCTGCCAATGCCGACACATATTCCCAACGTTTGGCAGACATTGTGGGAACTGCGATCGCTCTGTTGACTCTTGTCCTACCCGTATTTGTCATCGCCCACTATTCTTCAACTGATGTTCAAAATAACCAGCAACCCCTGATCCAAAACCTACAAGGCAGCAAAGATTGATAAAGCTTCCCACTAGTATTCCACCGGTAGGAAAGCTACAAAAAGAAGAAAACTGATTTTGAGACAGCCTTTGTAGATGTAGATGTCGTTCATCGGGAATAAGCTGAATCTGTATTGTGTGACTCCAGATTTCAGTTGTCTTGACAGAATAGGGGCAGAAATCCCTCTGACAGTAATCAAGGGCAGAGGATATCCATAAATACCCTCTTGGAAAAAGCGTTACGAATAAACTTCGTAACGCTTTTCCCATTTTTTGGAGCGAAGATGATCATTAGATTCTTCCTCCCCCGCGCAAGATCCCCCTTCTTGCCAAAGCAATGGGATATTTTTTTTAGTTGGAAGTCCCTTTCCCCGAACCCCGTGTTGTGGAATGAATACCTTGGGAAGAGATCCATATTGCCTTAAAATTCTACACGGGGAGCGAAGCTGACTGAGTGCCCCCATGATTCACTGTTATCAGAGGAGTTTTTTGTGGATTTATCTCGTATTCCTGCCCAACCGAAACCGGGTCTAATCAACGTTTTGATCGAAATTGCTGGCGGAAGTAAAAATAAATACGAATACGACAAGGAACTAGAAGCTTTTGCTCTAGACCGAGTACTTTATTCCTCGGTAAAGTATCCTTATGATTACGGCTTTGTACCCAATACTTTAGCTGATGATGGCGATCCCCTAGATGGTATGGTCATAATTGACGAGCCGACCTTTCCAGGTTGTGTTATTGCTGCACGACCGATTGGCTTTTTGGAGATGATTGACGGTGGCGATCGCGATGAGAAAATCCTTTGTGTTCCTGACAAAGATCCACGCTACACTCAAGTAAAATCTTTGAAAGACGTAGCGCCACACCGCTTAGATGAAATTGCTGAATTTTTCCGTAGTTATAAAAATTTGGAAAAAAAGGTGACTGAAATTCTTGGTTGGCAAGATGTGGATAAGGTTGCAGCTTTAGTAGAAAAATCCGTCAAAGCTTATAGAGGATAATAGAGGAGTTAGGAGTTAGGAGTTAAGAGTTATGAATTTTTATTCCTAACTCCTCACTCCTAATTCCTCACTTCACTTTGCTAACTTTCCCTTGTTACGGATTTTAAAATCTGCCACCAACCCCAAACCAAAATGCAGCGTACTCTCCTTTTGGCAAAAATTCATAACTGCACCCTCACAGGGGCCAATATCAACTATGTAGGTAGTATCAGCATCGATGAAATGCTTTTAGAAAAAGCTGGTATCTTACCCTACGAGCAGGTGCAAGTAGTTAATAATGCCAACGGCCAGCGCTTTATTACTTATGCGATCCCGGCTCCAGCCAATTCAGGAGTAATTGAATTAAATGGAGGTGCGGCACGTCTAGGCATTATTGGCGATCGCTTGATTATAATGACTTACGGGCAGTTCACTTCAGAAGAGTTAAAAAGTTACTCTCCTACGGTAGTCATTGTGGACGAAAAAAACAGGCTGTTGGAAGTACGGCGCTACGATGACCTGCTCAGTAAGGTCTAATTTCAAGAAAAATGTCAAATTTTGAGTCGTCGGGTTCCCAAAGCTACATACCTGAAAAGTCAGCTACCCTGCCAAGCAGTCCATCAGGTGAATTTCTCGTGCAATTCTGGGGTGTGAGAGGTTTGATTCCCACTCCAAGTAGCAACACCAATCGTTATGGCGGTAATACCGCTTGTCTAGAAATGCAGGTCGCTGGGAAACGCTTGATTTTTGATGGCGGTACTGGCTTACGTATACTAGGTAAAACTTGGCAAGAACTACAACAGCCACTAGAAGCCCATTTATTTTTTACCAACTGCCAATCAAATCGTATTCAAGGGTTTCCCTTTTTTGCTCCAGCATTTATTGTGGAAAATTGCTTCCACATTTATGGCACAGCTGCCTCAAATGGAGCTTCCATCAAACAATGTCTGTACGATCAGATGCTCCAGCCACACTTTCCTTACCCTTTACAGGTAATGCAGTCGGAATTGCAGTTTTATAATCTCACTCCAGACAGTGAGGTGAAGTTAGATGATGTCACCATTACAACTGCATTAATTAATCAAACCCAGCGGTCAGTTGGCTACCGAGTTACTTGGCAAGAGTATAGTGTTGCTTACATCACGGATTTGCACCAAAATGCTGAACAAGTGGAGCGAGAGCGAATTTTAGAATTTATTAAAGGCGTTGATTTGCTGATTGCCAATGCTACTTACACTCCCCCTACATCTCACAACCATGACTCTGCTGATTTACTTTGGCAAGCTGCGGTGAATACAGCTCTTGGTGCTGGCGTCCAACGGCTAGCTATTTCTCACCATCACCCAGATGACCATGATGATTTTCTTGATCAGGTTCAGGTCGATATTAAATCTGCTTTTCCTCAGGCAATAATAGCCCATGAAGGTCTAGTATTAAGTGTTGGTAAGTAATTTAGACTTCTTATAGCATTTCTCAGTCTGGTGAAGTACAGTAACAAGAATGGGTAAACCAATTATAAATATCAGTTAACGAGACTTGAGTAAAAGCAGTTTCAAT
>NZ_KV757588.1 GCF_001712795.1 Nostoc sp. KVJ20
GTTACTACGATATGCTTTAGTCATTTGCTCACAAGGTGCTGATGCTTATAATTTCAGCTTAAGCCTTGTGAGCTTTCTTACAATTGCCCCCCACTTTTAAAACATCCTCTTAAATGCGTCCCCACATTAAAATGCGTTTGTAAGGGAAAAAGAAAGGTTGCTCATCTTCCAACTTTTCAAATAACTTTTCCTTATACAGTTCTACAAATCGTTCATAAGTCTGGGTATCTAACCGCGACTCGTATGCCGTTAGTAGTGTACCACGATACCATTCCACTACGGATTCTCGTGACGGTAGAACATGACCATAAATCTGAAGTTTTACTTCCTGTTTAATAAACCCCAGATTATACAGTAGTTTGGCATAATTTACTGGAGTAAGTACTTCCAAACGCCGCACATATCCCCCTAATTCTTGACCAAAATCCTTGGCTGTTTCAAGTGCTAACTTATGTACTAGTTCATCGTCCATCGTCGGGATTTGTACAGCTAGTTGTCCACCTGGACGTAACTTGTGGCGTAATTTTTCAAATAAAGCTTCGTGTCCTATTAACCATTGCAAAGCGGCATTAGAAAAGACTAAATCAAACTCTCCTTCTCCTGGGCTATCCTCTATTTTTCCTTGCTCAAAGCGTAGTCCGTTACCTTCATATTGACGTGCTTTTTGCAGCATATTTTCAGAAGCATCTATTCCCAGAGTTTCTTGTGCTGCTAGTGTATCATGCAGATATTTCGTTAACTTTCCCGTTCCAGATCCTAAATCTAGAACTCGTAAGTTTTCTTGTCGATGTACCATGTCTACCAAATCATAGAATGGGCGACTTCTTTGAGATTCAAACTGTTCATATAATTCTGGATTCCATTTATCTGGCATCTTGTCACTCTACCTCCTCAATATACAATGGCATAAAGCTGTCATAGCCATATTTCTCTTCTTTTCGGATAGTTGGATTAGCAAATATAATTACCAGTTATTAATTAAATTTTAACTTGCCAACCTTTTAAATGAATCCACTGTCCTGAATCCTGTTTTTTTAGTGAAAATGCGATCGCGCATTTAATGGATAGATAAAATTGGCAACTGTTTCACGTTCGATCCAACCTTGTTTACGGTAAAATTCCCGTTGATAAGATTCTCGCTCTTTGTGGTTCAGCAACATGAGTACTGAACATTCTCGGATTTTTGCCTCTGATACAACGGTTGCTAACAAAGTTTTGCCGATACCTTGACCACGAGCAGCTTTTTGGACGAATAACTCAGAAATATAACCTTGGAGTTTGGGAAGAAATGGACAAGGTAGCCAATGAACAGTAATATATCCGATGATATTATTTTCAGCATTTTCAGCCACATAAATAGAGTGACTATCATTTTGCTCACACTGAGTAATGTGCTGCTGAATTTGGGTGAGAATTTTTTCGTCGGAGGTTGAATTTACCCATGCAAACCAACCTAATTCTCTAATAATTTTAAAAATTGCTTGTGCATCTGATTCTTTTGCTTTTCTAATTTTGGGATGTAACATAATTGTGAACAAGCAATTTGGGAATATCATCTGGAGAATAGGCAATCAAATCAGCACCATGAGTTTTTAATTCTTCCTCAGTGTCTTCCTCTGCATGAAATCAAAAATTAAATACTTTACAAATTAATCACTAATTAACTCTTATTTTTGAGCAATTTTATGGGCTACGTTTACGTACAAAGCTTTCTCCACTCAATAGTGCAATTCCTAATGTGACAATACCAATCCCTAAGCTTTGAATTAGGTTTAAAGTTTCGCTAATTGTTGCCCATGCGACTAATGCTGTTAACGCTGGACTGCTTGCGCCGATGATAGAAGCCTTAGTTGCGCCAATCATGCGAATTCCCACATTATTGAAAGTGTGTCCTATGAAACTAACTAAACCAGAAAAAATACTGCCAATCCACAGGGGTGTCCAATCAAGTTGAGTGCTGGGAAGTGGCCAGAAAAGTAAGCTTACAGCAGAAAACAGTAGGGTACAAGTAAAACTAATCCAGGTGAAGGGAACTGGATCCAATTTTTCTAAACATTTTTGGGCTAGGACTTTATAAAACGCATAAACAACTCCAGAACCAACGCTGGCTAAAATACCAGTAGTAACGGTATCACTGCTGTAAGCAGCAGAAGATTGAGGAATTGTGAGTACGCCGCCCCCTAAAATAATCACCATTACTAGCCAACGGAAAAGTGTAGGACGTTCGCCAAAAAACCTCCAAGCAAGCAGCGCTGTAAACACGGGATAAGTAAAAAATAGGGTCATGGCAATTCCAGTAGGAATTAAGCCAATAGCCATGTAGAGTAATGCAATATACACAAACATCAATACTCCGCAGCCCAATGCTTGGAGCAAAACATCAGTGCGTTCCCGCCTGAATAAGTCTCGGAATTCTTTTTCAGCAGATGGATATAATTTGAATGCTAGAGATGCCATAAGTGGAACCACCAGTAGCATTCGCATGAACATCAGCAATAATGAGTTCTGCAAATCCGGTTTAACGTATCCACCGAGTAGAAATAAACCCAGTACGAGATGTTCTGAAAACAAAACTCGCACAGTAACATTGTGAAACGATAAAACGAAAGCGGATAGAAGAACTGTGAACATAATTGTTAATTCATAATTATTATCCCAAGAGTAAACAACTCGTAATTGGAATCTTAACTACGAATTACTAATTATCTTTAGGAGTCTGGTTTCGTCGCTTGCAGTGAAGGTTGCTCAGAAAATTCATCATACCATTGTGCAAGTTTGGGGTAGCTTAGTCGCCATTGTAATTCAGGTAGACGGCTCTCTAGCCCCAGTGCTGATACGAGAGTGATATGAGCAAGCTTTGGAGTTTGGTCGAATTTATCAGAAATCTTCTCAAAGTAGTCCAAGATTCTTAAAGCACGTGATCGCTCTAACTCGATTATCCCTGGTGACTGCTCACTTGGGGAACGCCGTAATTCCCTTACCCAGACAGCGATACCATCTATGAACCCACTAGCTATACCTTCAAGTTGCTGTAAAAAGCCATCAGAAATATCAGCAACTAATTTGATTTCGGGATTAAATTGATTTAAATAAACGCATATTATACGCGTATCACTCAAAATAAATCCGTCATCAGTTGCTAGTGTTGGGACTTTACCTGTGGGGTTGTAATTCAGTAGCTCGCTGTTCGGATCTCGTACAGTGACTTTTTGCATTTCGATCTGATCGCTGAGATTCAGTTCTCGTAAAGCTATTCTTGCTACGCGTGCATAGGGTGAGTTAGGTGTATAGAAGAGTTTCATAAAAAAGCGCGATCGTCAAACAAAATTACATTTTTAGATAGAAATCAGGAGTCTGAATACACAAATCTCCTGACTTCTAATTACTTTACTCTCTTTAAGAACAACAGGAACTAAGAAAAACTCCGATCCAATTCCTCCTAAACTAAAGCTGCCTCACGTCGGTTATATGCAGAAGAATCTCCTTTAATAGCCTCACTCTGCTTACCATCAATACCAACAGGAATATCACCCACAAGTGTGACTCGTTGAACATGGCGAGGTTGATTGCCGTAGTCTGCGATCGCATAATGTTGAGTAGCGCGATTGTCCCAGAAAGCCACATCACCAACTTTCCAGCGCCACCGGACTGTGTTCTCAGGATGTGTGATGTAAGCTTGCAACAATTTCACGATTTCATCAGATTCATTCTGTGATAAACCACGCAGACGGCGCACAAACCCACCAATAAATAACCCACGTTCACCAGATTCAGGATGGACGCGGACAACTGGATGCAGGGTTTCGTATACAGTCGAGGTGAAAACAGCCCGATGCTTTAAGACCTCTTCTGGTAAGTCAATTGTAGCTGCTGCATAATCGTAGGCATTGCTGTGTACTGCCCAGAGTTGGTCAGCAATATTACGCAGGTGAGTTGGTAAATCTTCGTAGGCAGTCACGGAGTTTGCCCAAATCGTATCACCTCCTGATGGCGGGATGACAAGGGCCCGCAAAATAGAACCAAGAGGGGGACGATCTACAAATGTCACATCAGTGTGCCAATTATTGGCACGGCTCACAGTCTTACCGTAATTCAGATCAAGAACTTCTGGGTTTTCTGGCAATGAGGGAACGGTGGGATGGGCTGTGGTGACTTCCCCAAAGCGTCGGGCGAAGGCTACTTGTCCTTGAGCATCAAGGTTCTGATCTCGGAAGAAGATGACTTTGTGTTTAACTAAAGCTTTACGGATATCGCTGATGATTTCATTGCTGAGGTTACTGCTCAAGTCAACACCGATGATTTTTGCACCGATACGTCCGGCGATTGGTTTGATGTCAAAGTGTTGGGAAGTCATAATATTTGTGTCTCCAAGGATAATTTGTTTTATGCAGAGAGTAGTAGTATGGCAAGAACTGATTGACGGATAGATTCCCTGTAGAGACGGCGATTTATCGCGTCTCTCTAACTATCTATGCAGGGTAAAAAACGAATGTTCGTAATTCAATGCTTTCTCGTGGGGGAGCGTTGGCTGGGCTGGTGGGGTCTTCAAAGGCTGTATGACCGGCAAAACGGGCGCGTCCGTCTTCTGCGGAGTCGAAGCATTTGATAAATAGTGCTTCGTCTCTGTGCATTTGCGGAAAGTAGAACCATTTATGTTTGGAGTTATACGTGATTCCATAAGTTTCCCCGACGCGATCGCGGTACACAAGATCGCCAGCTACAATGTCTGTGGGTGCGATACTTTGCGCGTCACACAATGCTAATGGTGACTCTTGGATTGGTGTTGCGATCGCCCGCCAAACATTGATGATGGCAAATCGTTGTTTTAGTAGCGCATCAATGTCATCTATGCCTTGCGCTGCTAGTTCCAAACGGGCGCGAGTATAGCCAGATTTGGCAGTGAAGTCATTGTGTACGCGCTTGGCAGGTTCTTTAATATTATTCTCACCTGGCTTGGACTGACTGGCGTTACGCAGGGTGTGATCGAATATTACTACCTTCGTTGCACCTGTCACTTCTTTTAACAATTGCTCGGCTTCTGGATAGTAGACGCGGCGTACTTCGTCCTCGTCATAAAAGTTGCGGACATTAGTATTATGTCCAGTAAACGCAAAACCTTCTCTATCTAACGAGATATTCTCTGAGATAGAACGAGCATTGTAAATTGGCAGTTTGTGCGTCTGATAAGTTGCATTCGTGCGGGGAATCCCTGGTGGGGGTTCGTAAGTATAGTTAACAGGTTTTTCTGCCATTGGAACCAGGTAACTGAGGTTAGCCTCTACGTATGGCAGTTCTGCGGAAACTGGTTTGTCTAGAACTTGGTTATTTAAGCTCATAGGTTATCCCATTTTGGATTTTGGTTAATTTCTGTCAATCCCTGTGTCCTATTTTTGAACTGCACCAACAGGAAGAGGTTCACCGAGAACTTTGGCGAATCTTTCCAAATAGAAGTCCGCAGGATTTGCAACTGCTTGAATTGAGGAGCGATCGCTTACCAGATTCCACCATGTCTGCAAATGAGGTGTTTCTGCTGGTAGTGTGAATTTGCGGAAGTGTTCTAAGAGTGGTAAACGTTCAAACCAAGGATAGAAGCTGATATCAACTAGGCTAAATTGATCTCCTAACAAGTAATCACCTTTGCCTAATCCTTCTTGTTCAATATATAGAAGTACTTCTGTGAACTCTTTTCGTCCTTGTTCCTGTTCCTGGCTATCTTTACCGCGCAGAAATTTGTTAAAAGCTGGGACAAGGCGAGTATTGGCGTAGTCTATCCAAATCCGAGCGATCGCTTTATTTGCGGGATCGCGGGGTAACAATGGTGGTTCGGGAAAAACCTCATCTAGATATTCATTGATAATAGCGGACTCGTAAATTTCAACATCCCCATGTTTGATAGCCGGAACTTTGCCATAGCGGGAAATCTGCGTGTACCCATCTGGTTTTTTCTGTAAGTCAATTTCTATCGGGGTGAAGTCAATACCTTTTTCCAGTAAGACTACACGAGTCCGTTGAGAGAAGGTAGAGGCTTTGGCGAAGTACAGTTGTATGTTGCTCATAAAATCTTTTCCTTGTAATTATCGTGACATGCAGACTATTTGAGATTGCACAACTCTTACTATTGCAATAAGACAAAAGCGAGATGTGTTGATTAGTGCAGTTAAATAATTGACTGGCAGGTATCTACGTCAGTTAGATGATATATTACAGTTTGTCGGTCGATTTAGCGTATTTTAAATATTATACAGTCTTTATGAAAATATGTATACCTAATTATTAGTGTAACTAAATAAATAAAAGTTTTGAGAGGTTAGTGGTGTTCAGATCCCTTACTTCTTCAAGAAGTCCGGCATCTAGCAGCCCCGCAAAATTAATGCGATAGACCACTAATGGTCTGTCCCATTAGTTCTGAAGGGTTATAAAAGTTTGTAGTAAGGACTTTAGTCCTTTATTTTTAAGCACTGAAGTGCTTACTACAAACCATGCAAAATTAATGGGACAGACCACTAGTTTTACTATGTCTATTGTTCTGTTCAAAGATTTTTTAGCTCAGTATTTGATACTTGCATAGTCTTTTATTTATCCTTGTAGCTTCGGTTTTGACGCTCCTGCTAAATTTATTGTAAAAACCTCTTGATTTTCATCACCGATTGTGAGAAAGTCTGATTTAATATCTACAAAATATGTTAAGTCGATAGACTTACAGTACTTTATGGATTGACCAGAATTAGGTGGTAGTTATAGCTGTGGTTTAACCCGGCAACATCCTATCAGACTGATTACAACCACAAATTTATAACAGCCGTGTGATGGAAGCATCATATCAGCACTGAATAACTACATGACTTTCAGGAAAATCACCTTCTGTGCAAGTTACCTTCCAGTAAAGTAATCCCAGATTTCATCTTAAATCCGGCGATATTAACTTGTTTTTCTGGAGACAGGTATTTTGTGCGTGGCTAGTTGTTCTAGCTTTGCAATGCTCATGAATTCACTCATGACTAAACTATTGTCTTATTTTTTACCAGTGGAGAACATTTCATGCAAGTAGATCCTAATTCTCATAAAGGTTCCGAGCAAGATACTCAGGCTAGTAGTGAAGATAAACTGAAACAAACCCCTATAGCTAACAAACGTTTTTTTGGTAGTCACGCCAGCAGACGCTCATTTCTCGGCCGTGCTGGTTTGTTTAGTGCCGCTAGCGTTGTTGCAGGAGTTTTAGGTTCACCTTTCTCCTTAAAGAAGGGAGGAGATATTGTACAAGCCACAGATATTAACAGGCGGTATAATCGACCGTTCGACTACAGGAGGTTTGTTGATAAAGCCTATCGAGTACGTCTTGAAGCAGCGGCACTTGAACGAAATATTCCGATTCCGCCCCATCCGACCAACGGCGATGACGAGCGTTATCCCAACAAAATCGGCTCTGACAGCAGGGGACTACCGCATAACCAGCTAGGCGAAGTCAAGCTAGAAGCTTACAACTCTTTGACCAAAGCACTGACAACACAAAACCCAAATGATTATGAAAATATCATCTTGGGCGGCACAAGAAAGCTGGTCAATCCTCAAGGGCCCCTAGCAATTAGTCTAGAAGGGATCAATGCAGCGCAAATAGCTGTGCCACCCCCACCAGCTCTGGCTAGTGCAGATCGCGCTGCTGAAGCAGTTGAACTCTACTGGCAAGCTTTACTCCGAGATGTACCTCTTTCCAAGCTCCAAAACAATACTGATAACCCAAAAGTTTTGGCAGCCGTCGAAGACCTCAACAGGCTTTCGGTGTTTCGAGGGCCAAAACAAAATGGTCGTGTCACGCCTCAAACTTTATTTCGTGGTAGTGTCAACTACGTCGGTTCCGGTTCAAGTACAAGATATGTGACTCCACCAGGGGTGCTAAATGGGCCCTATCTATCACAATTTTTGTTGCTAACTATTCCTTGGGGAACTCAGTCTGTTTCGCCATTGATTCGTACTGCTCTTCCTGGTAATGACTTTCTAATCAATTTCCAGGAATGGTTGACTGTTCAAAATGGAGGTAGTTCCGGGAAGACCATTCAATACGACCCCAAAAACCGTTATATAGTCACGGTTCGGGATTTAGGTGAGTATGCCCATATTGGCGGCCCTACATACGTGGGAGCCTCGTTGATTCTTGGTAGCATCGGTACTCCTTTGAATCCAGGCAATCCCTACGTCAGATCGAGAACTCAAAGTGGTTCAGCTGCAACCTTTGCAGTGGGACATTTACAAGCCTTGCTTAACTTGGGTACTTCGCGTGCCATTAGAGCGTCATACTGGCAGAAGTATTATGTACATCGCATTCTCCGCCCAGAAGCTTATGGTGGGCTAATCTACAACAACATTGTGAATAAAACTCAGTATCCAATTAATTCTGAGGTCTTGAATTCCAAAGCTTTGGCTCAGACCTTTAGCACCTTCGGCACCTATCTATTGCCCCAAGCATATCCAGAAGCAGCGCCAATCCATTCCTCTTATACAGGTGGTGCGGCTGCTACTGCTGGCGTCAATATCACACTGTTGAAAGCATTCTTTGATGAAAACTTTGTTATCCCCTCGCCAGTAGTGCCCGATCCCAAAGACCCGACAAAAGTAATTCCTTACAGTGGGTCACCACTAACTGTAGGTGGAGAGTTGAATAAACTGGCAACTAATTATGCGATTGGTCGCGGTCACGGCGGTATCCATTGGCGTTCCGATGGTTCAGCTTCTTTGGCTTTAGGAGAAAAGGTTGCTATTAGTCTGCTCAGGGATGAGAGACTGGGTTACAACGAAATATTCAATGGTTTCACCTTCACCAAATTTGACGGTACAAGAGTCACCGTTTAAGCCGATTTTCGGTGTTATGGGAGCGCAAAGGTTGTTTTAGCCCATTCGCTACGAATTAATGCAAAGTTGTACTAAGTTGAAAAAGAGCGATATCTACGACGGGCTATTGGGCATCGCTCTGGTAAATATAAAATTGAAGTAATACCATTTCACTTTAGTAATGATACAAATACGTGGGTAAGGGTTTAGCAGTGCTCACTGGTGTCAACTTAAGCCAA
>NZ_KV757589.1 GCF_001712795.1 Nostoc sp. KVJ20
CATGGCGTAGAACTGGCGGCCAGTGGTCTGAAGAGTTTTCATAAAAAAGCAACAACAACAAATGAGAATAGTTCGAGTAATGAATCATCATCTAAAGCGGTTGAAGAATCAGTTAATTCTGACTCCGAGCCAGAATTAACTGATTCTTCAACCTCAAATAATGACTCGGTTTTACCAGTAGAGCCAGATAGTTCACCACTTGATAGTAGTGAACCATCCGGCTCATCATCAACTAAAACTAGTAAACGAAAGAAAACAAATCCTAATACTTCTGCCCAATTTAATATCACTGATAGGAGTGAATTATGAAACGTATCGTGATGATACTGGGGGGCAAGGGTGGTACAGGTAAGACTGCCTTTACTCGCTTGCTATTGGATGTAATGCACTCAAAGGGCATTAACTATCTAGCTTATGACGCTGATACAGAGAATCCAGAACTGTACGAGTACTATCAAAACTTTGGCTCAGGGGTAAGGCTGTTGAACTTCCTGGAGGTGGCAGAGGCAAAACGCTTCTTTACGGAAATTAAAGCGGAATCACCAGATTCAATAATAGTAGATATGCCGGGGGCATCAAGCAATAAAACTAGGGAGATTATCAGTAAGTTTGGGCTATTCAAGATTGCAGGGGATTTAGGTTATCGGGTAACGCTGGTGACTGTGCTTAACCTTGGATACTCGGTGATAACCAGCTTAAAAACTATGGCTGAGTTCTGCGGCGCTCAAGCTGATTATGTGATAGTGAAAAATCTGTGTTGGGATAAAGGTTCAGGTTTTCAGCGTTGGGAGAATAGCAAAACATCAGCAGCTATTTCGGAATTGAAAGGCATAGAAATAGAAATGCCAGAGCTAGACTACTCGACCTTTGACACGTTGACAGAGAAAGGTCTACCTTACTCGGCTGCTACTGAAGAGAATGGTTTTCCTTTTGGGGATTATCTACTGGTCAGTGGGTTTTTGGATCAGGCTAAACCAGAGTTAGAAAAGGCTGGGGCTTATCTGGGGTTACAACAACCTCTTGTTCTGGTTGCTGTTGAGTCGAACACCTCAACTTCAAAGCAAGCGAAAGTTACTGCGTCTACTTCTCGTCGGGGTCAAAAGAAAGCTAATGAGCAACAACAATAATGGCAACGGCAATCACAGCAATCCTCACTCTGAAACTGCCAATTCCGTAGAGAGCAGTGAACAGGGTGAGGTGAAGATAGCACTGGGAAGATTATATAGAGAGTTTGAAAATTTTAAGCAGTCACAAAAAACTGAACGTGAAAGAGATAGGGCGGAGTTACAAGCATGGTCACAGACGAATTTAATTCAGAGTCAACTGCTCAACCAAGCGATAGCGACAATCGAGATCCTGACGAAGGAATTGAAGAATCAGAATCTCTCATCTCACGAGTACGAGAAGAACAACGAAGATTTGAGACAAGAATTAACTCCCTTACTAACGCAGTTAAAGAATACGCCCAAGTCATCAGCGACATTAGAGAGCTTAGAGTTCAAAGGGCTAAAGAGCGAGATCACAGAATTAAAGCAGAACTGGAATCAACTGTTGAATCACACGCAGAAGTTGACTATGGTTATTCAGGAGTTGAAGAACAGCCCTCCCCCCAAACCCATCACCATAGAGAAAGAGGTTTATCGCGCTGAACCCATAAGTAAATATGGGACGATGGGGTTGTTTAGTGCATTATTTAGTTTGTTGATTTTCGTTATATTCAATCAATTTATTCCGGTAAAAACATCGGATGATTTCAATAACTATCTACAAGCTATCTGGCAGCGCACTGGTTATAGCAATGTCAAGTTACAACGGATAGAAAAGCGTTTGGGGACTGAACGAAATCGAAGATGAAGGGCAAGATATAGTGATTGGGGCAAACAGGCTTAATGTAATATTTGCCCCAAAAATACAAATAATCAAAGGTAAGAATGCACAAGCTTACCTTGAGTTGACCACTTCTCATCTAGAAGGCGACAAGCGACGTAAACAACATTTTGAGGATTGCGCTTGTGTCTTCCGTTAGTACCCCAGGAACGGACGGTATAATCACCTTGATAACCTAAAACAAGTGAAAGTTCGTCATAAGTTAATTGCCACTTTTTCTTAAATTCTATTGGGTGCATAGTATTCACCTATTTCAAGTAATTAATTAGCAGAGACGCAAAGAGAAATTATCAAAGGTAAGAATCTATAACTTTCCCCTCATCTGACCATTTTTCATCTAGAAGGCGACAAGCTACATAAACAACTTTTTGAGGATTGCGCTTGTGCCTTCCATTTATCCCCCAACAACGGACAGTGAAATCATTTTCGTAACCTAAGACGAGTGCTAAATCGTTGTAAGTTAATTGCCACTTTTTCTTAAACTCAATTGGGTGCATAAATTTAAATCCATTACTAGGATTTCAGGCTTTTGATGTCTTTATGTCTTTGAACTAACTGAAAATTAAAGGCTTTTTGAGATTGCAGTAAAATTAAAAAGCAGTAAACCCTAACTTCTCACTACCGTTCAATTGCTTGGATTCTATAAGTTGTGCAATCGCACACCTTAAATAGCGAACACTCTTTTTCTCTTCGCCCCACTTTCGGCTATTTCTAATCGCGGCAAAGCTGACTGGTGTTGTAACGGCTGAAGTGACAATGTTTAAAATCTGCGACAAATCCGCCTCAGAAATACTGACGAATTCTACCTCTGCAATTTCAACCTCTTGGGTAGGCTTTGAGAAAATAGACTCCAGTTTATTAACTGCGTCATCTGGTGCAATTTTCTCCCCTCTGGGCATAAGTGCTGGCTCGTGATGCTGCACCAGTTCCGGGAAGAATTTGAGTAATGTTCTAGCTGGATCTGGTTGACCATTTCCTGGGTGTAACTCTATCTTTAGCCAGTCAGGAATCATGCCCAGATTGCCACCGTTAACAGGTTCAGCAAAGTTATTAGGGTTGGCTTTGAAATATTCCCCACTAGCAACATTAATCTTTCGCAATCCGCCAGCGCTGACAGACTGAGCTACACAGCCAATAAAGTTAACCGATTGCTTAAAGGTATCTGCTAGTCCTGCTGTGGCCTTGCCAACCACAGAAGTTAAGTTAGAGCCGTGCAAGACAATGATTAATGTACCGCCACATTTGGCGAAGCGACTCAGCAGATATTGGATAGCCCAAGTGCGATCGCTCTCATCAAGTAAGGACAGCAAGCGCATCGCCTCATCAATAACTAACAGTAAGTTTTTGTGGGAGTAAGGTTCACTTGCATCTAACCCTTTAAGAAATTTAAGCAAATCACGGGCGACTAGTTTATCTGCCCCATCCGCATCTTTTTCGGGGTACTTAAGGGCAGAAATCAGATTGCAACTAAACGGGTAAACGTCCACACCGGCTGTAAAGTATTGGGTGTTTAATCCCGAATCTAAAGCTAGAGATAATGTTGCCAAGATTGCTGCTAAAGTTCCCTTACCACCTCGCTGAGTGCCAGCGATCGCAATTACTTGGGAACTCATCATGTCTCCTATTTGGAAACCACTTTGAGTTAAAGCAGCTATGAGTGCGTTTGCTCTATTCGTCAGAGGGAGATGAATTATAGTCTCTGGTGAAAGCCCATTAGCTGATGGCTGTAACTCCTCCGGTCTAGAAGGAGAAGCGGCTTGGTTCATCTGCTTAATATCTACAGTCGGTGATTGAAATTGTTTGATATCTACGGTGGGTGGTAACTGAGTTTGAGCCTGTGCGATGGCACTTATCTCAGACCGATTCACCCGACTGTCAATGGTCACATCCTGTAAATGGAGAGCCATACTTTGATAAGTGGGTAGCTGACGACCCAAAAGCTTGCCAAACCAGCCAAACATCCAGCGATAAGCATAAAAACGTTTTCCTGGCTCAACTTGGGTTAAATACTGGACAATATTTTCAAATTCAGCATGAAGAAAGGCGTACTCTTCTGCTGATTGTCGTTCTAGAAATTTAACAGTATTAGCAAGATGATCTGCTTGATAATTGCTTCGATTATCATAGTCACCAGCACGAGCTAGAGCGTCTATAAAGTTGCCACGTACAAAGGGTAAGGGGGCAATCTCTTTGGTTCTATTGGAATGTTCCACTACAAACCATAACCAAGCTGCACCACCAATTAAACCACCAACTATAGCCAAAGGATTGACCGCATAACATACCGCTCCTATCCCAGAAGCCAGTAAGCCAAGTACACGGGTCATGTCTGCTTCGTTCTCAGAAACTCGGGCCATTTCAAATAATTGATCCTTGCGCTCTTGCAACCATTCAGAAACATTTCCTGCCTCCAAATGGGATAAGGCCGGATATGATTCGCGTAAGTGTTCCGTTTCCTTTGTTGTAATTTTTGGGATATTGTTACTTTGCATAAAACAAATGCCCTGTTGAATTAAGAAGCCGCTCAATGTAGAGAGTTGTTGAGCGGCACGAGCTTTAATCTTTGGTCAACCGCCAGATAGCAAACCCAATTTCACCAGCCATCATTGTCCCAATGTTGAATAAGGTGCAGCCCAATATCATCAACGGGGCTGTGTAGTCGAATGGGTTACGAGCCGCAAAGGTGGTGATAATATCGAACGCCCAAACCGCAATCACAACTAACCCAGCACTAGAGCGATCGCGTGTACCTGCGGTTTTGTAATCCGCCCAGAGTTGGCCTACCAAGTCAATCTTGCCACTGGGCTTGGTTTCAAGCTCATAGACCATGTGATCTTGAAGTTCCCGCCTAGCTGAATCTGGGTTTTTACCGCGTAGGGCATGGGCTTCAATTACTTGAACACCTACAGAAATTATGAATGCAAGGTAAAAAAACGGGTTGAACAGTGCAAACGGCACATTTAGCCAATTCCAAGTAGGCTCAAACCAAGGGCAAACAGGGGGCCCAGTAAAGATTAATTGCCAAGTTGAATCAGCACTAATTACAGAACCACCAATAAATAAAATCCCACCTACCAAGGCACGACCCGCACCACCGTTAGCAACAAACTGATTGACTATAGCGGCAGCTGCCCTAATGGGTAAACCAACAATCATCACAACAGCCTTGGCGCAAAAATCGATGATTTCACCAAGCGTTCGCTTCTTACCTTTGGGTTTACCATCGCTGTTACCAGTGCTATTACTTTCTGCACCAGATGTTCCTAACGCCATTACTTCCTCCTTACTGGTTTGATATTTTGAACGCTTTCACAAATCCCTTTGGCTTTGTGCTTCCACTTCCAAATTCCTTCTTCAATTCGCCCAATACACTTACCCGTTGCGTCAAAAACATCAACAATCTCATCATTTTGATAAAGGGTTGGGTCTGGTCTGGGATTGCGTTTACTGCTGTCAAAATAATTCGTGATTCTCAGAGAACGAGTTGTGGGCATGACTCCCGCCTCATATAAGGCATCGCTGGTCTTAGCCCGTTCTTCTATGCGTTTACGCTCTAATCCTTCGGTAGCCTTTAATCTTTCGGCTTCTGCATAAGCCCCTAACTTGGGTACTAAAGGGATAATTACAGGCAAGAAGCAGACTAAGACTCCAGCCAAGGCTAAATACTGTTGCTTCTTGTACATCTCACTGCACCATTGCTTTAATCAATGCAATTTTTTCCCATTGCTTTAACTCATGCAGTCGTTTCAATGCTGACTCCGCTTCGTTGCTAGGAGCGGTAGAAGATTCACACTCTAACCATGCTTCATGGGCTACACGTGCAATTAACCAGAGTGTGTCTGATTCGCTCATCTTCTCTAGTCCTTCGCCCCATGTCTCACACATATCTTTAATCAGTGCGTTGTCGTGGAAGAGGGAATAATATCCTACGGGGTGCGCCATTTTGATATCCTTAATTTGTGTTTTTTCGGTTGCAATCAACTGGCGTTTCGTGTTTCACGTTTCACACTGTGGTCATGCCGTTTCCCGGTTGTTGTGAGGCTGAAACATTGATGCAACCGTTGAAACAGTTTCATGAAACGTTTTGTGAAACACTAAATAAGCACAACTGCCAACAATCATGTCCTTCAAACTTGAGAGTAGAACTCGATATTTAGGATTGCTTCGTGAATCTCCATCAAGGCTTGGACTGCACTCCAAAGTAACCAAGACCTAGAAAGCCTTAAGCAGCAACAGTAAGTCCTAGTGTTTTGTTTGGTTTCATGGTTACGCTACGAACAAATCCTCAAAGTTACTTAAGCTGTCGGATTGGGACTGCTCAGTTAGAGCAGGTTGTTGCTTGTGCTGACAGCAAAGTGAATTTTTATCTCGAAAGTAAGCCCTTAAAATCCAAGTCACAGCAGAGGTCAGGTCATCGGTGAGAAGTAGTTTTTCCGCCTCAGCCTTTACGGGGTCAATCAAATCTTTGGGGATGCAAACCCGGTTATCTTTCGCCATGAATTAAGCCTTCTTTAATGATGCAACAGCTAATTTAAGTAACCCAATTGCATTGGCCGTCTGGGAATTAGGAATCTGTGCAATTCCTTGCCTAGATGCGATTGCACTAACCGATGGCAGCATTGCACCGCCACCCACAAGGTAAATAGCATCCAGGTCATCAGCGCGGGATTGCAAATGCTTCCACGCAGGCACTAAACAAGATGCAAGCCATCCCTTGAGTTCTGATGAGTAAATGCTTGAAAACTCCCAATTGGTGGTTCCATAAACAAAGTTCTTGCTCATCCCCTCTCGGATCAGATGAGGGTTAGCTGGTTTCCCAAGGTGGCGACGGGTTTGGAGGTTATTAGCTATCGCCTCACAAAGATGGTGAACGCCTACTGTGTCAATCTTGCGGCTGTTTTGTAATAGTTTGTTGCCTTCAAATATTGAGGTGATAGTAGTTCCATGCCCCAGGTCAATCAAAGCTACTTTCTGCTGACCAGGGGCGCGGGAAACTAACAATGCTCCTACACCTTCCTCTGTTATTTGACAGGTGATATCAACGTTTACAATGTCTTTGCCATCAAACTTGACGATGTGCTTACCTTGCAAGGCTTTCTTTAGATCATGGGCAAAGGCTTGAGAGTCATGCAATGAAGCGACTAAAAACAAGTTATAGCTCTGCTGTCTAGGAGTTTGAGCAATTGCGCCTAAGAGCATTTGCAGCCCATAAGTAATCTTGTTTTTGAAGTCATCAACAATGCGTCCAAATGACTGCTTACAGTAGATTTCGGCAGTCTCTCCAATCAACCACTTAGAGCCAGATAGATCAGAACGTTCGCCTTGAAGATATTCGATTACCGCACCGTTGCCTAAGCTTTCGTAGTCGTTAGAGTCCGTTTCAATGACTTGTTTAAAGTAGGAGGGAATAAGTATCTCTCCCTGGGGTAAATGTAGTTTAGAATACCCGTTACCACAATCCCAAGAAGCAGGGGTCAACGATGGGGCTAGAATCCCAACAGTGGGACAAGATGCCAAATTTACCATCTGATTGAAGTCCTTAAATTTGTTTCAATTTTTCGTAAAACCTTTATGGTGAAAAAGCTTTGGATATCTGCGGTTACTGTTCTATCCGTCTTGCAGGGTCTGTTATCCGCTTCCATCTGCGGTTGTTTTCGCCACTTGTGGTTTTGCTATCTACTGATGCTATAGTAGACTTGTCTCGCCATCTTGTCAACAAGACAATTAGAAAAGGAGATGTCATGAGGGTAAGATTAGGAGAAATAAAAGTAAATAAATTTGAGATGGTTGATAGGAGGCGATCCAAAGACTTCAGTCAAGTAACTGGATATATAGCAAAGGAACTGGCTATAGAATTTAAAGTGGCTTGCACCCGTGACAGCGTTTCCCAAAGTGATGTATTGGAAATGCTAGTTAAGGAATGGCTGGAGAAGCGGGAAAAGAAGTCCGCAAAAACTGATAAGTCTAAGAGCGAAGGGGAGGAATAGAAAATGAATCTATTTCCCTAGTTTCACTTGCCGTTCCCTCCCTGCCTTTTGATTAACGAAATTTTCTGGCTAACTATTTACTTCGTCCTATATATTGATTGCATCTTGTATGTAAGGCAGAACAGAGTAAAATTATCAAGAAATTACTTGAGAACTGGCTAAAAAACAAAAATTCCCAAGCAGATTGAGTGCTTAGGTACAAAAAAAAAGGAGTAGCTCTTGCTGCTTCGGGTGCGCTCTGTTAGATGATGAGGCGAACACCAAGAACGACTGGTAATCGTTCACGAGTAGTCAACAAAAACTACAACCAGATTATTATTCATAATTGTTCACTCTCTAACCTAACAGAACGCGGCGACAACGGCAAAGAACTACTCCAGAAACACACAAAAAATACATGGAGTAGTACAAATGAATACAATAGAAATGCAAAGTGCGCCCGCACTGTTAGATCATGACGCAGCGCTGAATAATTCAGAGTTGGCTATTATAGCACAGTCAGCCACAGGGGAGCAAGATTTAGCAGCACACAGTACTAAAACTGCCAGCAGTACCCCAAAAAAGGGACAGCAGAACCAATTCAAGAGTTATGAAGATTGGAAAGCCTATATTCGTAAGTCCTTCATTGAAGGAAGTGGAATCGCTCCAGAAATTTTCGATGCCTGTGTAGAGTTTCACCAAGACATTGAATGTGGGTTGGGGGGCGATGTAGAAACACCCATACATGACGCATTGGGATGGGAATACAAGCGATTCAGACATCAAGCCAATGAGCCATTGTACGCGGCATTTCTTCTTAATGAAGACAAGAGCGTATGGCAAGTAGTCGTCAGCATTTGGG
Organism: Nostoc sp. KVJ20; assembly: GCF_001712795.1. Classification (GTDB taxonomy): domain Bacteria; phylum Cyanobacteriota; class Cyanobacteriia; order Cyanobacteriales; family Nostocaceae; genus Nostoc. Next base: position 8,716 of record NZ_KV757589.1, read on the forward strand.
ACATTGAAAAGCAGCGCCCATACAAATACTTTGCTCCAAAAGGAGATGGCAATCGTGCATTCCTGCCCCCGCTCCCAATAGGTATACGCCAACTCATCGCCCAGAAATCTGGCTTGGATGTGCCGATGTTCGGTAATTTCTGGCAATGGGTAAAAGAGTCAGTGAATGAGGTGGGAGCTACGGAAGGAGGTAAAAAGACCCTTAGCGCCCTATCGATAGGACACATCATGATTGGGCTATATGGCTGTGAATGTGGCGCACCGGGAAGACCGCCCGCTCTGAACCCGGACTTAGCGGCCTTTGTCGGCCCTGGTTCAACATTGGTCATAGCCTTTGATCAAGATGAAAAACTAACAGCCGTCAAAGCAGTCACCAGGGGGATAAGAAAGCTAAAACTTGTACTTCAAAACCTGGGTGCGTACCTTGCTATTGTTGAATGGAGTCCCAAAGATGGCAAAGGATTGGACGATTTGATCGTGAACAAGGGAGAAGAAGCTTTTGACGATGCCTACAATAAGGCAATCGCTTACATGGAGTCACAATTTGCTGTTTCAAAGGACTCCTCAACCGACAAAAGACCGACTGCGGACATAATCAGCCGGGAGATAGCCGAAGAATTCCGAGATCGCCTAGCTTACAACAATGAAGCTAGGCAGTGGATGCACTACGAGATCAAGTTACCTGGGGTATGGTCAGGGGAAACCGAAGAAGCCATAGAGATGATTGTTTATCAAATCATCACTGCCAGGGGCATCGAGGGCTATAGCACCCACAGCTACATTACTAATATTGTCAAGTTCCTGCGTTCGCAACTTTTTGTGCGGGAATGGAACGAGCGCTCACCCAAGGAACTGATGCCATTTTTCAATGGAGTCCTTGAGATTGCGACTGGGAAATTTTTACCCCATTCCCCAGGTTATCGGTTGACTTGGCAGCTGCCACGCTCACACGACCCCAAAGCTACTGATTGGTCACACATCGACGCATTCCTAACACACTTGGCTGAGGGCAACAGACAGCTCAAAGATTTGCTAATTTGCTACTGTAATGCGGTGTTAAAGGGGCGTTCCGATTTACAGAAATTTCTTCACCTGATTGGGCTGGGTGGGACAGGTAAAGGTACTTTCAGCCGACTGATTGTTAACTTAATTGGTAAAGAAAATGTCCACAGCACCACGCTAGACGATTGGTGCAGTAATCGCTTCGAGGGGGCAAATGCTCACAGGAAGCGGCTGGTACTCTTCGCTGACGAAGACAGACAAACCGGGAAGTTGGGTAGATTCCTCTCTCTGACTGGAGAAGATCCCATTCGGGCGGAGGAGAAGGGGAGAAAGGCTTTCCATTACCAATATGACGGCATGGTGCTGGTGTTATCAAATCTGGCAATTTTCATGGGTGATGCTGCTTCTCGGGTGAAGCGGCGGGTAATTTCATTCCCCTGCAACAACGCTGTAGACCCAATTAAACGCCGGAATCTTGATAAAGAATTTGAGCCAGAACTAGCAGCGTTTACCAATTACGTTCTGAGTCTATCAGACGACCATGTAACCGCAGTCATTAAGGGTCTGCAAGAAATTCCCGAATGCACATTGGAGTTCTGGGAGAACCGCACCCGTGTTGACTCGATCGCCGCGTGGTTGAATCAGTGCGTGATTGCTGACCCAATGGCAAAAACTGCGATTGGCAACGATCGCTTTGAAGGTGAGGATGGCTCAACCGTTACCACCCTGTTTGGTTCTTACAACCGCTATTGCCATAGAGCAGGCAGCAAACCGAAAAATCATAACAACTTTTCGCCCGACCTGCTGGAAATGTGCCGCAGCGTTTTGGGCTGGTCAGTGGAGAAAGAATCTACCAAAACGGGTAAATTTATCCGGGGACTGCGGCTGAGGGTGGCTGGGATAGATGATCTCATTCCCACCCATGATTACACCCTCGCTCAAAATTTGAATAAAGGTGACGGCACTGGTGACGGCACTGGTGACGGCTCAGAACCCATACTCCATAAGGGTTTTACTGATGGTGACGGCACTTTGATAAGTCAGTTAGAAAAACAAGTGGAATTAGTTTTCGAGCCAGAGTCCCAAATCGACAATTCTTTGTTAGAAGAAAATTCTCTGACACCACAGCCCGTTGAAAATGATTTGGTAATAAATAAAAGTGGATTGGGGTTTGAGCCGTCACCCAGCGTAAAAGCCAGTCCAAATAATGGTTTTGAGCCGTCACCACAGCCGTCACCACAGCCGTCACCATCCGTCACCACTCGTCAACCCGTTAAAGGAGATCGCGTCCGGCTACTTTCAGGCGGCGAAGTTTATCTTATTTCTTGGGTTTCCTGTGGTAGTGATAAAGTGCTTTTGGTTTCTGCCCTTACCGGACAACCGCTCACTGCACCTTCACCGTTGCGTTCTGGTGCTGCGGCGGGTGGATTAAATCTCATTGATGTTAGTGAACTGGAGTTTTTGGATACTTAGGGCAACTAATAACAGGATCTCGCGCGAGATCATCCGTTCAGATGTATCGCGTTCTCTATGATTGTCCGAGTTGGAGAAGTGACTTGATTGTGCTTCAATTAACGGCTTTTGCGCTTTGTGATCAGCGTGTGTCAACTATCAAGTGGAGACAGATGATAATTGTTTGCAATAGTCGGTAACGAGTGGGGTTTGGCAACGAAGAATTAAGGTTTTGGGGGGTTAGGCGAACAAAGTAATGTTAGTGAGCGTAAAATATTCCCTATGAAAATCAATCGCTTCGGCAAAGCCGAAATCCTTAACCCTCAAGAGATAACCTTACTCTTTACTGAGGGACTTGTTAAGCCCCGCGATCGCGCTTTGTTTGGCGTGTGCCTCTACGCGGCTGCCCGAATTAACGAGAGCTGCACTTTGCAGCGCGGCGATATCATTGGCACAAGGGGCATTAGACCCAAGCTGATTATCAGAGCCTACAACACTAAGGGGGGGCAGGATACCAGAGAAATTCAAGTACATCCCAAGCTCAAGGAATTTTTAGAAGAATATAGCATTGAGTTAAAAGGGAGAAATCCTCATTTGTTCCCCGGTCGTCACGGGCTGGGGCATATCCATAAGGCCAGTGCTGACCGAATATTACGTGAGGCACTGCGACGGGTGGATTTGGACGAGCGCGGGATGTCTTCTCACAGCTTTCGGCGGACGGCGTTAACGTGGATGAGTGATTCAGGAGTACCCCTGCGCCACATTCAATCAATCAGTGGTCATCGCTCACTTGCAGCCCTGGAGCGATATTTGGGTGTGACTGAGCAGCAGAAAGAAAATGCCATCTCCACTTTAGTTTTTTAAGTCAGTAAGGAAGCAACCGATTTTTTGGAAGCCTGCGGATACGTCTGAACAACTTATCTTTAATGCTGCTTAGATGCCAAAACTGTAACAAAGGTGTGTTCTGGCAGTACCATGCATAAAGCTGAAACCTTTTGCTGACAAAGTTTTAACGGTTTAAATTTTATTTCTTATTTGCTAGCAAATATATTTTCGTTTCCGAGCGTGGTGAGGTGAGTTCCATTAAGTATTATCTGGCGAACGCTAACTAAAAACATTGCAGCAAACATCGTTCCAGTTATTAATAAATTACTGAAATCAATTGATTACACTTGGCTGCTCACCGCGATAAATCGTCTCCAAAGCGCTTATCAAGTTCCATCTCTTGTTTGATTTTATTCTTTTTTGTCTACCTCAAGAGAACGGATTAATTCTCGAATTACATCGGTTGCTGGCCTTCCTGTGCTTGCACAGTATTGTTCAAGTTTCTGTGCTTCACCTGATGTCAGATTTACTGTGAGCCGTTTAACGGCCCATTTTTTATTCATAATTTATTCTTACGAATATCTGAAATAGACTCATCCGTCGTTTATATTGCAGTTTCAAAAGCAGAGTAGCAAGCAATTATCAATCAAACAAGAGATATAAAACAGATATAAAACAGCGGCTAAAAGCTCTCTTCCGTACTATTTGCTGACATAAATTAATGCCAAAATTTCGCCAAATCTTTGCCGGCAGCTAGTAACCTTTGCCTTAGTGTTGGAAGCCATGTAAAAAATAATACCAACTTATTCGAAAATCGGCAATTTCATCTGTCTTTTGGGATAAGACTGACGACGTAGAAGCCTGATTAGATCAAGTTAATAACATTATTTTTTTTGGTTCCTAAATGTAGCGAACTGCAAACAGAGAGCGTTAAAACTGCAAACAAGGCGATTTTGAAACCACATTCTCTGCAAATAAGGGTGGTCTCAAAACCACATTCTGTGCAAATGAAACTGCAAACATAATTTTCAAACTGCAAACAAGGGTTTTCAAACCACATTCTCTGCAAATAAGCCGTAACCCTTACTGTAACTGGCTTAGGGGATTTATTGCTTCAATTGTGTCCAAATTAAACGAACCCATTAACCAAACACTTATGCCCGAATGTTGTGGTTTAATCTGAACGATATCCGTCCAATTTAATTATGAATCAGGTTTTTGGCAACAAGTACCACGAACTCATTTCCTTGACTTGGTAAAGAATCTAAGTTTAAGACTGGAGCGAAAGTAATATTCTTTAATTTGGACAGTTTCATCCCAAAAGTACATAGAAAGCTAAAACTCTTACTGGCTAATGATTACAGCCTATTTGCAGTTAATGTGGTTTCAAACCGCTTGTTTGCAGTTTTAAATTTATGTTTGCAGTTTCATTTGCAATTATTGTGGTTTTGAGACCCCTCTTATTTGCAAATAATGTGGTTTGAAAATTGCCTTGTTTGCAGTTTTATCGCTCTCTGTTTGCAGTTCGCTACACCTAAAGTTACCCTATGCAAAATTTTGAGCAGTCACTTAGGAAAAAACTAAAAACTATTGATTGCGAAATACGGCCCAGTGGTAGCAAGGGGAATGATTTCGAGATTGTATCCCCAGAAAATGACCATTTCTGGCTTTATTGGCATTCTTTACCAAAATGGCAGTTGTTTTGGCGTCCCTGGGGTAGGTCGAGGTGTGTCAAAGCACAGGAATGGGAACGCAAGATCCGAGAGGCTATAGAAAACGTAGTCAGTTGCTAGCAATCTCGGCAGATTCACTATTTGAGTGAATTCACAGGCAATCAAGTCGAGCCAACTAGCCTCCAAGTCGGGATTTATTAGTTTGACGACATCGGCAATTAGGGGGCAAGGGAGCAACTAGCACCTCGCTTGAGCGATCGCCCTCACCCAGCCTGACCAAACTCGTCAAATGCCGCCACAACGTATGCTAGGATGACGGCGATATTTGGCGGTAATTCCATGAATAAACTCCTTGCAGCAGACTTTCTTGGCGTGAGTGTCCGGGCGCTAGAGCGTTACGTACAACAGGGGCGAATCAGTGTTAAGTACGAGAAAGGGAAAACTCGCCCGACTGCCAACTTTGACCAAACCGAACTGGAAGCATTTAAAGAAGAACTGAACCAACCGACCGTAAAACCTGCCTTTGAAACTCGCCAAATAACGACAGAGCAACAGCCAGACACAGGTAAACTCACACCCGACTCTGGCGAACTGGCGAGATTTGACGAGGTTTCGGGTTTTGGCGAGATTGGCGTAATTGAAAAGCTATCTGGAATCATTGAAGCTTTATTAGGCAAAGGCGACAGTCAGCCATTAGTACCCATTGCTGATAAGTTACTGCTGACTCTTGCAGAGGCACAGGCTTTGACTGGATTATCTAGAGAATTTCTCAGGGATGCAATTACAGCAGGTAACTTAAAAGCCAAAGTCATCGGTAAAAGCTGGCGGGTTAAGCGTACTGACCTGGAAGAGTATGTTGATAAGCTGTTTTGAATCTCGCCAAACTGCGACAGTGTAAAACTCGCCTTCTTCGTAGAGCAGGTATAACCCTTTAAAACGGTGGCGACATTTGACGAGATTCAATACCAATGTTCATGATAGCGATCGCTGTCATGGCTGCTAAGTTTGTAACAAATGATTGCAGACATCAGCCGATTTATCAAATATGTACTGGCTAAACTAGAGTTTTTAAGGGCTAAAGAAAATAAGCTCAACTATAGATTTATATCAATGATATTTAAAATTTCTGAACCTTTTATTGATGATTTGGCTAAAAGTAAGAAACAGAAGTAAGAAAAAATTTGATTGAGAAGTAGAAAAGCTTGAATAGCAAGGGTTTTGTAAGCCAATGCTGGGCAAGCTACTTGCGAAGAAGAAGCTTTCTTGGAATTTGTATAATTTGAGATATTAATAATAGTTGCCATCTTTAACCGTTTCTAGTTCGTCCAGCTAAGTCGGCAACCATAAATACCAATTGGGTTAGCTCGATGGGCTTAGGAATGTGCATTTGAAAACCTGCTTTCTTTGACTCTCGGAGATCAACACTACTGATATACCCTGTAAGTGCGGCAGCGGGAATTTGTCCCCCTGCTTCAGCACTAAGGGAGCGTACTCGCCGGATTAGGGTGTAGCCATCTTGGTTCGACATCCCAATGTCAGACAATAGCACATCATACATCCCAGGCTGGTTTGTAAGTATTGAGAATGCTTCGTCAGCAGATTTGACAGCAGTTACTTCAGCCCCGTAATTTTGCAGCGCAGTGATCATTAACTCACGCATATCGGCCTCGTCATCTACAACCAGTACGTGCAAACCCTCCAGTGAAGGAATTTGATCAACAGATGGTTTAATATCCCCGGAAAAATCTATCACCTCTGCATCACGAGGGCTAAAACGCTCCTCAAGATTGGAGGAGAGCGGTAGCGTGACGGTGATAGTTGTCCCTAGCCCTTCACCTGGACTTTCTGCCTGAACTGTGCCGCCATGAAGTTCGACCAGATAACGGACAAGGGACAGTCCTATCCCCAGTCCTTGATGAGCACGAGTTTTGCTACTGTCAGCCTGGCGGAAGCGTTCAAAGACATAAGGGAGGAACTCAGCAGGGATGCCCATACCCGTATCCCGGACTCGAATCTGGGCTTGGGAATTAACTTGCTCCAGTGTGACATCAACACGTCCCCCAACAGGAGTAAATTTGATGGCATTAGAAAGCAAATTCCAGATTACCTGTTGCAAACGCTCAGAATCCCCCAGTAACTGCCCACTTGCAGGTTGCAGTTGGCATTCAAGTTGAATATTTTTCGCTTCTGCCGATAACCGGACTACATCAAGGGCTGTCTCAACGACAGAGGCGAGATCAATTTGAGAAATGTTTAGACGGAGTTTGCCAGTCGTAATGCGTGAGATATCCAGGAGGTCTTCAATCATTTGGGTTTGTGCCCTGGCGCTATGCTGGATCATATCAATTGCACGATTCATTTTAGCGGCATCAAGCTTTTGCTCCTGCAGTAACTGTGACCATCCCAGAATGGCATGGAGCGGGTTGCGGAGTTCATGGGAGAGAATAGATAAAAACTCATCCTTGGTTCGGTTAGATGCCTCCGCTGACTGGCGGGCTGACTGTTCTTTAGCTAATAGCTGGGCGCGTTCTACCTCAAATTGCTTCTGCTGCGTGATATCATGAAGCGCCAGCAAAATCATCTGCTGATTTCCTTCTTGGAGGATTTTATCACCATTGAGCAATATAGTTTTTTGCCCAATTTTATCAAAGACTTGTTGCACCTCAAAATCTTGAATTTGAGTATTCTCGGTGAGGATTTCTTCCAGGAGCGATCGCAGTTCAGGAATATTCCACTGACCGTTTCCTAGCTCAAAAATTAATTGCTGTTCTGTCTGGGCGGACGTTACCTGAAACATTTGGTAGAAAGCCCGATTGCTTTTAATGACTCGTAAGTCAGAATTGAGAACTATTAAAGGCTCTGGCACAGTTTCCACGACGGCTTCAGCATAATTAAGAGCTTCTTGCAACTGCTGTGTACTGCGTTTGAGGGCATCAATATCCATCAATACCATCACCACGCCATCAATTTGATTTTCTGTAGTTCTGTAAGGTCGAATTCGCAGATTGTACCAATGCCCACAAGTGTCTTGCGCCTCTAGTTCTTTAATAGTTAAGGTGTCAATCACCTCTATGAGTAATGACTCTAAATTAGGAACGTTAAGAGTGGAGCGGATATTGCTAAGTGGTCGTCCCACATCTGTCGGTATCAGATTGAATAAGTGCTGTGCTGTAGGAGTGAAACGCCGAATCCGTAAATCGTTGGTGAGTATAAGTATGGGAATATTGACACTGCTGAGCAAATTTAAGAGGTCGTTATTGACCTGGTGTAATTCGAGATTGCGACTATACAGTTCTTGGTTAGTTGTATGCAGTTCTTCGTTGGTTGCTTGCACCTCTTCTTTGGCTGTTTGCAACTCTTCATTAGTGCTTTGTAGTTCCTCATTGCTGGAGAGGATTTCTTCATTTGCTACTTTCAGGTGTTGAGTAGTGGCTTCATGCTCTTGGGTAATCAATTGCAGATATTCTTGAGTAGCAGCCAGCTCTTGCTTAGTGGCTGTCAGTTCTTCTTGGAGTCGGAGGATTTCCTCCGTAACTACTTGTTCTACATTTTCATCTGTGACGGGCACTTGTTGAATTGTTGAGGCAGGTACATCCTCAAATAAGACAAGAAAGCAGCGAGTTTCTAGTGAGTCAACCTGGAACGGAATCACCTCAACATTGACTTTTCTGGACGGGTCACTCCCTTCAATCTGTATCCCTTCCTTTCTTACAGAAATATCCTGCCTTTTCACCTGATAAATCGCGGTACGCAATTCTTCCAGCAGCCCTTTTCGTGCCATTTTGAACAGATTGAAGCTGGGATCGCCAGGGGGTGGTTTCAAATAGGGACTGGTTTCCCCTCGAAATTGCAGAATGTCCATATTGTCGTTAATCATCACGCCAACTGGGGCATAGCGATGCAAAACAATTTGGTCAGCCTGTTTATTTAAGTCAACAATATCCCAAGTCTTATTACTCATGGTGGCTCTGTCAGGAGTTACTCTCGCTATGGGATAGTTACTGGTCACAAAGTTAAAGTTAAGGGGAGTAGGTATTAATTTTTTGGTATAAATATTGTTTTTTCTGTCCGCTAAAGTAAATAAGTTGGAGAATTCTCCTGCACTTTCGGCAATACCTAACATCAAAAACCCAGTGGGCTTGAGACTGTAATGGAAAATTGGCATCACCTGCTTTTGCAAAACAGATTCAAAGTAAATCAGCACATTGCGACAACTAATTAAATCAAGATTGGAAAATGGCGGATCGCTAATCAAGTTTTGTTTGGCAAAGACACAAAGTTCACGAATCGATTTGCTGATTTGATAACCGCTCTCTACTTGGTTAAAGAAGCGTCTTAGCCGTTCTGGTGAGACATCAACTATTTGGCTGGGCTTGTAAATGCCTAAACGGGCTTTTTCAATTACTGTCTCGTTTACGTCCGTAGCAAAAATTTGAATAGTAGGTTTGGGGATCACATCCGCCAAAAACTCCAATAGACAAATACCAATGGAGTAAACCTCCTCCCCAGTTGCACAGCCTGCTACCCAGATCCGAATCGGCTCATTAACTGACTTCCCCTTAGCGATCGCTGGAAATACTCGCTCTTTCAAAGCTTGATAAGCTTCTGGGTCACGGAAAAAACTGGTGACACTGATTAAAATCTCATAGTACAGTGCTTGCACTTCATCTAGATTATTTTGCAGATATTGGAAGTAATCTTCAAGACGTTCCAGCTTGTACAGCACCATCCGCCGAGCAATTCGCCGCTTGAGGGTAGTTTGCTTGTAGTACGTAAAGTCAACCCCAGTACCAGTGGAAAGCATTGCAAAGATTGCATGTAAAGCAGACTCGCTTTCAGAGAATGGCTCAACTATTTGTGAAGAAATCGGACGAATTATGTTGGGATGGCGAGCAATATGAGCTAGTTCCTCAGCAATTTTGGGCGGTGGTAAGATGAAGTCTACATCACCCGTGGCAATAGCAGTGTTCGGCATTTCACGAAATTGTGCTGATGATTCACACTGAGCAAAGGTAATGCCGCCAGCGGACTTAATTGCTTCTGATCCCTTTGCACCGTCTCCATCGCTTCCAGATAAAACAACACTAATGGCTTTGCTTCCCAGTTCTGCCGCTAACGAAGTCAAGAAAGCATCGCCAGGCATATATTTCCCTTTGATCTTCTCACGGGGCATCAGTTGCAGTGCCCCTTGAGCAAGTGTCATCTTCACATTCGGCGGAATGATATATACTTGGTTCGGTTCTACAGACATGCCATTCTGTACTTCACGGACGGGCATTTGGGTCGTCTTAGCCAGAATCTCAGTAAGCAGACTTTTCTGATTAGGAGCTAAGTGCTGAATCAGCACAAATGCCATCCCAGTGTCGATGGGTAAGTGACTCAATAACTGCGTAAATGCTTCTAATCCGCCTGCGGATGCTGCAATCCCGACAATAGGAAATAGGTCGTTGCCTTTATCTTGCTGCTTCTGTGTCGATGTTCCAAAAGCAATGGAATCGGATGGTGATGACTCAGAAGACTGCTTAGAGTTCATTGTATTGTCGAATACAATGCTAGAACGTTTAACTTTCCAGTGTATTCAGCTATAGGTTTGCTTTTACTATACCAAAGTATATAAGCTTTATCGCATCCATCATTCTTATGTTGCCACAACCTAATACGTAAGAATGGGCTTTACGTATGACAATTTTACTTAATTTAGTTGTGAAGAATACTTAGACTTTCTGACTGTCAAATAAGCATGAGCTAATGTCGCGCAAGGAAGTTTCGCAGCACTGGCTAGCAAGCAAATATCAATCAAACAAGAGATATAAAACAGATATGAAACAGCGGCTATCGCTTGGGGAAGAACCAAAAAATAAAAGCTCTCTTCTGTGCTTTTTGTGTCCAAGGTGAAATGAGCAGTGAAACAAAGCTCATTTGACCCCGATAAACATAAAAAACCTTGGATAAATTGCAAACTCTATCGAGATTGCAATTTATCCAGGGTTGTAAAGTATATATTTATGTCACGTAAAAACGTAAACTAAGTATTCCCAAAAGTTTTGGAATTTGAGCATAATATGAATAGACAGAAATCTTGATTTTATGTCTAAATATTTAATTTTTGAGCTTGATTTTGGAATTCATTTCAGAAACAATGAATAAGTGAATAACATTTATAGTCTCTGGCATAACATAATTTCTTGATGTTCTTCTCCAATATTGGAGAATTGATATATAGGTGCTGATAATCGAGCAGAGTTTGCTATCTAAATTTTCGATCTGTCCGCTAAAAATATCTAAAAACTAATTTAATGTAGCCAATAAAATATTATTTAAAATTACAGATATGGAAATTGCCAGATTAGTGAAAATCCTTGCTGACTATGGTTTGATGAATGGATATTTCACAGATAAATTAAATCCCATTCTCTACCTGCTGCCAGGAAATGACGATTATACACTAGGGTTTAGATGGGTTAACGATGCTCATTTTGGCTCAGACGCAATTGAAATTACCTTAAGTCAGTGCTGGGGTGGATTAATAATGGCTCAATGGCGTGTGGATTTGTTATTGTTGGGGCTGGTTTTAAGGCAGACTCAGATGTTTGTTGCTGAACTGGAATCGCTCGACGAAGTGGAATAAGATTAAATGCTTCACTTTTGTACAGTAGTAGGGTTGAAGCTGAGTACAGCTATGGTGGGGGTATCCTGGAGGCTTTAGATGAATAATGCTCTCAGCTACAGGAACATTATGGAGTGTTATTAAACTGATTTAATCAAGTTTTCTGCTTTTGGTCTTGTTACCTTAGACAGACAAAATTAGTGTTTCTCTATTAAAATGTATTAATTTTTACCTTATTTTTTAAAAGCAGTCATTTATCAAGCACTTAGGATGTTGACAGCCAATAAAGATCAGCATTTTTAAAGCCCACCTAATAAAATCAAATACCCGTCGTGGTTGAGTATTTTTTTTGTTTCTAGGCACTTGCCAATAAAAAATTACCCCAGCCTTCGCAAAGCCGCCAAGAGGCGGCACATCAATATACGCCTCTTCTGTCACTCTCCCAAAACAAAAATCGAAGGCAACTTTTAAAATAGCTTTATATATAGTTAGTAGTTGCACGTTAGGGCTAATTCGTGTAATGCAATAGCGGACTACTTACCAAACTTGATAGTCCAGCAGTCCGAGCGCAAATATAGCGGTAGTTCTGCGGTCAATTCATCACTAGCATCTATCATGACGCTAAAGTGTTGATCCGCGTATTTTCCTAACCTTTTGATTTGATGAAATTGGATAATTTATTTTTTGGAGTTTTCCAAATCACTATGAAAGCTGTAATTACTCAAAGTCTTCCTCGTAACGTTTGGTTTTTGGGTTTTGTCAGCTTGCTAGCTGATGTGAATTCTAAAATGATTCAGTCCGTCTTACCTTTATTTTTGGTTTCCGTTTTGGGAGCAAATTTAGTCACAGTCGGATTGATTGAAGGCATTGCTGAGTCTACAGCTTCGGTGTTAAAAGTGTTTTCTGGCGCACTTAGCGACTATTGGAGACGACGCAAAGAATTAGCAGTAGCGGGATATGGCTTATCTACCTTAGTTACTCCACTTTTTGCAATCGCCATTAATCCAGCTTGGGTATTAATAGCTCGCTTTATAGACCGAATTGGTAAAGGAATTCGCGTTGCTCCCCGTAATGCCTTAGTCGCTGATGTGACACCAGAAGCCCAACGAGGCGCAGCCTATGGGTTAAGGCAATCGTTAGATACAATAGGTGCTTTTGCTGGCCCTTTAGTTGCCACAGCAATCTTATTTTTCTCGGCTCAAAATTTTCGTCTAGTGTTCTGGTGGGCGTTAGTTCCTGGTATCTTTGCAGTAGCCTTACTAGCGATCGCTGTCCAAGAACCCCCCCAAACCTCAACAATCAAGCACAATCCTCTACAGTGGAGCGCTCTTAAAAGCCTGGGTAGAGATTACTGGATGTTAGTTTTAGTAGCGCTACTGTTTAATTTAGGTAACTCCAGCGATGCATTTTTACTATTACGAGCGCAGCAAGTCGGTATAAATACAGCCTTAATTCCCTTGAGCTTTGTAGTGATGAATATTACTTACGGCTTGAGCGCTTATCCAATTGGCGCACTATCAGATCGTATCGGTCGCTTGGGACTACTGGTAGGTGGATTTGCTCTCTTTGCTTTGATATATCTTGGTTTAGCATTTGCTCAAGCACCTTGGCAAATTTGGATACTTTTTGGATTTTATGGTTTGTATTTAGGTAAAACTCAAGGATTATTGCTAGCTTTAGTTGCCGATAAAGTTCCCAGCAATTTGCGCGGTACAGCCTTCGGATTACTTAACCTTGTCGTTGGCATTGTACTTTTACCTGCTAGTTTATTAGCTGGAATTTTATGGCAACAAATTGGTTATCAAGCAACATTTCTGCTAGGCAGTTTCTTTGCAGTTGTAGCAATTGTAGTAATGATAGGGAACAGGGAACACTTCGGCAGAGCTTCAGTGCATCGCAGAAAATAGGGAACAGGAAATAGGGAGCAGGGGAAAGTTTGCGAAGCCGCGCCCAACTCTCTCAAACACTTATCTAGGCGTTCTTAGCAGTTCGTTTTTGATTTATTATCCGAGACAGCAATATTTCGTCTCAAAACCATTTTTGGCGGTAAGTTAAGACGACGCTTTTTTGATAATCAAGCTGTCGAGTTGTTCCTGCAATGTGCTGCCCTTAATCGCATGATTCACTTAGGTAAACCAGACTCTTATAAAGTCGAATACTAATTACCAACTTTACCAATATTTGGTGTGTCTCTTTTCTGTTTCATGTAACAAAGCCATGTTTAATTGGCAGTGATTTCAAGTTGCGCCATCACCTAGAGAGAGATCCCTTTACTGTGTCTTCTTTCTTGTTGCTGTTTTTCTGATATTATTTGTTGCAATACGCGCTCTGCCTTTTGCCAAAGCTGAATATCTTCTTTCTCTATTTCCCCCACATTAATCGGTGAATACTCAAGCTCACCTGACTGGTTTCGGTTGACAGCCACCCGGAAAATCTCACCTCTTTCATCATGGTTAAACACCAATTCTCTACCCTGTTTCTCCAGAGTTGCACGTTTGAATCTAAGGGTATTTGAGCCAGTTTCTCTTAATTGCCAGTTGATTAATTCAACAGCAATAGGCACAGCTACAGCTAAGAATTCCTCTTCTTGACGCTGCTTTTGGTCGAGTGACTGTTCTGGTTCTGACTTTTGAGTTGCCAATTGATTGCTAGCGATTAGTACCAATTCTCTAGCTTCATCTTGTGTCCATCCGGCTGGACTGGCTTGGAGAATTTCTTCAACTTCCTCGGCTGGTTTATTATCTAATAGCGCCCGTATAGCAATTCCTTTATCTCGGTCAGTTACTAATAAGTTTTGCAAGTCGGCGCTGTAATACTCATATAACTCGGCTCTTAGATTATCTTTTAGCTTTGGTTCATCTGTGGTTGTAGTTGGAGTTTGATTAAGAGCAATTGCATCCACTGGTTTTTGCGATCTATGGAGTTGCTCCAAATAAACAATCGCTGCTTCCAGGTCGTCGAATATGGTTCTTCCGGCTGATAGCTGCTGCTGATTTTGAGAAAGTTGTTGTGTTAGTTCTAATACTGTTTCAGTTAAGGCTGACTCGACAGTTGATTGCTCAATATAATCAGAGATTGATGAAATAGCTCTCTTCTCTAGATATGATTGTAACTCAGTTGCAAGCACTGCATCCAGGTCATTAAATGTAGCTTTAGCTGTAACAAGCTGCTCTTTGTATTGAGAAAGTTGTTCCGTTAATTCTAATACTGCTTCAGTTAAGGCTGACTCGACAGTTGATTGCTCAATATAATCAGAGATTGATGAAATAGCTCTCTTCTCTGTATAGGATTGTAACTCAGTTGCAAGCACTGCATCCAGGTCATTGAATGTAGTTTTAGCTGTAACGAGTTCCTCTTTGTATTGAGAAAGTTGTTGCGTTAATTCTAATACTGCTTCAGTTAATGCTGAAGAGACAGTTGATTGCTCAATATAATCAGAGATTGATAAGATAGCTTTCTTCTCTGTATGGGATTGTAACTCTTGAGTAATCGCCGATGATAGCTCGTCGAATGCGGTTCTACCTGCTGATAACTGCTGGTTATATTGAGAGAGTTGTTCTGCTAATTGTGGTAACGTTTCAACCAAGGCATTATCAACTGCTGACTGTTCAATAAAGTTAGAGATTGTATTTATGAGTTCTGAACTTGCTCGTTGTTCTGCATCTGATTTAGCTGGGTTTAGCTGGGGTTTAGTTTCGGCTATAGCTTGAGTTTTTTTAGGTAAGATAGTTGAGATTAGCTGTTGATGAACTTGGCTATTATCTACAGATTCTAAGAAATTATTGAAGTGTTTAATTTCGCTATCATCACGTTTGGGGTCGTAGTTTATCCCCAATTCTGTCTGAAGCTTCTTAAATGAACACTTATATTTATTGAGATTACCTCCCTGTTTCCAGAGCAAGCGGGGACTACCATCTTCATTAACTGAGCCAACATCAATACCAAATTTAATACCCCTTACCCCACCGTGACCGTAATAACTAACGACAGCTTGGACTTGATGCTCTCTCCATAACTGCTCAATTAGCTGGGGCATTGTAGGTTTATCTGCTGCCACTTGCTCAATCGCCCGTCGCATTATTTCTTCGCCTGGAAGTCCATCGCGTTCGACCCGTTCAAGCTGATTACGAGTCATAGCTTTCTGTTTACTCTCCCAACTGCTTTGAACTTGGGTTAGCTGAAATTCTCGCTCTAGCAGTCGGGCGGAGTGTTCCGAATGGGCGTAATTGTTCCAGGTGCGAATAGATTTACCGTCTAGGTTATTAACTCTAGATGCAACGATGTGGGTGTGGTCATGTTCTTTATCTGAGTGTCGCGCTATAAAGAAGTCATAAGCTGGTAATTCTGATTCTATAAATTCATTAACTAGCTGGTTAAGTTTGGTGTCAGTTATCCTTTTATCTGGCTGTTTGACTTGGGATTCATCACCTTGAAGCCGCGACAACACAATGACCGATGCCAAGTGACGTTGAGACAGATTAGCTAATTCGTCATCATTTAGCGTTCTATCACTTTTCGGTACACTAAGCATTAAGTGGTAGCAGGGGTCTTTTAGCTGCGGGTTAAGATGGGCTGATAAGGTAAACTGCTCTACCAGTTCATTGGTACTTTTCCCGTACATATTCCCACCAATAATTTTGGCTTTCTCTTTCTCAAGCACATATTTAGTAGTGCCACGAAATGATTTGTTAGCCTTGACTTTGGTAATCATTTCGCTGCCCCTATATTGATACTTGGGTGAGTGATTGGCGAGTCTGTTCTAAAAGTGCGGTCAGTTCTTCAAGAGTTTTCAGATATGATTTCACCTCTGCCGTCAACGGTTGACTACCAATTTTTACAGCTTCGTTAATAGCTCTGGTCTGTTGGTTTAGGTTGTTGCCAATTTTCTTTAGCTCGTAGATGGACTGTCGGTTAACTTCGGGTATGACTAATTTAGGATGTGGTAAAGGGTAATCAAATAATCTCGCTCTTATATAGTCGCTTTGCACCACTCCACTACATCGCTGCTCTAATCTAGCTTTCTCGGCATAGCTAGCCCTAAAGGTGATGGTTACTTCTCGTTTTTCATCTGGTGCTACTGACCGATTGTTTAATGTGTCAGCTAGTTGATTACTGAGATTGGTACGAGGGTCGGCTTGCATAACTAGTTAGGAGTTTGATTATTTGAATTTTTCTTTTTAACCGGGTTATTCGCTGTAGCTGCTATGGCGCGGAGCGCCGAGCAGGTAGGCGAATAACCCGGAACATTTTCTCACTTATTAACCCCTTGAAAAGAACGGGTTTTCGGGGGTTTGGGGGACACCCCCAACAAGCAACCACGCCGCTTTACCCGGAGGGTAAAGTAGCCCGGAGGGCGTTACAGCGTATTGCTTGCCTATGCCCCCACGACAGGACTGAGGTAACAAGAACCAAGGGGCGCAACGGGAGACTGGGGGAGTACGAGACTTTGGTGAACCACGATTGGCTCTGTGCAATCACCTCGCTGTAACCGAGGGCAGGGTCTATTGGGCAATGCTGGCCATACTAGTGATACGAAGGATGTTGATTCATGGGTAACTGCTTTTTTAGACTAGTCTACCTCACGAGGATACAAACCTTTTTCTGTTGATATTCGTCACATCACGACAAGAAACTTAAACTTTTTCTGGACACGATTTTTTTACAATGGAGTAATTTCTTACTAATGCTGAATATGTCGCGCAAACCGAAAGCTGTTCCTTTATCAAAAATAGAAGATATTCAAACCAGTCTCAAACAAAAAGCGGCGACTCCTAAGACTATCAGCGTGTCAGATTTAGTTAAAAGTTTGGCTAAACCTATTCAGGATATGTTAGACGCTGGCTACTCTTATGACGATGTTTCTGATGTGTTTAAGGGTCATGGGGTAGAACTGGCGGCCAGTGGTCTGAAGATTTTTCATAAAAAAGCAACAACAACAAATGAGAATAGTTCGAGTAATGAATCATCATCTAAAGCGGTTGAAGAATCAGTTAATTCTGACTCCGAGCCAGAATTAACTGATTCTTCAACCTCAAATAATGACTCGGTTTTACCAGTAGAGCCAGATAGTTCACCACTTGATAGTAGTGAACCATCCGGCTCATCATCAACTAAAACTAGTAAACGAAAGAAAACAAATCCTAATACTTCTGCCCAATTTAAT
>NZ_KV757590.1 GCF_001712795.1 Nostoc sp. KVJ20
AACAACGCCAGTTGAATTAAAGCTGCTAACTGGTGATGTGTTGACAGGAAAGGGTTTATGACAAGACCCACAGTGTAACTGTAATGCAGATGAAAACAGTCAGCAAAGCACTGTTTGGAAACAAGCGATCGCTTACATCAAGCCGAAAGTGAGTTAGTAGGCTACGGTGTACACACAAATCCCAAAAACCCAGCTTGATAAGCATTTCCTCGTTCCCAGTCTCCGACTGGGAATGCATTCATTGAGTCTCTGACTCAATATCTGACTAGAGGCAGAGCCTCTAATCAGGCATTCCTATGCAGAGCATAGGAACGAGATAAAACGAGATAAAACGAGATAAACGATAAAAAAATGGGAAATTGATCTTTTTTCGACTTGTGTGTACACCGTAGCCTTTTAGGAGAGAGAAATAGAAGTGAGGTTTTCCAGATACCGTGAAAAGTCAGATTGTGAGTTAATTTCCTATGTCTCTTGTTGTGAAAGTTAGCCTTATAACAATAGTGTATTTTTGTCAATATATTACTGCCGAAACTTACTAGAAATTTTCCAGCGATCGCCCTCCACTTTCTCTCGCAAAAATAAACAGCACTTTGAGAGTTTGTAAGAAGTCAATTTTTAAGCAACATTAGACAATTAGTTATCTAATATTAAATACTTGGACATAATTCTTATATTTATGTTTATTATTTAGTAGCTTGAATAAGTTTAAAAATTAGTAAAATCTTAGGGACTGGAAATTTTAAATAGTTCATTGTAGCGCTAACTTTATTTATCTGCCCATAATATAGCAATCCTATAGTAATACTTAAGTCTGTAGCCACATAAATTAGCTCGGCTCACTTTTATACAAATATGTTTAGCCCAATACTTTTTGGTAAAGAGGCAAAGGGAAAGAACAAACCTTTCACCCTTTCCCCAAACCAAATCCCTCTTTTGAAAATTTTTAACCGAGAAGTATTGTATTGATGTTTAGCCCTAGTAAATATAATTCGTGGCGGGTTTGAATCTCCTAATAATTGAGTCTGAATTTAGAAGCCAGAATTCAGACTCAATTATTACACATGTTTTAAATTCGCAATCACATATAAATACAAAAAAGTCCGCTTTCACGGACTTAAGTAAGGGCTTCTGTCACTTTTCTCGGCTACAATCATGTATGAATCATGATGTTTTTATTATTGATTATTAATCCCAAAGAAGCAAGCCCTTGAAGCTATTTTAATAGACTTAAATACTTGAATTATATCTTCATTTAATAAGTTTTAAAAATTTTCATGTGAAATTGTATCATCATATTTTTTATGATTTGTCTAGAGAAAAGAGGTTCAGACTAACATCAACTTACTAACTTATACAATTTTTTTTGGACAAAAGAGATATATATATGTCTTTTGAAACTTCAGTATTTACAAGATTTTTACATTAAAAAGGTAAAGGTGGTCAGGTATAACAGCCCCAGGAAGGAATTCCCAATCCTGGGGTTTTATTATGCGATCGCTTAAAGTGGATTTAAATTGGTATAGCGACGTGGCGTATAAACCCAGATACTACCATCGTTGCGCCTGATGGTTCGGGTTTTTGTGGAACCAACAAGAATAATTGTCCGCATATCAGCGATTTCTGGGGCTAACTGGTCAAGTGCGATCGCTTTTACTGTCTGTCCTGGTCTGCCGAGATTCCGTGCCAATACTACTGGTGTATCCGGTGTCCTATGTCGCAGCAAAATATTTCTCGCTTCAGCTAGTTGCCAGGTACGCTCTTTGGAAACAGGATTGTAGAAAGCAATGACGAAATCAGCCTCAGCAGCAGCGGCAATTCGTTGTTCGATCGCAGACCAAGGCTTCAAGATATCAGACAGGGAAATAGCACAAAAGTCATGTCCAAGGGGCGCACCGATGGCTGCTGCTGCTGCTTGCATAGCGGAAATACCTGGTGCCACATGAATGTCGATACTGTCCCATTCGGGTTTAGCATAGCGATCGCATACTTCAAAAACCGCTGTTGCCATTGCATAGATACCTGGGTCGCCAGATGAAACTACAGCTACATATCGCCCAGATGCGGCCAAATCAAGAGCCATCTTCGCCCGTGCTTCTTCTTCGCGGTTGTCGGACTCATGCCGTTGCTTACCATCAGCCAGAGAACCCACTAAATCTAAATAAGTTTTATAACCCACTAGATCA
Source organism: Nostoc sp. KVJ20 (assembly GCF_001712795.1). GTDB lineage: Bacteria > Cyanobacteriota > Cyanobacteriia > Cyanobacteriales > Nostocaceae > Nostoc. The sequence goes on from NZ_KV757590.1 coordinate 2,184, forward strand.
GTTGCCGACTTGAGTATCTCTTTCACTTCTGGAGACATCCATTGCGAACCACCGGGGCCCGTGCCAATAATTGCTAACCGTCCGCGTGCCTGACCAATGGTATTAGGGTCAATTGGTTGGGGGGCAATGGCGATCGCAATGTGGGAAGACAAGGGAGATAAGGGAGATGTGCCTGTGGCGGCGATCGCTGCGGCTTGGGCGGGGCTATAACCTTGTGAAAGTAGACTTTCTAGCTGATTTGAGGTGAAAAAGCGGGCAGGCACTTTGAAGGCGCTAGCTAGGGCATGGATTGTCGGATCGGCAGCGGCGGTGATGGGTGCAAATATCCCGGCGACTGATGTTCTTTCGAGTGCGGCATCAGCTAGTAGCTGCTGTACTAAAGCGACTGCATTATCTTTATAGCTAATAGTGTCACTAATTGCGATCGCGATCGTTGCTGGGTGGTAGACAAGACAGTTGGCTGTAGGAATCACCAAACGTTCCGTAACTTGGATGGTCAAATCTCCCTTTGGATCTATAGGCAGTTTACTATCGCTCAACCAAGGTGCTATTCCTTCTAGCTTGACTTGCGCCCCCGCTAGCAAATCTGAGATAAATTTCTTCGCATCGTCTGGGTTTGCTAAATGGTATCCAGGGGGAGGAGACAACAGGGTTGTGCCCAAACGTAAATCGCCTGTGGTGGTAATTGCAGCTTTGACATCAAGGGCTTTGGCAATGCAGCGTGCCAAATCGTTTACCCCACCAAGTCCGCCCAAGAGGGGAACAACAGCGCTACCATCTTCAGCCACAGCTAGCACTGGTGGTTCCTGTCGTTTATCGGAGAGTACAGGAGCTAGCGTCCTAATTAAAATACCGGCAGCACAAATGCCAATCAGCGGCCTTCCCTGGACAAATAAATCGCGCAACGTCTCGCCAAAATTCGTGAAGCTGACATCAACCCCAGATGTGCGACCCTCTAAACCGTATAACGTCGCTCCTGGTAGGACGCTGATTATTTTGCGTGCTACTGTGACGCTATTTTGACCTAGTACTACAATGGCGGGTGCAACATTCATCATCACTTAATTACAACTTATCTCGTAACTTAATAGATTAATTATGAACAAAACTTGGAAAAAGGCATGGTATGAATTTCGCTACATGATTTATGAGATAGATCATCGAGACAATTAAATCATCATATTTCAAAGCATTGGGGTTGGGAGCAAAAAATAAAATATTTCTGTCGCCACATCTAATTGAGGAATAAAATTTGCACAAAATGATGATTTAAAAATCGCTGGATTATGGTACTACGAATCAAACTTGTCATCAATTAACCCTCTACTAAGAAAATATTCTGTTTTCTTAGTAGAGGGTTAGGTTTTAAAATTTAACTAAGTTCACCAAAAAGTTTTGTGGTTTAATTTGAGATTAAAAATTTCCAAAGCTATTCAACTTTTTCATACCAGATACCTACTTTCTCAAAAGCACCATAAGCAAGCTTCAGAAAATTCATTATTCTCTGTCTCCCAATTATCCCAAATTCTTTATACTCTCTCGCCTCCGCGAACGTCAGTCGATTTTGGTCAATTATGTTTCTTTCTTTATATGCTAACTTCGGGAAATCTATGACTTTTATCTTATATTTATCTACTATTTTCTGAAAGTTTGAATCTGACTCTATATGCTCCCAGTCATCACACAGTCCTAAATTCCTCACCAGAATATGAGGGATTATCTCACCGTATGTATTCACTGACTGAGCAAACAGGTTGATGCTGTCGTATCCTCCTGTCGATACAAACCATTTGCAAAACATTACTCCCTGTGAACTCCCTAGTTCAATTAATTGATTAGAATCAATCCATCCTTGAACTGCTCTATGCGATTGTGCGGGTAAATTTACAATTACTGGCTTTTCTATCGCCCACTCAAATATTTTATCTGCCTTATCTGCTTGTCGTTCATTCTCACTAAACACAGCATATTTACATATATTCTTATACACTTCTGCTACATCTGGATTCGACCTATCTGTGTCCACTGGTACAAACGGGATTTTCTTATCCAGACAATACTGAATCATTGTCCTGGTAAAGAGAGATTTCCCTACCCCACCTTTTTCACCATCTACCAAATGAATCGTCGGCATTACAGCAACCTCTAAATACTTATCCACTTATAGGACTACCCGGTAAGCGTAAAACTCAGAGGCTTGGTTCCCTGAGATAGAAGCTACACGGAGGATTTTAATCCCCGTGATCTTCTCTAACTGTCATTCTTATTTTTACTTGCCATAATCTAACATTATATGGATATTATTTAGCCATACAGTCAGGGTAATGAACCTGTCTAAAAACCCGATTGCTGCCTAACCCGTAAGCTCTGTACCTTCTCCCACAGGGAGACGCTAACGCGTTGGCGCAGCCTAAGAAAAGAAGACAATAAAATCTATAGGGTTCTATTACTAGGTATTAACTAATACATTAAAACTGCCCTTATTGATGATGGTTGACAATACTTAAAGGCGATCGCATTTCCTAAAAAGAGGCGATCGCTTCTAAAATTAGGATTGGGACTCTAACCAAATCTCGAAAGAATTTCTTCCCCAATCCCCAATCCCCAATTCAATTAGCTTTACGCTCTTTCAGCACTTGATCTAGCAAGCTTCTAGCAGGTTGTGCTTTAGCCAACGCTACTTGATGGTCATTATAAGCACGAACAAGGCGAGAAAGACTGCTCACACCTGCCTTAAGTTGCTCAAGTTCCTCACCAGCAACCAGTTCACCATCAAGCATCCGCCCAATCAACGGTTTGATATCGCCCACTTCCTGCCGGACTTTTTGGAGTTTTTCTAGGGTACTCAGTAAAGTTTTTAGTGAGTTTAATATATCGTCAATATCCTGGACATCCTCCACTGGCTCAGACGAATCTTCTATTGTTACCGTATCTTTGTCTGAAACTGTAGGTAATTCCTCTACAGACGTTTCACTTGTAACCCCGTTTGCTCGTGCCATCAACGCTTCCTCAAGGAATTTCCCTCAGTGTATCGCTGATCTCAAGTTACCAAAGATAGTATTTTATAATTCGTTAAATAATTGTACGTAAAAACTTATCAAAGACTTATTCATCTGTGTCAGATGCGAAGTCATCATGCCATTTTATAGAATCATTTAACCGCTATATTCATAAAATGTTAGGACAACTACTGTTCTGGATTAAGAAAACGGCTAGAAATAATGAAGTCTAAACATTTTTATAGAATTTTTTCAAGATATGTTTCTAGATACATTTCGGAAAATCTCTGTCCGGCAAATTCCATCTTTAAAAAAGAAAACTATTTCATTAAAAAATACACAAGATAGCGTCTTGAATTCAGATATTCAAGCTGTAAAGAATTGTCGAGAATGGATTATCTCTCAAACCAAAAATACTTTTGACAATACAAGAGTACTAGGAGTAGTAGCTGCTGCTAATAAAGCCGACAGCTTTTTACCTTACACCATTCCCAAAATCATTCAACAAATTGCTGATATGGGAATGAAAGCAGATATGATTATTGGGCTGAATCATGGTTTTGAATGTCCAAAAGTAATTGAATATTTTAACTTATTGCCAAATGTCAAAATTACTCACTTATATACCGAACCCAAGCCAGAAAATAATATCTCAGCTAAGATATTTGACAATGTAAAATGCATAGGCGAACCTTATTTTTTAGATAATATTTCTCCTGAATCTTCTCAGCATAGAATATTTATTGTTCACCAGAAGGTTAGTTTACATTCATCAGGGAAGATCAGAGTTTTAGGTGATATTTATGGCTCATTACTGTTAAAGAGTATAGAAAAGGGATGGACGCCTCCTGAGTTTGTAGTAACTTTCGATGCTGAAACTCAGTTTTTACTGGAAACCAAATCTCAAGCAATGGAGTCAAATTTAGATACTAATAGCTTGATGCTAATAGTTAATGAGCTAAAAAAAAGTCCACAAATCGATATTTTAAGTACACGCAATAAATTTGTGGTTTATCAAAAATCTACGCTGGATAACATGGAAATTCTCTTACCTGATTATAGTCAAGAAGTACCTCCTATCCAGTTCTTTCTAAATGTTGTACATGGTAGATTTTCTGGTTATAAGTGGAACCCTGGAGGTGGTATTGTTGCTAGAACAGATGCAATAATTAGCTTGTTAGTGATAATTAGTGAAAGATATCCAGGAATACGAGTTGAAGATGTACATCTCAGCATATTAGCTCATCATGCTGGTTTTAGCTCTGATATATTATTGAAAGTTATCTCTATAAATAGATGTCCTAAGATAGGTGAGATGACTACGAATAGTTCCCTCAAAAGTGCTTGGATGGAGCAAATTTATAGATGGAATTCTGGCTGTAAAGGTTTAGAGTTATGTTACGGCAAACACAATATTAGTCCAATAGTAGATGATGGATTTCCTTGGTTTACCATCACAAAATCACTAGATTTTTTACGAGTATTAATAGGTCATAGGAAAATTAATTTATCCACTATTATTAAAAACGTGAATTTTCTGGCGATCGCTCTAATTACTTCCCGTCAAATAAGACGGAAAAGCTCTCATAACCCTGATGTCTTACAAGGCCCTACAGCCAAAGCTTTTTGGTAAAAATTAAGTGTTAGGGACTTTTGCAAGAGGTCTTTAGTGCCATTCCACGCTGATATAGCAGGAGGCAGGAGGCAGGAGGCAGGAGGCAGGAGGCAGAAGGCAGGAGGCAGGAGGCAGAAGGCAGGAGGCAGGAGGCAGGAGGTAAAAGTATTACNNCTATGTGGCTACGGCTATATCTTTATCTTTAAAACCAATTACCCACTAATACATAGGCAGCCCAGTAACCAGGGCGACTGTAATTAGGATACTTCGTTAATAGTTTTACTTGAGCGCGACGCAATGCTTCTGCTTTAGTCACTTTACTATTGACTAATTCATTGTAAAATTCACCAATTAAAATGGCAGTAGATTGATCATTGATATGCCACAGGGAAGCTACTGTACTACGTGCGCCTGCTTTGATAGCTGCGCCTGCCAAACCTAATGTAGCGCGGTTGTCACCTGTGGCAGTTTGACAAGCACTCAAAACTAATAATTCTAAAATTTGGCTACTAGTGTCACTCTGACTGCGGAGTAAGTTATCGAACTGTAAAACATTGATAGAACCATCATTGGCTAAAATGAAAGTATCTTCTGGGCGAGAACTAAATTGTCCGTGAGTTGCCAAATGTAAGACATTAAAAGGAACAGTATTTACATTTTTTTCTAGAGTGCTACTGGTAAAATCTTTATCTAATAATGTTTTGGTAGATGCTCCGGTTTGAGAAATCAGGTCGAACTCTAACTTGACTCCTGGTAAGGGTGAGAATTTTGGAAACTCCGCCGGGGGTTGCACTAAACCAGCAGCAAGTACTGTCAATGGTGTTTGAGCTAGAGGTCTGGGTGCTAATAGCTGAAGCCCTAAACTGAGAGCAACAGCATATTTTTCTACTAAATATTTCTCCCCATCGTAAAGAGCAGCTAAGGGTATATTTTTTAAGGCTCCATCTAGCACGAATACCAGAGTATTAACTTTACTTGTAGCTAAATCAGATTCAATAGGTTTAATTAACCAGTTATAGACTTCTTGGGAAAGGGTTTGTACTTCTTCCGTTCTATCTGGTTCTAAAATATATTCCCGCATTTCTGCCAAGGTACGCTCAACATCAACCTGAGATTTGTTAACTGTATAATGACGCAGTGGTTGCTGAGGAATTTTAACAATTACTTGTAGTTGTTCTGGCAGAATAATTGGATAAAGTATGGCAGTGTTGGGATTTTCTTTGTCTACTACTTGATCTAAAAGTACCTTTTGTCCTTCTAAACAAGCTTCTCGGAAAAAGTTATCTAGTTCTGCTAACTGTAACGCCTCTATACGTGTTCTAGCTTTATCTAATGTTTTAATGTCGGGTTTTTCTCCAGAATTTTGCAGCAACAAAACCACCGACTCACGATAAACTGGCTCTACATTATCTCGGAAATTAAACTGTATATCCTGATTGACTGCTACTAAGTCAGTACGCAGTGACTCTAATGTTTCTACAGTTGCATCATAAGCTGCGATCGCTCCGGTAAAATTACCTTGGGCTTTTAATAATCTGCCCATTTGCCATTGCCACAAATAAGTAATTTCCGGTGCGTTACTGGTTTGCGCCAATATCAAAGCTTGTTGTGTGAGGTTTATGGCCTCAGCAAATTGTTGGTTTTTTTCATACAAATTACCCAAATTCCCTAAAGCATAGGCTTCGGCTCGGATATCATCCAAACTCCGGGCTTGTTGTACAGCTGTAGCCAGAAGTTGAGCAATTTGGGATTTGGGAGTATTTAAAATAGACAAACTGTGAGCAAAGTTAATCTGGGCGTAAATCGATGGGCGTGAGGGTGGAAGTTGTGCAAGTAGAGATTGAATTTCTGGAATTAAGGTTTGTGTTGTTGTGAATTGTTTTTCCTCAATTAGTAAATTGAGATGATTAAGTTTTGCTTGAATTTTTATGAGGGGTGAAGGTGATGTATCAAATGTTTGTTGATAAAATGCGATCGCTTGAGGAATTTTTTGTTGATTCCGAGCATTATTACCTAAACTAAGCAGACTTGAAGCAATATTTTCTGGTAACTTTAAACTTTGATAAATTGCTAAACTTTGTTCTAAAGCCAGCCGAGATTTTTCTGATTCCCCTACATTTTCTAATGTATCACCAAGAGAAAGTAAAACTGCTGCCTTTGCTAAAGAATCACCTTGAGATGCTAAGGTTTGATTTACCTCTTCTAGTTTTTTAAGAGCTTGCTTATTAAAACCTCGATTTCTTAATGCTTGAGCTTGATAAAGTAGTGCCAAGGCAATACCGTTTTTATCTCCTAGCTTGGTGTAAATATCTTCAGTTTTTTCCCAAGTAGTCAGAGCTAATTCTGGCTTACCTGTCAAGAGTTGTAAGCGTCCTTGAATATCTAAACTTTGAGCTAAAACTGCTAAATTTTTATTAGTTTTACCTTGTGATTGAAAGCCTTGTAAATCTAAACTATTGGTAATAGCAATTTGAGCTTGTTGCCAATTACCAAGTTGTTGATAAGCCAGAGATAGATTACTCAAAGCCACGGATTGTTTTAAAGTATCTCCCTGCTGTTGATATGCTTGGACTGCTTGCTGTAAAACTTGCACCGCCTCAGCAAATCTACCAGTTTCATATAATGTTTGGCTTTTGAGAATTTGTGATTGTGAATCTTGATTAATTATTCTCGTTTGAGAAATGTTTGCGATCGCTGGACTCAGCACAACACATAAGAGTACAGTTAACACAAGCAGTAAACAAAAATTAATAATCTTCTTCACTTTTTTCTGTGTCTCCATGCCTCCGTCGTTAATTAAACCACGGAGTCACACAGAACAAGCCCCTTGCAACTAAAAACGTAAAATTTCGCGCTCATATTCTGCTGGTAAAGGTGTGACTTCCCAAACTAACCCTTCACCGGGTTCTAACATCACCTCCACATACAATTCTTCTACAGGCGTTGCTGCTATATCTTCATTATTAGGAAATGGCTGTAAGTCTTCCGTCAGCAGTCTGAGTTGAAACCCGACAGGAATCATATCTTCTGGGTTTGTATTGCGTAATTCAAAGCGCCAAATTTGTTCTTCTGGGTTGCTTTTAGGGAAAACTCGTAATTCATAAGTATTACCAGCTACTAAGATTTGTCGAGATAAACCGAGAATAGACCCTTGGTTTTCTAGACTCCTCATCCCTGAAGGTAAGGCTGTAAATTGTCGTCGTTCCCAGCCGAGTTGTTGAGCAAAATTTGATACACCTTCTTGCAGCCATTCCCCGATTGATGCTGGTTGGACAATTCCTTGGCGTAATTCATACAAGCGTTGTCGCCAACCGCCATGAGCGATTAATGCTCCCCAAAGGGAAAAGGGGATTTCTAAGCGGGGGAATTTGATATCTGCGTTACTTAATCTTTGGAGTAAATTGGCTGCTTGAGTTTGGGGTAAAGGTGGTAGGGGAGGAATCGACGCACGTCTGATTTCTTCCGGATACAATTGGCGAGTTACCCAAAGTACATTCAAGTCTGCAATTAAATGATCAGATTCTAAACTGTAAGTGCGATCGCTCTCATCATAAACCCCTAAAGTTTTTAATTGTTGATGAGTTGCATAGCCCAAAATTCTAATCCACTCCTCATCAGGATTTACTTGCACCGCTAAGTAATAATCCGCCACCCATTCTGGAATATCCACCCATTCTTGAGGTACACGCAACTCATCCACATCCATCGCTAAGGTAGGAAGTAAAACCAAACGAGAGTTATCAAAACTCATAGCTGTACCATTAACTACTTCCCAAAAACTCGGTAAGGCTGCTGTGTTGGGATGCACTCTAACATTCGGTGTAATTTCCTCTTGCAACCAAGCTAAAAATGTACTCAAACAGATTTGATTGAGCCAAGCACGCTGATAACCACCAGAGGTAGAGTAGTTATATTCTATATTTGGCAATGTCTGAATCATTTCTAGCACCAAATCATTATCAACAGCGAAAGCAAGGGAAGCATCAAACATAATCTCAAGAGTTTCTACTTTAAAGGTGGAGGTGGGGGTGGGTATAGTAATTGTTAAGCCATTCTTCTAGACTTTTACTAATGGCATCCAGTACGACGGGTGTAGGGGAGATATGCAAACTATCAATACTCCACTGCGATAGGGTAGTGAGTAATGAGCGTTTGATACTGGTAAGGCGGCGAGAGACTGTATATTGCTTCATTTCTAGCTGTTGGGCGATTTGTTGTTGAGTCAGCTTTTGCTGATAATAAGCTTGGATTAATTTTTGAGCCTGAATATCTAATGCTGCTAAAGCATCCATCAAAACTTGATTTAATTGGTCTTGTTGTGTTTGTCTAGTTGTGGATTCTTCTTCGGCGATAATTTCGGTAAGTAAGGATGCTGGTAAATCTGCGGGTAATATATCCAACAAATTACCTGATTCTTGTCCATTAATAGGAGCATCTACAGACACAAACTTGGGGTAAAGAAAGTCTCGTACCGCTTTAGCGCAGGTACTCAGCCATTTTTGCAAAGTTTCTGAAGTCAGTTGGCTCAAGGTTTGTCTATTGTAAAGCTGAGTAATAGCTTGCCATGTGATGGTATTAGGTTTTCCCAACTGACGAATAGTTTTGCTGTCACTGGTGTAGAGTTCCTTAAAACATTCCCAAGCTAAGACGTAATTATTGATAACTTGACTATTAAGACCAGCATTTTCTAAGGAATTTACCAACCGCTTCCGGCTAATTTTATGCAGTAACGCCCAATCTGTGCATATATCTGCTTCCTTTCTGAGACGTAATGAATCTTTGAGGAAACGTTCAAAAGCATATTCTGCATAGGTTTTTAAATTTGTACTGTATTCAGGATTAAAATTTTTGAGAATTTTATAAACACAGGGAATCGCAATCTGAAAACAATCAGCAATAGAAAATTGACTGATAAAGTTTACGGCTATTTTTCTAGCAGCCCAGTAGCATACCTCTTGCAAATAAGCCGAAATGTGCCCCACTGCTAGAGGGCTAGATTCTATTTGCCAGATTTTGTACCAGTAAAGCACCCAAAAACTCTCAGATGTCTGTTGCGGGTATTGTTCTAAGCATTTTTTGATACTTCGCTGTAGTTTGCTATCTGTTGCCCAAACATTGAACCTATCTGCATCAAACTGCACAAAGGTCGAGAAGATTTCAATAATGCCCTGTCGAGGTTGCATAAAAACTTTGTGAGTATAAAAAATTTAAAGTTTACAAATTGCTAACTAATTGTAATACATAGCGTTCCAGGCATTTTCCAGATTTTGTAAAAAATTTTCCCACTAGGTTGCATAAACATTCAAAGCCATCGTAGAGAGGTACAGAGCAACCAAAGCACAGTTAAATTTCTGAAAGCCAAGGTTTGTTTCTGAAAAACATCACTTAAATCAAGGAAAAACACAAGATGGATAATCTTAACGAAAACAAATTCTTGCAAGAATTAACCCCTGAAGAATTAGAAAATGTTAAAGGTGGATTTCAGGCACTTCCAAATGATGTTCTGAAAAAATTCACCATTCTATTCCCTCCCACAATCGGTATTGTCTGGCCTCCGACTATCGGTATTGTCGCTCCGGACTTCAAGAAATTTAGTAAATAAATAGTCTGATTAAAACTAATACGGTTCGGTTCAGGTTGATAATTGACATTATTCTCAAAACTAGAATGTAATTATCAAGCTTTGATAATTCTAAAAATTGATATTTTGGGTTAACCGAACCGTATTGTAATTAAAACTATTGAACATATTTATGATGCTGAACTTTCGGAGTTAAACCAGGTTTTGTTTCTTTTTAAGTTATTGGAGTAGCGTGAGATGACACTAAATACAAATCCTATTTTACAAATTCATCCAACTAGGCGGTGTAATTTACGCTGTCTCCACTGTTATTCGGCTTCTAGTCCTAACGAAAAAGATCAACTCGATGTTGCACTTCTTCGACAGGCAATCACCGATGCCAGCATGGAAGGATATAAAACCGTCAGTTTTTCTGGGGGTGAACCTATTCTCTATCAACCTTTGTTAGAGCTACTCAACCATGCTCATCAGTGCAAAATGAACACAGCCATTGCTTCTAATGGAATGCTCATAAACGAGCAAACAATTGAAAAGTTTAAGGGTGTGCTTGATATTCTAGCTATTAGTTTAGATGGGATGCCTGACTTTCATAATCAAATGAGAGGAAATAAACAGGCTTTCGAGATGATGAATGGAAGACTAGAAGGAATCCGTCAATCTGGCATTCCTTTTGGGTTTATTTTCACTATCAGCCATGAAAACTTTCGTCATTTAGACTGGGTAGCTAATTTTGCCTTAGAACAAGGAGCTTCGTTATTACAGATTCATCCTTTAGAAGCGGTAGGACGTGCCAAACAAAATTTAGCTGGAATGATACCAAGTGCAAGCATCTCAGCCTATGTTTATTTAGAAGTCATGAAGCTTCGCAAAAAGTTAGGCGATCAACTTTATGTTCAAATTGATTTAGTTCACCAAGAAGCCTTGCGTTTAAATCCCAGCAGCTTTTTTGTGGATAGTATATCCAAGAATCAAGATGATTTTTCCCTAGCAGAAATTGTTTCGCCACTGATTATTGAAGCAGATGGGATGCTCATTCCTGTTCAACATGGATTTGCCAGAAAATACGCTTTAGGAAATTTGAAGGAAGCATCATTAACTGAACTTGCTCATCAATGGTATCGAGAAAAATCAGATGATTTTATAAAACTGTGCCAGCAAGTTTACGAAAAAGAGACAATTCCTACTGAATTTCCGGTGATTAACTGGCATGAAGCAATGGTGCGCCATGCAGAAAAATTTGACATCCCTGTTCTTGCTTCATAGAAACGAACACAAAGTCAAAAATACATCTTTCAACCAACACTAAATTAGGAGAAAATCATGTCTAAGTATGATGTCATTAACGCTGAAAGGTTTGCGATTGAAGAACTAAGCCCTGAAAAACAACAATATATTCAAGGTGGTGGAAAGATTAAGTTTGCTGTCAAAGCTATTGGAGCAATCACTGCTGCTGGAATAGGTGCTGCTATAGCAGGTTACAAGGCAGTTCAAGCAGCATTGGATTAATAACTCATAGCTAATTCTAATTGATTAGTAGTTCTAATTAGCTAACTATCGAATTAGTTCTATAATTACCCAGAAAATAAATCTAGTTCAACTCAGAAAAACAAGGAAAATAATCATGTCTAACTACAACGTAATGGCTTCAGATAATTTTGCAATCGAAGAACTAACTTTAGTAGAGCAGGAAATGATTCAAGGCGGAGGAATTGTTGGGGGAATTATCAAAGGTGCTAAATGGGCTTGGAAGAACAAAACAACAATTGCTTTAGCCGCTTACGAAGTATATGATGCAGTTGTTGGCGACTAGAATATTTCCTAGCGAAAAACTGTAAATCAAGTTATACCAATTCTGTATGAAGATGCGCCTTATGAACCCCTCTTGGTAAGGCAGTGTATACACAAGTTACCCCCCTTAATCCCCCCTTGGAAAGGCTACGGTGTACACACAAGTCGAAAAAAGCTTGATTTTCCATTCTTCTCTCGTTTATCTCGTTTTTATCTCGTTCCCATGTCTACATGGGAATGCTCCTGGTNNGACTCAATGAATGCATTTCCAGTCGGAGACTGGGAACGAGGAAAGTCTTATCAAGCTAGGTTTTTAGGACTTGTGTGTACACCGTAGCCTTGGAAAGGGGGGAAATAAATCCAGTTCCCTCCCCTTTGCAAGGGGAGGGTTAGGGTGGGGTAAAAACCAGATTCGTAAACTACTCCAGACTTGTGTTTACACCGCAGCTTCATAAATAAACGGTATTAGTTTTAGTTACTCCATTAAGCCCAGGCTCTTAACTGGGCTTTATTTCCTCCTCTCTGATAGATAAAATGAGTTATCAAATTGTTAAACAACATAGTGAGGAAGACTGTGGTGCTGCCAGTCTAGCAACGATTAGCAAATATTACGGCAAAACCTTCACCATTAATCGTATTAGAGAAACTGTAGGAACCGGACAACAAGGAACCACATTACTAGGTTTGAAGCGAGGGGCTGAAGCCCTTGGTTTCAATACACGGGCAGTAAAAGTAACTCTAGAAGCCATTAATAAAAAAGCCATTTCTCTCCCAGCAATCATCCACTGGAAAGGTTATCATTGGGTAGTTTTATATGGCAAACAGGGCAATAAATATGTTGTTGCTGATCCTGGTTCAGGTATTCGTTATCTGGAAAAAAAGTGGTTTTTAGAAGCATGGACAAACGGGGTAATGCTCATCCTAGAACCAGATCCAGTCCGCTTTTTTACTCAGGAAGATGAACAAGAGAAAATTGGTGGTTTTGGAGGCTTTCTGCGGCGTGTTTGGCCTTATCGTGCCATTCTTGCTCAAACTTTATTACTCAACTCGGTTTTAGGTTTACTTTCCCTCGCCTCTCCCTTCCTGTTACAAATTCTCACCGATGACGTGCTAGTTCGTGGAGACACCCAACTTCTGACTAGTGTTGCCATTGCCGTCATCGTCATGCACCTAGTTAGCAGTAGCCTGCGACTAGCACAATCAAATCTCGTCGCTCACTTTGCACAACGTCTACAACTAGGACTAATTTTTGAATTCGGACGACAAATTCTCCGCTTACCTTTAAGTTACTATGAATCCCGTCGCAGTGGCGAAATTGTCAGTCGCTTAGAAGATATTCAACAAATTAACCAGTTAATTTCTCAAGCTGTTGTGAATCTGCCCAGCCAGTTGTTTATCGCTTTAGTTTCCTTAAGCTTGATGCTGTTTTATAGTATAAAACTCACAGTATTAGCTGGTGCGATCGCTCTTTTAATGACTCTCTCTACAGTAATTTTCTTACCCACCCTCCAGCAAAAAATTCGCGGTGTTTTGGTCTTGTCAGCCGAAAATCAAGGTGTTTTGGTGGAAACTTTCAAAGGTGCTATCACCCTAAAAACTACTGCTGCCGCTCCGCAATTCTGGGAAGAATTTCAGAGTCGATTTAGTCGCCTTGCTAACCTTACCTTCCGTACTATTCAAATTGGTATTGTCAACGGCATCTTCTCAAACTTAGTATCCAGCATCGGTAGTATTGCTTTGCTCTGGTTTGGCAGCACTCTAGTGATTAGTCAGGAATTATCTATTGGGATGCTTCTGGCATTTAATAGCATGAATGGCAACTTTACTAGCTTTATTGAAACCACTATTAACTTTGTGGATGAATTCACTCGTGCCAAAACTGCTACCCAACGCCTCACCGAAGTTATTGATGCTACCCCAGAAAGTTTAGATAATAGCCAAAAGCCTTGGGCAAAAATTCAGAGCAACGCAGATATCACTTGTACTAACCTCAACTTCCATCATCCGGGCAGAGTTGAACTGTTGCAAGATTTTTCTCTAACTATTCCTGGTGGCCAAGTGATTGCCCTAATCGGCAAATCTGGCTGCGGTAAAAGCACTCTGGCTAAATTGATTGCAGGTTTATATCAGCTTCAGTCAGGCAATATTCGCTTTGGTATTTATAACCTAGAAGACCTTTCTCTAGATTGCTTCCGCCAACAAGTGGTTTTAGTTCCTCAAGACGCGCACTTTTGGAGTCGGTCGATTATGGAAAACTTCCATTTAGGTTCGCCTCACATTACCTTTGAGCAGATTGTGCAAGCTTGCCAAATTGCTGGGGCTGATGAGTTTATTAGCAACCTTCCTGACAAATATCAAACGGTCTTAGGAGAATTTGGTGCTAATCTTTCTGGTGGACAACGGCAGAGATTAGCTATTGCGAGAGCGATTGTTAATAACCCGCCAGTGCTGATTTTAGATGAATCTACCGGCGCTCTCGACCCAGTTAGTGAAGCCCAAGTTTTAACCCAGTTGCTCACTCACCGCCAAGGCCAAACCACTATTTTAATCAGCCACCGTCCCAAAGTCATCCAGCAAGCTGATTGGATTGTCATGCTGGAAAAAGGACAACTGAAAATTCAAGGTTCTCCAGAAGTTCTGTGTCATCAACCTGGCGAGCATTTAGACTTTATCGACGGTGTTGATTTATCGAAAGTCAATGGTTTCGCTAAAAATCTTGCCAACTTTCATCTGAATGGAAGTTCTGCAACTAGCATTCGCTAATCTTTACCAAAAAAACTGTCATGCTTAACCAGATTAACGCAGACTCTCTGCCCCCAGTTGAAAGCAATGAATTTCTCCCGCCGATTGGTAATTGGGCGAGATTAGGCAGTTTGGTACTCGTCGCTGGTGTTGGGGGAGCGATCGCACTATCTTCTCTGATCGAATATAAAGTAACCGTTAAAGGACAGGCTAGTGTCCGCCCTACGGGAGAATTACGGCTCGTACAAGCAGCTACGGAAGGTCAGGTAACAAACGTCTTTTTTAAAGAAAATCAAGCAGTGAAAAAGGGAGACGTGCTGGCTACTATCGATGATTCCCGTCTGCAAACTCAAAAAAGCCAACTGCAAAGCAACATCCAGCAGACGCAACTGCAACTATTGCAAATCGATGCTCAAGTTCAAGCTTTGAATCGTCAAATTAAAGCGGAAACCGAGCGGAAAAACCGTGTGGTGACTTCGGCTCAAGCTTCACTCAATCGCGCCCAACGCAATTATCGAGATCAGCAAATTACTGCCAAAGCGGAAGTAGAAGAAGCCGAAGCGAACTTAAAAAGAGCGCAAAATGAATGGTATCAAGCACAAGTGGATTTGCGTTCATCTCATGCTAACCTCCAGTCAACAGAGGCGGCGATGAGCGCCGCTCAAGCCAAACGCGATCGCTATCAAAAGGTGGTTCAAGCGGGAGCTTTATCTCTGAATCAATTAGAAGAAGTGCAGTTAGATGTCGTCCAACAGAAACAAGCGGTTGAGGTGCGACGGGCTAATGTTGAAGCGCAACAGCAAATTATTGCCCAGCAAGAACAAACTGTAGCAGCAGTGCGGGCAAAATTACAACACGCTCAAGCTGCTCTCAATCCCAGTAATGCTGAAGTTGCGATCGCTAAAGAGACTATTGCCCAAGAAAGTGCTAGCGGTCAAGCCACTCTCGCCATCCTCAATCGAGAATGGGAAGCTTTGTTCCAACAAAGGATTCAAATGAAAAATCAGATCCAGCGCGACACCAGGGAACTACAACAAGTAGAAAGCGATCTTAGCCAAACTAAGATTCTAGTCACCGAAGACGGGATTCTCTCTCAACTAAATCTCCGAAACTCCGGTCAATCAGTGCGTCTGGGTGAGGAAATTGCTCAAATTGTCCCTAGCAATGCTCCCTTAGTAATTAAAGCCGCCGTCTCCCCTGATGATGTTAGTAAGTTGGCAAAAGGTCAAAAAGTACAAATGCGGGTTTCTGCCTGTCCCTATCCCGACTACGGTACTCTTAAAGGTATTGTCAGTCAAATTTCTGAAGATACGATCAAATCTCAAGGCAATGTGTCCACAGTCGCCAATGCTTCTATTTCTATGCAGGGTGGCGCGAGTTCTTTCTACGAAGTGACGATCCTTCCAGAAAGCTTGTTCTTAGGTAAGAGCAACCATCAGTGTACTATTCAACCGGGAATGCAGGGAAGGGCTGATATTATTTCCCGTGAAGAGACAGTCCTGAAATTCTTGCTCAGGAAAGCGAGGTTAATTGCAGACTGGTAACACAATTAATTTACGTATATTTGTGGAAACTGGGAAAAATATGCATCTAATAAACTCTACAAATCTTCATAATTAGTTTAAATTTTCTATCAAAAAATCATGTGGACACTATAAAATAGGGTATTTTGTGGTTTAATTTAATTTAAATTAATAAACCTACGACAATATTTAACTAAGCTAATGTGAATTTATAAGATAAAACATTATCAATTTCAATTAGTTTGAAAAATTTGATATTGCCTTAAGTAGTAACTGAAAAAAATAATTAACACAACTATTGGAGATAGCCTGATGAAATTAATGATAGCCTTAGCTACAGCTAGTATGATTGTAACATCAGCTTTTATGCAGCCAGCTGTAGCTCAAAGAAGAACAGGTAACGGTTATTCAGGAACCGGAGAAGACGAAACATTTGTAGGCGTTCAATTTAATTTAGTAGATAAAGATAGAGATGGGAAAATTATCAATGAAAGTGGTACTGAAACTGATGATTTTGTAGGATTTTTTCCAGGAGCAATAGAAAATTACAAGCAAGGTAACTTGGCAAGAGCTTGTCTTTCTTTTGATGTAGAACCGATTTGTACTTCTGGTTCAGTTAACGGAAGATATGTGCTTGATGATTCTGGGTTTTTGATTCTTTTAGAAGAGTTTGATACCTCTTCGATCATTCCAGTAGATGGAGATTTGAAGGCTGAATTAATTATCAACGATCCCCTGTTTCCAGGTACACCTAATACTATCGCTTATAGTATTTTTAGATTAGGAGAAACTGAGCCTATTCAGCGTTACAGACTAGACTTCTCTGCTTTTGATTTTAATCAAGATCAAGCTATTAATGATTTATCATACATTCTAGAGCAAAATTTATTCAGTAAAGTCAGAGTATTCAGTAACTTTGACGAAAATGTGCTAGGAATTTCCGATGTTCTTCTCCAAAATACTTTTGAAGAAGACATTAGAAATGTACCAGAATCTCAAGCAACAAATGGTGTGATGATATTAGGATTTTTGGGAGCAGTTTCGTTGCTCAAGCGTCAGATTCGCCGTTACACAGACTAAGGATCAAAACCTCAAAGTTATGTATTATTTTCTGACCTGCTTGTGCATATTGAGTGGGATTGTCCCATTTTATTTATTTGCGACTGCACCAGTAAGAGCACAAATCATCCCAGATCAAACATTGCCTAGTAACTCCATTGTTCCTAATGATTGCATTAATTGTGAAATTACTGGTGGTACAACAATTGGCAATAACCTGTTTCATAGCTTTGAGGAATTTTCCATCCCCACAGATGGTGCAGCATATTTTCAAAACGTCGCAAATATTCAGAATATTATTAGCCGTGTCACAGGTAAATCTCAATCTATCATTGATGGATTAATCCGTGCTAATGATACAGCTAACTTATTCTTAATAAACCCAAATGGAATTGTTTTTGGTAATAACGCTTCTCTCAATGTTGGTGGCTCATTTATTGCGACTACAGCCAATAGAATTAAATTTGCTGATGGTTCTGAATTTTTAACGACATCAACCCAGAGTAACCCTTTACTAACTATCAGTGTGCCTGTAGGTTTAGGTTTTGCAGAAGTACCAGCAAAAATTATTAATCAAGCGATCGCATTAGACTCATCTGACAATCTTGTTGGTCTGCAAGTACCCTCAGTTAAAACCTTAGCACTGATTGGCGGTGAAGTAGCTATAGAGGGGGGATTTTTGACAACACCAGGAGGAAGAATTGAGTTAGGAAGTGTCTCCGGTAACAGTTTTGTCAACCTGACACCCGTAGATAAAGGTTGGGTTTTAGGTTATGAGGATGTGCAGAACTTTCAAGACATCACCCTCTCTCAAGCAGCCTTCGTAGGTTCGAGTGATTTTCTCGGTGCTGATATTCAGATGCAGGGAAGGCGTATTACCATCACTGAAGGTAGTCAGGTGAGTTCTGTAACTGATTTTGATGGACAAGCAGCTAATGTCAAGATACGTGCTTCACAACAATTAGAGGTAATTGGAACGCCAGAAGACTTTTTCACAACAGGTATTTTTAATGAAATCGCTGGAGATGTTTCAGGTGAAGGAAAGACTCTCACAATTGAAACTGGGAGTTTAATTGTACAAGGAGGCGCACAGATATCAACTACTACTTACGGTACAGGTCGAGGTATAGATTTATCCGTCAGAGCTTCGGAGTCTATTCAACTTGCAGGAAACTCAACTATTTTTAATGTACCAAGTGGTTTATTTGCCGCAGTAGCACCAGGAGCTATAGGTAATGGTGGAGTATTAACCCTTGAGACTGCAAAGTTATTGGTTCAAGGAGGTGCACAAGTTTCAACTGCTACTTTTGGTGCGGGTAATGCTGGGGAATTAAGGGTTATAGCCTCTGAGTCCATAACAGTGGAGAGCAGAAGGCCAGATGATACAAGAAGTAGTGGTTTATTTGCTCAAGTTGAAGAAGGTGCTACAGGTGATGGTGGCAATTTAATTATTAACACTCAAAAGTTAAATGTTTTGGGTGGGGCGCAGATTTCCACGTCGGCGAGGAGTGGTGGAAAAGGGGGAGTTTTAACTATTAATGCTACTGATTCTATTTTAGTGAGTGGAACAGCTGCGATCGCAGATAATTTTAGTAGAAGTAACATTCTCGTTTCCGCTGAACGAGGAGCTACCCGTGATGCGGGAGAATTGCAAATAACTACTAATACCTTGACCGTGGAAAATGGAGGTAGAATTTCAGCAGACAACTTCGGTTCAGGTAAGGGAGGAACTGCAACTTTAGATGTCAAACAATTGCTGATTCGCAATGGCGGAGAAGTAAGAGCTGGCTCTTTTAGTCAAGGTGATGGTGGAACTTTGAATGTAAATGCTACCGAATCTGTAGATGTGGTTGGTATTGGTAACATTAACGGACAAGAAACTCCCAGTACCTTATTCTCCCAAGCTCAAGACAGTGGGAAAGCCGGAAATCTAACTATCACTACACCAACTTTTAAAGTTAGTAATGGCGCAGTGGTCACTGTGAGCGCAATAGGCACTGGCGAAGCAGGTAACTTAACAGCTAGGGCGAACACCATTCGGCTCAACCAGGGTAAACTCACAGCAGAAACTAATGCAGGTGCAGGTGCAAATATCAGACTGGAAGATTTAAAACTGTTGCTGTTGCAAAATCAAAGTCTCATTTCTGCTCAAGCTTTTAATAATGCCAACGGTGGTAACATCGCCATTGATGCACCGGATGGTTTTATCGTCGCCACGGCCAATCAAAATAATGATATTGTCGCTAATGCTTTTCAAGGGCAAGGTGGCAATATTAACATTAATGCTCAGAGTATTTTTGGTCTAGTACAACGCCCATCAACTCCGCCTAATAATACCAACGACATTGATGCTAGTTCCCAGTTTGGCTTAACAGGTACAGTCACAGTTAATACACCTGATGTAGACCCTAGTCGCGGTTTGGTACAATTACCTGACAATTTAACGGATGCGTCACAACAAATTGTCTCTAGTTGTAACCCCGGTAGTTCCGCTAGACGTAGTTCTTTCACCGTAACAGGACGGGGAGGAATTGCCCGCAGTCCGATAGAACCATTTCAAGGTGAAGTATCTACAGCACGATGGATAACATTAGATGCAATAAATACTGATCAAAATAGTAATGTGATTAATGAAATTCTGCCATCTTCCCCAGCTAAAATAGTCGAGGCGCAAGGCTGGATTATCGATAAAAACGGTAATGTATCTCTAGTAGCTGAAGTCCCAAATATTAACCCTCGTGCTTTGTCTATCTCTAGTAGTAGTTGTTTCTAAGTAAAATGGGAATTTTTCATGCGGCGAGACTCGATTTTTTACAAACTATTTCAACAATATCCCACTCTTTTATTTGAATTATTGACAAATCCGCCAACAAATGCATCCACCTATCGATTTGATTCAGTAGCAGTCAAAGAACCCAAATTTGAAATTGACGGCGTATTTATTCCACCGGAAAATGCAGGTGCAGGAGTTGTGTATTTCTGCGAAGTCCAATTTCAAAAAGATGAAAGGCTATATGAACGGGTATTGGCTGAGTCCTCACTGTATTTTTATCGCAACCGTGACAGATTTAGCGATTGGCAAGCAGTGATAATTTACCCATCCCGCAGTATCGAACAGAGTGATATTAATCCCCATCGCTCATTCCTGAATGGCGGACAATTACATCGAGTTTATTTGGATGAATTGGGCGATATTCGTACCTTACCTGTTTGGGTAGCACTGATGGTATTAACTACAGTGCAGGAAGAAGAAGCACCAGAAGCAGCAAGGTATTTGTTAACTAGAATCGTCAGGAAGTATCATCACCCACCAGTCGCGCCATAATAGAGATAATCACCACAATCATGGTGTACAAGTTTGAAGAATTAAGTAGAACAGAGGTGGAAACAATGCTGGGGATAACTCTCAAGGAAACGCGAGTTTACCGAGAAATTAAAGAAGAAGGACGTGAAGAAGGACGTGAAGAAGGGCGCGAAGAAGGACGTGAAAAAGGACGCGAAGAAGCAACAGTCAATTTAATTGTGCGACAGATAACGAAGCGATTTGGAGAAATTTCCCCAGAAATGCGCTCCGTAATCTCTGGTTTACCTTTGCCTATTCTTGAAGATTTGAGTGAAGCACTGTTAGATTTTACCAGTATGGCTGATTTGCAGTCGTGGTTAGAAGCTTGTTGACGGCTCATTCACTGCATAGACCCTGATAACAGTCGTATATAGTAGCGTAACATCTTGTACTAAAGTAAGTTACGTTATCTGGAGTACTGAGGTTGGGCAAGTTAGTAGTTTTAAAGTTAGGCACAGGTAGTTTTGAGGCAGGATTTCCTGTAACACTGCAAATTGGTGATGAAAATGTTCGACCAATTGTAGAAATTAGTGGCGAACTACCACCAGACCCAGAAATTGTCCTTTGCTACCATCAATGGCAGTCTATTTACTGTAAACTCAAATTTTCTGGTCGCCCTATCGGCATTCCTAAGCAATCAACACAAACTCCTTCTTTGGAAGATTGCGAAAAAGCGGCGGATACTTTGAGATTTCACTTAAATAGCTGGCTATCATCCACTACTTTTCGGACTATCCGCGAAAAATGGCTGGAAAAACTGCTACCGGAAGACCATATCCGCGTACTCCTCCAAACTAATGACCTGAGATTGCAAAAACTTCCTTGGCATTTGTGGGATTTATTAGAACGTTATCCCAAAGCCGAAATCGCTTTGAGTGCGCCTAGTTATGAACAAGTTAGCCGCAACTCACCTCCTCAATCGCAGGTAAAGGTTTTAGCAATTTTGGGTAATAGTCAAGGAATTGATATCCAAACAGACAGTCAGCTTTTGAAAGAATTACCTCATGCCAATACTACCTTTCTAGTCGAGCCATCAGGTAAAGACCTCACTGACCAGCTATGGGAACAAGACTGGCAGATTTTGTTTTTCGCCGGACATAGTGCTACTGATGGAAGCGGTAATGAAGGGAAAATTTATATTAATCAAACAGAAAGCTTGACAATTAGTCAATTAAAGTATGGCTTGCGAAAAGCGGTAGAACGAGGTTTACATTTGGCCATTTTTAACTCCTGTGATGGTTTGGGTTTGGCGCGGGAGTTTGCAGATTTGCATATACCTCAAATCATCGTCATGCGAGAACCTGTTCCTGATAGGGTGGCGCAAGAATTCCTGAAGTATTTTTTAGAAGCTTTTGCTTGTGGTAAATCTTTATATATAGCAGTCAGAGAAGCGCGGGAACGGTTGCAAGGACTAGAAACTCAATTTCCCTGTGCTACTTGGTTACCTGTAATTTATCAAAATCCCGCAACTATACCTCTGCTGTGGCGAGAATTGCACCTCAGCCAGAATAGTCAGCAGATAACATCCGTACCCAAAACCCCAACTAGGGGAGGTATCAATCTACGACAAGCTTTGTCTGCGTTTATGCTTGCTAGCATAGTTACCACACCATTGTTAATGGGAGTACGGTATTTTGGTTTACTGCAATCATGGGAGTTAATGGCGTTTGACCATCTGCTACGTCTGCGTCCCCAGGAAAAACCAGATTCTCGCATACTGGTAATTACAGTTACCGAAGAAGATGTACAAGCCCAATCTCCCAATCGACGAGGGTCTTTATCAGATGAGGCTCTAGATAAGTTATTGGCAAAATTAGAGGCATATCAACCACGGGTGATTGGTTTGGATATATACCGAGATTATGCTGTACAGCCAGCTTATCCAAAGTTGGCAGCAAGAATGAGAAATAGCGATCGCTTTGTGGCAGTATGTCAAGTTAGTAACCCCCAAACTAGCAAACCAGGCATCAAACCACCACCAGAAATTTCTCCCAACGCTCTCGGCTTTAGTGATATCGTCATCGATGCTGATAATGTGGTGCGGCGGCATCTGTTGGCGTTAACTCCCCCTCCCTCATCTCCCTGTACTGCACCTTATGCCTTAAATGTGCAGTTGACATTACGTTATTTATATACTAATGGAATTAAGTTACAATTTAGCCCTGATGGTGCTTGGCAATTAGGTAAGCTGACCTTAAAACCAATTGAGGCTCATACCGGAGGCTACCAAGGTATTGACGCATTGGGACACCAAATTTTACTCAATTATCGCTCTTTTGTGAACTTAGAAGCGATCGCACCTCGTATTACCCTACAAGAAGCATTGGCTGGTAAACTCAAAGCCGATGCAATCAAAGACCGGATAGTTTTAATTGGTACAACAGCCGAAAGTTTTCGTGATTATTCATTTACTCCCTACGCTTCCTCTCAAGGCAAACCACAGGAAATAGCAGGAGTTTTTTTACAAGCACAGATGGTAAGTCAGTTATTGAGTGCGGCTTTAGATGGGCGGCCTCTTTTATCGACTTGGGATGTATGGGGTGAAGTGATTTGGCTTTGGGGTTGGGCGATTACGGGGGGTTTGCTTGCAGCTTATCTGCGACAACTCGCTTATTTAGCCTTGGCAATGGGGGTGGCATTCCTGAGTTTATACAGTTCTTGCCTGATATTATTAATACTATACAGTTATTGGCTTCCCTTTGTACCTGCGGCGATCGCTTTAGGAGGTAGTGCTGTTATCTTCTTAGCTGTTATAAAACAGGAGTCAGAATTCAGAATTCAGAATTCAGAATACTCTACCCATAAAGAGATAGAGTTTTAAGGTGAGAATATTTTAATTTTTTCGCCCACTATTCCACTCGCTTTTAACCAATATTCGTCACCCACTCGTACAAAATTCATTCTGTTAGCGGATAGCTAAGGTTTAGCCCATTCTGGCTCCTGACTCCTGAATTCTGTTTCGATAAAAATATCTTTTTGCTTAACAACGAATTATGAAAAACCTTCAATTAACCATAGCCTTGGTGATAGCATTCACTAGTAATATATCCTACCCTCTACAACTCCAGGCGTTACCAGTTAATAATCATCTGTCCTCAGTCAAATTTATCCCACCGCCACCACCACCAGACCGAAGTGCAGCCGGTTCTAGAGGTGGGGCTGCAAGCCGTGGATGCGATGCAGCTAATCAAACGGTAACAGCCTTAGTACCGACCTATCAACAAACTCTTAAACAAGCTAAGGAAGCGGATGTTTCCATCACTCAAGTTTGGGGTTTAACAAGCGCTGAACATCCTTATTTCTTATTTTTTGTTCCCTATAATGCATCATCTATAGCCAACATAGAGTTTGTTTTGCAAGAGGAAACTAATAACAAAAGCCAAACTTTATACCGAACTTATTTGACACCACCAAAATCACCAGGAATTATTACCGTTCATTATCCCCAAAATCAAGGTTCATTGCAGGTAGGAAAAATGTATCACTGGTTTTTTAAAGTGCGGGTTCAATGCGACCAAAAACAACCGACGAGACTGGATTATGCAGATGGCTGGGTGCAAAGAGTTAACCAAAATTCAACATTAACAGAACAACTAAAACAAGCAACACCCCAACAAAAAGCAACGCTATATACTGCAAATGGTGTTTGGTACGATGCTATCGTGAGTTTGGCAGAATTACGCAATAAAAATCCCCAAAATGAGACTTTACTAGCAAACTGGACAACTTTGCTTCATTCAGTTGGCTTAGAAGCAATAGCTAATCAACCAGTGATTAATTGTTGCGAACCCATTTTGAATAATAAGAATTTCAGTAAATCGCAAAGTTTTCTTCCCACAGTGCCATCATCAAAGTAAGCAATAATTTCATCAATCCAACGAATCATAGTAGAAAAGTGGTTTGGTGTAATATTTAGGCACTTTTCGATCCCCCCTAACCCCCCTTCAAAAGGCACACAAGTCTGAAATAGCTGATTAACAAGGGTTTTACCCCACCCTAACCCTCCCCTTGCAAAGGGGAGGGAACTGGATTTCTTGTTTCCCCCCAATGCATTGGGGGGATTAAGGGGGGTAAGTCAACTTGTGTCACCGTAGCTTCAAAAGGTGAAAACCGGAATCAAAGTCCCTCAATTTATCAGGGGATTTAGGGGGATCGAAAATATTTGATACCGACAAGAGGACTTTTCAAATATCCTCTAAAACTCCTGTTGGACTTTTGGAATATACGTAGGGTGTGTTAGCGCAGAAAGTACAGCATTATTCCAAGCTTGTGGTTGTTCTATCTGCTAATTTTGTAACACATTTAGCAGACATAAACCTTTAAATTAATATTGATGGAATTTCAGTTATTGTTAATGATTAATTCTTTTTTAATGAAAGCGAATTAAAGAAAAAAATATCTTAGTATTGAAAAACAAATATTGATAAACAGGTGAAACTCGACAAGCATTATCACCTACATCATGCATGGGAAACAATAGAAAAACGCATAGCCGATGACTAACGTACTATGGCTACAAGGTGGTGCTTGTTCAGGCAACACCATGTCATTTCTCAACGCTGAAGAACCGACAGTATGTGATTTGATTGCCGATTTTGGTATCAACTTACTTTGGCATCCCTCCTTGGGAGTGGAACTAGGCAACAATTTACAAAAACTGCTGCGGGATTGCATTTCTGGCACAATTCCCCTAGATATCTTGGTATTTGAAGGCAGTGTTGTCAACGCCCCCAACGGTACTGGCGAATGGAATCGGTTTGCCGATCGCGCCATGAAAGATTGGTTAGCAGACCTCGCCAAAGTTGCTAAATTTATCGTCGCTGTGGGAGACTGTGCAACCTGGGGAGGAATTCCTGCTATGTCACCCAACCCCAGCGAATCGGAAGGTTTGCAATTTCTCAAGCGTCAAGAAGGCGGTTTTTTAGGGAAAGATTTTCTCTCGCAAGCCGGATTACCTGTAATTAATATACCTGGATGTCCCGCTCATCCCGACTGGATTACGCAGATATTAGTTGCGATCGCTACTGGACGGATAGCAGACATTGCTTTCGATGAACTAAATCGTCCCCAAACCTTCTTCAACACCTATACCCAAACAGGTTGTACCCGCAACGTCCACTTTGCCTACAAAGCATCAACCGCCGAATTTGGTCAGCGCAAAGGCTGTCTATTTTATGACTTGGGTTGTCGGGGGCCTATGACTCATTCTTCCTGCAACCGCATCTTATGGAACCGCGTCTCATCTAAAACCCGTGCCGGAATGCCTTGTTTAGGTTGCACAGAACCAGAATTTCCCTTTTTTGACCTCAAACCAGGAACCGTATTTAAAACCCAAACAGTAATGGGAGTTCCTAAAGAATTACCGCCAGGGGTGAACAAAAAAGACT
This sequence comes from Nostoc sp. KVJ20, assembly GCF_001712795.1. Classification (GTDB taxonomy): domain Bacteria; phylum Cyanobacteriota; class Cyanobacteriia; order Cyanobacteriales; family Nostocaceae; genus Nostoc. Next base: position 28,221 of record NZ_KV757590.1, read on the forward strand.
ACGCCTTACTCACAATGGTGGCTAAAGATGCAGCACCACCTTGGGCAGAAGAAGACTTTTTTACAGTTTAGTCATTTGTTATTTGTCCTTTGTCATTAGTCATTTGTTCTTTGTGATTTGACCAATGACTGTAACCTTTCACACTCCCCTCTACCTTTCAATGATAAATCAAGGGTTTCGACAATTTTGCAGAACGTGAATGAAAATGACCAATGACAAATGACCAATGACAAATGACCAATGACCAATGACAAAGGACAAATAACAAATGACAATTCAATCATTAGACATTTCGCCCGTTGGTAGAGTTGAAGGCGATTTAGATGTCCGAGTTGATATTGAACATGGAAGAGTAGTCAATGCTTGGACACATGCTGAATTATTTCGCGGCTTTGAAGTTATCCTGCGTGGTAAAGACCCCCAAGCCGGCTTAATTGTTACGCCTCGCATTTGCGGAATTTGCGGCGGTTCTCACCTGACTTGTGCATCTTGGGCATTAGATACAGCTTGGGAAACAGAAGTTCCCCGCAATGCAATTTTGGCAAGAAATCTTGGACAAATCGTCGAAACCATTCAAAGCATTCCCCGCTACTTTTATGGTTTGTTTGCCATTGATTTAACCAATAAAAAATACCGCCATAGTCGCTTTTATGAGGAAGCTGTGAGACGCTTTGCTGCTTTCACAGGCAAATCTTATGAACTAGGCATCACAATTTCCGCGAAACCCGTAGAAATTTATGCACTATTAGGCGGACAATGGCCTCACAGCAGTTATATGGAAATAAATTAGGGAATTGCTTATATAGTAAGGATTTCCCAGGATATGTGTCATGATTCCCTGGTTTTTCCTTAAATTAGGCGATAAACCGACGGTCAGCTACACCATAAGCAAAGATAGCAAGCAGTAAATCCATTTATTTTTCTCTGCTAAAAGTTATTTGCTTTTCTCAGACGTTACCTAATTTTTCCCTAACCCTAGATTAGCGATGTCTAGCGACAAGCCGCTCCGCGTCTACGCACTTAAGGAAGTCCAAGGCAAGTAGTTAAGTATAATTATTTTCTTGCTGTTGAAGTATAAAGCCGGAATTTTCTCAGCATAAATACGTAAATAGCAATATTTACGTTTAAATAATTACATATAAATTTATGTATAGAAGTATTGATTTATTTGGATATTGAGCGATCGTTTTTCTCAAAGATGTTTAACGCTTCAAATCACCCGCCGCAGAGAATCTCAAATGCGATAAGACAACCCCAAAATCGTCTAAACTCAAAGTGTCCGCCAACTGCCAACGTCCCATGTCTCGCTGGTTCAATATTGCAGGTCCATGTAAAGCTGACAAACACTATACCCTCTCAGCAACAAGTCGTCTCCCCGACTTGCCGATGCTGATTGAACAAGAAAGTTATTTTGTCGTTCATGCACCGCGACAAACGGGGAAAACAACGGCAATGTTAGCCCTAGCACAGCAACTTACCGCAACTGGAAGTTATGCAGCAGTATTGGTATCGGTAGAGGTGGGAAGTGCTTTTAATCATGACCCAGGTGCAGCAGAATTGGCGATTTTGGGAACTTGGTACGATACAATTTCGATCCGATTACCCAATGAATTGCAACCACCTGTTAGACAAGGGCAAAAAGAAGAACCAGGACGGAGAATTAGGGCTTTTTTGCAGACTTGGGCACAGTCTTCCCCCCGACCTTTGGTATTATTTATTGATGAAATTGACTCCCTACAAGACCAAACACTAATTTCAGTTTTACGCCAATTACGAGATGGTTTTCCCAATCGTCCAGAAAATTTTCCCTCGTCCGTAGGATTAATTGGTTTACGCGATGTGCGGGATTATAAGGTTGCATCGGGTGGTAGTGACAGATTAAACACATCCAGTCCTTTTAATATTAAAGTCACTTCCATTACCCTGAGAAATTTTAATGCCGCAGAGGTACAAGAACTATACCAACAACATACCGAAGCGACAGGACAAATTTTCACTCTAGAAGCCACAGCCACAGCTTTTGATTTAACCCAGGGACAACCTTGGTTAGTTAATGCTCTTGCTAAAGAAGTTGTGGAAAAAATGGTTAAAGATAGAAGTATTTCTATTACAAAAGAACATATTTTACAGGCACAGGAAATATTAATTGCCCGTCAAGATACTCATCTCGATAGTTTAGCTGAACGCCTACGGGAACCAAGGATAAAAGCAATTATCGAGCCGATGTTAGCAGGTTTGGAATTGGGGGATATACCCAACGATGATATTCAATTTGTGATTGATTTGGGTTTGTGTAAAATGCATCCCCAGGGTGGATTAACCATTGCTAATCCAATTTATCGGGAAGTTTTACCCAGGGTATTAACTGTGACACCAATGGCTTCCCTACCAGTGATTGCACCAACTTGGTTAACCCCAGAAGGAGAGTTAAATATAGATGCGTTACTTGCAGCATTTCTCAAGTTTTGGCGACAGCACGGGGAACCGTTATTAGGTAGTACTGGCTACCATGAAATCGCACCGCATATCGTATTAATGGCTTTCTTGCATCGTGTTGTTAACGGTGGTGGAACCCTGGAGAGGGAATATGCAATTGGTAGTGACAGAATGGATTTATGTCTGCGTTACAAAGATGTAACGTTAGGCATTGAGTTAAAGGTATGGCGGGAGAAAAAGCGTGATCCTCAAACTGAGGGTATTGAGCAATTAGAATCCTATTTAGGGCGTTTGGGGTTAGATTTTGGTTGGTTATTTGTGTTTGACAGGCGTAAAAATGCGCTACCAATGGAAGAACGTTTATCAACTCAGGTTGTGGTGACGGAAAATCAACGTGCGATTACTGTGATTCGGGCGTGAGTATTTTGAATGATTAGACATTTTGGGTGTTGCTGAATTGAGGTATGAAATTCCCAAATTGAACCTTTAAAACTCTTACCTTTGCGATCTTCTCTACGAGGCGCTATTCGCGTTTGCGCCTACCGCAAGCGTGAGACATAAAATGTAGTTCATGTACCCGAAAATTGCTGTAATCACGCAACGCCGTACAGTCTATTTTCCCACTCAGATTGATGATGAAGCATTAGCCGCAATTCCTATCATTCTGAGTTATGGTTTTTTCAAACGCTCCGGCACTATGTCAATCTCTGTTACCGAATAAGGTTTACCATTCAAGCACTTACGAAATTCATCCTTTACCTTTAGCCCACTATGCCACATGGTCTTAGCAACAGACTTACCATCTATTTTTACATCAAAATGCTGGACATCTTCTATCCCCGCTAAAGCTGCATCAATTGTCGGTACAGCAAAAGCAATCACCCCAAATGGCAGATTTGGCATTGTGTAATTGTATGCCTTGACAGTAGCAGGAGGGTCATTGTTTTGAATCAAAGTAACCGTGATTGTTTGTATCGTTTTAGGTCTAGGAATCCTTTCGGTTGCAAATGTCAGGAGAGCGCCCTTGTAGTCGCCACCCGGTCCCGACAAATTGATCATTACTGGGGCGTCTTTAGCTTCTGGATCCATTGATGCCTTGAAAAAAGATGCAACACAATAGCTACCTGATTTTACCCCCTCTAACCTTGAAGTAGGAAAAAGCTTCCAACTGCCCGATAGATATTTCAGATACGTTGGATCTTGCAATAATTGAGCTTGTTGTTGCAAATTGAGTAGAGCAGCAGCGGCTTGAAACTGTAGAGCTGCAAACTCAGGGTCGTAATAACGAGAACGAGAATTATCACTTCCTCGATCTTCTGGTTCCTCTTGATAATTCGGGTCTCTGTCACAAAGGAGAACAGATGCAACACCATTCCCACCTTGGGTTTCCCCAACCACTATCTCTCCGGGCCCTGCGCCACCGCAAGCATATTCAGCTTTTGCTTTCGGCGCAAGGAAAGTCATGATGACGACAAGAGAAAAACTAACTGGCAAACCTTTGCGGAACAAGTCTTTAGATAAATTCATCTTTGAAATTTTAAGCTGAGGTTAATGTGATATTTTTCAAGCTGTTGCTGTTAACAAGAATTCAAGCTGCATAACGGTTGAATTGAGCGGCTAGGCGTTAGCGTAGCTTACCGCAGATATCGCTCCCAACTCAAAACTAAAATATCATATTTGCCTGCTCCAATGATTTGTTATGCTGCGATCGCTTCTCAATTCCTAATCTTTGCGATCGCCCTCTCATTTTAACCTAGCGATCGCAGTTTAAGGATGCACGAGACAAGTTTTTAAGTATAATTTTTTTTATTACTAAAATATAAAGCGCGGTTTTTCTAAGTCTAAATACGTAAATATTAATATATTAATCTTGAATGATTACGTTTTAGCTTAAGTATAGAAGTATTGATTTATTTGTTTGGATATTGAGCGATCGCGCAGCGTGCCGGAGGCATCGCTGTTCTCAAAGATGTTTAACAGCCCCAAGTAATCTCTCAGATTCACCGACCAACCTGATACGGTCGGTGTGCAACGGGATTGTTAGACCGTACCTTATAGATATCTTACGATCAATGTATTCTTGCATATCTGGGAGTTTAAACCATGTCACTCGCTGAGTTAATTCCTTTGGTCAACAATCTGAGTCAGTCAGACAAATTATCACTCTTCAAACTCCTAGCCACACAAATCCCAGACGCTGAACTACAAGTCATCTTTTCTGCATCAGAGTACCCGATTTGGTCGCCCTACGATGCAACGGAAGCTGCAAACATTCTGATGCAAATGATTCAGGATAGCCAAGAGGTAAGAAATCCTGTATAGAAGCCAATTCGATATTGATGTTCAATTCTTGTTTGAGTTTGGCGATCGCTTTTCTCAAAGATGTTTAACCGCAAATCTAACACCTCTAAACTGCGATCGCTTGCTTCAAGTCCACAATCTTGGTACGTTCCCAGGAATTTACCGGCGGAGTAATTAGGCGTTGTCGTAAAAAACGCACCCTACAAGATTAGCGATCACACTAACTATATCAGGGTTAAGAGATGGGAATTTAAACCAGAACTCTTGCCATCTGCCTAATTCGATTTGCCCAGGTTTGAGACAAGGTTGAAATTTCCAGACGACTAGAATCACTTGCCCAAGTTGACCACCAATGAATATGCCATCGAGACAATTGACGTTGCATTTGAGCCAGTTCAAAGGCACTGTCCACATCTAAATCAATCGCTGTCAGTTCTAAAAATACTTTACTTTCTCTAACAATCCCAAGTACCGCTTCCCCATTAACCCCATCCAAACTGAGAGATGCCATTTGCAGAAAGTTCTGTGCTAATCTTTCCAGACGTACAGAAAGGCGATCGCACCGAAAGGCAATTTGTTCTACAGTCCAGTTATTCATACGCCTCCTAATAATTTGTGGATGATTTGTTTTACCTGTTCACGAATCGTCGGATCTAAAATTTCCATCGCTCTATTTTGACGTGGCCGGAGATTTACCATTGATTCATAAAAAATCTCTTGAGAAATAGGATTCCAACTCGCGCCCCAAACATCCTGCTGTTGACTTCCATTATCAAGTAAAATAGTTTCGCAGTCCGAGTGCATTTCACCTCCACCTGCCAAAATTTGATGACGTATATCTACGGCTGTTTTAATATAGAAACGATTGGCTTGAAGCATCTCGTTGATTTGGTTAAGTGTTGCAGGTTCTTGTAAAATATGAATGATCAAGGGTAAAATAGGAACAAATTTATTAAATCATTCTAGCTGACTAGAAGGCTTGAAAGGAACTCTTTTAATTCAAAAAGGTGCGTTAATGAAATGTAACGCACCCTACTGGCGTGACAAGACTAAAATGTTGCAATAAAAAAGGTTCGTAGTTGCGCTTCAGCACCTTCTTAACCATAAATCTAATGCACTACTTTAGCCTTGTCACGCTACTACAAGATCAGCGATCGCACTACAAGATTAGCGATCACACTACAAGATCAGCGATCGCACTATAAGTATCTACTGAATTTTCCATCTTTGATTTGCTCCATTGTTACAGCTATAAAGCTGCACTTTAGAACCATTGGCACCATTCTGATTAGAGTCAGCATCTAAACACTTGCCAGGATAGGCAACTGACTCAATTAAACGACCATCAAATTTCCATCTTTGATTTCCTCCATTGGTACAGCTATAAAGCTGCACTTTGGAACCATCGGCACCATCCTGATTGGAGTCAGCATCTAAACACATATTTGGATAAGTAGCAGACTTAATTAGACTCCCATCAAATATCCACTTTTGATTCAGTCCAGGGTTCAAGCAATCCCATATCTGTATGGTAGAACCACTGCGCCCACCTTGATTAGAGTCGGCATCTAAACACTTGCCCGTGAAACCAATCACTCTGGAAGGTGCTGGAGCAGAATGAGCGCTGAGAGCAAGAACTAATAAGCTACTAGAGGTTACTAGAGAAATCAAAAGTCGTTTCATCGTTTTTCACGTTTTTACGAATATTTTTGCTGTCTAACTATATAAGGAAAGTTTCCGTCGTTTCCGTATATCAAGAACTTTTCTTGATATCGTCAATACCCATCTATTACACCGAATTTTTCTGGCTATCATCCTTTTCCGGCTGATAGACGGAACTCTGGTTTTTTAAACATTCTCCAATAATTTCAACTTTTCCACCTCCAACCTTAGAGGGTGTTTGAAAACTTTTTCGTGTTATACCAAGCACTTGCAGATCCCCCCTAACCCCCCTTATTAAGAGGGGGGAACTGGAGTCAAAGTCCGGGGATTTAGGGGGATCTAAAAGTTTTTGATACATAACTAAGGACTTTTAAAACATCCTCTCAACCTTTCATTCTCCATCCTTAACGCCAATATTTCATTCTTCTGCAACTCAATTAACGACTTTTGACTAATTACCTCACCAAAAGCTTTTTTCCGGTTTTCAATCCCAAACCAACGCTGATAGGTTTTTGTATGTTCATCAACAGTATGACCTAAATTATCTGCTGCGGCTTTAATTGGTATTCCCTGAAGATGCGCTCGAATGGCGCAAGCATGACGCAAATCGTAGGGTTGAAACTCAATTCCCACTTTTCTAAACCATCTGGATATATCTCTCCGCATCCAATTAATATTTTGCACAGATGCAATTTTTGTCACCTTTTTTTCTAAAATCTTTAATGGTTTGGGATTTTGTAAATCAAATAATTCTATCCATTCCGGTACAAAGGGGATAACTTCTCGATATCCAGTTTTTGTATTTTTATTGACTTTCCAAGTATGGTCTATATTTTGGGGACACATCCACCAATTAATATCTGGTTCGACAAATAATTCCCTTGGTCTTAACCCAAAAGTTGCCAACATCCCATATACCCAACGCCACATTTCCCAGGTGTCTATTTCATCAGTGATGTTTGTATTTTTGCGATTGAGGGCGAATTTTTCAAATAGTTCAAAAGAAGATACTATTTTATCATTGTCAGGTATTTCTCGATGGGCAGGAGTGACATGATCCCGTGTCACATCAAGTATAAATCCCAACTTAAAGGTTTTGATCAAAACAGAAGTTACCGCTATTAATTCATTTTTTTTATTTCCCTGAAATGACTTAATAATTTCTTCAAGATTATTTTTTGTTGCTAAAGTTGTTAAAGGAAAGTTTCTTTTAATAACAGATATATAGTTAGCAAAGGTATTTTGACTAGTTATAGTTTTCTGACGGGTTTGATAATATTTTTCATCAAATGTATCTAATAATTCCCCAATAGTTTTTATCTCTTGCTTTTCTCTAGATTTAATTCCTAAATACTTCTCATCCCACTCGAAAGTATGACGAGCAATTAATTTACCCAACTCGTAACTTTCCTCGATCGCAGTTTTCAGTCCCTCTAAATTTGCTGGTATCCCTAGAGACAAGTCATACTGCTTTTTTTCTTTACCTAAGCTGCGTTGGCTTTGCCCGCCGTAGGCATCGCTTGGTTTTAACGGTAAGGTAGCTCGTAACTGAAGAGAATTCCCAGTTTGTTTAATGCTAACTCTAATTCTATCCCTCTTTAAATTAGTATTAGCTTCGATTAACTTCTGCTCAAAAACTTCTTGATACTGTAATTCTGTTGCTTTAATTTTCGCCATTGTTCCTCTGTAGCTACCGTCTGTGGTGTTCTGCGGCTCAAAATCTGCAAACATATCGGCGAACCAGTCCCTTGAGTCTGCATTTGCATTCTCATCTGTAGATTGGGGATATGTCTCCGATATTAAGTTTGGCTGATTGCAATTACCCTGATTTTGATTTTGTCCGCTCATTCCCTAAATATTCCCTTATTTATAAGCTGAAATGGTGAAAATAAAATGTTATTGCCGAGCAAAATTACTTTATTAATAAGTTACTCAGCAACATTTTTAGCATATCACCAGTTGCCACAGCAGTTATATGGTGCCTGGTGGCGTGATGTGCGCCCCAACACTAACAGACATTACCCGCGCTTGGGCGCTTCTCGAATATTTCCGCACCAATTGGTTAGAACCTGTGTGGTTGGGTTGTTCTTTAGAACGCTACGAACAAATCCAAAGTTATGATGACTTCAGAGATTGGCTGGATGAAGACCGCAATCATCGAGATTCCGACTTAGGTTTTTATTGGCGGATGGGTTTGGATATCGGTCTAGATAGATATGGCGCTGGTGTTGGTAAATATGTCACTTGGGGATATTTAGCCCATGAAGATAAATACCAAAAGCCGACTATCGAAGGGCGAAATGCGGCGATGATTATGAAAAGTGGAGTGTATGACAGCTTCGCAGACACTCACGTTTTAATGGATCAGTCATTTATCCGCGAGAATACAACTCACTCCTGGTACGATGAAGGGACAGAAGACATTCATCCTAGCGATCGCACCACTAAACCCACTGCAATCAATACCAAAGACTTCGATAACGCCTACTCTTGGTCGAGTGCAGTCCTGCACAAAGACTTCGGACGCTTGGAAACTGGCCCCTTAGCGCGGCAATTAGTAGCTGGCGGTAAACATGGCGAATCTTGGCAACACTACGACCCCTTCATCCTTGATGTCTTCAAACGGATGGGTGGCCCTAGTATTCATGTGCGTCAGCTAGCACGAGTTCACGAAATTGTCAAGTTATATCGCCAAGCTGAACACTGTTTGCGCGAATTCAAATTAAACGACCCTTGGTATATTAAACCTACAGAAAAAGATGGTCGTGGTTGGGGTGCAACGGAAGCGGCGCGAGGTTCCTTATCTCACTGGGTTGAAGTAGAGGGCGGTAAAATTAAGAATTACCAAGTGATTGCCCCTGGTACTTGGAATATTGGGCCTCGTGACGGTGAAGGAATCCGCGGCCCCATTGAAGAAGCGTTAATTGGGACACCCATTTACGATTCTAGCGATCCGGTGGAAGTTGGTCATGTGGCGCGATCGTTTGATTCATGTTTGGTGTGTACAGTCCACGCCCATGATGCGAAGACTGGTGAGGAGTTGGCACGTTTTCGGACAGCTTAATTCTCAAAATTCTTCCAGCTTTCTATCACCGTTTCTTCAATCCATCAGTTCTTGTAGCTGTTCAAGACTCATGCAGTCGTCGTTAATGGCACTGCAAAACTTGGACAGCAGTCAACTTTAGATCAGCAAATACAAGCGAAGCGATCGCACTATCTCCTAAATACACCTTCTCCTCATAAAAACCCTCTACCCATTCCAGAACTGTCACTCGCTGTTGTATCGGATCAACAATCCAATACTCAAAAATACCCCGTGCGGCATACTCAGATCGCTTATAGCGATAATCACGACTACTCTGATTTGGACTTACCACTTCAACCACTAATAACGGCGGTGGCATTTCTGGCATTACCGTAGATCGTTTAGCCCCCTCCATCGCTGTCGCCAACTCCTCAGAAAACACCACTAAATCAGGAACGCGCACCCGTGAGCCAGTAGTCATAATTTCCGTTTTCATCGACAGCCGATAAGCAGGTATACCCAGTTGCACAAAGCAGACAAGGATAAACATGGCAATTCGTCGATTTATCTCACTCTCGGCCGTCATCAGAAGCAATTCTCCATCTTCAAACTCATACATTGCATCTGTACCATCGTCATAATTAAAGAACTCCTCAAGAGTCATATTCCCAGATGCAGCTTTATCTAATGTGATTGCCATAATCACCTTACCTTCTGGTAAAAACATCATTAGCTTACTATTATCACAATATCTCTAGGACTTACGCGCTTAATTTAATTATCAGGTGCGTTAGTCATAGGGTAAGGCATCGAAATTTCTGTAGTTTATAGATTCCTAAACAACACTCACTTTACAGCTTACTGGATTGGTCATCGAAGTGAGCGATCTATGACAATCAGACTAAACTTAATTACCCCCTAGAAGTAATACCAAAAAACAGATTTATCAACGCTTTACCAAAAAATAGCCAATCTAACCAAAATATAATGTGAAGAATTGCTATCACCCAAAATACAACTTGATAAGAAACTTTGCTGCTTTTGTGATGTAGCTTCTGTTGAGTAACAAATGCACCTAACCAACCACCCATAAATTCGCACAGATGCAAAGTATTTTCTTGCCTTCTCCATCGTCCTTCTTGTGCGCGAAACTTATCATCGGCATATAGTCCAAAAGTAATTAAACTCATGACAGGATAAAGAATTAGCGGAATTGGGTTGCCAGTTGTTAGTGCAAGATGAATTGAACCCAACCCTGGTAGTAAAGATAGAAGTAATGTATTTAATGCTAATGATAAAGATTTATCTACAGTTCTGGATACAGACTTATTTGGTGCGGTAGAAGATAAGGATTTTGATTTAACTTCTTCAATAAAAGCATTACAAGCGCGTACTTTGCCATCTTTACTAACTGTTAATTGATAACAAATGAAATCACCAGCTTGAGGACGACGGTTAACGTCTTTAAATCCTGTAATGTGTAGAAAGACTTCTTGACTACCATCATTAGGTTGTATGAAACCAAACCCGCGATCGTCCTTCCATGTGATTAGTTGCCCTTTATGTAAAGCAGGTTTCATGAACAAATTATATGTTTATACCTGCTTTACAGTATGCCCTAATTTACACAAATAGATAACACCAAAAATGCGTAGGCGTAGCCCGTCGGAGACATCGCTCCATCAACTCTTTACCCTGGTAAAAATGTCGCAATAAACTTTTCAACTCCTTTAGGATCTTGCATTAGTTGCTCATTGAGTTGCTTGGCCTGCTCACCTGGGTAAACTTCTTCTATGCCATCAACTACAGCTTGCAGCGCATCCAGAACTACTTCTTCTGGAGGTACTTTTGGATCGGGGAAAGACTTGCCCATACCAATATCGATCGCTCCTGGTAACACTGCTACCACCAGCGTTTTTTGAGCCGCTAACTCTGCCCGAACCGCCTGAGTCAATGACAAAACTGCTGCTTTAGAAGCGCCATAGCTCCCATTAAAAGGAAGATTCACCCGCGCCACCATTGAAACCATATTAGCGATCGCTCCACCTCCATTTTGTTTCAAGATGGGAGCAAAAGCACGGCACATAATCAACGTCCCAAAATAATTAACTTCCATTTCTGCCCTAGCGGAAGACAAATCAGGTGCAGCAATCAATCCCTGGTTCAAGCCCACACCAGCATTGTTAATCAACAAGTTGACATCTTGGCATTTTAGTGCAGCTTGGCGAACAGATTCTTCATCGGTAATTTCTAGCTGAATCGGGATAATTCGCTGCGGATCAGTTGCAACAATTTCAGCTAAAGCATCCATCTTGCGAGCGCCAGCATAAATTTTGGCTACACCTTGCGCTCTCAATCCCTCTACAAAGTACTTCCCTAGACCTCCATTTGCGCCAGTTACCAGGGCAGTTGCACCTAAAACTTCCATGCTTTTCCTTTATACCGTTGAAATAGGAATTACTCTAATCCAAAAATATACTTATACTTACTTTTTGGGAAGTACTTACTTTTTTGTAAGTTCGCATAATATATGTCAGAAAAGCAAACTGAAGGCACATCATTTGTGCAAGCAACACTAAAAATTTTAGGTGGCAAATGGAAGATTTTGATTCTCTGGCACTTGAAGGATGAAGCCAAACGATACAGCCAATTGAAACAATTGATTCCTGAAATTACTGAAAAAATGCTGATTCAACAACTTCGTGAACTAGAAAATGATGGAATTGTTAACCGAAAAGTGTACTCAAATTTACCTTTAAAAGTGCAATATTCTTTTACAGATTATGGCAGAACTCTTATACCTGTATTAAAAGCTCTTTGCGACTGGGGACAAGAACATCTAAAGCGAGTTATTAGGGAATAGAAATTAGGAAGTGGAGCAGAGATTTTCTAATGCCCTATTCCCAATGTCCTATTCCCAATGCCTGATATTCAAAACTCGTAGCGTAACACACTAAAACTTATAGAAATAGTGGGTTAGGCTTGCGTTAATGCATTTGCATAAAACAGCAATTTACACGGTAAGCTTGTGTCTGATTTAGCGCTACATAATTATCTCCCTCGCGTTCCCGATGCAGCATTGCAAGAATACATAGAATGGTGTGTTTTAGAGCAAGCTCAAGCCGCAGAATGTAACTTTACTCCTGATAGAAGTAAGTTAGATAATTTGCCACCAGAAGACTATGTTCCTAAACTTGTCGAGCAGTTCATGAAAGTTAAACCAGACCCAATTAAAGCTGGTTTAGTAGCTGCGATCGCAGGTAAGGAAGCTGACAAACACGCTTTATCTGGTTTAGCGATCGCTGCTGATTTTGTATCTCTTTATGTCAAGTATTTAATTCCTAAAGAAGGAAGTACTAAAGAACAGGCTGAAGAGATATTAACTAAAGTGTCACAAGATCAGTATGAGAAACTGACTGAAGTTGCCAAGAAACATGGTGTAGAGTTATAGTTTTCTGCTGTTGAAGAAAAATTCAGAAGAATCTAATCAGTCGCGGATTCAGACTTGCAACTGAATTGTTGCACCACAAAATCGTAGATTTTGTGGGGGTATTAAACTCGGTTATTCAGACGCTCGCGACGCTCGATAGCGCAGCGTTAGTGACGTAGGAGCGTCTGACTTGCTACCGCTACGCTATCCACCAGTCATACAGAATACCCAACTGAATTCTGTTTGATAAATTATTTTTCAGAGGCTTTGTCTATATTATTTAGTCAGAGCCTCTGATATAAACGCGTATTTTGCAAATTACGGCAACTACTCAAAGTAATTACAGCGTCTCGGACGAACAAAACCAGAGTTAGGATGCTAAATATCTAAAAATTTAGCAAATTTATCAAAACATTGTTTATTGCAATATCATATTTAACGGAAATTTAATTTTATTATCAAGTATTTTATACCCATTTTCAATCCGGTGAGGTACGGGTATGCAAATAAACCTAACCCCATTCCTGAAGGGGAAAGAATTCAAAGCCTCTCTCCTTTTAGGAAAGAGGTTTAGAGAGAGGTCAAAATTGTACTTAGCTGGGTCAAGAACCGCTATAATCGCTTTTTCTAAATCATTGCATTAAAATATCTAAAGATTTGACAAAATTATCAAAATATTTTTTATTGTCTTGAGAAGCTAAATCAAATAGATTGTGGATGTAATTAGCATAAATTACAAACTAAGAACTAATAACTATTTGGCTAAAAAAAACAAAAAACTCATGAAGCAGACTTAACTTTGTCTGTTCAGATAGCTATAGGAATTCCATACTTTTTTTGAAAAGCCAATCTGCTTTAAAGCTTGCCTGATAAAGTTTTGGTTCTTATCAATACCTCGCAAGACTCAAGTTGGATTCCTATATGCAAGAAAGATTTTCATGCTAAAAATAGGAGGATTAGTTCTAATGACAGATTTGATTAATAGCGATAGCGGTAACTTCTCTAATGGTGGGAACAATCCGTTGATAAATTCACCCTTCGGTAGGCTGAGTGAAGTTCTGAGTGATGAAGACCTCTCCAACATATTTAACGGTGTTGGTAATGGACAAGGTAGCGGTAGTCCATTCGGTGGTAGTGGCAATAATGGAACTGATTTCCCCTATGGTGGTAATCCTTTCGCTGATGATAACTTCTGGAATATCTTTGCAGGCGGTGTAAATCCATCGGCAGTTAGCGTCCGTGACCCTTTGACTGGTGCTGGCAACCAAAGCAATAGTATCAGCACAAGTGAAATAACAGATGGGTTTGGTTTGAGAGTTACTATTAACGACCAGATTAATTCAAGGCTTAACGAGGAACTGGGTGATAACGTAATCACCTCACTTGCAGGTGGTTCAAATCCATTTGCAGGTGGTCAAAATCCATTCGCTGGTGGTTCAAATCCATTCGCTGGTGGTTCAAATCCATTTGCTGGTGGTTCAAATCCATTCGCTTAGTACCCATAGTAATTAGAGTCTTTGGGTAAATCGGTAAACAAACACAGGCAAAGAATAATTATTTTTTCAGTACATACTATGCTATTGGGCTATATTATGGACTGAAAGTTTTTACCGAAAAAGGGAAAAGGGGAAGGTGGGGCCCCCTCTGGGGATAAGCTACGGTGTACACACAAGTCCTAAAAACCTAGCTTGATAAGCATTTCCTCGTTCCTCGTTCCCAGTCTCCGACTGGGAATGCATTCATTGAGTCTCTGACTCAATATTTGACTAGAGGCAGAGCCTCTAAACAGGCATTCCTATGCAGAGCATAGGAACGAGATAAACGAAAGAACAATGGGAAATTGATCTTTTTTCAACTTGTGTGTACACCGTAGCCCCTTTGCAAGGGGAGGGTTAGGGTGGGGTAAAACCTTCGTTAATCAGCTATTTCAGACTTGTGTACACACCGTAGCCTTTTTAAGGGGGGTTAGGGCTTTCAAGGGTAGGGGTTTAAAAATCAGGCAGTAGAGAGAGTGATTTGAGACACATGAAGTTGTGGAGGGGAAG